>NZ_JACZKG010000001.1 GCF_014860165.1 Devosia sp.
GCCAGCTTTCCTCGAGAATGGCGAGGCGATTGGCCAGGTCGGTGAGGGTGGAGGTGTCGGTGCCCGATGGCGTGCCCTGTTGGCGGCCGAACAGTTCCATGCTGACGCGCAACTGGGCAATGTCGGTCGAGAGCCGCACGATCTCGCGCTGGGTATCGCTATAGATCCAGGCGCTGGTGGCGATCGCGGCGATGCCGACCAGACCAACCACGAAGCTCAGCACATTGGCCAGCGGCATGCGGCGGCGCACCGTTTCCGGCGGGGGCCGTCGCTCACCCTGGACATCGACCGATCCCGTCTCTTCCAAGGCAAAGTCTCCGTGGCTGGCGCTGCCGCGTTCAGATCGGCGCAGAATGCGGCCCAGATATGGTGGCGGTCGCCTAGCGCTGCAACGGCGGCAGAGGCCTGGGGGCCGGCTTGCCCGAGATGACTGGCACGATATCGGCATCCTTGCCGCCGCCAAAGATGCTGCCCAGGCCCCCGACAAAGCCGGAAATGGCGGCGCTGCGCTCCTTGAGGGCGGCCTCTTCGGCCGCAATGCGGGCGGCACGCTGGGCTTCGCTCTCGACGGCACTGGCAAAGGCGGCCTCTTCGGCCTGGAGTTTTTCGGCGAGGCCCGCGATCTGCGTCACGGCGGGGCAGGGACCCATGGGATTGAGTGCGCCGCCGCCGATGGCGTTGAAGATGTACTGGCGCTCGCACACGTCCCAGACCGGTGGCGCCTTGGTCAGCTCGAACAGGTCGTAGCCCTCTTTGATGTCCTTCCAGAAGCCGATATGGGGGCTCGACGCCTTCTGGGCCAGCTTGGCGGCGGTCATCTTGAAGGGGAAAATCTGCAGCTGGAAGCTCTGGTTGCCGCCCTTGAAGGTCTCGCGGGCCAGGGCATAGATCTCGGCAATGCCCTCGTCGGTCATGGCGTAGCAGCCGCGCGAGGAGCAATCGCCATGCACCATCAGGTCAGAACCGGTGCGGCCCCAGACGCGATCGAACTTGTTGGGAAAGCCGGTATTGAAGGCGAGGTAATAGTTGGAGCGCGGGTTCATCAGGCCGGGCGTGATCGTATAGAAGCCCTCGGGACTCTGCCGGTCGCCTTCCCTGATCTTGGGGCCGAGATCGCCGGAAAAGGCGCAGATCTCGTAGGTCTTGAACATCTTGAACTGGCCGGCGCTGGTACGCTTCCACACTTCGAGGGTCTTTTCCTCCTTGAAGATGCGGATGACCATGGCTTCGCCGGGCGACGAGCCCATGTTGCGCAGGCCCGCCTGGGTCAGGCTCGACAGGGGCTGGTTGTGCCGGTTGTCGTTCGATTTGGGCAGGAAGCCGCCACAGGCAACGAGCCCGAAGGCCACCCAGAGCAGGATCAGCGCCGAGGAAAACTTGCGAAGAAGAAGAGCGGTCAAGGTCGGCGGCCCGGTGGACGAATGGAGCGGTGACCCATAGGGGCCGTTGGTTACCGCAGCATGAGTTTTGCTGGTGAACGAAGCGTTAGCACGCGGCAAATTTGCCGTGAAGCGGGGGAATATCACGCAAGCGTGTGGTGAGTACCCGTCGCTTGGTTCTGCCGTCATTGCCGGGCTCGTCCCGGCAATCCAAGGGTCCGCTTGCGCTGAAAGATGGATCACCCGGACAAACCGGGTGATGACGATCATGGAGGGGTGTTACGAGCGGGCGGGCGGCAGTGCGCTAAAGCGTCGTGCCGATGGCCAGGAACTTCTCGCGGCGGTGTTCGCGGGTTTCGAGCCGGCCTCGGCCGGCGAAGTCACCGAGGAAGCCCGAAATCGCTGCGCGGGTCGAATCCATGATGGTTTCGTGATGGCGATGGGCGCCGCCAGCGGGCTCGGGGATGATGCCGTCGATGACGCCGAAACCGAGCAGGTCCTGCGCGGTGATCTTCTGGGCCGTCGCCATGTCCTGCGCCTTGGCGGCGTCGCGGAACAGGATCGAGGCGCCGGCTTCGGGGGAGATCACGGAGTAGATGGCGTTTTCGAGCATCAGGACGCGGTTGGCCACGGCGATGGCGATGGCGCCGCCGGAGCCGCCTTCGCCAATAACGATGGCGATGTTGGGCACACCCAGCTCAAGGCATTTCTCGGTGGAGCGGGCAATGGCCTCGGCCTGGCCGCGCTCCTCGGCGCCGATGCCGGGATAGGCGCCGGCGGTATCGACGAAGGAGATCAGGGGAATGTTGAAGCGATCGGCCATTTCCATGATGCGGACGGCCTTGCGATAGCCTTCGGGGCTGGCCATGCCGAAATTATGCTTGAGGCGGGTTTCGGTGGAGCTGCCCTTTTCCTGGCCGAGAATGGCAACGGACTGGCCGTTGAAGCGACCGAAGCCGGCCTGCAGGGCCGCGTCCTCGCGATATTTGCGGTCGCCGGCCAGCGGCGTCCATTCGGTAATGAGCTTGCCGACATAGTCGGAGAAATGCGGGCGCTGTGGATGGCGCGCCACCTGCGTCTTCTGCCAGGGGGTCAGGCGGCGGTAGATTTCCACCAGCGCCTCATCGGCGCGGGCACTGAGCCGGTTGACCTCTTCGTCAATGCTGACGGCCTGGTCTGTCGCGGCCATTGCCTTGAGCTCGGCAATCTTGCCCTCGAGATCGGCAACCGGCTTTTCGAAATCGAGATAAGACTGCATTGACCTGCCCGTTAAGGGTCGTTGACTTGGACCCAGGATAAGGGTCGCTGCTCTTGCGCCCTAAAGTGGCCGGAAAGTGGCGATGGCGCAATGGCAAGTCAAGGCTCTTCGCCCTTCCCTTCCAGAGTCTGAACAATCTCGGTGTCACCCCGGCGAAGGCCTGGGCCCATCCTGAGGTCTTTCCAAATCATCCCAGGATGGATTCCGGCCTTCGCCGGAATGACATCGTGATCTTTCTACCCACCAGCCAGCGGGTGATGCGTTTCGACCAGGGTCCGCAACTTCTCGTCCAGCACGTGGGTATAGATCTGGGTGGTCGAGATATCGGCATGGCCGAGCAGCATCTGGACCACGCGCAGGTCGGCGCCGCCGGCCAGCAGGTGGCTGGCAAAGGCGTGGCGCAGGACGTGCGGCGCGACCCGCGCCGAGCTGATGCCGGCGCGTGCCGCCAGGGATTTGAGGTCGCGGGCGAAGACCTGGCGGCTGAGGTAACCTTCCGACCCGGTGGCGGGGAACAGGAACAGGCCCGGCTCCAGCGTCTGCAGATAGGCCTTGATGGCGTCGCGTGCGCGGTCATTGACCGGCACGACGCGCTCCTTGCTGCCCTTGCCCACGACGGTGAGGAAACTGGCATCGCGCATGACGGCGGAGCGGCGCAGGCTCACCAGCTCGCTGACGCGGAGGCCGGTGGCATAAAGCAGTTCGAGCAGCACATAGAGGCGCAGGGCAGCGGCCTGCTTCTGCGGCGAGGCCGGGGTATTGGCCTCGGCCTCGGCCGTTGTGAGCAGGCGGTCGACCTCTGATATCGACAATACCTTGGGCAGGGCCCGGCGGCTTTTGGGGCTGGCGACGATGCGGGTGGGATCATCGCCCCGCACGCCGTCGGCGCAGAGAAATTTGTGGAACTGGCGGATGGCCGAGAGGCGACGGGCGGAGGACGAGGCCGAAAGACCATCCTGCTTGAGCCGGTCGAGCCAGGCATTGACGATGTCACGGTCCACGGTGAGCAGGCTCGACTGCCGGCCGGCGACGAAGCCGGCATAATCGGCCAGGTCACGGCGATAGGCCTCGATGGTGTTCTTGGCGGCGCCGCGTTCGGCGCTCATCATTTCGAGGAAGGCGCCGATCAGGTGTGTCCCGCTCAATCTGTCAACGGCTCCGGCGGGGTGGTCGGCTCGGACGCCGGAGCGTCGGCGGCCGGCTGTTCGGCCGGCGCCTGGGTGCCGGGCAAAGCCGGCTGGCCGCCGGACAGCAGGTCGCGCTGCGGGATGCGGATGGTCACTTCCTTGGGCGTCGGCTCGACGAAGGCGACCAGCGCAAACATGCCGGCATAGACGAGGCCGGCCAGAAACAGCAGCGTGATGATGAGGCGGATCAGAGTGGGCATACAGCAGTCCTGCGGGCGGTTTGCTTGCAGATTTCCTGCAATTTGCCTGCAAAAGGTTTCGTTTCCGTAGGCATAGTGCGGTGTCGGGCCCTTGTCCGCAAGTTCTTGACAGCCGGGGTGCGGACGGCTTGATAGCGGCAATATTGTTTTGTCGCGTTTTCCGGGCGGCGAACCGGTATCCACTTCGCCTGAAAACGCTTGGGGAACGTCTTTTGAACCGACCGGACGCGGCATTGCGGCAGGCCCGCGCCGAACAACTTGCCGAGCGGCTCGCCGGCCGGCCGCTGGTGCTGGTCGGGATGATGGGCGCCGGCAAGACCACGGTCGGCCGTCGCCTCGCCACCCGGCTCAACCGCCATTTTCTCGACAGCGACGAGGAAATCGAGAAGGCGGCGCAGATGAGCATTCCCGAGATTTTCGAGCAGCGGGGCGAGGCCGAATTCCGCGCGGGGGAGACCCGCGTCATTGCCCGCGTGCTCAAGGAGCCAGGCGTGGTGCTGGCCACCGGCGGGGGGGCCTTCGTCAATGCGGAGACGCGTGCGCTGGTCAAGGCCGAGGCAGTCTCGGTCTGGCTCAAGGCCGAGGTGGATATCCTGTTCGAGCGGGTGTCCCGGCGCAGCAATCGTCCCCTGCTCAAGACCGCCAATCCCCGCGCCACACTCGAAAAGCTGATCGAGGATCGCTATCCGATCTATGCGGAAGCCGATGTCACTGTGATGTCGCGCGACGTGCCGCAGGATGTGGTGGCGGGCCACGTGATCGATGCCGTACTCGGCTTTCTCAAGCGTCAGGACTGACCCCATATGCCCGATATTGCCCACACGGTTCACGTCGCCCTCGGCGATCGCGCCTATGACATCCTGATCGGGCCGCACCTGCTCGACGAGGCCGGCGCCATTCTGGCCGAGCGCTTTCCCGGAAGGCGCTATGGCATCATCACCGACGAGGCAGTGGCCAAGGCACAGTTGCCGCGGCTCGCGGCCTCGCTCGATGCGGCTGGGCTCGGCCATACCGAGATCGTGCTGCCGGCGGGGGAGAGCACCAAGTCCTGGAGCTTTCTCGGCCAAGCGGTCGAGGGCATTCTCGCCGCCCGGCTGGAGCGCGGCGACCTGGTGATCGCGCTGGGCGGCGGGGTGATTGGGGACCTGGCGGGATTTGCCGCCTCGATTGCCCGGCGCGGCATGGATTTTGTGCAGATGCCGACCTCGCTTCTGGCGCAGGTCGATAGCTCTGTCGGCGGCAAGACCGGCATCAATTCACCCCATGGCAAGAACCTGATCGGCGCCTTCCACCAGCCCAAGCTGGTGCTGGCGGACCTGTCGACGCTTGATACGCTGGCGCCGCGGCAGTTCGCCGCCGGCTATGCCGAAGTGGTCAAATACGGGCTGATCGACGACGAGGCGTTCTTCTTCTGGCTCGAAGAGCACCAGGCGGAAATCTTTGCCGGTGGCCCGGCGCGGGGCGAGGCGATTGCCCGCTGCTGTGCCCACAAGGCGCGGGTGGTGATCGAGGACGAGAAGGAACTTGGCGTCCGCGCCCTGCTCAATCTTGGCCACACCTTCGGGCATGCGCTGGAAAAGGATACCGGCTATTCCGACCGGCTGCTGCATGGCGAGGGCGTTGCCATCGGCATGGTGCTGGCGCATGGCTTTTCGGCGCGGCAGGGGCTGGCCTCCAGCCAGGATACTGGCCGCATCGTCGCCCACTTGCAGAAATCGGGCCTGCCCACCAAATTGGGTGATATTCCCGGAACGCTCGGTTCGACCGACGCGCTGATGGCCGCCATCGCGCAGGACAAGAAGGTCTCGCGCGGCTCGCTGACCTTCATCCTGACGCGGGGCATCGGCAAGGCGTTCATCGAGAGCAATGTCGATGGCGCTGCGGTGGCGGCGTTTCTGGATGAGATGCGGGGCTAGACGCGGTCCGGCAATTCATAGGGCCCATCGACCGGCAGCACCTCGATGGCAAGAGCGTGCACTCGGTCCTTGAGTTCGGCGTCCAGAACGTCCATGACGGCGCGGTGTTGCGCCACGCGGCTCATCCCGTCAAATTGACGGGTCGCGATTCTGACACGAAAATGGGTTTCACCACCCTCCCGCCAGCCGGCATGGCCATGATGCTTGTTCGATTCATCGATCACATCGAGGAAAGCGGGGGCGAATTTAGCGGCGAGCTTGGCTTGGATGGTGTCTTTGGCACTCATGGCGGGGCTTTCTATGGTTCAGGCACGTAACTAGGCGCAATGAAACTGCAATCCAAGCTCTTCGACACCATTCGCATCAAACCTCGCCGGGAAGAAAAACCGGCGCCGGTCGAGCACGCCTGCGACTGGGAAGGGTGCACGCTGGCCGGCGAGTACCGCGCCCCCAAGGGCCATCGCAGCGAGGGCCAGTATCACCATTTCTGCCTTGAGCATGTCCGCCACTACAATACGGCGTTCAATTTCTTCGCCGGCATGGAGAAGGACGAACTGGAGGAGGCGCTGCATGCGCCGCCCAAGGCCGAGAGTCGCTCGAGCTTTGCCACCGGCAATCCCGGCACGCGCACCTCCCGCCAGGCGACGGCCGGCCTTCGTCCCGGCGACCGGTTCGGCGATCCGTTCGGCGTCTTTGCCCGCTTCCGCCACCGCCAATCGCAGAAGCCGGCGGCCGAGCGGGTCAAGCCGCTGCACGAGCAGGATCGGCGGGCGCTCGAAACGCTGGGCATTGTCGGCCAGGCCAAATCGGACGAGATCAAGCGGGCCTACAAGACCCTGGTCAAGATCCACCATCCCGACGCCAATGGCGGCGACAAGGCCAGCGAAGAGCGCCTGCGCACCATCATCGCGGCGTATAGCCATCTCAAGAAGACGGGTTTCGTGGCGAAGTAGGCAAGCCAGCTTCTCGTCCAAGTGCCTACCGCCGGTGTCACAATGCTGCTATAGAGCCCGCGACTTCTAATGCCCTCCCGCCTCGAATTTTTTCCGCCAAGAGCACTGCCATGACTGAGTACACCAATCTGCCCGACACCGAATATTCGGCACGGGAGCTGTTCGGCATCGACACGGACATGAAGGTGATGGGCTACAAGGAAGCCAATAGCCACGTTCCCCCTGTTGATCCCGACTATCTGTTCGATCGCAACACCACGCTGGCGATCCTGGCGGGCTTTGCCTTCAACCGTCGCGTCATGGTGCAGGGCTATCACGGCACGGGTAAATCGACCCATATCGAGCAGGTGGCGGCGCGCCTCAACTGGCCGCTGGTGCGCGTCAATCTGGACAGCCATGTGTCGCGTATCGATCTGGTCGGCAAGGACGCGATCGTGCTCAAGGATGGCAAGCAGGTCACCGAATTCCGCGACGGTATTTTGCCCTGGGCGGTGCAGAACAATGTCGCTCTGGTGTTCGACGAATATGATGCCGGCCGCCCGGACGTGATGTTCGTGATCCAGCGCGTGCTGGAAGTGGCGGGTCGGCTGACGCTGCTCGACCAGAACCGCGTCATCGTGCCCCACCCGGCCTTCCGGCTGTTCTCGACCACCAACACGATCGGCCTGGGCGATACGTCGGGGCTCTATCACGGCACCCAGCAGATCAACCAGGGCCAGATGGACCGCTGGAGCCTGGTGACGACGCTGAACTACCTGCCGCATGACAAGGAAGTCGGCATCGTGCTGGCCAAGAACAAGGCCTATGCCGAGACCGAGAAGGGCAAGAAGATCATCTCCAACATGGTGCGGCTGGCCGATCTCACGCGCTCGGCCTTCATCAATGGCGACCTTTCGACCGTGATGAGCCCGCGTACCGTGATCACCTGGGCCGAGAATACCCAGATTTTCGGCGGCGATATCGGCTTTGCCTTCCGGCTGACCTTCCTCAACAAATGCGACGAACTGGAACGCCCTGTCGTGGCCGAGTTCTACCAGCGCGTGTTTGGCGAAGATCTGCCCGAGTCGTCCGCCAATCTGGCCGTAACGGCTTAGCAGCATTCACAGGGTCATTCCCGCGAAGGCGGGAATCTCCGTTTTGGATCGCCTGGCAAACAGAGATTCCCGCCTTCGCGGGAATGACGCGGTGAAAAGGGGTGCGCGTCGCGTCCGCACCATGGATTTTTGACATGGCCACTCCACCGCGCAGCAAAGCCAACAAGCCCGACCAGACCCAGGTGTTCAAATCCGCCATGGGGGCGACGGTGCGCGCGATTGGCGCCAGGCCGGATCTGGAAGTGACCTTCACCTCCGATCGGCCATTGCTGACCTCGGACAAGGCGCGGCTAGCCAACCTGCCGCGGCTGCCGACGCGGCGCGATATCGCCATTGCCCGCGGGCAGGGCGATGCCATGGCCATGCGGCTGGCCAGCCACGATCCCGAGACCCATCGCAAGCGCTCGCCAATGGACCCGGTGGCCCGGGCCGCGTTCGATGCGCTGGAGCAGGCCCGGGTCGAGGCTTTGGGCTGCGTGCGCATGCCCGGCATGGTGGGCAATATCGGCGAGATGCTGGAAGACCGGCTGTTCCGTGCCAATTTCGCCGAGGTCGACAACAAGGGCGACGCGCCGATAGCGGAGGCCCTGGGCCTGTTGCTGCGCGAGAAGCTGGCCGGCGTCGCCGTGCCGCCTTCGGGCCATGCGCTGGTGGATCTGTGGCGCAAGGAAATCGAGGACAAGGGCGGCAAGTCGCTCGATAGCCTGCTGGAGCGCTACGAAAACCAGGAAGAGTTTTCCAAGGCGGCCAAGATGCTGCTGCGCGACCTCAACCTCGTGCCCGAAAGCGAGCTGGACGACGCCGATTCCTCGGACGAGGAAGAGGGTGACGAGCAGGAGCCCGAAGGCGGCGACAGCTCGGACAAGTCGCCCGAGCAGGGCGAAGGCGAGAACGACAGCCAGGACAGCGAGCAGGACGAGCAGGCCGGCGAGTCGGAAGAGACCGGCGATGTCGACGGCATGGAATCGGACATGGCCGATACCGACGAGGACGCGGCCGCTGAAGCGGGCGAAGACGCGCCCATGCCCCCGCCGGCCAAGGATGGCGGCGAGCGGCTGACCAACCAGTTCCAGTACAAGGTGTTCACGTCAAAGTTCGACGAGATCGTCAAGGCGGCCGACCTCTGCCCGCCCGACGAGCTGGACCAGTTGCGGAGCCTGCTGGACAAGCAGCTCGAGAACCTGGCCGGTGCGGTGGCGCGGCTGGCCAACAAGCTGCAGCGGCGGCTGATGGCCAAGCAGAATCGCAGCTGGCAGTTCGACCTTGAGGAAGGCCTGCTCGATACGGCGCGGCTCACCCGCGTGGTGACCGATCCGATGCAGGCGCTGAGCTTCAAGGTCGAGAACGACACCGATTTCCGCGACACGATCGTGACGCTGCTGATCGACAATTCGGGCTCGATGCGCGGCCGGCCGATCACCATTGCGGCGATCTGCGGCGATATTCTTGCGCGGACGCTGGAGCGCTGCGGCGTCAAGGTCGAGATCCTGGGCTTTACCACCCGCGCCTGGAAGGGCGGCAAGTCGCGCGAAGCCTGGCTCGAGGCTGGCCGCCCGCCCAATCCGGGCCGCGTCAACGATGTCCGCCACATCATCTACAAGGCCGCCGACGAGCCATGGCGCCATGCGCGGCGCAATCTTGGCCTGATGATGCGCGAGGGCCTGCTCAAGGAGAATATCGACGGCGAGGCGCTCGAATGGGCGCGCAAGCGGTTGATGGCCCGCCCGGAGGCCCGCCGCATCCTGATGGTGATTTCCGATGGCGCGCCGGTGGATGACAGCACGCAATCGGTCAATGCCGGCAATTATCTCGAGGCCCATCTGCGGCAGGTAATCGAGGATATCGAAACGCGTTCGCCCATCCAGCTGGTGGCGGTCGGCATCGGTCATGATGTGACGCGCTACTACAAGCGGGCAGTGACCTTGCTCGATGCCGAGGAACTGGCCGGCGCGCTCACAGACGAGCTGGCGGCGCTGTTCGACGAGGAAATGCCGGTTCAGTCGCGGCGGCGGGGCCGGGGATGAGCTGGGGCCGGGCGGCCATCGTCGCAGCGGCATTGGCGGGGAGCCTTCCCGCCGGTGCTGTCGAGGTGACGGTGAGCGCGAGCCTGGTCACCCAGTTCGGGGATAGCCAGGTCGATCAGCCGGCCGGCAGCCTGATCTTTCGCGGCGGCATCGCGCTGGTCAGCCAGGACGACACCTTTGGCGGGCTATCGAGCCTCACCATGGCCGGACCAGACCAGCAGGCCCTGTTTGTCAGCGATCGCGGAAATTTCGTCAGCGGGCGGCTGGCTTATGACGATGCCGGGCGCCTGTTCGGCTTTATCGGCACGCGCGTGGAGCCGATCCGCAATTCCAAGGGCGATGTGCTGCCGCGCCAATATGCCCGCGACGCCGAAAGCGTTGATACGATCTATCGCGACGGCGTTGCCGTGGCGGTGCGCGTGGGCTTCGAGCATTTGACGCGGGTGGCCGACTTCACGCTCACCGATGCCCTGCCGGGTGGGCCAGCGCGCGAAGTGACCATTCCCGACTGGCTCAGCGACCTCAGGACCAACGAGACGCTGGAATCGCTATGCGTTGCGCCTGCGGCGTCCCCGATTGCCGGCTCGACGCTGTTGCTGGCCGAGGAAGCGCTCGATGCCGATGGCAATCATCGCGGCTGGCTGCTGGGCCAGAACGACAAGGGACCGATCGGCTACCAGGACAGTCCGGTGGTGAGCCCCACTGACTGCGCCTTCCTGCCCAATGGCGACCTGTTGGTGCTCGAGCGGGGGGTCTCAATGCTGAATTTCGTGATGAACCTGCGCCTTGTGCCAGCGGCTGAGGTGCGCCCGGGCAATGTGATGGCGGGGGAACTGCTGCTGTCGGCCACGGGTGGGACCATCGACAATATGGAATCGCTGGCCGTGCACACCGCGCCCGATGGCGAATTGCGCATTCTCATCGGCTCGGACAATAACTTCAACGACTGGCAGCGGACCTTGCTGCTGGAGTTCGCCTTTCCTGACTGAGGGCACTTGATCGGCGTCAAGCCTCCGCCCGGCCAGAGGTCCATGATGGAGTCTTCTGGGAGACGAGATCATGCCCGCCATCGTTCATTTCGATATCGCTGCCGATGATCCGGAGCGCGCCGCCCGGTTCTATCATGACGTGTTCGACTGGAAGGTCACCAAGCTCGACGGGCCGGTGCCCTATTGGCTGCTGGGTACCGGAGGAGATGGCGAGGCCGCCGTCGGGGGCGGCATTGCCAAGCGCGAGCAGGCCTGGCAATCGGTGACGCCGACCATCGAAGTTCCCTCTGCCGACGCCTATGGCGAACGGATCGTCAGGGCGGGCGGCACCATCGTGGTTCCCAAGGTTGCCATAGAGGGTGTCGGCCACCTTGTGACGTTCAAGGACCCGGAGGGCAATGTGTTTTCCATCCTCGAGCCGGCGCCAGGCAATCCATTCGTGCCGCCCGCTTCTGCCTAGGCGGCGACGGGGAATCGGCGCAGGCCCCTTCTCCCTCAAGGGGAGAAGGGAAGCGTCGTGCTATGCCCGCGCGCCGATCGCCGGCAGCGGCATGATGCGCCCCATCAGCACCCGGTAGGGTGCCAGCAGCAGCAAAGCAGCGAGGAACTTGATCAGGAAATCGCCCGAGGCCAGCGAGGTCCAGAGCGGCACTTCGGGGCCGATGCCGAGCCAGGGCGCAGGGAAACCCAGCGAGTTGTCGGCCATGCCGAACAGGGCATCGATGCCCGCCAAGGCCGGGGCAAAGGCGACGGTGAAGAAGATGGTGGTATCGATGATCGAGCCGAAGAGCGAACCGGCCAGCGGCGGCAGGAACCAGGCCTTGCTGGCGCGCAGCCGCGAGAAGACGGCGATATCGAGTAGCTGACCAATGAGGAAGGCGGTGGCCGAGGCCAGCGCAATGCGCTGGGTGGTGGCCGGGTCGCCGCCAGCATTCCAGGGCAGCGGATAGTAGCTGAGGTAGAAGGACAGGCCCAGGCCGACCAGGAAGCCCACCAGCACCACAAGGCGGGCCTTGCGGGCGCCATCATAGCGGTTGGTCAGGTCGGTGACGAGGAAGGCGAAGGGGAAGGTGAAGGCGCCCCAGGTGAGCAGGTCGGCCAGATTGACCGAGCCCAGCTGGACGTTCAGCGGGTAGAGCACCAGGATATTGGACGCGGCAACGACCACGACCATGGCGGCAATGGCCGCCAGGAGACGAGCTAGCATCAGAATGCACCTCTATGTGAGCGCGGTCCGGCATAAGACCGGGGCGCATTTTTCAGTTGGGCGGGATAGCCATCCCACCTTCGATCGTCATCCTCGGGCTTGACCCGAGGACACTTCACTTACCGCACGCTTCGCAAGTACAGAGCCCTCGGGTCAAGCCCGAGGGTGACGTGCAGTGGTTGTGGCAGCACCGCGTGAATGGACGCGGCCCCAAAAACAAACCGCGCGGAGCATGACCCCACGCGGTTCAAAATTCGTTCAGTCAGAAATTACGCAGCGAGGGCGGCGCGAATTTCCTTCTTGATGCCGGCGGCCAGCGGCGACAGATCGGCATCGGCCTGCTTGAGCAGGAAGGCATCGAGGCCACCGCGGTGCTCGACGGTACGCAGGGCTGCAGCACAGATGCGCAGCTTGACCGGGCGGTTGAGCGCGTCCGAGATCAGCGTGACGTTGAGCAGATTGGGGAGAAACCGGCGGCGGGTGCGGTTGAGGGCGTGCGAAACGTTGTTGCCAACCATTACGCCCTTGCCAGTCAGTTCACAGCGACGTGCCATTGGGAGATATCCTACTTTGTGTAAAGGTCCTGCGTGGCGGAGAAGTCCGCGACGGGCCTCGATTGTTGTGAAATCTGGCGGTTCCTTAGAGAAAACGGGGGCTGCCGTCAAGGCAAAGCACCCTCAAACGCCCGCGAGCGCCTTGCATGGGCCGAATCGCGCAGGCAGTTTTAGCCAAAGCGCTGATTCGCAGCCGCCCCCTTGCAGAGAACGAACCGTCTTGAACCAGCCCCGTCTTGCTTTAATGGCCGCGCTGGCCCTGATCCTGAGCCAACCGGCCGGCGCCGCCCAGGTCGATGCATCGGCCAGCTATGTGCTGACGCTGGGCGGCATCAATGTCGCGGCCATGACCGTGGACCTCGAGGATACGGGCAGCCGCTATACGCTTGATCTCTCGGCCAATGTCGCGGGCCTGGGCACGCTGGTCGCCAGCGGCACGGCCAAGGCCAGTTCGGTCGGCCGTTCCTCGGGCGCGTCGCTGCTGGCCGAGGAATTCGACCTTGAAACGCGCGCCAATGGCGAGACTTTTACGGTCGATGTGGCCTTTGCCGGGCGCGACGTCTCTGCCTTCAAGGTCGAGCCGCCGATCATCGACAATTATGATCGCGTGCCGCTCGAGCGCCGCCACCTGACCGGGGTGGGCGATTTCCTTTCGGCCTTCGTGCTCAAGGGCGAGGGGCTGGACAAGAGCCTCTGCCAGCGCCAGGCAAAGGTGTTTACCGGGGTCGAGCGCTTCAACATTGCCATGAGCTATGCGGGCGACGACGAGGCGACCTCGCCGCGCACCGGCTATCAGGGACCCGTCGTGCTGTGCACGGTGGATTACGACCCGATTTCCGGCCATTTCACCAGTTCAGAGATCACCACCTACCTAGCCGATAGCGACCGCATCGTCATCTGGTATGCGCCGCTGGGCGAGACGGGCTATTTCATCCCCTATCGGGTGCTGCTCGGCACCAATATGGGCGATCTGTCGATGGTGCTGACCCGGATGAGTTTTTAGACTCCAAGTCCCGCTCTGGGACGGTCAACGGGTTTTTCCTCAATTTTGCCCGCCAGAGCGCCCGCATTGCGGGTGTTTTGTGTTAACGCGCTGCATTTGCAGGGAAAATTCGCGGCAATGCGCCGTTCATGTTCAGCCCGAAGCGGCCGATCTTCATCCTTTGGCAATGGAGATGAAGCGGTTCTCGACCCTTTCGGTGCGGCCGGGGGCCCGGCGCGGGCCTCTTGTGTGTGCAGGGGCTGCAGACCCCCAGCCCTTGCGGTGAACAAAGCCGCATTCCCGCCACTCGCTCGATTCGCTCCCTGTTCGTTCCGGTTTTGGACCGGATGTGAACGGGAGCGAAGGGAAGAGGCCTGCGCCGTGCCGGAACGGGACAGGCTAGAGCGTGGCGAGGCTGGCGATCCTGCTGTCGGCGAGGACGAATTGCTGGCGCAGCGTGGCGGGGCTTCCGGGGAAGGTGCCGGAGACAGTGAAGGTCACCAACGTCTGGTCGCCGGAGGTTTGGGCGTCCTGGATGGCGTAGCGCGGCTGGTAGCGGGTTTCGACGCGGTCGAGCCACACGGCGATGGCCGCGGTGCCGACATGGTCTTCGCCCTCGTCGCGGACGCGGGCGTCGGGGGCAAAGAGGCCGACAATGGCGCGGCGGTCGCCGGCGGCAAAATAGTCGGCCAGCGGGGCGGGCAGGGCGGAGGGGTCAAACTGGGACATGAGTGAATCCGGATATGGTCAGGGAGGTGGTGGTTCTGGCTCCCCGCCCCTGACGGAACCTGTCAGCAGCCGCTGTGCCAGTCCGGCACGGTCAATGCCCTATTTCCTCAATCTGGTGCCCGGAAGGCCAGCGAAGCTGCCCAAGCAGGGATGAACGGACAAATTCTTTGCCGGTCAGGTCTTTACCTTTCAGTCACGAAGGCGCTGCCTCGGCGCGAAATTAACGGCTTGTCAACAAAGCTGAACGGTTTTCTCGGCTCTGGAACCGTGTCCGGCCTATTGCGGTTCGGCGTGGTAGTATTGGGTCGGCGGTACTACCAGATAGTGGGGTGAACGAAGCAGGATTCACCTCGGCGCGCCGATTCGGTGCCGATTCGTTCTTGCTGTGTTCCTTTGCTTAACGCTCGTGACAAAATGGTCGTAATGCTGTCCTTTCTCGGGACCATGCGTTGTGACACTCGCAACGTCCGATTTGAGTCCCTACATTGCCGGCAATGACTTTCGCGCCCCCGCAGTCGGTCAAGGCGATTCTTGGCCCCACCAATACCGGCAAGACCTATTTTGCCATCGAGCGCATGCTGGCTCATCCCTCCGGGATGATCGGCCTGCCGTTGCGGCTATTGGCGCGCGAAGTCTATCAGCGCTGCGTCGAGCGGGTGGGCGAGGGCGCGGTGGCGCTGGTGACGGGCGAAGAGCGCATCGTTCCGGCCAAGCCGCGATTCTGGGTCTGCACGGTGGAAGCCATGCCCATGGAGATCCGCGTCGATTGCGTGGCGATCGACGAAATCCAGGTGGCTGTCGATTTCGACCGCGGCCATGTATTCACCGATCGCATTCTCAATGCGCGCGGCAGCAGCGAAACCCTCTTGCTGGGCTCGGCCACCATGGCGCCGGTGATCCGCCGGTTGCTGCCACATGCCGATATCGTCGACCGGCCGCGCTTTTCCCAGCTCACCTATTCGGGTTCCAAGAAGATCTCGCGCCAGCCGACCCGCTCGGCCATCGTCGCCTTCTCGGCGCGGCAGGTCTATGCGATTGCCGAGCTGATCCGGCGCGAGCGCGGCGGCGCGGCGGTGGTCATGGGGGCGCTCTCGCCCCGCACGCGCAATGCCCAGGTCGAGCTCTACCAGAATGGCGACGTGGATTTTCTCGTCGCCACCGATGCGATCGGCATGGGGCTCAACCTCGATATCCATCACGTCGCCTTTGCCGATGACAGCAAATTCGATGGCCATACGAGCCGCCCGCTGACGGCGGCAGAGCTCGGCCAGATCGCCGGGCGGGCGGGTCGCCATGCCCGCAACGGCACGTTCGGGGTCACCGGCGGCACCGAGGGATTTGACGAGGAAATGGTCGTGGCGCTCGAAACGCACGACTTCGAGCCGGTAAAAGTGCTGCAATGGCGCAACAACCAGCTCGATTTCAGCTCGATCAACGCCTTGCGGGATAGTCTGGAAATGGCGCCGGAGCATCGCAGCCTGACGCGGGTGCCTGTGGCGACCGACCAGCATGCGCTTGAATTCGTGGCGCGCAACGAGGCCGGGCAGCTCGCGCGGGGCCTAGATGGGGCGCGGCTGCTGTGGGAATGCTGCCAAATCCCGGATTACCAGGGGATTTCGCCTGCCAATCACGGCGAAATCGTCACGCGGATTTACTCGGACTTAGTCAAGCGCGGCAAGGTCAACGAGGACTGGATTGCCGAGCAGGTGCGCTTTTGCGACAATGCGAGCGGCGATATCGACACGCTGAGCAACCGGATCAAGCAGATCCGTACCTGGACCTTTGTCGCCAATCGCAAAAACTGGCTTGCAGACCCTTCACATTGGCGCGAAAAGACCCGAGACATTGAGGATCGCCTGAGTGACGCGCTGCACGAGCGGCTCACCCAGAGGTTCGTCGACCGGCGCACCAGCGTCCTGCTGCGTCATCTGAAAGACAAACGTATGGCATCTCCCGAGATCAATGAACGTGGCGAAGTGCGGCTGGAAGGCCATCTCATCGGCACGCTCGAAGGCTTCCGCTTCACCCTGGCGCGCAATGATGGCGACGCCGACATCAAGGGGTTGCGCGCTGCAGCCGATCAGGTGGTGGCGCCGGAAATTCATAACCGCGCCGACCGACTGGCCGGGGCCCCGAACGAAGAGTTCGTGCTGGCCACCGACGGGCGGCTGCGCTGGAAGGGCGATATCGTCGCCGAGCTGATCGAGGGCGATGCGCTCTATCGTCCGCGCATCCTGATGCTGGCAGACGAAACGCTGACCGGGACCGATTTCGAACGGGTGCAGGAGCGGCTCAACCTCTGGCTGCGCCACCATATCAACACGGTGCTCGAAAGCGTCATGTCGCTGGAAGCGCCGGCCGACCTCGAAGGCGCGGCCCGCGGCATTGCCTACCAGCTCCATGAGCATCTGGGGCTGATCCCGCGCAGCCAGGTGGCCGAAGACGTCAAGAACCTGGACCAGGATGTGCGCGGCAAGATGCGCAAGCTGGGCATCAAGTTCGGCGCCTACCACATCTACCTGCCGCTTTCGCTCAAGCCCGCGCCGCGCGAATTGGCACTGATCCTGTTCGCGCTCAAGCATGGCGGCGTTCGGCAAGCCGGCGTCACCGATATTCCTCATATCGTTCTCAGCGGCCGCACCAGCTTCGTGGTGGATCCCGAAGTCGATACGCGGCTCTATGAGATTGCCGGCTTCAAGGTGGCGGGCCGCCGCGCCGTGCGCGTCGACATTCTTGAGCGCCTGGCCGATATCATCCGTCCGCTGATCGCGCTGGATGCCGGGCGTCCCTATGCTGGTGAACTTCCAGCCGGCGCGGCAGAAGGCAATGGCTTTCGCGTCACCGTGGAAATGACTTCGCTGCTGGGCTGCTCGGGCGAGGATTTTGCCTCGATCCTCAATTCGCTCGGCTATCGCGTCAAGCGCACGCTCAAGGTCGCGGCGCCTGCCGTTGCCGCCGAGGCGACGGCCGAGGCACCGGCGCTCGAAGAGGTTCTGTCGGAGAACCCGGCCAGCACCGACGCGGTCGAAGAAGCGCCAGTCGAGGCGGTTACGGCCGACGTGGCGCCCTCGGTCGAGGTCGATATTCCGGCCACGACAGTGGTGGAAGCGACGCCCGAAACCGCCGAGTCGGCTCCGGCCGCGGCGGCTGAGCCCGAATATGACGAAGTCTGGTCGCCGGCGGGCAAGCGCCCTGACAACAAGCGGCACGAGAATCGCCGCCGCCCCGAAGGCGAGGGCCAGCAGGCCCGTGCGCCGCGTCCCGAGCGCAATCACCGCCCGGCGGCGCCGCGCCGTCCCGAAGGCGAGGTGCAGGACCTGTCCAAGGCCCGCCACCTCAATCCGCCCAAGCCCAAATTCGACGGCAAGGGCCGCAACGACAACCGCCGGCCCGATGACCAGAAGGGCGAGAAGGCCAGGTTCGAGCGGCCACGCGAGGAACCGCGCAAGGAAAAGGCGTTCGATCCGGACAGCCCCTTCGCCAAGCTGGCGGCCCTGCGCGACCGCAAGGCAGAGTAGGGATTGGCAGGGACAGTCGAACCCGTCCGCAAGGAGCGGCTCGACAAGTTCCTGTTCTTCTCGCGCGCGCTCAAATCGCGCACGCTGGCGCAGAAGGTCATCGAGACCGGGGCCATCAGGGTCAATTCCGAACGTACAGACCGCTCCGACCTCAAGGTCGGGGCGGGCGATGTGCTGACGATGAGCCTGCATGGCCGAATCGTGGTCTGGCGCATTCTTGATTGCGGGAGCCGGCGGGGTCCCGCGACGGAGGCACAGGGGCTCTACGAGGACCTGTCACCGCCGACTCTGCCCAAGGCGGAGCTGTCGCCCTACGAGGCGGCTATCGCGCCACGAGGAGACGGGGCAGGGCGTCCGACCAAGAAAGAGCGGCGGGACACCGACCGGCTGAGGGCCGAAGATGACGAGTGAGCCAGCCAGCATGAGCAAACCGGAAGCTGGGGGCTTGCCGCCTACCGTCGCCCAGGCGGCCCTGCCGGCCAATTCGGCCGAGGCCACCAATGCAATGATCCATTACTACCGGGCCGAAATGGGCCGGATGAATGCATGGCGGTCCCGGCTGGACATGACCAGCAACTGGGCGATCACGGTGGTGGCGGCGCTGCTGTCGGTGTCGCTGTCGACGCCTGCCGCCCATCACGGGCTGCCCCTCTTTGCCATGCTGATCGTGCTGCTCCTGCTCTGCGTGGAAGCCCGCCGCTATCGGTTCTACGATGTCTATCGCCTGCGCATCCGCCAGTTCGAGCGGCACTATTTCGGCCAGTTGTTCGGGCCCGAGACAAAGGGCGGTGTCGAGCCGTGGCTGCTGATGCTGGCGCAGGACCTGCGGCATCCGACATTTCGCATCACCTTCGAACGGGCGTTGCGGCGGCGCCTGCGCCGCAACTACATCTGGATGTTCCTCATCCTGCTATTGGCCTGGGTGCTCAAGATTGCGTCGCCAGATCTGCAGGACGGTGCGGCTCTCGATCCGGGCCGGCCGCTCGAAATGGCCATCAGCCATGCCGCCATCGGGCCGATGCCAGGATGGCTGGTGGTGACGCTGGTGATGGCGTTCTACCTCGGCCTGGCGGTAGCTTCGCTCAAGGGCAAGGATCGGGGCGGCGATGAAGTGCATGTGTGAGCAGGTCGGGCGATGATCCCGACCCTGACGACCGAGCGCCTGATCCTGCGCCCGCCGGTTTTTGCCGATTTTCCCGCCTATGAGACACTGTGGGCCTCGTCGCGCTCGCGCTATATGGGCGGGCCCTACAACAGCTTCGCGGCCTGGGGCCTGTTCTGCCACGACATCGCCTGCTGGGAGCTGTTCGGCCATGGCGCGCTGATGATCGACCTGCGGGAAACCGGCGACTGTGTCGGGCAGGTCGGGATCAATCACGGACCGCTGTTCCCCGAGAAGGAACTGGGCTGGTTGCTCTACGAGGGGCACGAGGGCAGGGGCTATGCGCTCGAGGCGGCGCGGGCGCTGCGCGACTGGGCGTTTGCCGAGCGTGGGCTGCCGACATTGGTCAGCTATTGTGACCCGGCCAATGCCCGATCCATTGCGGTGGCGGAGCGGCTTGGGGCAGTGCGCGATGAAATGGCGGCGCGCCAGGACCCTGAGGACGTGGTGTTTCGCCATTCCCCGTGACCCAGGGGAACAGCGTTCCCCTGTGGCCGCTGCCTGCGCCAAAAGGTGCGCCTCCACAGCCTTGCCCCGCCGCCGAAAACGGTTTAGCACCGGACCGTTGAGACCCCTGCCGGACTGCCGCCCGATATGACCTATATCGTCACCGACAATTGCATCGCCTGCAAATACACCGACTGCGTGGAAGTGTGCCCCGTGGACTGCTTCTACGAGGGCGAGAACATGCTGGTGATCCACCCCGATGAGTGTATCGACTGCGGCGTTTGCGAGCCCGAATGTCCGGCCGAAGCCATCAAGCCGGACACCGAGTCGGGGCTCGACGAATGGCTGGCGCTCAATACGAAATTTGCCTCGATGTGGCCAAACCTGACCGAGCGCCGCGAGCCGCTGCCCGAGGCCAAGGAGAAGGACGGCGAAGAGGGCAAGCTGGCCAAGTATTTCTCCGAGGCGCCCGGCGAGGGCGACTGATTAGTCGCTGAGTTTCAGTCGACACCCTTCCCCATCAAGCGGAAGGTGCCGCATAGTGGGTGTGGCGCCCCTCGCGCCCATCGAATAATGCCCGTCACCACACCCTCGCCCCATTGCGGCGAGCGCGAATCCGCGCCTGATTCGTAGCTTTTGATTCTGCTGAATTTTTGTGCTATAGTGCCAAATAATGCAGTTGAGCCCGTCACCCAGCCCGTGCCTTAAGGCACGATTTTTTTGACAACATCGTTAGATGACTTGACCTCCGGGAAAGCGGAACCGGATGGCCTTGGGGTTTTGCTGCGCGCGGCGTTCCGTTTGGACGCCAGTCACGAAGAGTAGGAATGGACGGTCCTCCCCGCCAGGAACTGTCCATTGGGGCGTCAACAAGGAGTTCCATGAATATGGTAGCCAAGAAGGTACAGACACGGCTCGGGTTCAAGACCGGCGAGTATGTCGTCTATCCGGCGCATGGCGTCGGTGTGATCGTCTCGATCGAAGAACAGGAAGTCGCCGGCCTGACCCTTGAGTTGTTCGTCATCAGCTTCGAACAGGACAAGCTGACCCTGCGCGTTCCCGTCGCCAAGATCAAGTCCGTCGGCATGCGCAAGCTGGCCGAGGAAGACATGGTCACCCAGGCGCTGGCCACGGTGACCGGTCGCGCCCGCGTCAAGCGCACCATGTGGTCGCGCCGCGCCCAGGAATACGAAGCCAAGATCAATTCGGGCGATCTGATCGCCATCTCGGAAGTCGTGCGCGATCTCTATCGCTCCGATGAGCAGCCGGAGCAGTCCTATTCGGAACGCCAGCTGTTCGAGCAGGCGATGGACCGCATGAGCCGCGAAATCGGCGCCGTCAACAAGCTGACGCTGACCGAAGCCGTGCAGCTGATCGAAAAGAACCTGGCCAAGTCGCCCAAGCGGACCAAGGACGCTGCGGCCGAGCCGGAAAGCGACGAGGAAGCTGCCGCCTAAGACGGGTTGCTTCGAAACTATTGGAAAGGCCGGTGGCAACACCGGCCTTTTTGTTTGTAGGGCCGAGGCTAACGCTGGCTGACTGGCAGCTCGGCTCAGGCGAGCCGGTAGGAGCCGGTCTTGAGCGCTGCAATGACTGCGGTGAGGGTGCTGTCGCGGTCGAGGCCATCGACCGGCACTCTGTGCCTTTCGAACGCGCCGAGATCGGCAAACTGGCCATGCAGGTCGGCAACGACCGCGGGATCGGTGAGGCTGTCGCCGCCCCTCGCCTGGCAGCGGGCCACGGCCTCCTCGACCGAGGTGCGCAACACCACATAATGCAGCGGCACGCCCAGCGCAGCGAAGGCAGGTAGCCACCATGGGCGGACAACACCGTCAAGCGTCACGAAGTAGTGGTGCAGCGCATATTGCCCGGCCACGCTGGCCGCAATCTGGGCGATCATGCGGTTCTGTGCATCCGACTCGGGCAGCCATGGCGGGATAAGTCCATGCTTGATGTAGCCCCAGAAGTCGTCGGAATGCAGATGCACCTTGGCTATGCCGGGCAGATGCGCCAGCCGTTCCGCCGTCGTGGTCTTGCCCGAGCCAGGGGAGCCCGACAGCACGAGCACGTGGCCGGCGAACTCATCGAGCATTTCAGGCCTTCCCCAACACATCGCCCAGGCGCGTGGTGGCGCTGCCGGGCTTGAGCGGCTGCTGCTGGCTTTCGTGCGGCACCCAGCCGGAGAGCCAGACGATTTCCAGCGTCGCGCGGATGCGGCCATCGGCATCGGAGTCCTGGGCCAGATAGGCATTGGCCGCGGCTGTCAGCAGAGCGGGGCTGGCCAGTCGGCGCGATCGATCGACCAAGGGATTGGCGGCGCCCAGCGCCTTGAGTTCGGCCATCAGCGCGAAAGGGCTCGAATAGCGCACAGTGTGGGTTTCGACATCGGCCACTGGCAGAGCCAGCCCGGCGCGTTGCAGCAGGGCGCCGGCATCGCGGACCTGGATCATGGGGGCGACGCGCGCGGAAACGCCGCCAAAGACCAGCGCATCGGCGGCGAGGAAGGCCTCGCGCAACTCGGTCAGTGTCTCCCCGCCCAGGGCGGCGATCAGCAGCAGGCCATCGGGCGCCAGGCGAGCGCGCAGGCGGGCAAGATAGCCGGGCACATCGTTGACCGCCTGCAGATGGAGGATGGAAACGATGAGATTGTAGTCGTCCCCCTCGAGCGCCGGCACGTCATCGGTGCCGAGGAATGCCGCATGTCGTTCGAAGGCGAAGCGGGCGCTGGCGGTCTGGCCGAACTGGGGGAGCCTCTCGAGGTCGGGGCCGATAATGGCGGCCTTGGGGAATTCGCGGATCAGGGCGGCGAGCCGGTCCTCGAGATCAACAAGCACCAGGTCGGTGACAAAATCACTCGCCTGCGGCCGACGCGCCAGGTGGCGGGCGATCAGCGCGGTGTCGAAAATGGCGGGCGGCTGGGTCATGATGGTCTTGCGGCCTGATAGCGACGTGGCACTATGGCCTTATGGAGAGTGACGAGGGGCTTGTCAAAACCGGGTGGTGGCGGCAGCGGGCCGTGTGTGGCGCACAGCGGCTGGGCGGCGCCTTGCTGGATCTCGCCTATCCGCCGGTCTGCCTCAATTGCGACGCGCCGACCGCAACGGCGGACACGCTCTGCCCTGACTGTTTCAAGGCCTTGCGGCCCATCACCGCGCCGCTTTGCCCGGTGCTTGGCCTGCCCTTCGCGGTGTCGCTGGGACCGGACACGCTGTCGGCCGAGGCACTGGCCGATCCGCCGCCATTCGGCCGGGCGCGCGCGGCGGTGATCTATGGCGAGGTCGCCTCCACCATCGTGTCGCGGCTCAAATATGGCGACCGGCCGGAACTGGCGCGGTTCTGTGCCCGGCTGATGGCCGGCGCGGGGCATGAACTCTGGGCCGACGCGCCCGTGCTGGTGCCGGTGCCGCTGCATCGGGCGCGGCAGCGGGAGCGGCGCTATAACCAATCGGCAGAACTGGCACACCAGATCGGCAGGCTGACCGGGCTCAAGGTCGATCCCACCCTGGTACAGCGCATCCGCAGGACGCGGCAGCAGGTCGGCCTCAGCGGCGACGGACGGCAGCGCAATGTGGCCGGTGCGTTTGCGGTGCATCCGGATGCGCTCATCAGGACGGGCGGCCGGCGGGTGGTGCTGATCGATGACGTCTATACCACCGGCGCCACGGTCAAGGCGGTGACGAGGAGCCTGCGCAGATCGGGGATCGATGCTGTCGATGTCGTGACTTTCGCCCGCGTTGTCATTGGCGCGGACTTACCCATATAAAGGACAAACCCCTTGTCTCCGTTGGAGAAAGCGTGATGGCCAGAATAGAAATCTACACTACCCCGACCTGCCCCTATTGCCATGCCGCCAAGGCGCTGCTGGCCGACAAGGGTGCCGACTATACCGAGATCACGGTGCTGGACCCGAGCCTGCGCGAGGCCATGACCGAGCGCGCCCATGGCCGGCGCACCGTGCCGCAGATCTTCATCGATGATGCCCATGTCGGCGGCTATGACGACATGGCGGCGCTCGACCGCCGCGGCGCGCTCGATCCGCTGCTGCAGGCCTGATTGCCACGACCTCGTCCTTCGACAGGCTCAGGATGAGGTCTACTCTGAAATCCCAGTAGACCTCATGGTGAGCCTGTCGAACCACGAGGTCGTGCCCCGAGAGGCCCAGGCGTCATGAAAATCGCTGCCATCCAGATGCAGTCGGGGCTCGATCCCGAGGCCAATCTTGCCGCGCTCGAACCCATGCTGACCGAGGCGGCAGCGGCCGGCGCACGCTATGTGCTGACGCCGGAAGTGACGATGATCTTTCCGGAAAACCGCGAACAGCTGGCCAGCGTCGCCGCGCCGTTCGAGGGGCATCCGCAGCTGGCCCGGGTGGGCGAGCTGGCAAAGCAGCACGGCATATTTGTCCATATCGGTTCGCTGGCGGTGCCGTTGCCCGATGGGCGCTTTGCCAATCGCTCGGTGCTGTTCGGGCCGGATGGGCGGCAGGTCGCCACCTATGACAAGATCCACCTGTTCGACGCCGATATTGCCGGGCTCAATGCCTATCGCGAAAGCGCCACTTATGCCGGGGGCGAGCGGGCGGTGACGGCTGACCTGGGCGAATTCACGCTGGGCATGTCGATCTGCTACGACATGCGCTTTCCCAAGCTCTACAATGCGCTGGCCAATGCCGGCGCGAGCCTGATGGCGGTGCCGGCCGCCTTCACCGTGCCGACCGGGCAGGCGCATTGGCATGTGCTGCTGCGGGCGCGTGCCATCGAGACCGGGTCCTATGTGATCGCGGCGGCGCAGGGCGGGCAGCATGCCAATGGCCGGGCGACCTATGGGCATTCCATCATCATCGACCCCTGGGGCCGGGTCATTGCCGAACTGGCGCATGACGCGCCTGGCGTGCTGGTGGCCGAGATTTCCGCAGACCATGTCGCGGACGTGCGCCAACGCATCCCTGCTCTGGCCAATGCGCGAAACTTTGCGATGCCCGAGCCGTTGCAGCCCTAGCCAGCCGGCCTATATGTTGTTGTAACCAACCGAGCCGCACGGGCTCATGAGACCAGCTCACCGTGATCCAGTATTCCCTGCATTGCTCCAAAGGTCATCGCTACGACGCCTGGTTCAAGAACGCCGCCGCGTTCGACGAACAGCAGGCGCGGGGCATCGTGACCTGTGCGGTCTGTGGCGATGGTGCCATCGAGAAGGCGCCGATGGCGCCGGCCGTGGCGCGCACGGACAGTGAGAAGGTGTCGCTGAGTTCGAGCCATCCGGATGCGCTCAAGTTTCGCGAATTGCTGCGGGCCTATCGGCAGAAGGTGATCAGCGAAGCCGATTATGTCGGCGACAGGTTCGCCGATGAAGCGCGCAAGATTCATTTCGAGGAAGTGGAAGCGCGCGGCATCTATGGCGAAGCCACGCGGGACGAGGTTCTCGCCCTGGCCGAAGAAGGCGTGGAGTTCATGCCGCTGCCCGACCTGCCCGAAGAACACAACTGAGACGCATCTTGGGCCTGTTTGATCGGAGTGATTTCGATAGGCTGTTGAGCGCGCTGCCGGGCGTAACTCTCGTGGACCAATGGGACGCAAGGGTCGCCAAGGTGGGCGGGAAGGTATTTTGCCTGTTGTCGGACCATGACCCGCTGAGGCTGGTCTTCAAATGCGGCGAAGGCAGTTTTGATATTCTGACGGCGCTGGGTGGCGTGAGCCAGGCGGCCCATTTTGCCAAGCGACAGTGGGTGGCGGTGCAGCAGGATGCGCCACTGAGCCACGACGATCTTATTGCCTATGTCGGTCGGTCACATGGGCTGATCGCGGCGGGACTGACCAGGAAGCTCCGCACCGAACTTGGTATTACCTGACCATTTTGACTTTCCCGGCGCCACTCCCGGCGCGGGGTTTCCAGCCGCAGGCTCATAGGAAAACCGGTCTTGCGGTTCGTTGCCTGCTCTCAATACGGAGACATCACCATGACGACACTCGACGCAGCCCTTTCGGGCACGTTTGCCATTGGCGGCGACCTCAAGGTCGTCAGGCTGGGCTTTGGCGCCATGCGCATCACCGGACGAGGCATCTGGGGCCCGCCGGAAGACCCCGAAGAGGCCAAGGCGACGCTACGCCGCCTGCCCGAGCTCAATGTCGACTTCGTCGACACGGCGGAAAGCTATGGCCCCTATATCAGCGAGGAGCTGATTGGCGAGGTGTTGGCGCCGTATTCCAAGGGCACCATCATTGCTACCAAGAGCGGGCTCACCCGCACCGGACCGGACGAGTGGCACCAGGTGGGGCGCCCGGAATTCCTGCGCCAGGGCGCCCTGCTCAGCCTCCGCCGCCTCAAGCTGGACGTGCTCGACCTGTGGCAGTTGCATCGCATCGACGGCCAGACCTCGCGCGTGGCGCAGTTCGAGGCGATCGCGCAGCTCAAGGAGGACGGGATCATCCGCCATGCCGGCCTCAGCCAGGTGAGCGTCGCCGATATCAAGGAGGCGCAAAAATACTTCCCGGTCACGACGGTGCAGAATCTCTACAACTTCGCCAACCGGCAGAGCGAGGACGTGCTCGACTATTGCGAGGCGAACGGCATAGGCTTCATCCCGTGGTTCCCGCTGGCGGGCGGCGACCTGGTCAAGGGGCATGCCGAGGCCCGCGCCATCACCGAAAAGCACAATGCCTCGCCCAGCCAGATCGCGCTGGCGTGGCTTTTGAAGCGCTCGCCGGTGATGCTGCCCATTCCGGGCACCGGCAAGGTCAAGCATCTGGAAGAGAATGTGGCAGCGGCCGCCATCACGCTCAGCGATGACGATTTCGCCACGCTGGATCGGATCGGCCGGAAGGGGTGAGGGGTTTTGGGTCGGTTCGATAGGGAGGGTGGAATCCCCGCTATCGAACCTGACCAGAAGACAGCCTTGGCAGACCGTCAGGTGGCTGGGCGGGCATGTAGCACCGGACGTGGGGCTTGTCACGTGTTTGTCGTGAGAGTGACCGAGAGATCGGAGTACCCCCACCTGACCTCCCCCGTTTCAGGGGAAGGTAGGTGGCAGTACTCTTGCCGGCCGAAAACGCTCAGTTCCAGAGCTTGTCGATCGCCTGGGTGTCGCGTACCGCGCCGCGGGCGGCGGAGGTTGCGAAGGCCGCATAGGATTTTAGGGCGGTGGTGACGTTGCGCTTGCGGGGATGGGCGGGTTTCCAGCCGAGCTGATCCTGGTCATGCCGGCGCTGCACCAGTTCGTCATCGCTGACCAATAGGGTGATTGACCGGTTGGGGATGTCGATTTCGATCATGTCGCCTTCGCGGACGAGGCCGATCGTGCCGCCCTCGGCCGCTTCGGGCGAGACGTGGCCGATGGAGAGGCCCGAGGTGCCGCCCGAGAAACGGCCGTCGGTCAGCAGGGCACAGGCTTTGCCGAGGCCCTTCGACTTCAGATAGCTCGTCGGATAGAGCATTTCCTGCATGCCGGGGCCGCCGCGCGGGCCTTCATAGCGGATGACGAGGACATCGCCTTCCTTGATCTGGTTGGAGAGGATCGCCCGGACGGTATCGTCCTGGCTTTCGAAGACGCGGGCAGGGCCGGTGAATTTGAGAATGGATTCATCGACGCCGGCGGTCTTCACGATGCAGCCATCGATGGCGATATTACCCTTGAGCACGGCGAGGCCCCCATCCTTGGAGAAGGGGTTTTCGGCCGAGCGGATGACGCCGTTCTGGCGATCGAGATCGAGTTCAGCCCAGCGATTGGACTGCGAGAAGGCCTGCGTGGTGCGCACGCCGCCGGGGGCGGCCATGTAGAAGTTGCGCACGCTTTCCGAATTGGTGCGGGAGATGTCCCACTTGTCCAGGGCATCGCCCATGGTGGCGGCATGAACCGTCGGTTCGCTGCGGTTGATCAGGCCGGCGCGGTCGAGCTGGCCGAGAATGGCGAAGATGCCGCCGGCGCGGTGCACGTCTTCCATGTGGACGTCGGACTTGGCCGGGGCGACCTTGGAGAGAACGGGCACGCGGCGGCTCAGCCTGTCGATATCGTCCATGGTGAAGTCGATGCCGCCTTCATGGGCGGCGGCCAGGATATGCAGCACGGTATTGGTCGAGCCGCCCATGGCGATATCGAGCGACATGGCGTTTTCGAAGGCGGCCTTGGTGGCGATGGAGCGCGGCAGCACGGAGGCATCGTCCTGCTCGTACCAGCGCTTGGCGAGGTCGACGATGAGGTGGCCGGCTTCCTGGAACAGGCGCTTGCGATCCGAATGGGTGGCGAGCGTCGAGCCATTGCCGGGGAGGCTCAGGCCGAGCGCCTCGGTCAGGCAATTCATCGAATTGGCGGTGAACATGCCCGAGCAGGAGCCGCAGGTGGGGCAGGCAGCTTCCTCGACGGCCTGGACTTCCTCGTCGGTATAGTGGTCGTCGGCGGCCATCACCATGGCGTCAACCAGGTCGAGGGCCTGCAGCTTGCCCTTGAGCATGGCCTTGCCGGCTTCCATGGGTCCGCCGGAGACGAAGACCACGGGGATGTTGATGCGCATGGCGGCGTTCAGCATGCCGGGGGTGATCTTGTCGCAGTTGGAAATGCAGACCATGGCGTCGGCGCAGTGGGCGTTGACCATGTATTCGACCGAGTCGGCGATCAGGTCGCGCGATGGTAGCGAATAGAGCATGCCGTCATGACCCATGGCGATACCGTCATCGACCGCGATGGTGTTGAATTCCTTGGCCACGCCGCCCGCAGCCTCGATTTCGCGGGCGACCAGTTGGCCGAGATCCTTGAGGTGGACGTGGCCGGGCACGAACTGCGTGAAGCTGTTGACCACCGCGATGATGGGCTTGCCGAAATCGCCGTCCTTCATGCCGGTGGCGCGCCAGAGGCCGCGGGCGCCAGCCATGTTGCGGCCATGGGTGGTGGTGCGGGAACGATAGGCTGGCATGGCGATGTCCTCGGAACTCGTTGCGCTTCAGGAAGGCGCGGTTGAGCTTTCTTAGACCCATTCCAGAACGGGATCAATCAAAACCGTACCCGCGGGTACGGTTAGAGTGGCGCGGTCAGTTATTGATGGAAATGATGGCCCAATAGGTCTCGCTGCAGCTGTCGTCGATGCAGATATTGCTCATCCACAGCGCGCCATTGGCAAAGCCGACGCCTTCGCTGGTGACGATCAGGTCGTCGAAATCCTGGCTGGAGAGGCCATCGATGGTCTCCTGGGTCAGCAGGGTATCGAAATTGTCGACCAGGTCCTGCGGCTCGAGGATGTCGTAGACTTCGCCATTGGCCGAGACGGTGAGCGGATAGGCGCCCAGATCGGCAATGGTGGTGGGGTCGCCGAAGAGGAAGGCATCCTGCAAGAGCCCAAAGGCTTCGCCGAAGCCGGCCGAGTCGCCGTGAATGGTCTCGATCTGCGCCATGACGTCTTCCTCGCTCTGGGCGAAGGCGGGGGCAGCGATCAGGGTCAGGGCGAAGGCGACGGCAAGGGCGGTCAGGCGCATGGTGGCTCCAGGATTTGACGCCGCGAACCTAGCGTATCGCCTGCCCGTCGTATCGGGGAATCAGAGGGCGGGGCGTTCGGCCATGATCATGTAGTTGATGGCCATGTCCCGCGATTTGCGCCACTCGTCGGCCAGGGGATGGAAGACCACGCCGGTTTCCCCGATGACCCGGAGGCCGTTGCGGGTCAGCAGCGTCTTGATCTCGTCGGGGGTGAGGAACTTGTTCCAGTCATGGGTGCCCCTGGGCAGCCAGCGCAGGATGTTTTCGGCGGCAAAGACCGCCAGCGCCCGGGCCCGCAAGGTGCGGTTGAGCGTTGCCGTCAGCGCCAGGCCGCCGGGCTTTACCAGATCGGCGCAGCTCTTCATGTAGAGCGGCACATTGTCGACATGCTCGACCACTTCCATGTTGAGCACCATGTCGTATTTTTCGCCGGCGGCGGCGAGGGCCTCGCTCGTGGTGGCGCGATAGTCGATGGCGAGCCCCGATTTTTCGGCATGAAGACGCGCGATGGCGATGTTGCGCTCGGCCGCATCGATGCCGGTAACCGTGGCGCCGAGGCGGGCCAGGGGTTCGCAGAGCAGGCCGCCGCCGCAGCCGACATCGAGGATGGTGAGGCCCTCGAAGGGCCGCATGGCTGATCCGTCGCGCCCGAAATGGCTCAGCAGGTGCTCGCGGATGTAGGTCAGGCGCACCGGATTGAACTTGTGCAGGGGCTTGAACTTGCCCCTGGGGTCCCACCATTCCTCGGCCATCGCGGTGAACTTGGCGATTTCGGCATCGTTGATGGTGGTGGCAGTCATGGCAAGCTCCGTTCGGACGGCGTCGCAGCGGCTTGCATGTCTAGCATTGTTGCCGCCGCGGTTGTCGCGGCGAATTGTCCGGCCTAGCTCGAGGCGGCCGCCGGCGGGCGGTAGCGGATGGATTTGGCGGTGTCGAGCGCTGCCATCGTCTCTTCTATGGTGAGCAGCACGGTGGTCTCGCAGCGACTGAGCGCACCGCCAGAACCAATCGCCAGGGCGACGGCAGCCATGGCCTTGTTGTCCGGCGCCTCCCACAGGGTGAGCCCGTCGCGCTCGCCGAAGGCGTACCAGAAGCCATGCAGCTTGCCGCCCACCGACTCGATATAGGTGCGAGCCGCGTCGCGACGGTCCTCTGGGTGTTCGATCATGCGCGCCCATGTCTCGGGCGTGTAGTTGAAGCGGGTGAGGTACATGGTCATTGGTTGCATCCTCCCTTTGCGAGTGCAGCCCCCAAGCGCCTCAGTAAGCGCCTAGGCAGCCGCGAATGCCAGTCTTTTCCGACGACCAGCCTGTCCTTCCCTTGATTGCGGGGCGCCTTTGTGGCATGGCAGCGCCGAGATAAGCGTACCGCCGGGTTCGGCAGGAGTTCGGGGAAGAAATTGGCCCGTATCGTCGTCAAGTTCGGTGGCACTTCGGTTGCAACCGTTGAACGCATCCGCCAGGCCGCGCGCCATGTGAAGCGCGAGGTCGATGCCGGCCATGAAGTGGCGGTCGTCGTTTCGGCCATGAGCGGCAAGACCAATGAGCTGGTCGGCTGGGTCAATGAAGCCAGCCCGCTGCATGATGCGCGCGAATATGACGCCGTGGTTGCCTCGGGCGAGCAGGTGACGGCGGGGCTGATGGCCATCGTGCTCAGCGAGATGGGCATTCAGTCCCGGTCGTTCGCCGGCTGGCAGGTGCCGATCAAGACCGATGATGCCCATGGCGCGGCGCGCATCATCGAGATCGATCCGACCGAACTCGACAAGCGGATGAAGGATGGCTGGGTGCCGGTCATTACCGGCTTCCAGGGCATTTCCCCGCATGGCCGGATCACGACGCTGGGCCGGGGCGGCTCGGATACGTCGGCGGTAGCGGTGGCGGCGGCGATCCAGGCCGATCGCTGCGATATCTATACCGATGTCGATGGCGTCTATACGACCGATCCGCGCATCGTGCCCAAGGCGCAGCGCCTCACCAAGATTTCCTTCGAGGAAATGCTGGAAATGGCGTCGCTTGGGGCCAAGGTGCTGATGATCCGCTCGGTCGAGATGGCGATGGCCTATAAGGTGCGGCTGCTGGTGCGGTCCACGTTCGACGATCCGGACGCGCCGCAGGTGGCGCCCGATGGGACGCCGGGGGTTCCCGGCACGCTGGTTTGCGATGAGGATGAGATCATGGAAAAGCAGATCGTTTCGGGCGTGACGCTCGCCAAGGCGGAAGCCAAGATCACCCTGCGCGACGTCAAGGACAATCCGGGCGTGGCCGCCGCCATTTTCGGCACGCTGGCCGACCAGGGCATCATCGTGGACATGATCGTGCAGAATATCGCCGACGACGGGGCGACCACCGACATCACCTTCACGGTGCCGGACAGCGAATATGACAGGGCGATCAAGACGCTGCAAAATGCCGGCGACAAGATCGAATATGGCCGGCTCTCCGGCTCCAAGGGCGGGGCCAAGGTCTCGGTGGTGGGCGTGGGCATGCGCAGCCATGCGGGCGTTGCATCCTCGATGTTCAAGGCGCTGGCCGACAAGGGCATCAACATCCAGCTGATCACCACCTCGGAAATCAAGACCTCGGTGTTGATCGATGAGCAATATGCTGAGCTTGCGGTTCGCGCCCTCCATACTTATTACGGGTTGGACAAGAAGGACGCATAAGCTCTTTTCGGAGAGGAGTGAGCCGCGTCCGGTGAAGGGGGGCGGCTTTGCGGGCCGTCTGTTGGGGTAGATGGCCATGACCATAGGCGGCCCACGGGTGCTGCTGCGGCAATTGCGCGAGACCATGGCGGAGCCGCTGGCTTCGCAGGCGCGGCTCGACAAGATCGTGGGCCTGATCGCCGCCAATATGCGGGCCGATGTGTGCTCGTTTTACGTGCTGCGCGACGACGGCGCGCTGGAGCTGTTTGCCAGCAAGGGCCTCGCGGCCGAATCGGTGCATATGACGACGCTGCGGCTGGGCGAGGGGCTGGTGGGCCTCATCGCCGCCGAAGCCGAGCCGCTGTCGCTCGACGACGCGCCCAGCCATCCGGCCTTTGCCTATCGCCCGGAAACCGGCGAAGAGCGCTATAACGCCTTTCTGGGCGTGCCTGTGCTGCGGGCTGGCCAGACGCTGGGCGTGCTCGTGGTGCAGAATGCCGAGCGGCGGCATTATGGCGACGACGAGATCGAGGCCATGCTGACTACGGCCACAATCCTGGCCGAGATGATCGCGACCTCGGATTTCGACAATCTGATCAAGCCGGGGTCCGATATCGATCTCAGGCGTCCCCGCATGTTTACCGGCGTGAGTTTTACCGACGGCATCGCGCTGGGCACGGTGGTGCTGCATGACCCGCGCGTGGTGGTCTCCAACTTCATCGCCGAGGATACCGAAGCCGAAAAGGTGCGGCTCGAGGCGGCGCTGGAGAAGATGCGCGTCTCGATCGACGCCATGCTCGACCATGGCGACATGGCTGGCGGCAGCGATCACCGCGAGATTCTCGAAACCTATCGCATGTTCGCCAACGACCGGGGCTGGGTGCACCGGCTGACCGAGGCGATCGACAATGGCCTGTCGGCCGAAGCGGCGGTGGAGCGGGTGCAGAACGACACCCGCGCCCGCATGCTGCGCCAGACCGATCCCTATATCCGCGACCGGCTGCATGACCTGGACGACCTGGCCAACCGACTGCTGCGGGTGTTGACCGGAGACGGGCAGGCCCTGGCGAGCAAGGCATTGCCCGACAACGCGATCCTGGTGGCCCGCAATATGGGGCCGGCGGAATTGCTCGAATATGACCGCAAGAAGCTGCGCGGCGTGGTGCTCGAGGAGGGCGGCGCGACCGCGCATGTGGCCATCGTCGCCCGCTCGCTGGGCATGGTGGCGGTGGGCCAGGCGCAGTCGATCGTCTCGATGTGCGAGAGCGGTGACGACATCATCCTCGATGGTCCGGCCGGGATCGTGCACCTGCGGCCGACGCCCGATATCGAGCAGGCCTATATCGACAAGGTCAAGGTTTCTGCCAAGCGGCGGGCGCATTATGCGGCGCTCAAGGACAAGCCGAGCATTACCAAGGACGGCACGCAGATCACGCTGCTGCACAATTCGGGGCTGGTGGCCGACCTGCCCATGCTCGACGATACCGGCGCGGCCGGCGTCGGGCTGTTCCGCACCGAATTGCAGTTCATGATCGCCAGCAAGCTGCCGCGCCTGCATGAGCAGCAGGAGCTTTATGCCGAGGCGATGGCCATTGCCGGCGAGCGGCCGGTGGTGTTCCGCCTGCTCGACATCGGCGGCGACAAGGTGCTGCCCTATCAGCGCTCGATGGCCGAGGAGAACCCGGCCATGGGTTTTCGCTCGATCCGCCTGGGGCTGGAGCGGCCGGGCCTGCTGCGCACGCAGATCAGGGCGCTGCTGCTGGCGGCGGATGGGCGGCCGCTCAAGATCCTGGTGCCGATGGTCACCGAGACCTTCGAATTCACCCGGACCAAGCTGGTGGTGCAGAAGGAAGTCGACCGGCTCAAGCGCCAGGGCAAGCCTATTCCGAGCCGGCTGGAACTGGGCGTGATGGTGGAAGTGCCATCGCTGCTGTTCGAGCTCGACCAGCTGCTGCCCGAGGCGGACTTCGTCTCCATCGGCTCCAATGACCTGGTGCAGTTCCTCACCGCGTCTGACCGCGCCAATCCGCGGGTGGCCAAGAACTACGACCCGATCGGCATGCCGCGACTGCGGGCCATCCGCATGGTGGTGGATGCGGCGCGGCGCTACAATATTCCGATCACCATGTGCGGCGAGCTGGCCGGGAAACCGCTTGAGGCCCTGGCGCTGATGGCCATCGGCATGACGCGGCTCAGCATGGGCCCGGCCTCGATCGGGCCGATCAAGGAGCTGGTGCTCAATCTCGATCTCAAGCCGATCCAGCTATCGGTGGGGGCGGCGCTGAGCGACGGGGCGGATGGGGTCAGCATCCGCCAGTTGCTGCAGGAGTGGATCGAGAAGCAGAACCTGCCGGTTTAGGGATTCCCACTTGGGTGGCCCGAAACTCGATGGTCACCCTCGGGCCTGACCCGAGGGTCCGGCACTTGACGATCGTCCCAAAACTATAGAGCCCTCGGGTCAAGCCCGAGGGTGACGCCTGGAGACTGGAGGACATCGAGTATTGCTCTTGGTCCGCCTTGTCCCTAAAGCGTCCTCTTCTGCATTCGAAAGACCCGACCATGGCATCTCTTCCCCAGGACAAGCTCGACGCGCTCGAGACGCGGTTTCAGTATGTCGAGGCGGCGCTTTCGGGTGGGGCGGGGCCGGACGAGTTCGTCAAGTTTTCCAAGGAACATGCCGAGCTGGCGCCCATCGTCGGCGAAATCCGCGCCTATAACAAGGCGCTGAGCGACCGGGCGGAGGCCGAGGCGCTGCTCAAGAGCGGCGACAAGGACATGGCCGAAATGGCCGAGGCGGAGATTGCCGAGCTCGACGAGAAGATCGAGACGCTGTTCCAGTCGATCCGCATCCTGCTGTTGCCCAAGGATGAGGCGGATGAGAAGTCGATCATCCTTGAAATCCGTGGCGGTACCGGCGGCGACGAGGCCGCCCTGTTCGCGGGCGATCTGTTCCGCATGTATGAGCGCTATGCCGCCGGCCATGGCTGGAAAGTGACGGTGATGGAGGAAAGCCCCGGCGAAATGGGGGGCTTCAAGGAAATCATCGCCAATGTCAGCGGCAAAGGCGTCTATGCGCGGATGAAGTTCGAGAGCGGCGTGCATCGCGTGCAGCGTGTGCCGGCGACCGAGGGGTCGGGGCGCATCCATACCTCGGCGGCCACGGTGGCCGTGCTGCCGGAAGTGGAAGACATCGACATCGAGATTCGTCCCGAGGATATCCGCATCGACACGATGCGGGCTTCGGGCGCGGGCGGACAGCACGCCAACACCACCGATTCGGCGGTGCGCATCACCCACCTGCCCTCGGGCCTGGTGGTGACCTCGGCGATGAAGTCGCAGCACCAGAACCGGGCGCAGGCGATGGTCGTGCTGCGCTCGCGGCTCTACGAGATGCAGCGCGAGGAGCGCGACAGCGCCCGCTCGGCCGAGCGCAAGGGGCAGGTGGGTTCGGGCGACCGGTCCGAGCGCATCCGCACCTATAATTTCCCGCAGGGGCGCGTGACCGATCACCGGATCAACCTGACGCTTTACAAGCTCGACAAGGTGATGACGGGCGAAGCGCTGGACGAATTGATCGAGGCGCTGATCACCACCAGCCAGGCCGAGCAATTGGCGGCGATGGAGACGGTCAACTGAGCACAGCGCCCACGATCGGCGCGCTGTGGCGTGGCTGGCGCGATGTGCTTGGCCGGCTGGGTTTTGAGAGTGCGGCGCTCGACGCCAAGCTGCTGACCGGACACGCACTGGGCCTGGGCGCGCTGGAGCTGGCGACGCGCGAGAATGAGCTGGTGGACAGCGAAGCGGCGACCCGGGTGGCCGGGTTGCTGCAGCGGCGGATGACCGGGGAATCGGTGGCGCGAATCATCGGTGAACGGGAGTTCTACGGGCTCGCCTTCACGCTGAATGCGGCGACGCTCGAGCCGCGGCCCGAAACCGAATTGCTGGTGGACCTGGCGCTGGGGGCATTGCCGGCGGGCGGGCAGATGCTCGACCTGGGGACGGGGACCGGGTGCATTCCAATTGCTGTTTTGGCCAACCAGCCCGACGCCCACGCGGTGGCGGTGGATTTGAGCGCGCTGGCGCTGGAGGCGGCGCGGAAGAATGCCGACCGGCATGGCTTGAGCGGGCGGATCGCGTTTTTGCAGGGATCGTGGTTTGGGCCGCTCTTCACCTCCCCCGAAGGGAGAGGTGAAGAAGGCAGGTTCGATCTCATCGTCTCCAACCCGCCCTACATCACCACTGCCGTGGTCGAGACGCTCGCACCGGAGGTCAAGGATTTCGATCCGCGCCTGGCGCTGGATGGCGGGCCGGACGGGTTGGCGCCTTATCGGGTGATCGCGGCCGAATCTGCCAATTGGCTGAAGCCCGGCGGGTGGGTGCTGGTCGAGATCGGGCATGACCAGGGGGCCGCCGTCAGTGCGCTCTTTCTCGAAGCAGGGTTCGAGGATGTTGCCGTGCATCGTGATCTCAACGGGCTTGATCGTGTGGTGGGTGCGCACCATATCTAGGGCGATCAGTCGCCCGGATGGGTGAAGCCCGCAATTAGTGCTGGCAAAGAGGCCGCGAACGTTATAGTTTGACCGTGCTGTCAACGGCGCATCATGAGCGCCACGGCGACTAGCCACCCGACACATCCCTGGCTGCTGCGAAGCGCAGCGCGGTTCCGGCAGAGGCTGGAACGACGCGGGATAGGTTCGGAGCGCCGTCCGACGGTTTCGGTCTTCATGAAGCCAGATAGAGCCGGATGCTGAAGCCAGTGGGCTTCTTCCGGGTTGGCCAGACCAGGCACGAGGCCGGTCCGCCAGCAGTGTGACGCTTATTTTTCTAGAGTTAGATAAAGCGACCAGATGAGACCCAATAGTCAGAATAACAAGAACCGGCAGCGGAGCCGGAACGGCGGACGCAAACACGTCAATCCGTTGTCCCGCAATTTCGAGAGCAATGGACCGGATGTGAAGGTGCGCGGTAACGCGTCCCATATCGCCGAGAAATATCTCCAGCTGGCGCGCGATGCGCAGTCATCCGGCGATTCGGTGATGGCAGAGAATTACCTGCAGCATGCCGAACACTATTTCCGTATCGTCTCGAGCGCCCAGCAGGCCCAGAATGGCCAGCGGCCCGACGGGGCGGATGATGCCGATTATGATGACGACATGCCCGAGATGAACTCGCGCTTTTCGTCGCCGCAGCCGCAACCGCAGCAGCAATATGTGCAGCAGGATGGTGACGAGCCGCAGGGCGAGGGCGAGCAGCCGCGCCAGAGCCAAGGTGAACAGCGCCCGCCGCGCGGAGATGGCCAGGATGGTGATCGTCCGCAGCGCGGCGATCGCCGGGACCGCCCACGCCGCGAGCGCTTCCGCCCCGAGGGCGAGGGCCAGCAGCCCGTGATCGCCAGCGAGCAGGCGCAGCCTGTCGTCACTGAAGTTGCCGCAAGCACGGCAAGCGAACAGCCGGCTGAGGCCGAAGGCGAAGCCCGCAAGCCACGCGAGCGTCGTCCGCGCCGCCGCCGTCCGGCGGGTGGCGATGACCTTGCCGGGGCCGAGCAGCCCGATGTCGGCGAATTGCCGGCATTCCTGACGGCGGGTGGAACGACCCCCGCCGAATGAGATCGAAAAAGGCCGGACAGAAGTGTCCGGCCTTTTTGTTTCAGAGCACCTCAGCGCAAGTGGCCCCACCACCGCCCAATCTCTTCCATAAAGGGGAGGTGCCGCCTTGTGGCCGGAAGGCGATCGTGCCCCCGAGGAGCCGACCCGGCTCTCGCATGTCGTGGCGGGGGCCTCTTTTCTGCGCCGAAACCCTCCCCATATATCTCCTCGTGATGGAGCAGTGCCGAAATCAAGCCGGTCATTTGACGAGAAGCAAGCGGGGCAAGACCCGATGCTGTCAAACTGCCGGTGCGGGCGTTTCATCAGCGACGCTTCCGACGTGTGTCAGGTGCCTTCGGGGCCGGCATGCGGGCGAGACAAGGAGAGTTGAATGAACATCGAGAAATATACCGAGCGGGCCCGCGGTTTCATCCAGAGCGCCCAGACCACCGCTTTGGGCAAGGGCCACCAGCAGTTCGCGCCCATCCATCTGCTCAAGGTGCTGCTTGACGACGACCAGGGCATGGCCAATGGGCTGATCGAACGCGCCGGAGGCGACCCCAAGGGCGCGCGGGCTGCGGTCGAGGCCGGCCTGGCAAAGATCCCCTCGGTATCGGGCGATGGCTCTCAACTCTATCTCAGCCGCGAATTGGCGCGGGTCTTCGACACGGCCGAAAGCGCCGCGCAGAAGGCGGGCGATTCCTATGTCACGGTGGAGCGGCTGCTGCTTGCGCTGGTGGTCGAAAAGGATACGGACGCGGGCAAGATCCTGTCGTCGGCCGGGGTGACGCCGCAGGCGCTGAACCAGGCCATCGAGGCGATCCGCAAGGGTCGCAGCGCCGATACGGCGACGGCCGAGAACAGCTATGACGCGCTCAAGAAATATGCGCGCGACCTGACGGCCGATGTGCGCGAGGGCAAGCTCGATCCGGTGATCGGCCGGGACGAGGAAATCCGCCGCACCATCCAGGTGCTGAGCCGCCGCACCAAGAACAATCCGGTGCTGATCGGCGAGCCCGGCGTGGGCAAGACGGCCATCGCCGAGGGTCTCGCCATCCGTATCGTCAATGGCGACGTGCCCGAATCGCTCAAGAACAAGAGCCTCCTGTCGCTCGACATGGGCTCGCTGATTGCCGGCGCCAAATATCGCGGCGAGTTCGAGGAGCGGCTCAAGTCCGTGCTGTCGGAGGTCACTGCGGCCGAGGGCAAGATCATCCTGTTCATCGACGAGATGCATACGCTGGTCGGGGCCGGCAAGGCGGATGGCGCCATGGATGCGTCCAACCTGCTCAAGCCGGCGCTGGCGCGGGGCGAACTCCATTGCGTTGGCGCGACGACGCTCGACGAATACCGCAAGCATGTCGAGAAGGACGCGGCCCTGGCCCGTCGCTTCCAGCCGGTCTTTGTCGATGAGCCGACCGTGGAAGACACGATTTCGATCCTGCGGGGTTTGAAGGAAAAGTACGAGCTGCATCACGGCATCCGGATTTCCGATTCGGCGCTGGTGAGCGCGGCAACGCTTTCCAACCGCTACATTACCGACCGCTTCCTGCCTGATAAGGCAATCGACCTGATGGACGAGGCGGCGGCGCGGTTGCGCATGGCGGTCGACAGCAAGCCCGAGGCCCTCGACGAACTCGATCGCCGCATCATGCAGCTCAAGATCGAGCGCGAGGCGCTGCGCAAGGAGGAAGACGAAGGGTCAAAGACCCGCCTGGGCCGGCTCGAGACCGAGCTGGCCGACCTCGAAGAGCAGGCGCAGGCCCTGTCGTCCAAGTGGCTGGCCGAAAAGGAACGGCTGCAGGGCAGCCAGAAGGTCAAGGAAGAACTCGATGCGGCCCGTTCGCAGCTCGAGATCGCGCAGCGCCAGGGTGACCTGGCCAAGGCGGGCGAGCTGGCCTATGGCGTCATTCCCGAACTCGAAAAGCGCCTAAAGGCGGCCGACGATGCCAATGGCGACGGCAAGCCCGATCCTGTGATGGCCAAGGAAACCGTCGATGCCAGCGACATTGCCGGCGTCGTCAGCCGCTGGACCGGGATTCCTGTCGATCGCATGCTGGAAGGCGAGCGCGAGAAGCTGCTGCATATGGAGACCTCGCTGGGTGCCCGCGTGATTGGGCAGGCCGAGGCGGTGGCGGCCGTGGCCAAGGCGGTGCGCCGTTCGCGGGCGGGCCTGCAGGATCCGAACCGGCCCATCGGCTCGTTCATGTTCCTCGGACCCACTGGCGTCGGCAAGACCGAGCTGACCAAGAGCCTGGCGCAGTTCCTGTTCGATGACGAGACCGCCATGGTCCGGCTCGACATGAGCGAGTTCATGGAGAAGCACTCGGTGGCCCGCCTGATCGGCGCGCCTCCCGGCTATGTCGGCTATGACGAAGGTGGCGTGCTGACCGAGGCGGTGCGGCGCCGGCCCTATCAGGTGGTGCTGTTCGACGAGATCGAGAAGGCCCATCCCGATGTCTTCAATGTCCTGCTGCAGGTGCTCGATGACGGGCGGCTGACGGACGGGCAGGGTCGCACGGTCGACTTCCGCAATACGGTGATCATCCTCACCTCCAACCTGGGCGCCGAATATCTCGTCGACCTCAAGGACGGGGAATCGGTGGAGCTGGTGCGGGGCAAGGTGCTCGACATGGTCAAGGCGGCGTTCCGGCCGGAATTCCTCAACCGGATCGACGAGATCCTGCTGTTCCACCGGCTGGGCCGCGAGCATATGGGCAATATCGTCGATATCCAGTTCGGGCGGCTGACGCAGCTGCTGCGGGATCGCGACATCAGCCTTGAGCTGACGCCACGGGCGCGCGAGTGGCTGGCCAATGAGGGCTATGACCCGGCCTATGGAGCGCGGCCGCTCAAGCGGGTGATCCAGCGGTCGGTGCAGGATGGCCTTGCCGAGGAGATCCTCGCCGGCCGGGTCAGCGACGGCTCCCGCGTAGTGGTCGATGCCAATGACGATGGCATCGTGCTGCTGCCCGATGGCGCGGCGGAGACCGACGCGGCAGCCTAGTCCGCTTGCCAAAGCTAGAGGCCGGTCCTTGGACCGGCCTTTTTTGTCGGCTCTATTGCCTCCAGCGTTGGGCTGTTTTAGAACAAAAGCAGAACATTTGGAGCGGTGAGCATGACCGACAGGATCGACTATATCGAGTTTCCGTCCAGCAACCGGGCGGTGAGCAGCGCCTTTTTCCAGGCGGCCTTCGGCTGGGGTATTGTCAGCTATGGCCCGGACTATGACGGCATTACTGGTGCCGGCATCGATGGTGGCGTGGACCAGGCCGAGGGGCGCGTCGCGGCAACCATGGCCGTGGTGCGGACGGACAATCTCGACGATGCGGAACGCCGCGTGACCGCGGCCGGCGGCATTGTCACCCGGGCGCAGTTCGACTTTCCGGGCGGGCGGCGGTTCCATTTCCGCGAGCCGGGCGGCAATGAGATGGCGGTGTATGTGGCGACGGAATAGGCTGGGGCGGGAATCAGCACCGGACGAAACATGACCCAGGATATCACCGCGCCGCAGAGCCGCCGCTTTGTCCTGGTGGCCGCCATCCTGGCCTCCAGCATGGGCTTCATCGATGGTTCGGTGATCTCGATCGCCGTCCCGGCCATTCGGGCCGATCTGGGCGCGACGCTGGCCGATGCGCAATGGGTGAGCAATGGCTACCTGCTGCTGATGTCGTCGCTGATCCTGTTGGGTGGAGCGGCCGGCGACCGGTTCGGGCTGCGCAATACCTTTGGCCTGGGCATTGCCCTGTTCGTTGCCGCCTCGATCATCTGCGCCCTGGCGCCGACGCCGCTGGTGCTTGTTATTGCGCGGGCAGTGCAGGGGACTGGGGCCGCCTTCATGGTGCCGGGGAGCCTCGCCATCATCGCCAAGGCCTATCCGCGCGAGGAGCGGGGACGGGCCATCGGCATCTGGGCGGCAGCGTCCTCGCTCACCACGATCGCGGGGCCGGTTATCGGCGGCTTCATGCTGACGGCCCTGGGCGAGTGGAGCTGGCGGCTGGTCTTCGCCATCAACCTGCCGCTGGGCCTGCTGGCGCTGGCGCTGCTGTGGTTCCGCGTGGCGCCGGACCGGCCGGAGGCGGGGCGCCGGCTCGACGTCGCGGGCGCTGTCTTGGCAACGCTCGCGCTGATGCTGATTGCCTATGGCTTGACGGGCGATGGCAGCGAAAGCGCGCCGCCCCTGTCGCATACTATTGTCTGGTGCGGCGCTGGCCTGGTGCTGGCAGCGGCATTCCTGTTGTGGGAGGCGCGCAGCGCGGCGCCAATGCTGCCGCTGCGCCTGTTTGGCAATGTCGGCTTTTCGGGCGCGAACGGGCTGACCTTCGCGCTCTATTTTGCGCTGGGTGGCATCATGTTCTTCCTGCCCATGACCATGATCGGTGGCTGGGGAGAATCTCCGGCGACCGTGTCGCTTGCCCTGCTGCCGCTGGGCATAGCGCTGACGGTCCTGTCCTCGTTCAGTGGCCAATGGGCCGACCGGTTCGGGCCCGGGCCGCTGATCACGCTGGGATCGCTCATCGTGGCGGGCGCCTTTGCCGGGCTGGGCCTGACAGCGCCGATGCACGCGGTGTGGCTGGCGGTGCTGCCCTGCATGGTGCTGCTGGGGCTGGGCATGGGCCTGGTGGTGTCGCCGCTGTCGACGGCGGTGATGACTTCGGTCGAGGATGGCGATACGGGCGTGGCATCGGGCGTTAACAATGCGGTGGCCCGCGTGGCGGGGTTGATGGCGGTGGCTTTGCTCGGCGCCATCATCGCCCCGGTCTTCGAGGCGGCATTGGGGTCGGCGGCGGAACTGCCGGTCTTTTTCGGCATGGCCAGCGAAGGGTTGAGTGCCGAGGAAGAGGCCCTGCGGCTGGCCGCCACCAATGCCGCCTTCGCGACCGTCGCCTATGTCACGGCGGCGCTGAGCGTGGTGTCGGCGGTGGTCGCCTGGCTGACCCTCGAGCGCAAGGGCTTCTAGGGGTTGGCCTGGGCGACCGTCACAGGCGCGGGTTCGCGCGTCATCAGGTCATTGATCTGGGCCATGGTCTGTTGGAACTGGGCTTCATATTGCTGGGGCAGGACATTGTCCTTGGGCAGCTTGACGCTCAGCGGATCGACCAGGTTGCCGTTGATCTTGATCTCGAAATGCAGGTGAGGGCCGGTCGACTGGCCGGTGGAGCCGACATAGCCGATGATCTGGCCCTGGCGGACACGGCTGCCCGGTTCGAGGCCATCGACATAGCGCGACATGTGGCCATAGGCGGTCTCGTAGCCGTTGACGTGCTCGATCTCGACCTTGTTGCCGTAGCCGGAGGCCCACTTGTAATATTTGATGACGCCGTCGCCGGCCGCATAGATCGGTGTGCCCGAACGGGCGGCGAGGTCGACGCCAGTATGCAGGCGCCGCGTCTTGAAGATGGGATGGATGCGATAGCCGAAGCGCGAGCGCAGCGTGCCGCCGCCCTCGAGCGGCCGCCGCGTCAGGAAGCGCTTGCCGGTTTCGCCATCAGGATCATAGAAATCGACGACGCCGTCCTCGGTGCCGAAGCGGTAGAGCTGGCGCGTGGTCGAGCCCAGGGTGAGCGCCACATAGAGCAGTTCGGCACGGCCCTCGGCGTCGGGCGCGGTCTCGAGGATCTCGATGGAATCGCCGGCCTGGATCTTCTTGGTCATGTCCACGTCATAGGCAAACATGCCGATGATGCGTTCGATGGTGGCGTCATCCAGGTCGTGCTTGCGACCGGTTTCCCAGATGGAGCGATAGACGCTGGGCAGGTTGGCGACGTTGACTTCTTCGGTGTCTTCCTCGGGGAACTCGATCTCGGCCGGGGCGAGGCCGAGCACATATTGCCCCTTGTCGGTCAGCGCCACGGTGGCACGGTGGACATCGAGGTCGCTGCCATCGTCATGCAGGTAAATGCTCAACCGGTAGGGGATGAGCGTGTTGGATGTGCGCGAAGGGCCGAACAGGATGCGCAGGCGCGCCCCCGCCGGCAGTTCGGTCGATGGAAAGACGTTTTCCAGCGTGCCCTCGATGGCTGCGGTCATCGCATCGGTAAAGCCGTTGCGGCGCAGGGCCTCGTCGAGGGAGGTCCGCTCCTTGATTGTGAGAATGCGCTCGGCGCGCCCAAGCGCTGCATCGGCGGCCTGGGTGGTCTGCGGCACGACGGTGACATTCTCGACAATGCCGCCGAGCGGGCCGGCGCCCGGCAGCAGGCCGAGTTCGGTCACCGATGGCGCAAGCGCCGCATAGGCCAGGGTGGGTGGGGCGGCATCGTCACTGAAGAAGGTGGCCTCGACGACGCTGCGCACATACTCGGCCGCCGACTGGTCGGAAATGGCCCGCGGCGGCACGAAGGTCATCGGCATGGCAGCGAGCTTGACCGCTACTTCGCCCTCGACCTCGGCGCCATAGACATCGGTGTTGACGTCCAGATTGGCGGTGGCCGCGATGGGCTGGGTGGCATTGAGAATGGCCACCGGATCATAATCGGGGATTCCTTCGGACAGCGAGGTCGGCGCGGTGGCGAGAGTAGCGCTGATGCGCATGAAGGGCTGGTTGCGGATCATGTCGCGGCCGTCGACCGTTTCGCGGATCGAGGCTTCGATGATCTGGAGATCTGAGCGGGTGGCGGTAACGGGACGCAGGCGGGACGACTTGGCCGAAAGATCGGTCGGGGTCAGCGCCTCGGTTTCAGGGCGAGACAACTGCAGCGCTTCATAGGCAGTGGAGAAGGTGTCCTGCCCCTGGAAGGATACATAGAGCGCCGCGCCCATCAGCAGCACGCTGGTGAGACCGGTCATGACAGTGCCGGTCAGCCAGGCAAAGCTCAGCTCGCGCCCATGGGGTATTTCGCCGTCGGTCGACTGCACCGTCAGGGCCGGGCCGTCCTCGAAGCCGGTGGCCTTGAGCAGCGCGGCATGACGGTTTCTTTGCGCTGCGTTCAACGCCCCATCCTTTGATGTGTCACGGCGGTCCCCATTCCGGTCTGAAGCCGGTTTCACCCGCACGATACGCGAGCGCGCTCACATGCGTGCGCGGAGTCTATATCAATCACCCCTGCTGATCCAAAATAAATGCGGCGAAACTGCGAGTGGCCGCCGCGCGGCCAGCAGGCCGCGACGCCGGATCAGGCGGCAGCAGGCGCCGATACTCGCTGGCCACGGCGCAGGTAGAGTTCGGCGAGCAGGATGTTGGGCACCCAGCAGAGGAAAGCTATGACGCGGTAGCCTTCGTAGAACTCGACAGGCAGCGTCAGCATGATGCCCAGATAGACGCGGAGCATGACGCCGGCGGCCGTGAGGGCGATCGACCGGATCATCCAGCGGCGATGTTCGGCAAAGCGACCGTCAACGGCTAGCCGCCAGGCGACCATGGTGGTCCAAAGCCAGAGGATGGCAAGAATGCCGAAACCGGCGGTAGCGATCGGGCCGGCGGTGGCGCCCCAGGCGAGTGGCAGGCCGGTCAGGCCGCCAATCACGCAGGCCACGACATAGAGACGACCAGTGATGCGGTGGATGCGCGGGAAGCGTTTGCGCAGGCGGGCGATGAACTGGAGCGGCGCGACCAGCAAAGCGGTCGAGGCCGCCGCAGCGTGGATCGACAGCCAGGGGAAGGCGAACAGGTTGCCGGTGATCTCCTCAGGGAAAGGTCCGATCCCGACGACGTAGCGATAGGAGAAGAGCGCGACGCCCACGCTTAACACTGCCCACAGGCTCCACGGCACGCGCCGGAGCAGCGACCACAAGGACGACATCACCCGATCTCCTATGTTATTATCTATCACATTGTCATTGGGTATAACATCGAGTCAAGCCGCCAGCCTTCCAAGAGAGTCGATCATGTCCGCAACCAGACCCGGCAATACCTATCATCACGGGGATCTGCGCCGGGCGCTGGTCGATGCGGCGATGCTCGAGGTCGAGCGCGGCGGCATCGAGACGCTGAGCCTTTCGGCGATCGCCAAGGCATTGGGGGTTTCCCAGCCGGCGCCCTACCGTCATTTCGCTGATCGGGATGCGCTGCTGACCGAAGTGGTGACGGAGGGCTTCACCATGTTCGCCGCCGCACTCAAGGCGGCGCCCAGGCGGGCCAAGGGGCGGGAGGCGTTATCGCGGATGGCGCAGGCCTATCTGCGCTTCGGGCTCGACCATCCCGGTCTCTACAAAGCGATGTTCGCATCTCACCTGTTGCCGCAGGCGCGCGATGGCGTGGCGCTACAGGCCACGGCGAGCGCCAGCTTCGGGTTGCTGGTGGCGGCGATCGAGGCCCCGGACCCGGAGAGCGCACAACGAATGGCGCTCGGAGTGTGGGCGTCACTGCATGGCATAGTGATGCTGGCGAACCAGGGAATGCTGCAGGATCGCCTCGCTCCGATCAAACTGGAGCAACTGGTGGAGGATGCTCTGCCGCCTGGAGAGCACAATCAGCCCAGCCATTGAAAAGACTGCGAAAGATCCCATATTGGCTCCAGCGGCCGCAAACCCCCGAAATCACTGGTGGTTCAGTCGAGTTTTCCACACGGTCAAATCCACCAAAATCAGAAAATGACGTTTTTGTCGTTTTGGGGGGTTTACAGGAAAATGAGCCGCCCCTATAACCCGGCTCATCGCTGCAGACCGCGGCGCCGGAAACGGCCCGAACGAGCAGCAAGCCTCTGAAATCACTAAGAAATTAGCGAGTTCAGATTGAAGGCTTCAAGCAATTGAAACCTTCAAGTTTTCGAAATTCGGTACCAACCGAAAGTTGAAAATTGGGTGTTGACAGGCCAGACGGTCTCGACTACAACCCGCCACGTTGACGACGTCGAGCGAACTTCGCTCCCACTGTTCAGCGTTTTCTGAAAGGGCAGACGATCTGCCGGGCAACCGGACAGAAACTCCTGTTCCCTGAAAGAATGTGGAAGCCGATGCTTCCAATGACGTCCTAGCCCGCGAGGGCAGTGAGGTCAGCTCTTTGAAATTGTGAAGATAGAAGAAAGAGAAACGTGGACGGCGAGGTTCTTGCGAACTGAAGCTGGAAGCAATTCCGGTGGAAGTTAAAAAGACTTTCGATGGGTGCACGTTTTCTAAGAGAAAACAGATTGTTCTCGCTGACTTAGGTTAGCTGAGAGCAGTGTGAGTTCTCGTCAATCATGCAAACGTGCATTCAGCGACCATGTCAGATTTCAAACTTGAGAGTTTGATCCTGGCTCAGAACGAACGCTGGCGGCAGGCTTAACACATGCAAGTCGAACGCTCCGCAAGGAGAGTGGCAGACGGGTGAGTAACGCGTGGGAATCTACCTAGTTCTACGGAACAACACAGGGAAACTTGTGCTAATACCGTATACGCCCTACGGGGGAAAGATTTATCGGAATTAGATGAGCCCGCGTAAGATTAGCTAGTTGGTGGGGTAATGGCCTACCAAGGCGACGATCTTTAGCTGGTCTGAGAGGATGATCAGCCACACTGGGACTGAGACACGGCCCAGACTCCTACGGGAGGCAGCAGTGGGGAATATTGGACAATGGGCGCAAGCCTGATCCAGCCATGCCGCGTGAGTGATGAAGGCCTTAGGGTTGTAAAGCTCTTTTAGCGGGGAAGATAATGACGGTACCCGCAGAAAAAGCCCCGGCTAACTTCGTGCCAGCAGCCGCGGTAATACGAAGGGGGCTAGCGTTGTTCGGAATTACTGGGCGTAAAGCGCGCGTAGGCGGATTGTTAAGTCGGGAGTGAAATCCCGGGGCTCAACCCCGGAACTGCCCTCGATACTGGCAGTCTAGAGGTCGAGAGAGGTGAGTGGAATTCCGAGTGTAGAGGTGAAATTCGTAGATATTCGGAGGAACACCAGTGGCGAAGGCGGCTCACTGGCTCGATACTGACGCTGAGGTGCGAAAGCGTGGGGAGCAAACAGGATTAGATA
>NZ_JACZKG010000019.1 GCF_014860165.1 Devosia sp.
GGGCCAAACACCCCCATCCTTGATCCCTCCCCAAACGGGGGAGGGCGTCGACTGAGACATCACTCGCCAGCTTTGCTTCCGAGGGGGCTTCGATGCCGCATAAGACATTCTTTGCCTTCATCCTGCCCTCGCTGATCGCGATGGTCCTGTTCATCGCGCTGCCGATCGTCTCGGTGGTGGTGCAGAGCCTCCATGTCGAGCACCCGCGGGTGATGGTCGAAGTGGAAAACTGCCAACCCTTCGGTGGCTGCACCAAGGAAATGCAGGTCGATAGCGCCGCCTTGGCGCAATTGCAGGCAGAGCAGCCGATGGGCCGGTTCAATGGCTTCGGCACCTATCTCAATCGCGGCCATCTCGCGGTCAACGAAATCGGCGCTATCCTCTCGAGCAACAGTGGTTTCGGCGATGTGGTCAGCCGCATCTACAACCTGCCCTTCTACAAGGCCCTGGCCTTCACCCTGGTCTTCTGCTTCGTGGTGACGCCGCTGGCCATGGGCCTTGGCTTCGCCATCGCGCTGGCGGTCAACGCATTGCCCAAGGTGACCAAGGGTCCGGTGATCTTCTTTTCGCTGCTGCCGATGATCATCACGCCCCTGGTGGGCTCGCTGATCCTCTACTGGATGATCCAGGCCAACGGCATCATCGGCGCGACCCTCCAGAACATCTTCAACGATTCAACGCTGTCGCTGCGTGCTTCGCCAGTGCTGACCTGGGCATCGCTATTGTTCTATGGCGTCTGGACCAATGCGCCCTTCAGCTTCGTGGTGTTCTACGCGGGGCTGCAGACCGTGCCGGGCGACACGCTGGAATCGGCGATGATCGACGGCGCCAGCCGCTGGGAGCGCATCCGCTACGTCATCATTCCGCATCTGGCGCCGCTCGCCACCTTTGTCGCGCTGGTACAGCTGATGGACAATTTCCGCGTCTTCGAACCGATCGTCGGCTTCTCGGCCGAGGCCAACGCGACCTCGCTGAGCTGGATGATCTTCAACGACCTCAGCGGCGATGCACAGCTCTTCGGCTCGGCCGGCGCGACGTCCGTGCTGACCATCCTGGGCGTCATCATCCTGCTCACCCCGGTGCTGATCCGCACCTGGCGCGAATTCAACCATAAGGTGGTGTGACATGTCCGAAGCCACGCTGACCCAGAAGCGCCCGCTGCCGCTGAACCTGCTGATTTCCGCCTTCGTGCTGGTCTGGGTGGTGCTCGCCGCCTTCCCCTTTGCCTGGACGGTCTGGGGATCGTTCAAGGTCGAGCCGGATTTCTTCTCCCGCGAAAGCTGGTGGAACGCCATTGCCGGCACCTATACCCGGATCCAGACCGGCGCCGCCTTTACCGGTGACGGCTACTATGGCGCCTGGGTGACGCGCGAATTCTGGCGCGCTGTCGGCAATACGGCCATCGTCACGGTCTCGGTCACCGTGATCTCGCTGACGCTGGGCACGCTGGGCGGCTATGCCCTGGCGCGGTCCGGCCAGCGTTACGCCTTCTGGATCCTCATCATCGCGCTGGTGTTTCGCGCCATGCCGCATATCACGCTGGTCTCGGGCTACCTGCTGCCCTTCTTCCAGCTCAATATCTGGGGCGTGCTGCCGACCTCGATCATCGTGCTGGTGGCGATCAACCAGCCCTTCACGCTGTGGATGCTGCATTCGTTCTTCCTCAGCATCCCCAAGGATCTCGACGAGAGCGCCATGGTCGATGGCTGCACCCGCTTCCAGGCCTTCCGCATGGTCATCATCCCCGTGATGTGGCCGGGCGTGGTGACGACGGGGCTGTTCAGCTTCCTGCTCGCCTATAACGACTTTGCCGTCACCTCGATGCTGCTCAGCGCCGACAACCAGACCATGGTGCCCAAGATTTCGAGCTTCCTGGGCTCGGTGCAGGAGCAGGGCAATGTCATGTATGCCGTGGCCGCCGTGGTCTCGGCCACGGTGCCGCTCTTCATCCTCGTGCTCTTCTTCCAACGCCAGATCGTCAGCGGGCTCACCGCCGGCGCTGTTAAGGGGTAATCCAGATGGCTCAGATCCGCCTCAAGAACGTTTCCAAGCGCTGGAACAATTTTGTCGGCGTCGACAATTTCAACCTCGACATTGCCGACCAGGAATTTCTCGTCCTGCTCGGCCCCTCCGGCTGCGGCAAGACCACCACCATGCGCATGATTGCCGGGTTGGAAGACATCACCGAAGGCGAGATCTGGATCGGCGATCGCCTGGTCAACAAGCTCGAGCCCAAGGATCGGGACATCTCAATGGTGTTCCAGAGCTATGGCCTCTACCCCAACATGACCGTCTACGAGAACATCCGCTTCCCGCTCAAGGTGCGCAAGGTGCCGACCGAGCAGCACCATGAGCGCGTCATGGCGGCCAGCAAGATGGTGGAACTCGACGATTTCCTGCAGCGCCGGCCCGCCGCCCTGTCCGGCGGCCAGCGCCAGCGCGTGGCGCTGGCCCGCGCCATCGTGCGCGAGCCCAATGCCTTCCTGATGGACGAGCCGCTGTCCAACCTCGACGCCAAGCTGCGCGTCTCGACCCGGGCGCAGATCAAGAACCTGCACCACACGCTCAAGCGCACCACCATCTATGTGACGCATGACCAGATCGAGGCGATGACGCTGGCCGATCGCGTCGTGGTGATGCAGAAGGGGCTGATCCAGCAGGTCGGCACGCCGATGGAAATCTACGACCGCCCGGCCAATACCTTTGTCGCCAGCTTCATCGGCTCGCCCGCCATGAACCTGGTCCATGGCGACATTGCCGATGGCGTGTTCACCGGCGACAGTATCCGCGTCGATGGACTGTCCAGGGCGGTCAAGGGGCCGGTCACGCTGGGTTTCCGGGCGGAAGACGCGGTGCTGGCGGGGGAACGCGGCCACATCGAAGCGCCGATCTACTCGGTCGAATTGCTCGGCGAGGCCACCATGATCTCCATGCGCGTGGCCGGCGAACTGGTCTCGATCAAGGTCGGCAAGGACTACCGCGCCGAGATCGGCGATATGGTCCGCGTCAATATCGCGCCAGCCGCCTGCCACCTGTTCGACAGGGCGAGCGGCGCGCGTATTGTGTCGGACGACTGAGATGACTGTGCAGGAGTCGGCCTTGGCCATCGACCCCACCGACGACATCAGGCGCGCCGCCTTCGACGCTGCCGTGGCACGCCACGGCCTGGCGCTGTCGGCCGGCGAGCGTGCCGGCCTCTACAAGCTCGCCGACTGGCTGAGCGACGGCATTGCCCGGCTCGACGACGTTGCCGGGCTGGCCGATGCGGCGCGTGCGTTGGATTTCAGCTTCATCGAGCAGGGCGCCATGCTGCGCGATGGCCGGTTGACCTCGGTCGCCCTGGTGCAAGCCCATCTCGACCGCATCGCCGCCCGCGATGGCGCCTATCGCAGCTTCTACCTGGTCAGCGCCGAAAGCGCCCTGGCGGACGCCAGCCGGGCTGATGCCGAACTGGCTGCGGGGCGCGATCGCGGTCCCCTGCATGGCATCCCCGTCGGCATCAAGGACCTGATCGACTTGGCAGGCCTACCCACCACTGCCGATGCACCCGGTCGCGCCAATGCACTGGCCCAGGCCAATGCCGACGTGGTCGAGCGCCTGATCGAGGGCGGCGCGATCATCATCGGCAAGCTCGCGACCTATGAATGGGGCACGGTCGGCCCCGACAATGGCGGCCTTTTCCCCCCGGCCCGCAATCCCTGGAGCCTCGCCCACATTACCGGCGGATCGTCCTCCGGCAGCGCCGTTGCAGTGGCCGGCGGGTTGCTGCGCACCACTATCGGCACCGATACCGGCGGCTCGCTGCGCGGCCCCGCCTTTTATTGCGGTGTCGTCGGGCTCAAGCCGACCTACGGCGCGGTGCCCAATGCCGGCGTCCTGCCGATGTCATCAAGCATGGATCATGTCGGCCCGATCAGCGCCACGGTGGCCGAGGCGGCCGTCACGCTCGATGTTATCGCCGGCAGCAATGCGGCAAGCCTGCTTGGCCAGCCGATCAACGGCCTGCGCATCGGCTATGCCCGCAACTGGTTTGCCCGGGACAATCAGACCATGCCGCCGGTGCTCGAGGCCATGGATGCCGCGCTCTCGACGCTCTCTGAACGCGGCGCGCTGATCGAGGAAGTCGAGCTGCCCGACTACTACGCCATCGAAGTCGCGGCCGCCGCCATCCTGCATCGGGAGAGCTTCGGCTATCATGCCCAGGCCTTGCGCGAACATCCCGAGGCCTATGGCCGCCGCGCCTTCCTCAGCCTCGCCGCTGGCGTAGCGGTGACCCCGGAGGAACTCGCCAGGGCCAGGCGGACGGGGCAGGGCTTCCGCACGGCAGTCGACCGATTGCTTGCCACCCAGGATGCTATCGTAACGGTGGGCGCCCTGACGACGGCCCTGCTCGCCGCGCCTTTCGAGAAGGAAGCAGTGTGGACGCCCATGCGCACCATCGGCTTCAATGTCAGCGGCCATCCGGTGCTGGCGCTGCCGATCGGCCTGGACAAGGGCCTGCCCATGGGCATGCAGATCATCGGCCGGCACCATGACGAAGCGCGCATCGTCCAGATCGGCGACGCCTTCGAGCGCGCTACCGACCACGCGGTGCAGCGGCCACCAGCCATCTAGAACCAGAAATCGTGCGGCGCCCCTCAGGTCGTCGTTTACAAATTTGCATACGTATGCAGAATACAGGAAAGGGAGCGACACATGCCAGTCTGGCTCAAGCGCGGTAAGGATGTCGGGGAGCGGGCCGAGGCGGATCGCCAGGTGCGCGCCACGGTCGAAACCATTCTCGCCGATATCGAGAAGCGCGGGGATAGTGCGGTTCGTGATCTCAGCCGGAAGTTCGACAATTGGGACCGCCCCGATTATCGGCTCAGCCAGCGCGAGATCGACGATTGCATGGCCCAGCTTACCGACCAGGACCTTGTGGACATCGAATTCGCCCAGACCCAGGTACGCAACTTCGCGCGGGCGCAGCGCGCCACCATGCAGGACCTCGAGGTCGAGACGCTGCCGGGCGTGACGCTCGGCCACAAGCATGTCCCGATCAACGCCGTGGGCTGCTACGTCCCCGGCGGCAAATACCCGCTGCTCGCTTCGGCCCATATGTCGGTGATCACGGCCAAGGTGGCCGGCTGCGAGCGCGTCATCACTTGTGCTCCGCCTTTTGGAGCCAAGCCGGCACCGGCCGTCGTCGCCGCACAGGCGATGGCCGGTGCCGATGAAATCTATGTCCTGGGTGGCATCCAGGCCATTGGCGCCATGGCCATCGGCACCGAGAGCATCGACCCGGTCGACATGCTGGTCGGCCCCGGCAACGCCTTCGTGGCCGAAGCCAAGCGGCAGCTGTTCGGCCGGGTCGGCATCGACCTCTTTGCCGGTCCCACCGAAACTCTTGTCATTGCGGACGAGACCGTCGATGGCGAGATATGCGCCACCGACCTCCTGGGCCAGGCCGAGCATGGCCCGACCACGCCGGCGATCCTGCTCACCACCTCGGAAAAGCTGGCCCGCGAGACGATGGCGGAGATCGAGCGGCTGCTGGCCATCCTGCCGACCGGCGAGATCGCCCGGAAATCCTGGGCCGACTATGGCGAGGTCATCGTCTGCGAGGACCATGCCGAAATGCTGGTCGAAGCCGATCGCATTGCCTCCGAACATGTGCAGGTGATGACCGACCGCGACATGTGGTTCCGCGACAACCTCACCAACTACGGCGCGCTGTTCCTGGGGCCGCGCACCAATGTCGCCTATGGCGACAAGGTGATCGGCACCAATCATACTCTCCCCACGATGAAGGCGGCGCGCTATACGGGTGGCCTGTGGGTGGGGAAGTTCATGAAGACCTGTACTTGGCAGACCGTCACGACCGACGCGGCTTCGGCCATGATCGGCGAATATGGTTCGCGCCTGTCGATGCTGGAGGGCTTTGTCGGCCACGCCGAACAGGCCAATGTGCGCGTGCGCCGCTATGGCGGTCGCAACGTGCCCTATGGCACCGGCGCTACCCCGCGCATAGAGGCCGCTGAATAGCATGACCCTGCCGCGCACCCCCAGCTTTCGCCTCGACGGCAAGCGTGCCCTCGTCACCGGGGGCACGCGCGGCATAGGGCTGGGCGCGGCGGTGGCGCTGGCCGAGGCCGGCGCTGCCGTGACCATCGCGGCCCGCACGGCAGGCGACATCGAAACGGTGGTCAACCAGATGGCCGATGCCGGCCTGGCCGCCGAGGGCGTGGCGCTGGACATCACCGACACTGCGACGATCAAGGCCTTTGTCGACGATGTCGAACCCTTCCAGGTGCTGGTCAATTCCGCCGGCACGGCGCGGCATTCCAGCTTCGTCGACATCACCGAGGCCAACTACCAGCTCGTGATGGACCTCAACCTCTCGGCCACCCTGTTTGTCTCGCAGGCCGTGGTGGCACGGCTGGTAGCGGCGGGCCTGCCGGGCTCGATCATTCATGTCTCGTCGCAGATGGGCCACGTTGCGGGTCCCAACCGCGCGGTCTACGCCGCCAGCAAGTTTGCTGTTGAAGGCCTCTCCAAGGCCATGGCTATCGAGCTGGGTGCCCATAATATCCGGGTTAACACTGTCTGCCCGACCTTCATCGAGACCGAATTGACGGCCAAGAACCTCGGCGATCCCGATTTCCGCAGCTGGGTACTGTCCAAGATCAAGCTCGGGCGGCTCGGTCGCATCGAGGATATCATGGGTCCGATCGTGTTCCTGGCATCCGATGCCGCAGCGCTGGTGACCGGCGCCTCACTCCTGGTGGATGGCGGATGGACAGCGGAGTAAAAAAACCGGGCGTCACCTCCAGCCAGGTCGCCGAGCACGCCGGCGTCTCGCAGTCGGCCGTGTCGCGCACCTTCACGCCCGGTGCGTCCATCTCCAGCAAGACCCGGCAGAAGGTATTGGCCTCGGCCAAGGAGCTCGGCTACCGGCCCAATGCCATTGCCCGCTCGCTGATTACCAACCGCTCGCGCATCATCGCGGTGGTGATGGCCTATCTGGAAAACCTGTTCTATCCCGACGTGCTCGAAGAGCTGGGCCGGGCCCTGGCAGCAGAGAATTACCACCTGCTGCTGTTCACCGGCTTCATGGATCGCGACAGCGATCCGGTTTTCGACCAGCTCATGCAATATCGCGTCGATGGCATCATCCTGGCCTCGACTTCGCTCTCCTCCGAACTCTCCGAGGAATGTGCCACTGCCGGCATTCCCGTCGTGCTGTTCAACCGCACCACCGAGCGCGACGCGGTGTCCAGCGTCACCACGCGCAACAGGGAAGGTGGCAAGCGCATCGCCGAGTTCCTCGTCGCCGGCGGACACAAGAGCTTCGGCTACATTGCCGGCCTCGAGAATTCCTCGACCAATCGCGATCGTTTCCAGGGCTATGTCGAAGGCCTTGCCGGCCACGGCATCACCAGCGTCGCCACCGAGACGGGCAACTATTCCCGCGTCGAAGCGCAGGATGCCGCACGCAGGATGTTCACGCGCCCCGATCGCCCCGAGGCGCTGTTCGTCGCCAACGATCACATGGCCGTGGCGGTGATGGATGTCGCCCGTTACGAATTCGGCCTGCGGATCCCCCAGGACATTTCCATCGTCGGCTATGACGATGTCGGGCCCGCCACCTGGACCTCCTATGGCATCACCTCGATGAGCCAGCCGGTCAAGCGCATGGTGGAGGCCACGGTCGATATCTTGATGGACCAGATCGCCAGCGGCGAGATCGAGGCGGAACACCGCATCCTCAACGGCGACCTCGTCGTGCGCACCTCGGCCCGCCTGCCGCAAAGCGGCATCGTCAGCCGCGACGGCCAGCAGATTTTCCGGCCAAAGGAGGCCTGATGATGCGCTCCGCCCCCATCCGGCCCATTTTCCAATGTTCGTTGCATACGAATGCAAAATCGCCAGAAAGGACTATTCCATGACCAAGTGGACACAATCTGAAATGGAAAAGCGCCTGGTGCGCTATGCCGACCTCAAGGGCCTGCGCAACGCCTTCATCGACGCACGCACGCCCGGTTCGGACCGCAAGGAGAATTTCACCATCATCGGCCCGGGGGTCAGTGAAAATCCCGCGCAGGTGGTGCATATCCCCGAGGCGCATGGCTTCAACTTTGGCGCGGCGCGCCAGCCATTCGGCTGCACCAACAGCCAGCACAGCCACCTGACGGCCGAGACCTTCCTGGTGCATACCGGCAAGTGGCGCTTCGTCTTCGGCGCCAACAAGGACGAAGGATACCTCGATGTCGAGCCGGGCGACGTCGCTACGGTCCCCACCCACATGTTCCGCGGTTTCGAGAAGCGCGACGAAGGCACCGGCTTCTTGGCCGTGGTGCTGGGCCATGACGATCCGGGCAAGGTGGTCTGGGCGCCGAGCGTCTTCAGGATGGCCGAGGATTTCGGCCTCAAGCTGCTCAAGGGCGGCAAGCTGATCGACACGACGCTGGGCGAAAGGGTGCCTGATGGCGCCGAGCTGGAACAGCCGCCGACGGCCGAGAAGCTCAAGGAACTGGCGACCCCGCCCATGGATGAGCTGGCAAAATATGCGCTCAAGCCCGATCAGATGAAGGCGAACCCGAACTCGCCTTTGGCCGGCGAGGGCGTCGAGGAAGCCGCGCTGATCGGCGACGTCGATGCCGGGGATGGCTTCACGGCCGGTCCCATCGTCGGGCATTGGCAGCATGGCTTTGCCCTGCGCCGCCTCCGGCTCGAGACCGGGGCCACCATCGCGCCGCATAGCCGCAGCGAACAGGAAGTGATCTTCGTGCAGTCCGGCACGCTCGAGGTGAACTGGGCCGACGGCAAGCTGATCATGGGTGCCGGCGATACACTGACCGTGCCGATCGGCCTGGCGCACGGCTTCCGCAACCCGGCTTCGGCTGATGCCATCGCCTTCGTGGTCCGTGGTGCCGCCGCTCCGGCCGCACCGGTCTGGGCCACGGCGCAGGCGGCAGAGTAGCCGCCATGCCAACCATCTCGCCCGATGTCCTCGCCGCCCTGCGCAAGGCCGATACGCCGACGGTCTGCAACGCGCTCGAACATGTCATGGGCGGGCGCACCGCGGAGGGTTTCACCAAGACGCCCGTGGTCTGCGCCGATCCTGCCCTGCCGCCGGTCGTTGGCTTTGCCCGCACCGCCAAGATCCGCGCCTCCTCGCCGGCCCAGAAGCCGGCGGCCGAGGTGCGGGCCTTACGCATGCAATATTACGAGTATGTCGCGGCCGGGCAGGGCCCCAATGTCGTGGTCATTGAGGACACAGACTATCCCCATGTCATCGGAGGCTTCTGGGGCGAAATGCAGGTGGCCCAGCACAAGGGACTAGGCATTGCGGGCACGCTGACCAATGGTGTGCTGCGCGACCTGGGCATGCTCGACGAGGGCTATCAGGTCATCGCCGGGGCCGTGGGGCCTAGCCACGCTTTCGTACATGTGACGGAGCTGGACTGTCCGGTGACGGTCTTCGGCATGACTGTGCGGCCGGGCGATCTCGTCCATGCCGACCGCCACGGCGGCGTTGTCATCCCGGCCGAGCATATCGAGCGCATGGCCTGGGCCATCGACGTCGTCATGCGCAAGGAAGTGCCGATCCTGACGGCCGCACGGGCGCCGGGCTTTACGGTCGAAAAGCTCAAGGCGGCCTGGCTGGAGGCGAACCAGATCAAGTAGCCGCACGCGATGTCATCCCGGCGTAGGCCGGGATCCATGTCCGTATCTCGCCTCGACCTCAGTGGCTGCGGCAATTGCCGGACATGGATTCCGGCCTGCGCCGGAATGACTCGGTGAATGTGAAAAAGGCCGGTGTTTCCACCGGCCTTTTGGCTATTTCCCGATCTGCATGCGATCCAGCCGCAGCTGCGCTGCCCTGCGGTGGCCTTCCAGCCCCTCGCTCGCTGACTGGCGGGCGGCGGGCGGCGCGACCTGCTTGACGCCCCCTTCGCTCAGCCACTGATGCGTGGCGATCTTGACATAGGCGCCGACCCAGAGCCCGCCCGTATAGGCGCCCGCGCCCATGGTGGGGAGGGTATGATTGGTGCCCGAGCACTTGTCGGAATAGACCACGCTGGCCAGTTCGCCGATGAACAGCGAGCCATAATTGCGCAGCTTCAGCGCAAATGCCTTGGCGTCGGAGGTATGCACCTGCAGGTGTTCGGCGGCGATCAGGTCGGAATAGGCGATCATCGCAGCCTCGTCCTCGCAGACGGTGATCTCGCCATAGTTGACCCAGGCCTCGCGGGCGGTATTGGCGGTCGACAGCGTCTGCAGCTGCTTCTCGACCTCGACCAAAGTGGCATCGGCCAGGGCGCGGTCGGTAGTGATGAGGCCAACGCGGGTGCGGATGTCATGCTCGGCCTGGGCCAGCAGGTCCGTGGCGATCATCTCGGCATCGCCGGTCGCGTCGGCGACGACGAAAATCTCCGACGGGCCAGCGAGTTGGTCGATACCGACAGGGCCGAAGACCTGGCGCTTGGCCTCGTTGACGAAGGCATTGCCCGGGCCGACGATCTTGTTGACGGCCGGGACGCTCGCGGTGCCATAGGCCATGGCGGCGATGGCCTGGGCACCGCCGATGCGGAAGATGCGATCGGCGCCCGAGAGGTGGCAGCCGGCGATCATGGCCTTGTGGGCATTCGGCGGCAGGCAGGCGATGACCTCGTCGACCCCGGCAACCTTGGCCGGCACGATGGTCATGATCGGCGCCGACAGCAGCGGATAGCGGCCACCGGGCACGTAGCAGCCGACGCGCTGGATGGGGATCACACGGTGGCCCATATGCACGCCGGGGAGGGTTTCGACTTCGAGCGGCAGGATGGTCGAAAGCTGGGCCTCGGCGAATTTGCGCACATTGGCGATGGCGAATTCGGTATCCATGCGCGTCTGCGGATCGAGTTCGGCCAGCGCCTGTTCGCGCTCTCCGGCGGTGACTTCAAAGACCGAAATGTCCGACTTGTCGAACCGGGCCGAATATTCGCGGATGGCGGCGTCGCCATTCTTGCGGACATTGGCGATGATCTCGTTGACCAGCGCTTCGACCGGGGCATTGTCGCCGATCGAGGAGCGCTCGGGGGCCTTCACATAGGTGA
>NZ_JACZKG010000020.1 GCF_014860165.1 Devosia sp.
ATGGAATATCCATAGGAGGAGAACGACAAGGCTTCCTGCGGCGCCGTAAGGCGAGACGATCAGGCCTTCAAGGAGATTCCGGGGAGCAGCGCATGGCTGCGACAGACCTATTCTGCTTCATGGTGAAGAAAATCATCCCGATTTCCGAAAAGAAGAAAGTCCGGATCGATATTCGAGGCGATCCGGCTGAATGCTCGACATCCCCTCAAACGCAAAAGGCCCGCCGGAGGGCGGGCCAATCGCGATTTGAAATGGTTGCGGGAGCAGGATTTGAACCTGCGACCTTCAGGTTATGAGCCTGACGAGCTACCGGGCTGCTCCATCCCGCGTCAAGGGCGTCAGATAGTGGCCGGTAAGATCACCATCAGTGCGACCGTGGTCGCGACGTGAGGGGTATATAGGGGGTCGGGGCGGATAGCTCAACCCTAAAAGGGCAATGCGTGACGCTTTTTTGACGGTGCGAAATTGTCGGCCGCAAGCCTGTCAATTTCAGCGACATCGGCTAGTGTGTCGCCGCTCTTCCATACCAGTCGCCGAGAAAAATCTGATGAAGCTGAAGCCACTTGGCCGTACCGACCTGCTGGTCACCGAAATCTGTCTGGGCACCATGACCTGGGGCAGCCAGAACAGCCAGGCCGAGGGCCACGCCCAGATCGACATGGCGCTCGATGCCGGCGTCAATTTCATGGACACGGCCGAGCTCTATGCCGTTCCCGGCAGCCCGCAGACCTCGGGCCGCACCGAAGAGATCATCGGCAACTGGCTGGAGCAGTCCGGCAGGCGCGACAAGTGGATCATCGCTTCCAAGATCGGTGGCGGCGGCAGCAAGTTCCTGCGCGATGGCCGGCGGGCCGATGGGCCATCAATCCGCATCGCCTTCGAGCAGAGCCTGCGCCGGCTCAAGACCGACTATCTCGATCTCTACCAGATCCACTGGGCCAGCCGTGGCAGCTACAGCTTCGACGGCTCCTGGACCTATGCTCCCCACAAGCAGGAAACCGCAGATGTCCTCGCCAATATCGAGGACATGCTGGGCACGCTGGGTGACCTGATCAAGGAAGGCAAGCTCCGCCATGCCGGCGTCTCCAACGAAACCACCTGGGGCATCGCCCAGTGGCTGCGGATCGCCGAAACCAGGGGCCTGCCGCGCCTGGTCTCCGTGCAGAACGAATACAACCTGCTGCGCCGCCATTTTGACCTGGACCTGGCCGAACTCAGCCACCACGAAAAGGTCGGCCTGCTCGCCTATTCGCCGCTGGCCGGCGGCCTGCTCACCGGCAAGTACAATGACGGCAATGTCCCCAAGGGCAGCCGCGCCGACTACCAGAAGGCCTTCTGGCGGCTCAACGAGCATTCTGAGGCCGCCGTCAAGCAATACCAGGCGCTGGCGGCGCGGCATGGCCTCGATCCGGCGCAGATGGCCATCGCTTTCGCCCTCACCCGCCCGTTCATGACCTCGGTGATCATCGGCGCGACCAGCACGGCGCAGCTGTCCAATGCGCTGGGCGCCGTCGACCTGACGCTCTCGCCCGAACTGCTGGCAGAGATCGACGCCATCCACCGGCGTTATCCCCGCACCATCTGAGGCCCTTCACATCTCCCCCTAAGGGAGAGGTGGCGATTCCCGCTTTCCCGGGATTGACCTCGTAAGCTATGAGAATCCGGCGCACATGCACGCGCGTGGAGGCCTACCCTTGTCGACGACGCTGATCTCCACCCTGTTCCCGCTGATCTGCTACTTTGCCTACAATATCATTGTGCCGCTGGTGGAGCGGCTGCGGCCATCCCTGTCTGTTATCATGAACATGCAGCGCCGCCGCTGGGTGGCCAATGCAGCCGTACGCGACAATCCCTTCGACGCCATCCTGTCGGGCAATATCATGGGGTCGGTCAGCTTCCTCGCCTCGACCGCCGTGCTGCTCATCCTCGCCATCTTTGCCGTCTTCGGCCAGGTGCCCGCGCTGATGGACGCCCTCAATTCACTCGCGCTCAACCGCACCTACACCACGCTCGATGTCCAGCTCCATTTATTGGTCATGCTGGTCATGTTCGTGCTGGCCTTCTTCGCCTTCACGCTGTCGCTGCGCCAGTTCAATCATTTCTGCATCATGCTGGGCGCCATCGACCATTCCAGCCCCATTTCCGAAGCCGAGATCGACGCCATCACCGCCATGAATGCGCTGGGCGCCCGCAACTTCAACAGCGGCATCCGTGCGTACTATTTCTCGGTCGCCACCGTCGCCTGGTTCGTCTCCGAATGGCTGCCGATCGCCGCCTGCATTGCCACCATCGCCATCCTGGCGCATCGCGAGTTCTTTTCGTCGGCGCATCGCACCGCGGCCTCTGCCGCCGTCATCGCCGCGCGCCGCCAAGCCGAAAAGCAGAAATAGGGCTGCTGCCAGGCCCTATTTCGTCTTGGTCTTGCCGGTGCTCGGCGTCGCCGGGCCCGTCAGTCGCGCCAGATTCTCGGCGGCCAGCTGGTAGCCCTGGTCGGCCGCCTGCTGGTAGTAGCTGATCGCAGTGTCACGATCGGCCGTCACGCCAAACCCGTTTTCATAGATATGGCCCAGATTGTTGAGGGCGATGGGCTGGTCGCTGTCGGCCGCCAACTGCGTCCACTTGATGGCTTCGTCATAGTCGACCTCGGTCCCCAGGCCATCGAGATGAAGCAGCCCCAGATTGACCGCAGCGCGCATCTCCCCGCCTTCGGCCGCCTGCCGATAGAGTTCGAGCGCCCGCCCATAATCCTGCTTGACGCCCCTGCCATCCTCATAGAGCAGCGCCAGATTGTGCTGGGCCAGTGCCAGGCCCTGATCGGCCGCCTGCCGGTAGAGCTCGGCGGCAGCAACCAGGTCGGTATCGACGCCGAGCCCATTTTCCAGCAGGAAGCCGAGATTGTTCTGGCCATACATGTCGCCCTGGTCGGCGGCCAGACGATAGAGTTCGGCGGCCCGCGCCGGGTCGGCGGGCTGGCCGCTGCCATCCTGCAGCAGCTTGCCCAGATTGACCTGGCCGGAGGCATCGCCCTGCGCCACCGCCAGTTCGAACCAGGCCGCGGCGGCGACATAGTCGCGCGGCACGCCCAGCCCCTCCTGATACATCAGCCCCAGATTGGACTGGGCCTTGCTCATGCCCTGCTCGGCCGCTGCGCGATACCAGCGCGCCGCCTGGGTATAATCCTGCTTCAGCCCCTCGCCGAAATCGTAGCTGAGGCCCAGGCTGTTCTGGGCCAGCGCGAAACCGGCCTCGGCGCCCTGCGTCAGCAGTTGCGCCCCGCGCTCCATGTCGACGGCCACGCCATCGCCGGTGGTGAGCATGTCGCCCAGCATGGCGAGCGCCACCACATTGCCGGCGGCAGCGGCCTCCTCGAACAGGGGCACGGCCCTGTCCGTATCACCGGCAGCAAAGTAGGCACGACCCAGCCAGCCCTTGACCTGGGCCGAATCCGGCTCATCCTCCAGTGCGGCGATACAGGCATTGATCGCGGCATCGGTATCGATCTCCCAGCTTTCCCGCCCGATCTCCTCAAAGCCGGTCTCGTACTGGCTCGCCGCCGCCGCCGCGCAGGCATCGAATGGCTGCTCCTCGGTCGCAGTCGCCGGCCCCAAACCGGCTGGCATCGCCAGGCTCAGCACCAATAGCCCGCGCCCAAGCCGCTTCAATCCAGCCATCGAAATCTCCTCCACCCAGCCGCGGCCCCACTCTATCCAAGCGCCGCCGCGGAGCAAGCCGGCTAAGCAGCCAGATGCCGGCGCAGGAAGCTGGCAACATCCTCTACCACCGGAGCCATGCCCCGGGCCGGTCGGCTGAGCGCAAGCAAGGGCTCGGCATGTCCGAGCCCGGCATAGTGGACTTCCTCCACCGCCACGCCGGCCCGGCGCAATCGTTGCGCCAAGGCGACGCTGTTGCGGGGATAGACCAACCGGTCCTTGCCGCCATGGCCCAGCAACATCGGCGGCGCGGCCGGCGTCACGTGGTGGATCGGTTGTGTCGCCATGGGGTCGCGCACGGCTCCGAAGGTGCGCAGGCTGATCGGCCCGTCAAACGGGTAAAAGTCATAGGGCCCGGACAATCCCACCACGCAGCGGACTCGGTCGAGCAAGGCGGCGCGCCCGAGATAGGCGGGGTCAAGCGCCAGCATGGCGGCATTGTAGGCGCCGGCCGAATGGCCCATCAGCGCCATGCGCCGCGCATCGCCGCCATACCGACCGACATGCTCCGCCACCCAGGCGAAGGCGGCAACGCCGTCTGCGAGAAATCCGGGATATTCGATTTCGGGCACGAGGCGATAATCGGCGATGACCGTGACATAGCCCAGCGCGGCCAGCGCGCGTCCGGCAAAGCCATAGTTGCGCCGATCGCCATCCATCCACGACCCGCCATAGACGAAGAACACGACTGGCGCCGGTCCGTCCGCCTGCCGCGGTGCATAGATGTCCAGCCTGTGCCGCACCCCCGGCCCATAGGGCAGATCCCGCGCGACCTGACGAGATCCCTGGTCCTTGGGGCTGAGAGCATTGAAAACACTGAGAAGAGAAATGGCCATGCCCGCCCTGATAGATAGCCCAGCAGCAACGAAGCAAGCCCCGACATTGTTTCGTCGCCAGCGCGCCCACGTCGCGGGGCAACAGAATGGGTGCACATTAATTACGTTTGCGACCTCTTAGGACCGCAGACGCGGCGCAGCCGCATAGCGGGCGCGACATAATCGGACATTGACATTCAGCTAATCGGGCGGCTTTATGCGCCCAGCAAGCTCCACCTGACCCCGTCGCGCCACCATGCTCGTCTGCCAATGCAACATGATCACGTCCAAGGAGATCGAGGATATCGTCCTCGACCTGCTCCGCGCTGATCCCTGGCAGCTGGTGGTCCCCGCCAAGGTCTATTCCGAGCTCAACCGCCGCGCCAAATGCAGCGGCTGCGTGCCGAATGTGGTGGACATTATTGTCCGCGTCACGGAAAACTACCACGCGCAGCAAGCCCAACAGTCTGGCGACGTCGTTTCGCTGCCGACTGGGCTCGAAAAGCTCAAGCAGCAACGGAGTGGAGTACGTCGTGAAAGGCGAAGCACAGGTCATCGAGCGGCTTAATGAAGCCCTCTTTCTCGAACTGGGTGCAGTCAACCAGTATTGGGTCCACTTTCGTCTTCTGGACGACTGGGGCTACAAGAAGCTGGCCTCCAAGGAACGCGCCGAATCCATTGAAGAAATGCATCACGCCGATCGTCTGATCGAGCGCATCATTTTCCTCGAAGGCCATCCGAACTTGCAGCGCGTCGCGCCGCTGCGAATCGGCCAGACCATCAAGGAAGTGCTCGAAGCCGATCTGGCCGGCGAATATGACGCCCGCGCCGCCTACAAGGCGAGCCGCGAACTCTGCGAACAGCTCGGCGACTATGTCTCCAAGAACCTGTTCGAGGCGCTGCTGACCGACGAGGAAGGCCATATCGACTTCCTCGAAACCCAGCTCGACCTGCTCGCCAAGATCGGCGAAGAGAAATACGGCCAGCTCAATTCGGCCTCCGCCGACGAAGCCGAATAAGCCAACCCGATACCCAGCCGCCCGGATCCCGGTCCGGGCGGTTTTTTCTTGCCCGCATGATTGGAGAGCCCAGTGACCTGGCATACCGGCCGCCTCATCGATCATGTTCACCTGCGCGCACGCAATTTCGCCACCACGCGCTACTTCTACGAACACGCATTGGCAGCTCTCGGCTTCCGCATCGAGCAGCAGGGCCAGGGCTGGTTCCAGGTGGACGAATTGTTCGTCGACACCGCCGACGCCAGGACCGTACCGACCCATATTCACCTCGCCTTCCAGGTCAGGGATCGCGACATGGTGGACGCCTTCTACAAGGCGGCCCTGATGGCTGGCGGGACCGACAATGGCAGGCCCGGCGAGCGCCCCTATCATCCCGGCTATTACGCCGCCTTCGTGCTCGACCCCGATGGCAACAATGTCGAGGCCGTCTTCCACGGCCCGGTGCGCCGCTCCGCCGATGCGGTCAGGGTGGACCCGGCCTGATCACTCCGGCCAGGGAATGACGGTCAGTTCCGGCCAAATCGCCTTGGCGCGCTCGCCCTTGCTGGTGTGCGATATCCGGTTGTCCAGCACCGGATTGGGCACCATGCGGAACGAGAAGAGATCATCGAGCCCGAACGGCGCGACAATCTCCATCCTGTCCGCAGCGTCGAGCCGCACCCCCACCGCATGGGTCCTGGAGGCATAGCGCCCCAGCATCTCCGCCGACGAGGTCAGCGGGCTGAACGGGCTGCCGAACTTGTCTTCGAACCACAGATGCACCCGCGCCTGGTTGCGCACCTGTATCGGCAGCCCCAGGCCAGCAAACCTGATATCGCAGGCCTTGATCACCTTGTCCTCGGCATCCCAGCCGATATCGCTGTCATCGAAATAGAACACGTCGATATCGTTGACCCCGGTCATGTCAGGCCGCCCGGTCAGGTGGTTCCACACCTGGTTGTAGATGGCCCCCGCCACCAGCAGGTGATCGGGCAAAGCCATGTCGCGCAACCCTGCCAGCACCATCATCAGTACCGGCTGCTGGCGGATTATGGCTTCGAGCGCATCGCGTTGCGTGGCGGCATCGGCGCCGGAGAATCGGAGGTGGTCGGTGGACATCGGTTTCCCAGTAGCTCTCATGGTGGGCTTGTCAGGATGAGGTCTGCCGGTCGATTCGGCGATAGCCGACCTACTGCTCGATCGGCTGGAACATCGCATTCATCTGTTCGACGATCTGCTCCATCGGGGCCACTGCCTCGGGCAGTTGTTCGGCCGGCTCGGGCGCCACCGCCACATAGGGCACTCCGCTCGGAAACGCCCCGAACATCTGGAAAAACGCCACCATGTCCTCCAGGACAGGCATGCGCCAGCGCCACATCGCGCCCATCGCCAGCACCGGCTCCATATGGCCGAAGCCCTCGTAATAGCGCGTGGTCACCCAGACGCCGCTATCCTTGAGCTTCTGCGCGAAGCGCTCGGTATTCTGCATGCGCACGATCGGGTCGGTCGTGCCGGTCGCCAGATACATTGGCGGCGCCTCCGAGGTCACCAGGCTAATCGGCTGCGTACCTTCGGGGTTGGGCGCCTTGCCGAATACATCGCGCACCTCGCCATATTCGAACGGATAGAAGTCATACGGGCCCGACAGCGCCGCCACCCCATTGATCGCCATGGTGACGCCGAACTCGCGCAGGAAGGATGAATCGAGCGCCAGCATCACGGCATTGTAGGCGCCCGCCGAATGACCGGCGAGAAACAGCCGGTTGGGGTCGCCGCCATAGGTGGCGATATTGTCCTGCACCCAGCTCAGCGCCGCGGCGCTGTCATAGAGGAAATCGGGATAGGCCACTTCGGGATAAAGCCGATAGTCCGCGATGACGACTACGAAGCCGCGCGACGCCAGGGCCTGACCAACGAACTGGTATTCGTATTTCTCGCCCCGGCTCCAGCCGCCGCCATAGATGAAGAACACCACCGGCGCCAGGGCCCCGATTTCGGTAGGCGCATAGACGTCGAGCTTGTGCCGTGGCCCCGATCCATAGGCGGCGTCGGTGACCACCTTGGCTGTGCCGCCATCCATCGCCGCCGGCAGGTTGAACGGATCCATGATGGAAACGGCATGGGCGGAAGCAGCCGGCAGGACGACGCTGGCCAACAGGCCAGCCAGCATGGTGCGACGGGAAAGCGAGAATGAGTTGGGCATGGACACTGGGAAAAGCTGGAGGAAGCCGCTTGGTAGCGGCGAATGCAGGGGAATTTGTGGCTGGCTGGAAGTGGCCCGAAATGGGCGAGGGCAGGCGCCTCCAACGATCGGAAACCAGCCTGCCCTCTACTTAAGCGGGATAAAACTGCACCTAATGAGTTAACGAGGCGTTAACGCTTGAGCGCCTCGAGCAGCCGTCCCGAGATGTAGCCATCGGCTGGCAGGCCCGCCTGTGCCTGATAGGCCAGCACGGCCGCCCGCGTCTTGGGTCCGACCACGCCATCGGGCGAACCCACATCATATCCAGCCCGCGCCAGCAGCGTCTGCAACTCTGCCTTCTGCGCCTTGGTCAGCGCATAGTCGCCGGCCGGCCACGGCGTGGCAAAGCTGCCGCCGCCGATGATGCGATCGGCCAAGTGCCCCACCGCCAGCGCATAACTGTCCGAATTATTGTAGCGCTTGATGACGTCGAAATTGGGCAGCAACAGGAAAGCCGGACCGTTTGCTCCGGCCGGCATATAGAGCCGCGCCACGTCGCTGGGCCGTGGAAAGGCCTTGCCCGACACGCGCTGGATGCCCATGGCCTGCCACTGGCTGAGCGGCGCCCGCTCGAGCTGGCGGGCGGCCGCGAAATTGAAGCCGCTGGGCAGCTTGATCTCATAGCCCCAGGTTTCGCCCGGGCGCCAGCCGAAGCTGTTGAGATAATTGGCCGTCGAACCCAGGGCGTCCTGCACCGAGTTCCAGATATCCTTGCGCCCGTCGCCATTATAGTCGATCGCGTAGCGCATGAAGCTCGAGGGCATGAACTGTGTATGCCCCATGGCCCCGGCCCACGAGCCTGTCATGTTATTGGCGCTTACATGCCCGTCCGAAACGATGCGCAGGGCCGTCAGCAGTTCTTCGCGGAAAAAGTCCGGGCGATAGCCGCCCTCGGTCAGCGTCGCGAGCGCATGAATGGTGTTCTCGCCGCCCATGAAGCCGCCGAAATTGGTCTCCATGCCCCAGATGGCCAGCACGAATTCGGGCTGCACGCCCCAGCGTTGTTGCGATCCGGTCAGCGTCTGGTTCCACTCCGCGCGCATTGCCTGGCCCTTCTGCGCCTGCGCCGCGGTCACCCGCTTGTCGATATATTGCTGCACGGTCTGGGAGAATTCGGGCTGCTTGCGCGTCAGCTCCATGACCTTGGGAATATAGCTGTAGCCGCTGAATGCCGCCTCGAAGGCAGCACGGCTGACGCCTCGCGCCTCGGCCTGTGGCCATAGCCCGCGCACGAAGTCGGCGCTATTGGCCAGACTGGGCGCCACCGCGCCAAGGCTCAGCGCTGCGGCAAGCGCCAGCGCGGGCAGATGACGGAATCGGGCAAGGGTCCTGCCCCTCGAAAGCAACATGACGAGCCTCGTGATACGCGATGAACCAAAAAGTCACGACCGCGCCGGCTGTGCCGCAACGGGCGCGTATCACTATCTTAACCCACCAAATTAAGATCGGCTTAAGGCAAACGCCCCGCGGCTATCACGAAACGGTCAGGCTGTTCACAGCTTGGCCGGCCCCTCGCCTTGCAGCGGTGGCGGTAACGCCGCATCGCCACGTTTCTTGCTCGTATTGGCCACATAGGTCACATGCGGATAAGGAATCTCGATGCCGCGTTCCTCGAATATCTTCTTGACGATCTCGCTATAGGCCCGTCCGGCGGCCCAGTGCTTGCCTGGCAGCGTCTTGATGCGAGCGCGCACCGTCACCGCCGAGTCTGCAAAGGCAATGACGCCCTGCATGTCGAGATCGTCGATGATGTCCTCCCTGTGTTCGGTCTGCATAAGCAGATCGAAAGCGTCGCGCATGGCCTGCTTTACCTCCCCGATATCACTGTCATAGGCCACGCCGAGCTCGGCCACATGGAACGAGAATCCACGCACCATGTTGCTGACCTGATCGACCGAGGAGAACGGGATCAGATGCACGGTACCGTTGAGGTCCCGGATGGTGACCGAGCGGATGGTGAGCTTCTCCACCACGCCGGACTTGTCGCCGACCGCCACCACGTCGCCCTCGTTCATCACGTTCTCAAACTGGATGAAAATGCCGGTGATGATATCCTGCACCAGCTTCTGCGCGCCAAAGCCGATGGCCAGGCCTATCACCCCCGCGCCCGCCAGCAGCGGCGCGATATTGACCCCGATCTGCGCCAGGGCGAGCATCAGCCCGAACACCACCAGGGCGATGGTGAAGGCATTCTTGAACAGGTTGAGCAGGGTCTTCTCGCGCGGCGTCGGTGTCTTGCCGATGCTGGTATTGAGCCGATACTCCACCCACGACGCCACCACCACATGCAGCACGATGCAGACCAGGATGATGAGCGCGGCCGAAATCACCGAGCCGGCCGCCTGCTGCCCGCCGGGGCTGCCGATCCAGCCGACGAAGTCGAACAGCGCCCAGGCCTGGGCGATGGCCGCAAGCACCCCCGCTATCACCACCCATCGCACCACCTGCATGACCGTCGGCACGAAGGCCTGCAGCCGCGTCTCGAGCAGGGGCAGCCTTTGCTTGACGTCTTCAGGCAGCCGCAACCCGGCGCTCACGAAGCGTGAAATGAAGCTGACAATGACGACGCCAACCAGGATGGCGATTACCGACTGAACCGTAGCGCCCAGCATGAAGGGCAGCGCCTGTTCCGGATTGGCGAACCACACCACCAGCAGCGTGACGAGGTAGACAATGGCGACAATGTGCCAATATTGCCCCAGCACGACCAGCAACTGCCCGGTGCCGTCGTGGCCGCGCCGCTCGGCGATCCCACTCAACCAGTTGCGCACATCGTCCTTGTTCTGCAGTACGATGACGATGCCGATCGTCACCGCCGTGGCCATGACAAGCACCTGCACGGCAGACGCGGCGGCCACCGACAGGTTGGCCGCCAGCAAGGGCGCCACGAACAGGAACGTGTAGCCGATCAGCGAGATCACCCGGCCCAGCCAGAACGACCAATAGGCGGCATTGCTGTCACCCACCGGCACCAGCCGCAGCGCCTCGAAGCGTGGCGCCAGGAACGAGCGTGCCGCCAGCTTGCTGAGTTCAATGAGCAGAAACGCATTGAGCAGCAGCGACTGGTTGATACCCATGCGCCCGACGCCGCCCACCATCAAGGCCACCACATTGCCGATAGCCCAGGCGAGCAGAACCGATCCGAGATCCACCAGCGCGGCGGCCATGGCACCCAGGATGCGCGATACCCAGCCCCCGCCTGTCACCCGCCGGGCGATGACCCCCTGCGCCCACAGCACGATGATGCGAAATGCCAGGAAGCTGCCAAACAGCGCCGCCGCAACCAGCATCACCCCGACCGCCGCGTCCCGCAGCACGTTGAGATCGCCATCCAGCGTTCCGCCCAATCCCTGCTGCAGGTCGACAAACACCTGTCCCAGCGCCTGCAGCGTGGCGGACGTGCCTTCAGCCGCCGCCCGGGTATATTCCGCCAATTGGCGCACGATGCTGAGATCGGGCGGCGCATCGACCGGTATATCGGCTTCGGCGTCGGCCCGCTTCAGCCGCTCGATCAAGGCCGCGCGCGTTGCGTCATTCTCGATGATGCGGATCAGCTCATCCAGGTCCGCGTCGCTGCTCTTAGCCTCCACCGCGGGCTCCGGCGTGACACCGGGAATCTGCGCCGATGCGGCGACAGGCGAGAGCAGCAGTGCGAGCAGCAGGAACACGATTCGCATGAGAGATTTCTGACCAATTCGGCAGGTGTTGATCGGTTCGAGGCAGACACCGTTACCTGCCCGTCGAATGTGGATACGCTGAGGCGACAAGAAGGTTCAACCGCTAGCGGAGCTTTTCACTGGCAAAGGAGCACGAATGGTCCCCAATCTCCCGTTGGCCGCATGGCAAGATCTCCAGACCTACAGCGATGATGACCTCGTCATTTTCGAACGCAGTGGTACCCCGCCGCTGCCCACGCCCCACCAGACCGGCCATGTGCACCATGATGGCGCCGAACTCTGGTTCGCCAGCATCGGCCGCGGCCGGCCCGTCATCCTGCTGCATGGTGGCCTTGGCCATTCCGGCAACTGGAGCTTCCAGGCCGCCGCTCTCGTCGCCGCCGGCAATCGCGTCATCCTGATCGACAGCCGCGGCCACGGTCGCAGCACCCGCGACAGCAGGCCCTTCAGCTACGAGCTGATGGCGGGCGACGTCCTTGCCGTGATGGATAGCCTCGCCATCGACCGCGCCAGCCTGATCGGCTGGAGCGACGGCGCCTGCACCGCCATGGTCATGGGCAACCTGCATCCCGACCGCGTCGACGGCGTGCTGTTCTTTGCCTGCAACATGGACCCGTCAGGCACGCTGCCCTTCGTCCCCACCGCTGTCATCGATCGCTGCTTTTCCCGTCACCGCCAGGACTATGCCGCCCTCTCGGCCACGTCAGACGATTTCGATGCCTTCGTCGAGGCCGTTGGCACCATGCAGCGCACCGAACCCAACTACGCGCCCGACGACCTGCGGCAGATCAAAGTGCCCGTGACCATCCTGCACAGCCAGGGCGACGAGTTCATCAAAGCCGAACATGCCCGCTACCTGGCCGACACCATTCCCGGAGCGCGGCTGGTGACCTTGCCCGGCGTGACCCATTTCGCCCCTTTGCAGCGGCCCGCGGCGTTCAATGCGGTGGTCAAGGAGATCCTGGATGGCTTTCGCAGGCCGCCAACCGGATAAGGCGCGCAATGACCGGCTCTCGGCATACCCCGAACTGCGCGATTCAACCGCAATTCTCATGGACGCCAAACGCAAAAACCCCCCACCGTTTCCGGTGAGGGGTTTTTGAAAGTTTTCTTTCGACATTGTAACGAGATCATACGTTTTTGGCAGACCTTGCAGCGACCTACTCTCCCAAGCCTTGAGACTTAGTACCATTGGCGCAGAGGAATTTGACGGTCGAGTTCGGGATGGGATCGGGTCTTGGGCTCCTCGCAAAAACCACAAGGTCAGCGAAAAACGTATGAGTGAATTCTGGTTATGTTTTTTGGACATTGCTTTCCCATGCAAGAAGCAATGTCTGGTGTATTTCTGAACCGATCGAACAGTCACAATCTATGCGGACATAGATTAATGAGAACGATCAAGCCAATCGAGCTATTAGTACCGGTCAGCTTCACACATCGCTGCGCTTCCACATCCGGCCTATCAACGTGGTGGTCTTCCACGACTCTCAAGGGAATGCTCGTTTTGAAGGAGGCTTCCTGCTTAGATGCTTTCAGCAGTTATCCCGTCCGAACATAGCTACCCTGCAATGCGGCTGGCGCCACAACAGGTCCACCAGAGGTTCGTCCATCCCGGTCCTCTCGTACTAGGGACAGCTCTTCTCAACATTCCAACACCCACGGCAGATAGGGACCAAACTGTCTCACGACGTTTTAAACCCAGCTCACGTACCACTTTAAATGGCGAACAGCCATACCCTTGGGACCTGCTCCAGCCCCAGGATGTGATGAGCCGACATCGAGGTGCCAAACAATGCCGTCGATATGGACTCTTGGGCATTATCAGCCTGTTATC
>NZ_JACZKG010000021.1 GCF_014860165.1 Devosia sp.
CGTCCGGCCCGTTCGCGCCGTGGCGGTCCGCGGACCCGGGCCGATGCCGAGGCGGCCGCCGCTGCACCCGTTCCGGCCGCCGAGCCTGCACTCGAAAAGCCAAAGCCGGCTCGGACCAGAACGGGCAAGACGCGGGCGGAGGCAGAAGCCGAGGCTCAGTCGCCATCCCCCGAACGGGGCCAGCAGCGTCCGCCACGCAGTCGCGGCAGGCAGCGGCCCGAGGCCGAGGCAGCCGAGTCGGAAGGCAATGACAGCAACTCGCCTTTTGGTAATGACGGTCCTATCCCGGCGTTTTTGCTGCGGCCAACGCGCGCAGTCAGCTGACTGAACACTATTTGACTGTGCACGCCCGGTTTTTATTGCGGGCGTGTAGTTGTGTTCATTAACGCTGGGACGGTATTTATCAGTGGTGACTCGGCTGCGGACAGAAGCCGCGGCGGAGTCGGCGCAACGAGGCGCGAGGGAAGCAGTGTCCGAACAGGAATTCAAACGCGCGCTCGGTTATGCGAACTCTGCATTTGACCTGCTCAAGCGCAGTGGAATTCCGCCCTATCCCCAGTTCTATGAGCTGCTCTACACCTATTCCACGGGTGTCAATCCGACACTGAACAATCGGATCAACGCCATTTTCCGCAATGGCGATTCGCCGTCGACCAACCTGGCCGAGACGCTCTACAACGAGTTCCTCAAGTCCGACGTGAACGACCGCATGACCAACGTCTCGGAGCGCATGCATGCGCGCATCGAGGCGGTGTATGAGGCGATCGACACCGCGATGACCACGGCGAATGCCTATTCCGGCTCGCTGCAGTCGGCCAGCGGCGACCTGGAGCGGGAAATCTCCGTTCCTGCGATGAAGGAACTGGCGGACCGGCTGCTGGCCGAAACCCGACGCATGCAGGAAACCAATCGCGCGCTCGAACAGAAGCTCGAGGCCTCGCGCGACGACATTGCCTCGCTGCAGCGAGACCTGGACGATGTGCGACGCGAGTCGCTGCTCGATCCGCTGACGAAGATTGCCAACCGCAAGAGCTTCGACGAGGGCATGGAGGGAGCGATCGCCGAGGCCAGCGCGACCAATTCGCCGCTCTGCCTGATGATCATCGATATCGACCACTTCAAGAGTTTCAACGACACCTATGGCCACCAGACTGGCGACCAGGTGTTGCGCCTGGTGGCGATGACGCTGAAATCCAACATCAAGGGCAAGGATTTGGCGGCCCGCTATGGTGGCGAAGAATTCGTCGCCATCCTGCCCTCGACCGACATGGAAGGCGCGGTGATCGTGGCGGAGAATATCCGCCGGGCGATCCAGGCCAAGGAATTGCTGAAGCGCTCGACCAATGAGAAGCTGGGCCGCATCACGGCCTCGTTCGGGGTGGCGGCCTATCAGCCGGGCGATACGCCGGCCATGCTGATCGAGCGCGCGGACCGCTGCCTCTATGCGGCCAAGCATGCCGGCCGCAATCGCGTGATCAGCGAGAGCGAGTTGCTGGCCCTGCAGGCCGTCGCCGAAGCCCAGGGCGTTTCCGCCGCTTAGGCCGGCTGCAACTCCACCCCCAGCCCCTCCAGCATGTCCCAATATTCAGGATAGGTCTTGCCGGTGCAGGCGGGATCCAGAATCACGATGCCGGGAATGCGCAGACCCGCCAGGGCGAAGCTCATGGCGATGCGGTGATCGTGATAGGTTTCGATCTTGATGCGGCTGTTGTGTCCCGCCACCTTGCCCGCAAGATCGGGGTCGGCGGCGACCAGCAGATCATCGCCCTCCTCAGTGCCCAGGCCGGGCAGGATGCGATTGAGTTCGTTGGCGACGGCTCGGATGCGGTCGGTTTCCTTGACGCGCAGATTGGCGATACCGACGAAGCGGACCGGATGGTTGTTGAACGCAGCCAGCACGGCCAGCGTGGGGACCGCATCCTGCATCTGCGAGCCGTCGATGACCGCAGGCATGCTGGGGAATTGCGCAATGATTGCCTGGGCGGCGGCGTCTGGCTGGGTGAAGGCATCAGCGGCGACGCCGAGGTCGATGCGACCACCAGTCAGGACCTCGGCGCCCCAGAGATAGGTGGCGGCGGAGGCATCGGGTTCGATCAGCAGGTCGGTGGCGGTGTAGCCGGTGGGCTGCACCAGCCAGGTGCCGGCATCGAGTTGTTCCACCGAGGCGCCAAAACTGCGCATGGCCGCCAGCGTCAGATCGACATAGCCGCGGGCGCCAATGTCCTTGCCCGACAGGGCTACGGTGATCGGGCCATCGCCCAGCGGCGCGGCCATCAGCAGCGCCGAAACATACTGGCTGGAGAGACCGGCATCGATCTCGACCCGGCCCGAACCGAAGCTGCCGCGGCCGCGAACGGTAACCGGCGGGCAACCGGTGGGGCTGCTGGCGTCGATGCCTAGCGATTGCAGTGCAGCGACCAGGGGGCCGATGGGCCGCAGGCGCATTTCCTCGTCACCGTCGACGATAACCTCACCATCCACCGTTGCCACGGCCGCTGTCAGGAAGCGCGTCGCCGTGCCGGCATTGCCGAGGAACAGCGGTGCCTCGGGCCGCTGCAAACGGCCGGTGCTGGTGACAACGAAGCTGGTGGCGTCCGGCTCGTCCACGGTCACGCCCATCTGTCGCAAGGCGGCGGCCATGAGCACCGTGTCCTTGCTCTTGAGCGCGCCGGTCAGCCGGCTGGTGCCACTGGCGAGCGCTGCCAGCAGCAGGGCGCGGTTGGTGATGGATTTGCTTCCCGGCGGAGAAACGCGGCCGACCAGCGGACGGTTGGGCGGGACAATGGCGAGGGCGGCTGGGAGCGGGCTGGGCATGATGGCGTGGTGTTAGGGCATCACGCCGCGTGATGCAATTGGCCCGCGTTGCCATAACGAACTCTGCGTTCCCTCGGACTTGATCCGAGGGCCATTCGCCGCCTGCACTCTTTTGAAAGCGGCCCTCGGGTCAAGCCCGAGGGAACGCGGCGGATGTTGGGGATGGAGAGCCAGTCATGCCCCTGCCCGCGCCTCGGCGATGGCCTTCAGGTCTGCCGGTTTGAGCTGGACGCTTTCGCCGCAGCCGCATTCGCCGGTCTGGTTGGGGTTCTTGAAGGTGAAGCCCGAACTCATCTTGGACTGTTCGAAATCCATGACCGTGCCGAGCAGGAACATGGTCGCCTTGGGCTCGATATAGACCTCGACGCCCTTGTCCACCACATGGTCGTCGCCCTTGACCGGCTCGGTGACGTAGTCGAGCGTATAGGCCATGCCGGCACAGCCGGCATTCTTGACGCCGACGCGGACGCCGATCACCGGCTTGTCGGAGTCCTCAATGATCTCGTTGATGCGCTCGGCAGCGGCATCGGTCAGCGACATGATCTTGAAGGCCATGGGCAACTTTCTATCGGCGTTTCACGATATATAGGACGAAACGCGTGAGATTACCACCAGTTCAAGGCGACCTGAGCCTCTTCGCTCATGCGCGAAGCATCCCACGGAGGATCGAAGACCATGTTGACCGTCACATCCTGCACGCCTTCGACGGCGCGGGCGGCATTCTCCACCCAGCCGGGCATTTCGCCGGCCACCGGGCAACCCGGGGCGGTCAGCGTCATGTCGATGGTCAGGTTCCTGTCATCATCGAGATCGACCTTGTAGATCAGGCCGAGCTCATAGATGTCGACCGGGATTTCCGGGTCATAGACGGTCTTGAGCGCGCCGATCAGGTCGGATGTGATGCGCTCCACCTCAGCCTCCGGCAGGCCGCCGCCGACATTGGGTGTAATGCGCGGCTCGGGAAGAGCAGGCGCCGGGGCGATCTTGGATTCGTCGATTTCGAGTTCGTCGGTCATCATAGTCCCCGCTTACGCGAAAAATTTCTGGGCACGTTCAATGCCATCCACCAGCGCGTCGACGTCGTCCTTGCCGTTATATAGGGCGAAGGAGGCGCGGCAGGTAGAGGTGACACCAAAGCGTTTGAGGAGCGGCATGGCGCAATGCGTCCCGGCACGCACGGCAATGCCGTAGCGGTCGAGAATAGTCGAGACGTCATGGGCGTGGGCGCCCTTGAGCTCGAAGGAGAAGATGCCGCCCTTGCCCGGCGCCGTGCCGATCAGGCGCAGGGAATTGATGCGGCTGAGGCGCTCAAGGGCATATTGGGCGACGTCGTGCTCATGGGCGGCGATGGCGTCACGACCGAGTTCGTTCATGTAGTTTAGCGCCGCGCCCAGCCCGATGGCCTGGACGATTGGGGGCGTTCCCGCCTCGAAACGGTGCGGCGGTTCGTTATAGGTGACCGTCTCCATGGTCACCACGTCGATCATTTCGCCGCCGCCCTGATAGGGCTGCATTTCGGCCAGCAGGTCGTATTTGCCGTAGAGCACGCCGATGCCGGTGGGCCCATAGAGCTTGTGGCCAGTCATGACGTAAAAATCGGCATCGAGGTCCTGCACGTCGACGCTGGTGTGGACGGCGCCCTGGCTGCCATCGATCAGTACGGGGATACCGCGGGCATGGGCGATCTCGATGACCTGCTTGATTGGCGTCACCGTGCCCAGCACGTTGCTCATATGGGTAACCGCAACCATACGGGTTCGATCGGTCAGCGTGGCCGCGAAGGCGTCGAGATCGAAGCTGCCATCGTCGCCCACATCGACCCACTTGATCACCGCGCCCTTGCGCTCGCGGTGGAAATGCCAGGGCACGATGTTGGAGTGGTGCTCCATGATGGAGAGGACAATTTCGTCGCCCTCACCAATGCGCGGGCCGGCAAAGGACGACGCGACGAGGTTGATCGCCTCGGTGGCCGAGCGGGTGAAGATGATCTCTTCCGGACGGGCAGCATTGAGGAAGGCCTGCGCCGCATGCCGGCCGCCCTCATAGGCTTCGGTGGCCCGATTGGCGAGCGTGTGCAGGCCGCGGTGCACATTGGCATATTCGTGCCGGAAGGCATGATCCATGCGATCGAGCACCTGCAACGGCTTCTGCGCCGATGCGCCGCTATCGAGATAGACCAGCCGGTTCCCGTGGATGACCTCGGAGAGGATCGGGAAATCGGCACGGACTTTGGCTAGGTCGAAGGTCATGTTCAATTCCGTTCTTCACCTCTCCCTTTGGGGGAGAGGTCGACCCGCCTTCGGGTCGGGTGAGTGGGCCTTCCTCAAGCACCTCACCCAGTAAAGACCCCCTCACCCGGCGCTGCGCGCCGACCTCTCCCCCAAAGGGAGAGGTGAAGAGACATAGCCCCTACTTGCCGCCCAGCAGCCATCCGTCGATGACCCCATGCAGGGCCTCTGCGAGCGCCGCGTCCTCGATCGAATCGACGAGTTCTTCCAGGAAGCCGCGCACCAGCATGGTCTCGGCTTCCTCCTGCGGAATGCCGCGGCTCATCAGGTAGAACAGGCTGTCTTCGTCCAGCTTGCCGCAGGTCGAACCATGGCCGCAGACGACGTCGTCGGCATAGATTTCCAGCTCGGGCTTGGAGAGGATTTCCGCCTCGTCCGACAGCATCAGACCCTGATGCATGAACTTGGCATCGGTCTTCTGTGCATCCCGGGCCACCACCAGCTTGCCCTGCACCACGGCCTTGCCGCGGCCACGCGCAATCGACTTGAACAGCGGCTGCGACGACGTGCCGGGTACGGCATGGGTCGCGTCCATGGTGATATCGGCATGCTGGCCATCGGAGACCAGGTTAAGGCCCGTGATGTCGCCATGGGCACCAGCGCCCTCGTAGCGGGGGAACAGTTGCGTGCGGCTCAGCCCGGCGCCGGCATGGATAACCAGCGTGCGGAGCTTCGCGCCCTCGCCGACATGATACTCGTTGGTGGCAAAGTGGCTGGTCGCGCGGAAGGACAGGTCCACAGTGATGTGGGTGACGACCGCATTCTTGCCGAGTGCGATATAGGTGGCGTGATTGCCGACATGGGCGGCGTCGGAACCAGAAAAGGTCTCGAGGATGATGGCAGAGGCGCCGTCAGCGACGTAGATCTTGAGCGAATCCGCAACATGGGCCGCCTCACCCTCGGTGCGACGGTCGATCTGGATCACCGGGTCGACGCTGCTTTCCAGCGTCAGGGTCAGGCTTTCCTTGGCGAGGGCGCCGTTGAGATGCACCAGCACGTCGTCGCGGGTGCTGAGCGCGCTGCCAGCGGCCTTGCCGACGATAATGCCGGCCGGGGCGGTCGAGGCGGACTGGATCACGCCATTGGCGATCATCAGCTGATAGGCGCCCGGAACGCGCAAAGCCGGGGCGCTGGCCTCATTGGCGGCCTTGGCCAGCGGCGGGATGGTCCGCAGCAGGGTCTTGAGATCGGTGTAGTGATAGCTCTCGACGCGACGCGTCGGCAGGCCGGCCACGGTAATGCGCTCGGCGTCGGCATGGGCGCCGACGCTCTTGAGCTGGGCGATCAGTGTATCTTCGGCGGCTCCGAGCCGGACTGGCATGGTCTGGCGCATGGGTCAGGCCGCCGTCGCGTCGAAGTCGGCATAGCCCTTGGCTTCGAGTTGGAGCGCCAGGTCCTTGTCGCCGCTCTCGACGATCCGGCCGTCGCTGAACACATGCACCACGTCGGGCACGATGTGGTTGAGCAGGCGCTGATAGTGGGTGATGACCAGCATGGAGCGGTTTTCGGCCCGCAGCGCATTGACGCCACGCGAGACCACCTGGAGGGCATCGATATCGAGCCCGGAATCGGTCTCGTCGAGCACGCAGAGCGCCGGCTTGAGCAAGGCCATCTGCAGGATTTCCGCACGCTTCTTCTCGCCGCCGGAGAACCCGACATTGAGCGGGCGCTTGAGCATATCGCTGTCGATATTGAGCTGGGCGCCGGCCTCCTTGACCGCGCGCATGAAGTCCGGGGTCGTCATCTCGACCTCGCCGCGCGCCTTGCGCTGGGCGTTCATGGCGGCCTTGAGGAAGGTCATGGTCGCCACGCCGGGGATTTCGATGGGGTACTGGAAGGCGAGGAAAATACCTGCCACAGCGCGCTCGGACGGCTCCATGTCGAGGATATCGACACCATTGAGCAGGATCTCGCCCTCGGTGATCTCGTAGTCTTCCTTGCCGGCCAGCACATAGCTCAGGGTCGACTTGCCGGAACCGTTGCGGCCCATGATGGCATGAACCTGGCCGGCTGGAATGGTGAGGTTCACGCCCTTGAGGATTTCACGCTCTTCGATGCGGGCATGCAGGTTACGGATTTCAAGGATGGGGGTAGTCATTTTCTTTTACCTTCTTCAGTCGACGCGGCCTGATGGCCATCGCGCAGGACTGGGTCCATTTCGATCTACGCCTGGGCCTTGCCCGGCTTGCTCAATTCAATGCTCTCATGGCCGCCAGACTTGCGATGATGGACCCGCAGCAGCCCTTCTTCGGGCAACTCGACCACATTGGTCTCGGTCTGATTGGCGACGCAGATGTATTTCAGTGGCTCGGAGCCGGTATTGGTCAGCTGATGGGCCCATTCCGCCCGGCCGGCGGGCGCTCCCAGGACGTCTCCGACGGTGACGCTCCTGGTGGTATCACCAAACCGATATGTACCCTCGCCCGAGAGGAGGACGATGATCTCATCCTCCAGGTAGTGCACGTGGAATGGGAACGCAGACTCGCCCGGACGCACCTCGAAATAGCTCGCCCCCAACATGGTGAGCCCCATGGCCCGGGAAAAGTTGGCTCCATCGGAGCCAATTCCTGGCGCCCTGTCCTGCCGCCTAAGCTCCAGCCGGTCCAGGGCAACGACCGGTTCGATTGCCTGCCCGGTCATCCGACAGAGCCTTCGAGGCTGATCGCGATCAGCTTCTGGGTTTCGACCATGAACTCCATCGGCAGGTGCTGCAGCACGTCGCGGACGAAGCCGTTGACGATCAGCGCCACGGCGTCCTCTTCGGAAAGGCCGCGCTGCTGGCAGTAGAACATCTGGTCGTCGGAAATCTTGGACGTGGTGGCCTCGTGCTCGAACACGGCCGTGCCGTTGCGGCTCTCGATATAGGGCACGGTGTGGGCCCCGCATTTGTCGCCGATCAGCAGGCTGTCGCACTGGGTGAAGTTGCGGGCGTTCTTGGCCTTGGCATGCGCCGAGACCTGGCCGCGATAGGTATTGTCCGAGAAGCCGGCAGCGATGCCCTTGGCGATGATGCGGCTGGACGTGTTCTTGCCCAGATGCAGCATCTTGGTGCCGCTGTCGACCTGCTGGTGCCCGTTCGAAATGGCGATGGAATAGAACTCGCCGCGCGAACCGTCGCCGCGCAGGATGCAGCTGGGATATTTCCAGGTGATGGCCGAGCCGGTTTCCACCTGGGTCCAGGAAATCTTGGAGTTGGCGCCACGGCAATCGCCACGCTTGGTGACGAAATTGTAGATGCCGCCCTTGCCGTCCTTGTCACCTGGATACCAGTTCTGGACGGTGGAATACTTGATCTCGGCATTGTCGAGGGCGACCAGTTCCACCACGGCAGCGTGCAGCTGGCTTTCGTCGCGCATCGGCGCCGTGCAGCCTTCGAGATAGCTCACATAGCTATCGGCTTCGGCGATGATCAGCGTGCGCTCAAACTGGCCAGTCTTCTTCTCGTTGATGCGGAAATAGGTCGACAGCTCCATCGGGCAGCGGACGCCCTTGGGGATGTAGACGAACGAGCCGTCGGTGAAGACCGCCGAGTTCAATGTGGCATAGTAGTTGTCCGAAACCGGCACCACCGAAGCCAGGTACTTCTGCACCAATTCAGGGTATTCGCGGATGGCTTCGGAGATCGAGCAGAAGATGATGCCGACCTTGGCCAATTCCTCGCGGAAGGTCGTGACGACCGAGACGGAGTCCATCACCGCATCGACAGCCACGTTCGGGCGCTCGACGCCGGCCAGGATTTCGCGCTCGCGCAGCGGCACGCCGAGCTTGTCGTACATGGCAATCAACGCAGGATCGACTTCGTCCAGGCTCTTGGGCGCCGGCGACGATTTGGGCGCCGCATAATAGTACATGTCCTGCAGGTCGATCTGCGGATAATGCACCTTGGCCCAGGTCGGCTCGGTCATGGTCAGGAAGCGGGCATAGGCTTCCAGGCGCCAGTCCAGCATCCATTGCGGCTCGTTCTTCTTGGCCGAGATGAAGCGGACGGTATCCTCACTCAGGCCCTTGGGGGCCATGTCGGATTCGATATCTGTCTCGAAGCCGTACTTGTATTTGTCCACGTCGAGCGAGCGCACCGAGTCAACGGTGGCGCGATCGATGTTTTCCTTGAGCGTCGGGATATCGGCGTAGTCGGCCATGATTGGCTTCTCCTATTTGCCCGGTGGCGATTCAAGGTCGCCGCGAGCGGTATAAGGTCGTGACGGCTTACGCCGCCTGCCCCTGGCGCGCCCGATGGCGCTCAAGGATCGTTTGGTAACCGGCAACGAACGCATTGACGTCGTCCACCGTCGAATTCCAGCCCAGGCTGACGCGCAGGGCGCATTCGGCCAGTTCGGGCGCGACGCCCATCGCTGCCAGCACATGGCTGGGTCCGACCTTGCCGGACGAACAGGCTGAGCCCGACGACACCGAGAGGCCCATCAGATCCAGCCCCATCATCGCCGTGGCATTCTTGATGCCGGGCACCGCGAAATTGGTCACATTGCCCAGGCGGTTGGCGCCGAACACCACCAGGCCCGGAATGGCCGATCCGAGGTCGGCTTCGAGCCGATTGATCAGCCGGGCCGGATCGGCAGCGCGATATCTGGCTTCGATGGCCGCCGCCGCCGCGCCAAAGGCTGCGATCAGCGCCGCCGCTTCGGTGCCGCCGCGCCGGCCCTGCTCTTGCCCGCCGCCGGGAATGAGCCGAACGGTATCGGCATGGGCCTTGACCAAGAGGGCGCCAATGCCCGCGGGCGCGCCAATCTTGTGGCCACTCACAGCCATCATATCGGGAGCTGAGGCGGCAAAATCCAGCTCGAGCTTGCCGAATGCCTGTACGGCGTCGATGAACAGCGTGTGGCGGGTCGGGCCAACCAGGGCGTTGATCCGGGCGATGTCCTGCACCACTCCGGTCTCGTTGTTCACCCAATGCAGGGCCACCAGCAGGTTGCCCTCGGCCCCGGCAATCACGGACGCCAGTTGATCCAGGTCAATTCCACCATCGGGCAGAAGCCCTATGGTGATGATGGGAAGTCCGGTCGCCTCGGCGGCCTTGCCGACCGCCGCGTGCTCACCGGCGCTGATAACTACGGCCGTGGACGCGAAGGCCTTCGCGCCGCCGACAATGGCTTGGGTGATCGCCTCGGTCGCCGAGCCGGTGAACACCACCTGCTTGCGCTCGGCGCCCGCGAGGGCTGCCACCTGGCTGCGGGCGGTATCGATGAGATTACGCAATGCGCGGCCATGGCCGTGCACCGATGAAGCATTGCCGGTCAGATCGAGCGCAGCAACCAGCGCCGCCCGCGCTTCCGGCAGAAGCGGGGACGCGGCATTATGATCAAGATAGATCGCCGGTCTGGTCATCGGTTTCCCGTGTGGCGCATGCGCGCCGGTCATGTATTCCATGCAGGAGCCGGAGCGCTCACGCGGCTGTCGACTCAAACACTTCTTGAAATTTGCTGCCCAACTTCATTACAAGGGGCGCTCTTGCAGGCCGTATGGCGGCCTTAAACCGAGTTTCGAACAATTCTAAACTGATTTTGCGACCCATGTTTTAGGCAGCGGAGCGGCCTTAGTCAAGCCGCAACGCCGTCGCACGGAGCCTCGCAAAACCGCACCAACAGAGCCGAACGGCCGGAAGAACAAGACCATGCCAGAAGTGATCTTCAACGGGCCCGAAGGGCGTCTCGAAGGCCGGTACCAGCCGGGCAAAGAGCCCAACGCGCCTATAGCGATCGTGCTGCATCCACATCCGCAGTTCGGCGGAACGATGAACAATCAGATCGTCTACAATCTCTTCTACATGTTCGCCGAGCGCGGCTTTGCCGTGCTGCGCTTCAACTCGCGCGGCGTCGGCCGCAGCCAGGGCATGTTCGACCACGGCATTGGCGAATTGAGCGATGCCGCCGCTGCGCTCGATTGGCTGCAGGTCATCAACCGCGAGTCGCGCGGCTGCTGGATCGCCGGCTTTTCGTTTGGCGCGTGGATCGGCATGCAACTGCTGATGCGTCGCCCCGAGGTCGAGGGCTTCATCTCGGTGGCCCCGCCGGAAAACCTCTACGATTTCTCGTTCCTGGCCCCCTGCCCGTCTTCGGGCCTGATCATCCATGGCGACAAGGATCGCGTGGCGCCGCCCACCTCGGTGCAGAAGCTGGTCGACAAGCTCAAGACGCAGAAGGGCATCGTCATCGAGCAGCAGATCGTGGAAGGCGCCAACCACTTCTTCGAAGGCAAGATCGACGAACTGACCACCCGCTCGGCCGATTATCTCGACCGTCGCCGGCAGGAGATCGCCGCCGGCGGCGGGCGCTAGTTTCGGGCGTATTCGCGCGATCGCTTCAAACCCACGGAGTCATTCCGGCGCAGGCGGGAACCTCTGTTTCTCTATCGAGCCCAGTCAAACGGAGATTCCCGCCTGCGCGGGAATGACCCGGTGGGTGGGCGGCATTCAGGGATCGCACCCGATGACCAAGTTCAAATCCGATTTCCTGCGCGTCCTCGACGAGCGCGGCTTCATCCACCAGATTTCCGATCCCGAAGGGCTCGATGCCCTGGCCCTCAAAGGGCCGATCTCGGGCTATGTCGGCTATGACGCCACGGCGACCTCGATCCATATCGGCAATCTGATCACCGTCACCATGCTCTACTGGCTGCAGGAAACTGGCCACAAGGCGATCAGCCTGATGGGCGGCGGCACTTCCATGGTCGGCGACCCCTCGTTCCGCGACGACCAGCGCAAGCTGCTGACGGTTGAGCAGATCCAGACCAACATCGACTCCATCCAGCGCGTCTACGGCAATATCCTCAACTATGGCGGCTCCAACCCGGCCATCATGGTCAACAATGCCGATTGGCTGCTCAAGCTGAACTATGTCGAATTCCTGCGCGATGTCGGCCGGCACTTCTCGGTCAATCGCATGCTGAGCTTCGACTCGGTCAAGCTCCGGCTCGACCGCGAGCAGTCGCTGAGCTTCCTCGAATTCAACTACATGATCATGCAGGGCTATGACTTCGTGGAGCTCAACCGGCGCTATGGCACGGTGCTGCAGATGGGCGGCTCTGACCAGTGGGGCAACATCATCAATGGTGTCGACCTCAGCCACCGCATGGGTGGGCCGCAGCTCTACGCGCTGACCACGCCGCTGCTGACCAAGTCATCCGGCGAGAAAATGGGCAAGTCGGCCTCCGGCGCTGTCTGGCTCAATGGCGACCTCTTCAGCCCCTATGATTTCTGGCAGTATTTCCGCAACACGGAAGACGCCGACGTCGTCAAGTTCCTCAAGATCTTCACCCGCCTGCCGATTTCGGAGATCGAAAAGCTGGGCGCGCTTGGCGGAAATGAAATCAACGAGGCCAAGAAGGTGCTGGCCACGGAAGTCACCGCCATCGTGCATGGAAGGGACGCTGCGATCCAGGCGGCGGCGACCGCTGCCAATACGTTCGAAGCCGGCGGCATCGATCTGTCGCTGCCGACGGCAACGGTATCGCATGCCGAGTTGGCCAATGGTCTTGGCATCCTGGCGGCCCTGGTCACGGCCGGGCTGGCCGCCTCGAACGGCGAGGCGCGCCGCCATATCCAGTCGGGTGCGGTTCGCGTCAACGACGCTCTCATCGATGACGACAAGCTCAGCATCGGCGACAATGCCCTGCTCAGCGAGGGCGTGATCAAACTCTCGGTCGGCAAGAAGCGCCACGCTCTGATCAAGCCGGTCTGAGGCTCACATCCTCCATCCACCACCGGGTCATTCCCGCGAAGGCGGGAATCTCGGTTTGCTTGACTATCGCAAACGGGGATCCCTGCCTTCGCGGGGATGGCACCGGGGGAGAGCGATGCGGCGTTGGGATCGCCTTATTGCGCCGGGGCCGGCGGCTGCTCCTTGGCACGGAACTCGAACAGCTCGCGGAAGGCCCCTGGCACCAGCATCGACAGCGGGTTGATGCGGAATTGCGGATTGTCCAGCGGCCCCTGCACCGCAAAGGTCACGCCGACCAGCCCCTCGCCCTCGCGGCCACCGAGCAATGGCCCCAGGATCGGAATCTGCTGGAAGGCGTTGTTCAGCCCGAATAACGGCACATAGGTCCCCGTCAAATCCCATTGCCGACGATCGGTGTAGATGAAGCCCCGCGCAGTACCGCCGACGGTGTCGCCGGTCAGCATGGCATTGGTGACCTCGACGCGGTCCGAACGGCGCTGGAACTCCACCTGGGCAACGTCGAAGTCGAGCCGGTTCTGCTGCGCGATGGCGGCGCGGGAGTCGGAATGATTGCCCAGGATCTGCGCCACGTTGGCCTCATCGACAATGGCGAAATCGCGCATCACCAGTTGCCCGGCTTCCGAGTCGATATCCCGGTCGGTCGTCAGCACGAGGCTGCCCGAGCCGCCAGCAAGCTGGGAATAGACCCCAAGCAGGCGCAGGATGGTGCCGGCGTCGTTGAAGGCGACCGACAGCGTGCGCCCGTTCGGTGCGGGGTTGGTCGTCACAGAGAGGGCATTGCCGTCGCTGAACTGCGCCGTCAGATTGGCGCGCCGCATGTCGCCACCGGTCAGCAGCAGGTCGAGGTCCAGGTTGAAGGCCGTGGTGGCGTAATAGCCAATCGCCCGATCGAGCTTCACGTCGAGCGCGATGGTCTGGTCGAACTGTGTCGCCTGCACGCCACCGGCGCCCTCGCCCAGCCCGAAGAACTGGCGCAGCATGGGCTTGAGGTCGAGCTGGCTGCCGCTGATGCGCACGGCATAGCCGCCCTGCATCGGCGCCAGGTCGAGCTGGGCATCATCGCCCTCGCTCAAACCAAAACGGCTGAAGCTGGCGGCCTGCAAGCCATTGGTGGCGTGATAGGTGATGTCGCCAATGGCGCGGACCGTGCCAAAGGACAGGTCGATATTGTTGAGCTGGGTGATCTCGCCCGACGGCGTGATGATGGCGCTGAGTGTGCCCGATGTGCCGGCCGCCTTGCTGATGCCGATATCCTTGATGTTGAGCGCCGCCTCCTTGAGGTCCACCGCCATCTGCAGTGAACCGTCGGCAAGAGGCTTGGCCACGAAGCGAACGCGCCCGGAGAGGAATTCGGAGGCATCAAAGCCCATCCTGGCCAGGTCCGCCACGTCGATGGTCGAGGACAGGCGGAAGGCCGGTTCAGTGGTCGGCGTGCCTGAGATTTCGACTTCGGCGGGCATTCCGTCGATATCGGCGGTGCCGCCGAGCTGATAGCCGTCCTGGTTGGCGCTGAAGGCCAATTGGCCATTGCCGATGCTGCGATTCTGGATCGGCTGCGCGCTGGCGAAATCGGCGACCGTGCCATTGACGACATAGTCGATGTCCATCGGCCGGCCGCTCGCCTCGTCGGCGAGGTTGATGGTGGCAACCAGTCCCAGATCGACGGCGCCGGTGATCGATTCAAGATCGACCGGCAACTGCACGGCCGTCAGGGCGTCGGGCTGCTGGGTCCTGGCAAGATCGAGCAGCGCCGGAATCGGTGCGGAAATATCGCCCGATATCTCGATAATGCTCTCATCGGGGTTGGAATTGTCCATCACCAGGGCCGGATTGGCGACCTGGATTTCTCCACCCCCGGTCGCCAGCTTGCCGCCGCCGGCCGAGATGATGACGTTGCTGTCGTCCACCTGCAGCCGGGTCTCTCCATCGATGGCGATCGGGTCCATCTGCGCCGTCGGCTTGATGGCAACGCCCGAGCCAATCATGTCGATCTGCATGCTGTCCTTGGGGATGGGCTTGTCCTCGTTGCCCAGCCCCAGGCTGCCGACGGGGAACTTGAACTCCATGCGCGAGCGGACCACCGTGCCCTCGGTGACGTTGGCGACGAACCAGTCCCGACTGTCGCCGCCCATGACATAGGGCCATAGGCGCTTGAGGTCGTCGGCGCTGACCCCCTGCCCGGCCAATGTCATATCGATGCCGAGACCGGCCTGCAGCATGTCGATGCGGCCGGTCGTTTCCACGGTGGCGTCGCCCTTGCGGGCCAGGAAGCGGTCTATGCCCAGGGCGCCGTACAGGGGCGCGGACCAACCGGAGAATTCCATGCTTTCGAACGGCTCGGCCGGTGCTGCCATATCGTTGGGGTGGATGACCACGTCGCGGGCGCTGAGGGCAATGCCGATGGTGGGGCCGAATTTGGGGTCGAGGCCCATGGCGAAGGTGCCCGAGACACGGGCTGAACTCTGCCCGATCTGCAGCGCACCGTCGCCCAGGGTGAACTGGCCCGCTGCCGGATTCCATGTGATATCGAGGATCGAGCTGGCGATGGGGAAATAGGCGTCGGCGATGCGCAGGTCGAGCCCGGTGAGGTCGATCTTGAACCGGCCATCGACCAGCTTGCCGCCCGCCGGCTCAAAGTTGACGTCGATCGAGAGCGCCCCCGCTCCCCGCATGGCGGCGAGGCTGGTGGCATCGTCGATGAAGGGCAGCAGCGCCGCGAAATCGATATTGGTGACGTCCGCCTCGAGCCGGGAATTGCCTGCATCATCGACGGTACGCGACAGGTTGCCGGTCATGGTGCGACCGCCCAGCGTCGCCGAGAACCGGCCATTGGTATTGCGGCGGTCGGGTGTCGGGCCGATTTCGAGGTTGATGGCCTCGAAGCGCCGGAACAGGCCATAGACCGTGTCGCTCATGTCGACGATGCCGTCACGGATGACGAGCTTGGAAAACCGCCCCTGCGCCGCCTGTTCGACGATGTCGGCTATGCCCTGCTCGCTGGCCTCCAGGTTATAGATCAGCCAGTCATTGTCCGAGCGCATCGCCGGGGGCTCACCGGTGCCGGCGATGCCAATGCCGCTGGTGGAGATCGCGACGGTGGGAAAGGCGTCCTGTCCCTCCTGCACCCGCAAAACCGGTGGACCGCCCTCGGGATCGTCGAGCAACTCGAAGCTGGTAATGCGCGGCCCGAACAGGTCCTGCACCATCTGGATGTGCGGCCGGACGATCGTCACCGTGGCGCCGGGCTGGCCGAACAGGGCGCGCGCGGGCGAGAAGCCGACTTCGAGCGCATCCATCGCCACCCGTGCGCCTGACTTGCCATCGGTCAGCAGTACCGGGGCGAACTGGATGACCGGCCACACGCCGCCCTCCAGCGCCAGGTTCATTTCACCCAGTTCGAGGCGGGAGGTCGGCGGCAGGGCCGATTGGATCAGGGAGCGGACGGCCTGCCCGCCGAATGGCAGGCGGATGGGGGTAACCAGCAGCACGAGGTAGAGCAGCAGCAGCAGGACCGAGGGAATACCCAGCACCCAGACGGCCAGCTTTGCCGCGTGGCGCGCGGGAGGTCGCTTGCGCTGCGCCGAGGGCGAAACCGGAGTGTCTGCGGGTAGGGTTGACGCGCTCACTTGCTTCCAGAACGAGGCTCTGCCGCTATCTGCCGGCACCTCAAGAATCAACCGCAGAAGGCGGTCTCTTGCCCAATGATACCGGCTGGAATATGGCACTGACACCCACATTATGGTGCACTGGGACTGTTCAACGGAGCGTTATGCATGCCGGAACTGAGCGAAGGCGATATCGCCCCCGATTTCACCCTGCCTCTCGATGATGGCAGCACGTTCCAGCTATCGGCCCAGCGGGGCAAGCCTGTGGTGCTCTATTTCTACCCGGAAGACGATTCCGGCGGCTGCGTTGACGAGAACCGGGAGTTCTCGGACCGGGCCTCCGCATTCGCCGCCCTGGGCGCCAGGATGGTGGGGATTTCTCCTGATAGCGTCGAGAGCCACGTCAAGTTCCGCAAGAAATACGGCCTTGTCGCGCCGCTGGCTGCCGATCCGGAGCACCAGGCCATCGAGGCGTTCGGTTTGTGGAAACTCAAGAAGCTCTATGGCCGTGAATTCATGGGGCTGATCCGGACCTCCTTCATCATCGATGCCGATGGCAGGGTGGCGCGCATCATTCGCGCCACGCGCATCCTCGGTCATGCCCAGAAAATGCTGGAAGCGCTTGAGGCGCATGTGGCTGGCGCGCCCCACAAATAGCCTTTGTTAACCACAACCGGTCATACTCTGCTCACCATATTTGTGGCGTTGCGGGGTATGTTGGGTGCGTAACCAGGCCAGTTTCGGACGGTCCGACAGCGGACCGCAGCAAGCCAGGGCTTCCCGCCACGGCATTCCCCCGGCACTCTTCTACGGCATGTTCGCGGTGCTGCTGGCCGGCAATGCCCTGCTGGTCACCGCGTTCCTCCTGTCATCAGATATTGCCCGCCTGCTCAGCGGCCAGAACGAGCAGGTCATCGAGGCCTATGAAAACCGCATCGCGCAGCTGCGCGTCGAGGTCGATCGCCTGCACTCGCGCAGCTATGCGCAGGCGGGCGACATCAACCTGCAATTGCAGGAGCTGGCGCAGCAGCAGGAAGTGCTGCTGGAACAGCACCAGCTGGTGCGTGTGCTGGTCGACAAGGCCGGTGAACTGGGCATCGAGGCCGCCGCGCTGGCCACACCGGCAGCCGGAGACGTGGCTCTCGCCCCCCTCGCCTCGGGCAATCCCGACATCGACGCCACCGCCGCCGCAGTGGCGCAGATGATGGGCGAAACCGAGTTCGCCATGACTTCCATTGCCGAAACGGCGTCGGAGCGCACGGCCAGCATCGTCGCCGAACTGGGCGACCTCGGTATCGAGGTTGACCTGCCCGAAGGCCTGGACGGCGTGGGCGGACCGCTGCTGGCGCCCCTGGAAGGCGGCGATGCTTCACCCATGATCAACGACGCCAACGCAGTCATGGCGGCCCTGGTCCGCTACAAGGCGGCGCGGGACAGCATCGAGGGCGCTCCCATCCACATGCCGGTATCGGGCAATTTCCGCCAGAGCTCGGGTTTCGGCAACCGCAGCGACCCATTCACCGGCGGGCGGGCCTTCCATTCCGGACTCGATTTCGCGGCGCCCAAGGGCACTACGGTGCTGAGCGCCGGCAAGGGAATCGTCAGCTTTGTCGGCACCAAATCGGGCTATGGCAACGTGGTCGAGGTGACCCACGCCAATGGCCTGATCACGCGCTATGCCCATCTGTCGGGGTTCCTCAGTGAGGAAGGCCAGGCTGTCAATACCGGCACGCCGATCGCAAAGGTTGGCTCCACCGGCCGCTCCACCGGCCCGCACCTCCACTTCGAGGTGCGCAAGGCCGATAGTGCCATCAATCCCAAGGCGTTCATCGAGGCCGGCAAGCGCCTGCTGGCGCTTCTCGGTTAGTCCTCGGCCGTCACATCCGTTGCCACGCCCACGCGCTGGGCCAGGGCCGCTTCCATGAACTCGTCGAGGTCGCCATCCAGTACCACCGAGGGCTGGCCGCTTTCGACGCCGGTGCGCAGGTCCTTGACCATCTGGTAGGGCTGCAGCACGTAGCTGCGGATCTGGTGGCCCCAGCCGATATCGGTCTTGCTGGCCGCCTGGGCGTTGGCCGCCTCCTCGCGCTTCTGCAATTCGGCCTCGTAGAGACGCGACTTGAGCATGGCCATGGCCGTAGCGCGGTTCTTGTGCTGGCTGCGCTCCTGCTGGCAGGCCACGATGATGCCTGACGGAATATGGGTGATGCGGATGGCGGAGTCCGTCGTATTGACGTGCTGCCCGCCGGCACCGGAGGCGCGATAGGTGTCGACCTTGAGGTCCGCTTCGCGGATTTCGATGTCGATCGAGTCGTCGACGACAGGGTAGACCCAGCAGCTGGAAAAGCTGGTATGCCGCCGCGCCGCCGAATCGTAGGGGCTGATGCGGACCAGTCGGTGCACGCCGCTCTCGGTCTTGAGCCAGCCATAGGCATTGTGCCCGGAAACCTGAATCGTGGCCGATTTGATGCCGGCTTCTTCGCCGTCATGCATTTCGAGCACCTGGACCTTCATCTTCCGCCGTTCCGCCCAGCGGGTGTACATCCGCAGCAGCATGTTGGCCCAGTCCTGGCTCTCGGTGCCGCCCGCGCCGGAGTGGATTTCCACATAGCAGTCATTGGCGTCGACTTCGCCCGACAGCAGGGTCTCGATCTGGCGCCGCTTGGCCACGGCCTTGAGTTCGATCAGCGCGTTTTCCGCATCCTTGACGATCTCGGCATCGCCTTCAGCTTCGCCCATCTCGATCAGTTCGACATTGTCGCGAATGCCGGTTTCGAGCTCGCGCACGGCCTTGACGGCCACGTCGAGTTCGTCGCGCTCGCGCATCTTGGCGCGGGCCTTTTCGGGGTCGTTCCAGAAATCGGGAGATTCGGTCTCGGCGGTCAGCGCGTCGAGGCGCAGTTCAGCAGTATCCCAGTCAAAGATGCCTCCTCAGCAGGGTCAGAACCTGCTCGATTTCGGCGACGGTCTTTTCGATTTCCGTACGCATTGGTCAATTCCTTCAGAGTGGCGTCCCGTTTAGCGGAGGCGGCGGCAGGGATCAACCTCGGCCTGCCACGCTTTCAGACACGCCGGCTCTTCTCGAACTTACGCAGGGCGGTGTCCCGCTTGAGCCGCGATATGCGGGCGAGGAAGAACACGCCGTTCATCTGGTCGATCTCGTGCTGCGCCACCCGCGCCACGAAGTCTTCGAACCGCGCGGTTTCCCTGATGCCATCGGCATTGTCATAGGCGATTTCGACCCAGGTCGCGCGCTCGACCGGCACTTCGATGCCGGGCAGCGATACCGAGCCTTCCGGGCCGACACTGCTGTTGCCCGAAGCCAGTACAACCTCCGGATTGTACAGCACGCGATAGTCGCGCTGGGTCGGGTCGCTGGTCACGCTGATCACCACCAAGGGCTGATCGAGGCCGAGATGGGCTGCCGCCAGCCCATAGGCCTGCACACTTCGTGCTGCCTCCAGCAGGCGCTCGCCCGCCGCGAGCATCACCCCATCGACGGGCCGTGGCGCTGCCTTCCGCACCAGGGCCACATGTGGGTAGGTCACGAAATCGGCCACTAGAAGAGGCCGCCGCGCCCCGGGCTAACCCACTGGCCGGTATTGGGGTCGTAGACGAGCTGGTTGCCGATGCTCTCGGTCGGCGCCTGCGGGGTCACAAAGCCGGAGTTGTACTGCTGCTGCATCATTTGCTGGCGCTGGAGGGCGTCGAAGGCATTGACGTCGACGCCGATCACCGAGGTCATCAGGTTCGGCCCCGTGCCGGGCTTGAACGCTTCCCGGATGCCGGCCTCGCCCTCGAAGGCCTGAACGCCGGAATTGGGGTTGATCCAGGCCGTGCTCATGCCCGGCGGCACGTTGAACGGGGTCGCCGGCTTGCCTTCGAGCGCCTTGGCCATGAATTCGGTGAAGATGGGCACGGCGAAAGTGCCGCCGGTGACCGAGCTGCCCATCGAGCGCGGCTGGTCGTAGCCGACATAGACGCCAACGGCGAGTTCAGGTGTGAAGCCGACGAACCAGGCATCCTTGTAGTCGTTGGTGGTGCCGGTCTTGCCGGCGACGGGGCGATTGAGCACTTTTGCGGCCGTGCCGGTGCCGCGCTGCACCACGCCTTCCATCATCGAGGTGATCTGATAGGCGGTCATCGGGTCGAGAACCTGCTCCCGGTTGTCGACGATGAGTGGCTCGCCCTGCCCGGTCCATTCAGTGGCCTTGCAGCCCTGGCACAGGCGCTGGTCGTGCTTGTAGACCGTGACGCCATAGCGATCCTGCACCCGGTCGATCAGCGTCGGCACGATCTTGCGGCCACCATTGGCGATGGTGGCATAGGCGGCAGTCATCCGCATGTCGGTGGTTTCGCCGGCGCCCAGCGCCATCGCCAGTACCGGCTGCATGGTGTCATAGACACCAAACAGGCGGGCATATTCGGCCACTAGTGGCATGCCGATATCCCTGGCCAGGCGCACCGTCATTACGTTACGGCTGCGTTCGATGCCGCGCCGCAGCGTCTGCGGGCCATAGAACTCCTGCGCATAGTTTTCCGGCCGCCAGATGGAGCCGTCGCCATTGCGGATTTCGACCGGCGCATCGAGCACCACCGAGGCTGGCGTATAGCCATTGTCGAGCGCGGCGGCATAGACGATGGGCTTGAACGACGAGCCGGGCTGGCGCAGGGCCTGCGTGGCGCGGTTGAACTCGCTCATGGCGTAGGAGAAGCCACCGACCATGGCCAGCACACGCCCGGTGCGCGGGTCCATCGCCACCAGGGCACCTTCGATCTCGGGCACCTGCTCGAGCGTATAGATGCCAGTCTTCCCCGCCACAGGGGAGACATAGACCACATCCCCTACCTTAAGGATTTCCTGCAATGGCTTGGAAACCCACTTGATCTCCGGCCCCGACAGTGTCCCCACGACGCGGTCGTCGGCAACAGCGCCATCGGCGAGCCCATCCGGCCGCAGGCCGATGCGTGCTTCGTTGCCGCTCATCTCCAGCACGACAGCCAGCTGCCATTCCGGTACGTCGCTCAAGGGCACGATCTTTGCGACATCGAGCCCCCAATCCTCGCCGATCTCGATGCTGGCCACCGGCTCGCGGAACCCCTTGCCGTGGTCATAGGCGATCAGGCCGTTCATCAGCGCGCGACGCGCATATTCCTGCAGCTTGGGCTCAAGGGTGGTGCGGACGGAAAGACCGCCGCCATAGAGCTGGTCCTCGCCATAGAGCTTGGCCAGTTCGCGGCGGACTTCCTCGGTGAAGTACTCGGCGGAATAGAGTTGGCTGCCACCGGCGCGGGGAATGACGTTGAGCGGCTCGTCCTTGGCGATCGAGCCCTCTTCCAGCGTCACATAGCCATTCTCGACCATGCGATCGATCACCCAGTTGCGACGCTCGATGGCGGCCTGCGGGCGGCGGAAGGGGTGGTAGTTGTTGGGACCCTTGGGCAGCGCCGCGATATAGGCCGCCTCGCTCAGCGTGAGCTGGTACAGCGCCTTGTCGAAGTAGTTCAGCGCCGCGGCCGCAACCCCATAGGAGTTGAGGCCGAGGAATATCTCGTTGAGATAAAGCTCGAGGATGCGGTCCTTGGAAAAGGTCGACTCGATCCTGACCGCAAGCAGCGCCTCCTGCAGCTTGCGGTCCCAGGTCTGTTCGGAGGTGAGCAGGAAGTTCTTGGCGACCTGCTGGGTGATAGACGAGCCGCCGCCCTGGATGGAACTGTCGCCGTCCATGCGCGCCAGCAGATTGTCGCGCACGGCGCGGAAGACGCCATCGATGGCGATGCCGCCATGCGAGTAGAAATCCTTGTCTTCGGCCGAGAGAAACGCCTGCACCAGCAATGGCGGCACGGTTTCGATCGGCTGGAACAGCCGGCGTTCCCTGGCGAACTCGGCCAGCAGCGTGCCATCGGCAGCGTGCACCCGGGTGGTCACCGGCGGCTGGTAATCCTTGAGTACGGTATAGTCGGGCAGCGCAGCGGCAACCGTGGTGAGGTAGACCGCGGCCACGCCGATGCCGGCCAGCGCCGCAAACATCCCAAAGCCAAAGATCCAGCCGAGCAAGCGCAGCATCTAGTCATTCTCTCCCGAGCGGGTCGCCGCCCGTCTATTCACGCCTCTCGGCGCCTTGCCTGACTGCGCCGGATTCAGTGCAGAATCATAGCAGAGGGCCTGCCGAAAGTAGATCACAAGCCCGCCATCCCGCGGTCGACCTGCGGACAGGTTCCGGCCGCGTGACGGAATTGTCACATCACTCCTCGGGCGCGAGGCCGTCGAAATAGGCCGAGACCCCGCGTGCCAGGGCGTCCGCCGTGCGGTCCTGCCACTCGCCCTGCAGCAGGTTGGCCATGTCGGAGGCATTGGAAAGAAAGCCCAGTTCCAGCAGCACCGAAGGCACATCAGGCGCCTGCAGCACGAAGAAATCTGCTTGCCGCACGGGGAAGCGCCTGAGTTCGACGCTGGGTTGCAGCTGGTGCACGATAGCCTGGGCGGCCATGAAGGACTGGTGGCGCATCTCGCGCCGCATCAGGTCGAGCAGAATGTCGACGACTTCAGGCGCCATCTGCGGCATGGCAAAGCCCGCGATGATATCGGTCTTGTTCTCGTTATCGGCCAACACCTTGTCGAGTACATCGGTCGCATTCTCGTCGCGTGTGTAGACGCTGGCGCCGCGTATCTCGGACTGCTGGAAGCTGTCGGCATGCACAGAGATGAACAGGTCCGCCTTGTTGGTCCGGGCCAGGGCTACGCGTTCCTCAAGCCGCAGGAAGGTGTCGTCCTCGCGGGTCAGCGCCACGTCGAAGCGGCCGGACGCGACCAGCAGTTCCTGGAGCCGGAGGGCGAAAGCGAGGACGATGTCCTTTTCCTTGATCCCGTCGGCCGTTTCGGCACCGCTATCGATGCCGCCGTGGCCGGGGTCGATGACCACCAGGGGCCGCGTGGCGATGGGCAGTTCCGAACCGCCAGCGGGTGTAGGCGTGGCCGGCGGCGGTGTCGCCGAGCCCGACGCCGCCAGGTCCTTGGCAACATTGGCGGCGAATTCCTCCGCAGTGGCGGGAATGACGTCGACGACCAGGCGGGCCGGCTGCCCCTCGAACGGGTCGAGCATATAGGCCTGCTGCACCTGGGCCGGCGCCGACAGGGTCAGCGTGGTGCGAACCCGGTCTGGAGCGGCCTGCTCCACCAGATATTCTGCGACCATGCCCTCGCCGGCCGGCTTGCCTGACGGTTCGGGTACAGAAAAGGTCGCGGCGCGCACGTCGATCGCCAACCGGTCCGGTTCACTCAGCGAAACGAGGGCGAACTCGGTCTTGGCAGCGAGGTCGATCACCAGCCGCGCGCGCTCGGGCGTCGCCGAGACGCGGACATCCATGACATTGGGCAGGGCCACCGTCGCAGCGGCGGCAGGGGCCGCCACGGGCGTGCTGTCCTGCGCCTGCGGCATCGCCGACAGTACTGCTGCACCAAGCAACGCCACCAGCAGCGACAGGATAAAAAGACGGGTGGTTTTCAACAAGCGCAGAAGGCCCCGATATCTCGCACGTGCCGTGTGTCACCAGGTTCTGGCGATTCTGCGGCGCAACGGCTCTTATGCGATGATTTGCTGGCCGGGCCAATAAACCTGCGGTGAATTGGCTTGCCGCTGCCGGTTCTGACTTTCCTGTTGCCAATCGGTCGCAACATCCCTACACGCTAGACGTGAAGCGCATGCTTCCCGCAGAACCAGTTTGCGTGGCTCCAGGGCCAACGACGGCGGTACGGGAAGTGGCCGGACAGGGAACGAAGAGAGCTCCCGACTCTGGTTCAGAAGCGGCAAATCCTGCGCTTCGCACGAATTTCGGTCCCTGTGGACCGGACGGCTGCCATTCATCCGCGGATGCAAGGGCGGCCCAATAGGAAGAGGTCAGATGGCCCGCAGGCGGACAAAACGCGACGCGATCGAGATTACCGATTGCCGTTTTGCTGCGCTGCATCTTCCGGCCATGACCACACATATCGGCGCGTTCAAGGCAGAGCTTCTGCGCGCCACACCCCCCAAACCATTCGCCTCGCATAGCGCCACCAGAAGGATGCCGGTCTTCCGGCGGCCTCTTGTCGGCGCGCGAGCGCGCGGAGTTCATTATGGCTACCAAGAGAATGCTGGTGGATGCCATCCACCCGGAAGAAACACGGATTGTCGTCACATCGGGTAACAGGCTCGACGAGTTCGACTTCGAATCGGCGACCCGCCGCCAGTTGCGGGGCAATATTTACCTCGCCAAGGTCACGCGCGTTGAGCCGTCCCTGCAGGCGGCTTTTGTCGAATATGGCGGCAATCGCCACGGCTTCCTCGCCTTCAGCGAAATTCACCCCGACTATTACCAGATCCCGGTCGCCGACCGCGAAGCGCTGCTGCGCGACGAAGAGGCCGAGGACGATCATCACGACGAAGCCGAAGAGATCGTCTCGCTGCCCGAGGGCGTGAGCGAGCCTGACGCCGAGGCCGATCCGCAGGAAACCGACGACGCCAGCCATATCGAGCAGGCGCCGGCCAATGCCGAGCCGGTCGAGTCGATCGGTGGTTCGGACGCGCTCGAGGAAGTGCCGGAGCGCCGTCGCCAGAGCCAGAATCGCCGCCACTACAAGATCCAGGAAGTGATCAAGCGCCGGCAGGTGATGCTGGTGCAGGTGGTTAAGGAAGAGCGCGGCAACAAGGGCGCGGCTCTCACCACCTATCTCTCGCTGGCCGGCCGCTATTCGGTGCTGATGCCCAATACCGCCCGTGGCGGCGGCATTTCGCGCAAGATCACCAACGCTGCCGACCGCAAGCGCCTCAAGGAAATAACCAGCGATCTCGAGGTGCCGCAGGGCATGGGCGTGATCCTGCGCACGGCCGGTGCCTCGCGCACCAAGGCCGAAGTGAAGCGCGACTTCGAATACCTGATGCGCCTGTGGGAAAGCGTGCGTTCGCTGACCCTCAAGTCGCAGGCGCCGTGCCTGGTCTATGAGGAAGGCTCGCTGATCAAGCGGACCATCCGCGATCTCTACAACAAGGAGATCGACGAAGTCTTCGTGGCGGGCGACGAGGCCTTCCGCGAGGCCAAGGACTTCATGAAGATGATCATGCCGAGCCACGCCAAGAACGTGCAGCTCTACAAGGAAGATCAGCCGCTCTTCTCCAAGTACGGCATCGAGCAGCAGCTCGACTCGATGTTCTCGCCTACGGTCACCCTGCCCTCTGGCGGCTATATCGTCATCAACCCGACCGAAGCGCTCGTTTCCATCGACGTGAACTCGGGCCGCTCCACCAAGGAGCACAATATCGAGGACACCGCGCTCCAGACCAATCTGGAAGCCGCCGAGGAAGTCGCCCGCCAGCTCCGCCTGCGCGACCTGGCCGGCCTCATCGTCATCGACTTCATCGACATGATGGAGAACCGCAGCAACCGCGCGGTCGAACGCAAGCTCAAGGATTGCCTCAAGGACGACCGCGCCCGCATCCAGGTCGGCCGCATCAGCCATTTCGGCCTGATGGAGATGAGCCGCCAGCGTATCCGCTTCGGCGTGGTCGAAAGCTCCACCCACAAGTGCCCGATCTGCGAAGGCACGGGCCTGGTGCGTTCGGTCGAGTCGCTGGCGCTGATGATCATGCGTCACATCGAGGACCATGTGCTGCGCCGCCAGGGCCAGTCGATCAATGTCCGCGTACCGGTCGAGGTTGCCCTCTACATCCTCAACTTCAAGCGCGAGACGCTGACGGCGCTGGAAATTCGCAACCAGCTGTCGATCACCATCACCGCCGACGGCAAGATGACCGGCAACCAGTTCGCCATCGAAAAGGGCGAGGCCCGCGTGATGGCCTATGCCGAACAGCGCGTCACCGAACATGTCCGTGTCGACAGCGCCGTCATCGATGATGAGGTCGAGGAAGACGAAGTCGTCGAGGAGAGCGAAGACGAGGACGCCGAAGAGCGTCCGGCTGCCGCAGCCGCCGAGGGTGCCGAAGGCGAAGGTCGCCGTCGTCGCCGTCGTCGCCGCCGTGGCGGTGCCGATCGCGGTGACGACACTGGCCAGCGCCCGCCACAGCAGCAGCGTGCGGCGCAGGCACCGAGCGTCGAAGCCGAAGCGACCGACGAGGATGGCGAAGGCGACGAGGATGAGAATTCCGCGCGTCCCGCCGGCGAGACCCAGGCCGAAGGCGAAATCCGCAAGCGCCGCCGTCGCGGGCGTCGCGGCGGTCGTCGCAATCGCCGTGATGGCGAGGAAGGTGCCGAACGGGCACCGTCCCCGGCAGGCGAAGGCGGCCTGACGGTCGCGGAAACCTCGGCCGTGGCAAGTGATCTGCTGGCACAGGACGAGATCGTGGCGGCCGAGCCGGCCGTTGCCGAGGCCGCACCGGTCGAGAAGCCCCGGCGTACGCGCCGCAAGAAGGTCGAGGAGACCGCCGAGGGAACCCCGGTCGACGCGGCTCCGGTTGACGCGGCTCCGGCCGAGATCGAGACGCCTGCGGCCGAGGCCGAGGCGGCTGCGACCGAGGACAAGCCCAAGCGCAAGCCGCGGGCCCGCAAGCCGAAGGCAGAGACCACCGAGGCGGCGCCCGCCGCATCGGTCAGCGAAGCAGCACCGGCTCCGGTGGCAGCAGCGGAAGCTGCACCCGCCGAGACCCCGAAGCCGCGCCGCGCCAAGAAGGAACTGCCGGCCGAAGGCATCGTCGTCTCGTCCAGCGCGCCCAAGGCGGAAGCCGAAGGCGAGCAGGCCGAGGCCCCCAAGAAGAAGGCCGGCTGGTGGCAGCGTCGCCTCGGTCTGGGCTAGGAACAACAAAGGCGGCCTCCGGGCCGCCTTTTTCATTATCCCGCCATGTCCCGCACCGCCCGCCTGCTCGACCTGCTGCAATTGCTGCGCAACCGATCGACCCCGATTACCGGTCCGGCGCTGGCGCAGGAACTCGGCATTTCCATCCGCTCGCTCTACCGCGACATCGCGACCCTGCAAGCGCAAGGCGCCGACGTCGTCGGTGAACCGGGCCTGGGCTACGTGCTCAGACCCGGCTTCACGCTGCCGCCGCTGATGTTCTCGGCCGACGAGATCGAGGCTATCGTGCTGGGCTCGCGCTGGGTGGCGGCCCGCGCCGATGACAGCAGGCTCAGCCAGTCGGCCCGCCAGGCCCTGAGCAAGATCACCGCCGTGTTGCCTGCCGAATTGCGCGAGCGCGCCGAGGCCACCAACCTGCTCGTGGCACGCATGGGCCTGGCGTCGGCCAGCATAGATGCCGGGGTAATCCGGCTGGCCATCCGCAATGAGCGCAAGCTGGTGATCACCTATAGGGGACCTGATGGCGGCGAAACCAACCGAACCATCTGGCCGTTTATGATCGGTTTTTTCGAACAGGTCCGTGTCGTCGCCGGTTGGTGCGAATTGCGGCAGGACTACCGCCATTTCCGCGTTGATCGCATTACCCGGCTCGAAGCGACCGACATCCGCTACCCGCGCCGGCGCGCCGTCATGCTCAAGGAGTGGCGCGCGCAACAGAATGTGCCACCCGTCTGACAGCCACTGCCGAAAACTGGCAGTCCCGGCCGGTAACGTCTCCCCATCAACAAGGAGACAGACATGCGCACACTCAACTACATCCTGCTCGCCGTCGCCGATCCCGCCGCGAGTGCCAGCTTCTACTCTGCACTGCTCGGCGTCCAGCCGGTGGAGAATTCGCCGACCTTCGTGCTCTATGTGCTGCCCAATGGCATCAAGCTGGGTCTGTGGATCAAGGGCGAGATCGAGCCTGCGCCGCGCGCGGCTGGCGGCATCGAAGTCTGCTTCAGCGAAGACGGTTACGACGCCGTCCGCACGACCTTCGATGACTGGGAGCAGAAGGCCAGGATCATCCAGCAGCCGACCGAGATGGATTTCGGCTTCACCTTCGTCGTTGAGGATCCCGATGGCCACCGCCTTCGCGTCTTTGCACCAGCGCCGCGCCCGCGCTGACGGAACCGATTTGCCGCTTGCGGCCTAGAGCGACGAAGGCGGCCCCCGGGCCGCCTTTTTCGTTCCGGCTCAGACCTGCCGGCTTTTCACCACCAGTTGCCGCCGCAGGATCTGCACGCCCTCCTCGGGCGTTCGCAGCAAGGTCAGGTTGGTATAATCGGCCTGGCCGGTCCGCTGCGGGTGAGTGTGTCCCGGCAGTTCCATCCGCCGTCGATCCGGCCCCAGATAGGTGCGCGTCTCGACATAGATGTGTTCCTGGCCGATCTGGTTCGCCAGCCGTGCGCTGAGGATGTGGCTGTTCTCGGGCAGGCAGATGACGTCGTCGAACCCCATCTCGATATAGTCCAGCACCTCGTCGGCCGGTCCGTCCTGCAGAAACAGCACGATCGGGGCGAAGCAGATATTGATCGAGCTGGCCCGGCGCAGCTTTGCCAGCAATTGCCGCTTGGCCTCGATGCCGATGCCATAATGCACCAGGAAGAAGAGCAGCCGGTGGGCGCTCCAGTCATTGGTGAAGTGGGAAAAGTCTGCAACGACGCCGAAGCCGACCTTCTGGCCGAGCGAAATCAGCGCGGCAGAATCGAACTCGTCATGAGCGACCACCAGGGCGGCACAATGGGCGAGCACGTCGGGGTCGGCAGCATGTGCATGCATGGCATGGACCTCCCATCCTTACCAACGCAGGCACAAGCATAGAGAACGGACATTAAGGCCGCTTTCCGTGGTCAGATAAATTTGGAAGCGCCGGACAGCGCGCGGCGTTGACCGCCACCGCCCTATTTCAGGAACGCCGCCATGCGCTCAAGCGCTTGTTCGATCGTTTCGCGCCGGCCGGCATACGAGAATCGCACATAGCGATTGCCCCCTGCCCGGTCGAAGTCGATGCCCGGCGTCGCCGCCACCCCTGCCTGGTCGAGCAGCGTTTCGCAAAAGCTCATCGAGTCATTCGAGAAGTCGGAAATTCCGGCATAGGCGTAGAATGCTCCGTCCGAGGCGGCCCCGATGTCGAAGCCCAGCGCGCGCAGTCCGTCGTTGAGCAGGCCTCGATTGGCGGCATAGCCGGCCTTCTGCTCCTCGGCATAGTCACGCTCCCCGAGCGCCACTGTCGCCGCGATCTGGCTCAGTGTCGGGGCCGAAATGAACAGATTCTGCTGCAGGATTTCGGCGCGACGGACCAGCTCATCGGGCAGCACCATCCAGCCGATGCGCCAGCCGGTCATGCAATAGTATTTGGAGAAGCTGTTGATGATGATGGCGTCGCGCGTCAGCTCGAGCGCGCTGACCGACGGGCCACGATAGTCGAGGCCGTGATAGATTTCGTCGGAGATCAAGCGCACGCCCAGCCGCTTGCAGGTGGCGACAATATCGGCAAGCTCGGCCCGATCCACAGCCGCGCCAGTGGGGTTGGCGGGGCTGGCAAACAGCAGCCCCTCGAATGGCGAGTCGGCGTGGGCGGCGGCGATATCGGCGCCGCTCAGCTTCCAGCCATTGGCCGGGGTGAGCGGGATTTCGACGATGCCAAAGCCCAGTCCCAGCAGGGTGTTCACATAGGCGGGGTAGCCCGGCCGGGTGATGGCGATCCTGGCGCCGGGGCGGAAGGCGGTGTGAAAGGCGATGATGAAGCCGGCGGACGACCCCATGGTGCAGACGATGGAGTCGGGGTCGACGGCGACGCCGTGCCAATCGGCATAATAGGCCGCCAGACCGTCACGCAGCTCGGCCATGCCCTTGGCATTGGTATAGCCCTGCGCCTGCGGCAGGGCCTTGCCGACCGCCTCGATCACCCGTGGCGCGGGTGGCGCGCCGGGCTCGCCGACTTCCAGGTGGCAGACGGTCTGGCCCGTCGCCTCTATCGCCTTGGCGCGTTTGAGGATTTCCATGGCGTGGAACGGCATAAGGCCGTCGGCGGGCTTCTCGGTCATGACTGCGTTCCTTGCTGGCCCCTTCGCCTAACCGCTTCGACAGCGTCCCTCAACAACAATTGATGCGGGTGTCAGGTCCGCGTTCACTCCCTGCTGCCAATGTGGCTTTGCGTCTGCTAGAAGGCTGGCCGACTAATGTATGGGGGAACCACCAGTTCATGTCGCGCGTCACTCTTGCCCTTGTCGCCCTCGTGGGCATCCTGGCCGGCGCCTTTGGCTATTCGGCACTGAACCGGCCAGCCCCGCAAACCGACATCCAGGCCGTGCAGGCCCTGATCGACGAAGCGATCTCCGCCTACGACGCCAAACAGGTCACGCAGGCCAGCAGCATCCCTCAGGATGTCGCCGCCATCGATCCCGCCGTGCTCAACCCGCTGATCGAATCCTATCTCATGAGCGACCCCAAGATCCTGCAGCGGATGTCTGTGGCGCTCGACACCACGATCCAGGCAGAGGAACGGTCGCAGGCGACCACGGCCATTGCCTCGATGCGCGAGGCCATTTTCAATGATCCGGGCCAGGTCGTGCTCGGCAATCCGGACGGCGACGTGACGCTGGTGGAGTTCTTCGACTACAATTGCGGCTATTGCCGCGCCGCCCTCCCCGATATGGCGACCCTGCTGGCTGAAGACCCCAATCTGCGCATCGTGCTCAAGGAATTCCCGATCCTTTCCAACGAGTCGATCGATGCGGCCCGCATCGCCGTGCTGGTCGGGAAGTCCGATGCCGACTACTGGAGCTTCCACGAAGCGCTGTTCACCAGCCGCAGCCAGGTCGACAAGCAGGTGGCACTGACCGCCGCCAAGGAACTCGGCCTGTCGCCGGTGGCGCTGGAGCTGGACATGGGAACGGAAGCCGTTTCCCAGACGATCCAGACCTCCTACGAGATCGCCCGCGCGCTCAACATCACCGGCACGCCGACCTACATCATCGGCAATGAGATCATCCCCGGCGCCATCGGCATCGATGAGCTGCGCAGCCGCATTGCCAATATGCGCAAATGCGGTGAAACCCAATGCGAGAGCTAAGCCCTACTTTTGCCGGGATTTTTGCCTTTTCAGTGCAATTCGTGTAACCGCGCTTGCGCCGGTACGAACTGCCGGTGCAAAAGGCAAAATCATGGCTAAGCGCGTTCTCGTCCTCAACGGCCCGAACCTCAATCTGCTCGGTACCCGCGAGCCCGATATCTATGGCGCGGCAACGCTCAAGGATGTCGAGACGCTGTGCAAGCAGACCGGCGAAGAGGTTGGCCTCAGCGTCGACTTCCGCCAGTCCAACCACGAGGGCGAGCTGGTCACCTGGATCCAGGATGCCCGCAAGACTGCCGATGCCATCCTCATCAACCCGGCTGCCTATTCGCACACCTCGGTCGCCATCCACGATGCCCTCAAAGCCGTCGGATTGCCGGTCGCGGAGGTGCATCTGAGCAATATCCACCAGCGCGAGGCCTTCCGGCACCATTCCTATGTGTCGGCGGTCGCATTTGGCGTCATTTGCGGCTTTGGCGTCACCGGGTATAGACTGGCGCTGATGGCGCTTGCCGATAAACTCAAATAACGATCAACGCGCCACGCGCGGGAGACCGACAAGAATGACCAAGTCATCGCAAGACGATCAGGACCTGATCCGGGCCATTGCCGAGCTGCTCAACAAGGAAAATCTCGCCGAGATCGAGATCGAGAAGGAAGATTTCCGCGTCCGCGTTACGCGCTCCTATGCCAATGAAGCGCCGGTCTATGCGCAGGCGCCGCAGTATTTCGCGCCCCAGCCGGCCGCCGCACCGGCGACCCTGGCGCCAGCCGGCTCGGTGCCACCTGCGGCTCCCGCTGCCGCCGAAGACCTGGCTTCCAATCCGGGCACCCTCACCTCCCCGATGGTCGGCACCGCCTATCGCTCGCCCGAGCCGGGCAAGCCGACCTTTGCCGAAGTCGGTACCAAGGTCACCGAGGGACAGACCCTCCTCATCATCGAAGCGATGAAGACGATGAACCAGATCCCGGCGCACCGCTCGGGCACCGTCACGCGCATCCTCGTCCAGGATGCCCAGCCGGTGGAATACGGCGAGCCACTCGTCGTCATCGAGTAAGGGGACCCCGATGTTTCAGAAGGTCCTCATCGCTAACAGAGGCGAAATCGCCCTGCGCATCCTGCGCGCCTGCAAGGAGCTCGGCATCCAGACCGTCGCGGTGCATTCCACCGCCGACGCCAATGCCATGCATGTGCGCCTCGCCGACGAAAGCGTCTGCATCGGCCCGCCGGCCGCCAAGGACAGCTATCTAAACATTCCCTCGATCATGGCCGCCTGCGAGATCACCGGCGCCGATGCCGTGCACCCGGGCTACGGCTTCCTGTCGGAAAATGCCCGCTTCGCCAAGATCCTGACCGAGCACAAGGTGACCTTCATCGGTCCCTCGTCGCACCATATCGAGATCATGGGCGACAAGATCACCGCCAAGAAAACGGCCGTCGAACTCGGCATTCCCGTGGTCCCCGGCTCGGCCGGCGCCGTGGAAAGCGACGAAGAGGCGATCCGGACCGCCAGGGAAATCGGCTATCCTGTGCTGATCAAGGCGACTGCCGGCGGTGGTGGCCGCGGCATGAAGGTGGCGAAGACCGAGGCCGACGTACTCGAAGCCTGGTCCACCGCGCGCACCGAGGCCAAGGCCGCGTTCGGCAATGACTCGGTCTATATGGAAAAGTACCTCGGCAAGCCGCGGCATATCGAGGTGCAGGTTCTCGGCGATGGCCAGGGCAATGCCGTGCATCTGGGCGTGCGCGACTGCTCGCTGCAGCGCCGGCACCAGAAGGTGTGGGAAGAAGCCGGTGGGCCGACCATCCTGCCCGAAGAGCGCGACAAGATCGGCGAGATCTGCGCCGCCGCGATGCGCAAGCTCAAATATTCGGGCGCAGGCACGATCGAGTTCCTGTACGAAAACGGCAATTTCTACTTCATCGAAATGAACACCCGCCTGCAGGTGGAGCACCCGGTCACCGAGCGCATCACCGGCATCGACATCGTCTATGAGCAGATCCGCGTCGCCTCCGGCGAAAAACTGTCGATGACGCAGAAGCAGGTGCAGTTCTATGGCCATGCCATCGAAGTGCGCATCAATGCCGAGGACCCGCAGACCTTCGCGCCCTCGCCGGGCACCATCACCTTCTACCACCCGGCTGGCGGCGTTGGCGTGCGCGTCGATTCGGCGGTCTATCAGGGCTACAAGATTCCGCCCTATTACGACTCGCTGATCGGCAAGCTCATCGTCTATGGCCGCACGCGTGACGAATGCCTGCAGCGCCTGCGCCGCGCCATCGACGAATTCGTGGTGGACGGCATCAAGACCACCCTGCCCCTGTTCCAGCGCCTGATCCGCGAGCCCGATATCCTGGCCGGCAATTACGACATCCACTGGCTGGAAAAATACCTGGCCGAGAACAAGGTCTGAGGCATTGAAGGGGCGCATTGCGCCCCTTTTGTCTGGTGCGGAGCCCGCCATGTCCAAACCCAGCCCCTTCGACATCGAAATCACCCCAGAACTGATCGTCCGGGCCTACCGCGCCGGCATCTTCCCGATGTCCGAGGATGCCGAGGACGAGGATTTGTTCTGGGTCAGCTCGGAAATGCGCGGCATCATCCCGTTGGATGGCTTCCATCTCTCCGCCAGCCTGCGCAAGGCGATCCGCAAGTCCGGCTTCACCGTCAAGGTCGATACCGATTTCGAAGCCATTATCGAGGGCTGCGCCACCGTGGGCGAGGATCGCGACACGACCTGGATCAACCGGACCATCCGCACCGTCTATGGCGAACTGTTCCGCCGCGGCGTGGCGCGTACGGTGGAGGTCTGGGATGGGCCAGAGCTGGTCGGCGGGCTCTATGGCCTGGCCATCGGCGGGGCCTTCTTCGGGGAATCGATGTTCCACCGCAAGACCAATGCCAGCAAGATGGCCATGGCGCATCTGGTGGAGCGGCTCAAGGCTGGTGGCTTCGTGCTGCTCGATACCCAGTTCGTGACGCCGCACCTGGCCTCGCTCGGCGGCATCGAGATCCCGCGCGAGGAGTACGAGGAGCGCCTCGCCGAAGCGCTGCTCGTGGCGGGTGACTGGTCGGCCTGGGACCGGCGCACCACTACTTGATGCGGAAGGCGATCTCGGTAACCGGATGACCCGAGGGGTCTTCGCCGGGGTCCTTGTGATAGATTTCAAGCCGCGTGGCGCCGACGAAACTGTCGCCTTGGACCGTACCGTCAAAGTCGTGGCCCTGCGCCCGCGCCCATTCATCGAGCTTCATATTGGCATCGTGGAGCTCGTGATAGGGCACCGTCGCCGTGATCGAGGCATATTTCCCTCCCGGCAGGGTGCCGGTGGCAAAGCGTCCCTCCGGTGGCAGCACCCGATCGGTGGGCATGCCCACCTGCATCTCCATGATACCGCCGGGAAAGAAGCTCACATAGTTGAAGAATGGCGCACCGGTCAGCTCGCCGCCTTTCTCCTTCACCCACTTGATGACATCGTCGATCAGGGGTGGCGCCTGCTCGGAAATTTCCGGCTGGCGCAGCTTGAGCAGGATGGCGGCAAAGGGCTGGAAGGCTTTTTCGACGATCATTGGTTCGGTCAGCATGGGGTCCTCCTTGGATGCAGCCACCCTAGCGCCCGCCGCGAGCCGCGCTTGATCGGGCTTGCGCTAATCGACCTGCGCCCCGCCCGTGGCATTGGCCAGCGTCGCCGTCATGCCCGCCGCCAGGTCGCTCGAGAGCAGCACGGCGGCATCGGCCACCTGGGCCAATGCGGTGATCCGGCGCAGCGGCGTGTCCTTGGCGAATTCCTGGTGGACCTCGTCGAAGGTCATGCCCTTCTCGTCCGCCCGCAGTTGCCAGGCTTCGCGCACGCCCGGTGCGTCGGGAGAGCCGGGTGAGCGCACCCAGCAGACGCGCACGCCCTGCGGGCCCTCCTCGATGCCCAGCTGGCGCAGGAAGTTCTCGACCGCAGCACAGGCAATGCCAAAGCCGCCGACATAGGCAACCGGCCAGCGCGCGACATTGGCGGTGATGCCGACAATGGCCCCGCCGCCATTCTCCCCCATATGCCGGGCGACCACGGTTCCGGTATTGAACCACGAAAGCATCGAAAGCCGGATCGGCTCCATCATGCGCTCGAAAGCCATGTCGCCCAGCAGCTCACCCTGGGTATCGGCCCAGGAGACACCGTTGAACATCAGCTTGACCGGGCCGGCCTTGGCCACGACGTCGGCCAGGTGCGCATCGACCGACAGGCGATCCATGACATCGAGCGTGGCGATCTCGGCCCGGCCGCCGGCAGCCGTGATCTCCCCGGCCACCGCCTCGAGCCCGGCGCGATTACGCGCCGCCAGGAAGACGCGGGCGCCTTCGCGCGCATAGGCTTTGGCGACTGCGCCACCGACGGCACCGCTGCCGCCATAGACGATGGCGGTCTTGTTGTTGAGCAGCATGCAATTTCCCTCCGGACCGACCACAGCCTCGTGCCACGGTACCCCGAGGTCAAGGACGGACGTGTTGGAGGCAAGCCGACAACAACGGCGCGAGAATCCATAGCCGTAGCGGCAGGCCCATAACCACCGCACGTCACCCTCGGGCTTGACCCGAGGGTGACGGCTGGTGGGTGGTGAGAGCTTTGGTGTTCAGCGCTGGTCCGGCGGCGGCACGTCGGTGCTGGTTTTGCACTCGATCAGCCAGACATCGTAGATCGCGTGGTCCACGGCATTGAGCGCCGGGCTGTCGGCAAACATCCATCCGGTGAAGATGCGCTTGGAAACGCCGGTCAGGCTGCGCTGGTCGACCTCGAGAAAGGCCGAGACGCGCTGCGCCTCGGTGGGCGGCCGGTTGTAGCAGGCACGCGGGGTGATCTCGAGCGCACCGAACAGCACCGTCTCGTCGATATAGACATCGAAGCGGGTGATGCGGCCAGTGATCTTGTCGAGCCCGGCGAAGGTCGCCACCGGATTGGCGATCGGCTGCGCCATGGCTGGCATGGCCATGGACAGGCATGCCAACCCCAGTGCCGGAACCAGCCGTTTCGCGAGAGTCAGAAGACTTGAGGCGCTCGGGCGCAAGGCGCCGCCCTTATTCAGGCGACCACGCGTCGTAGTCGCCGGTGACGCGGGGACGCTCGCCCTTGTTGAGCAGGCTGCCATCGGGGCGATAGGCTGCTGCCGTGCCCGTCAGGTTGGGCTGGTGCGGCTTCTCCCAGGCATGGGGGACATAGTTGCTCTTGGTCGGCACCACGTCGGTGCGATAGTGCATACAGCCATACCAGCCGGGCGGAATCGCCGAGGCGTCGGCCGGGCCGGCATAGGTCACATAGCGCCGATCGGCCTTGCGGTCCTGGTAGTATTTGTTGCCGAATTCGTCGCTGCCGACATAGTTGCCGAAGCGCCGGATCCATAGCCGCGTACCCCAGGTATTGCCGCTCCACCAGGAGAAGATTTCAGTGAGGAAGCTCTTGATACCGGGTTTGGCCAATTGTCGATTCCGCCGTCGAAAATGCGAGTTGGGGCGGGTTTATCATGGTGCACGGTGGGAGCCTAGCCCTCGTGCGGTTGTGTGATCGGGAAATCGTCGGCTGCAAACCGGCGGCACCTATGGGTGCGCCCGAGGCTGCCTGATGCTAGCCTGCCGGGCATGATCGAGAACCATAACCATTCCCACCTCTGGCCCGGCGTTCCGCTCGCCCTTGGCGCGGCCGTGCTGTTTGGCGCATCGGCTCCCCTGTCCAAGATATTGCTTGGCGTCGTCGATCCGTGGCTGCTCGCCGGCATCCTCTATCTTGGTGCCGGCCTGGGCCTGGCTCTCGTCCATTGGGGGCGGCCGGTATTGGGCCTAGCCATTGTCGAAGCGCCCCTGCAGCGGCCCGATATGCCATGGCTGGCTGCCGTGATCGTCTTTGGCGGCATGCTGGGGCCGCTCTTCCTGATGCTTGGCCTGTCCCAGACTTCGGCCGCCTCGGGGTCTCTGCTGCTCAATCTGGAGGGGCTGGCGACCATGGCGATTGCCTGGATCGTGTTCCGGGAAAATGTCGATCGTCGCCTGCTGCTCGGCGCGGCCGCGATTCTGGCCGGAGCGGTGCTGCTGTCATGGACCGGCCAGGGCCTGCAACTGGATACGGGCGGGCTGTTCATTGCCGCCGCGTGCCTCTGCTGGGGCATCGACAACAACCTGACGCGCAAGCTCTCGTCGGCAGACCCGGTGCAGATTGCCATGATCAAGGGCCTGGTGGCCGGCGCGACCAACTTTGCCATGGCCCTCGCGCTCGGCGCCCGACTGCCGAGCCTCCCCATCATTGCGGGAGGCGCCGTTGTCGGCTTCCTCGGCATCGGCGTAAGCCTTGTCCTGTTCATGCTGGGGCTGCGCCACCTCGGCACCGCCCGCACGGGCGCCTATTTCAGCCTCGCCCCGTTCATAGGGGCCGTGCTGGCGCTGCTGCTGTTCCGGGACGACCTGACTGTCCAGCTCGTCGTGGCCGGGCTGTTGATGGGCCTGGGCCTGTGGCTGCACCTTTCGGAGCGGCATGAGCATGTCCACGATCACGAAGCGCTTGAGCACGATCACGCGCATATCCACGATGATCATCATCAGCATGCCCATGATGGACCGGTGTCAGAGCCACATTCCCATGCCCACCGGCACGAACCGCTCCGCCACAAGCACCCGCACTATCCCGACTTGCATCACCGGCATGGGCATTAGGGGGGCGGATGCGGAGCAGCGGCGCTATGGTGTCTGCTGAGGGGTGGATTGCGGACAGGCCGGTGTCGAGGGCACAACGACCGCTTGGCGCCAAGAGCGGTCATTGGCCGCATTCGATGTTCGCAAATCTCCTCTCAGTCATTGGTGTTCCGACTTATCTGAGAATCACCTTCATTTGGCATCGGGCATGCCAGCGTCGATCCAGCGCGCGATGAGTTCGATCGTCTCGTCCGACAAGGGGTAGCTGAGGAACGGCATCCGCGGTGTGCTGACGCCCTGCAGGCGCCGGATCAACTCACTGCTCTTAGCGTTGCCACCGAGTAGAACTGGACCGTTGTCACCGCCGGCAACCGCATCGGCGTAGTTATCTAGCCGCAAACCACGAGCTGCGCCCTGTGGCCCGTGGCACATCGTGCAATGCTCGGAGAAAATGACCCCAACGGTGGACCAGTCTGGCGGTGAGGCTTCCGATTGATCGTCTCCCGCATGCGCTGCAAACGACATGATCGGCCAGATCAGCAGTGCACACACAAGTCTCATGACGGCATCCCCGCCCCGTGACCGCGCACGATAATAACATAACTTCGGCTCGCGCGTTTATATCTCCCGGTGCTAAACTTCCCCTGCACGACGCGGCATCCACGCTCGCGTCTGATGGGAGGGGACTATGAATGGGTATGTGTCTCTCACGCTTATAGCGTCGACATTTGCAACCTCGGCCTTTGCTGTGGATGTCGACCTGGACCAGCTTCGCAGCGATGTCGCGAAGTACAAGGATGTGACCGTCGCGCTCGCCGACGGATATATTTTACCCGAAAATCACTGCGTCTCGGCGAAAGGGGAAGGTCTGCCGCCCGAATTGGGCGCTATGGGCCTTCACTACATAAACCCCATGCTGCTCGAGATTACTGCAACGGCGCCGCGCGTTGACGGCAAGTCGACCTATACGGACTGGAAGCAGCCGTCGGTACTGATCTACGAACCCCAGGAGGACGGCTCGCTTGAGCTGGTGGCGGTCGAGAACCTGGTGTTCGAAGCCGCTTGGAACGGCGCGGCGAAAAGTGAGGAGTTGGTCCTCAACGGCCGCAAGTGGGATCACATGGCCGACGATGCATCGACGCCGGGCGATGAGGCACACGGCTTCATGCCCCACTACGATCAGCATGTCTGGCTTTTCCGGGAAAACCCGATGGGCGAGTTGATGCCGTTCAACCCCAACGCCGCGTGTGATCATCATAAACCCTGAAATAGCGGTCAGTGTCCGCCTGCCTATCCTGACGGACACTGACGTCTCCGGTCGGTTCTCACAAAGGTCGTCCTAGGTGCCGCAATGGCGGATACGAGGCCCGAAGTTGCCGAGCTTCCAGCAAGGATGACCGCCGTCCCTTGGAAATCTGTAGGGTTCCAGTTAAGCTCTTCCAGTCTGGTCTCTGGGAAAATCCGATGGACAACCACGCGTCATTCTTACGCGAGGCGATCGCCCTCTCGAAATCTGCCTTGCAGCACGGTGGCGAGCCGTTTGGCTCCGTGCTCGTGAAGAACGGCGAAGTCATCTTGCGCGCTGAAAACAGCGTCTTCAGCGGCCACGACATGACGAACCACGCCGAGATGAACTTAGTCAAACTTGCCGCACAGCATTACGACCCCGCATTTCTCGCCGACTGCACACTGTATTCCAGCACTGAGCCGTGCGCGATGTGCTCAGGGGCAATTTACTGGTCAGGCATCGGGCGTGTGGTGTTCGCTTGCTCTGAAGAGCGGCTTGGCGAGATTGCTGGAATCGGTTTGAACGTGCCGACCCGGGCTGTTCTGCAGACGGGTGCGCGCTCGGTCGACGTGGTTGGCCCGACGGACCTCGAAGAGGAGGCTGCCAAGGTGCATCAGGAATTCTGGCCGAGGCATCTGGGCAAGGCCTAGCGGCTACGCCAGAGTATGCCGTAACAGCGCCGGATAGCGCCCGCTTCCCGTGCAAGCGTGCCGTCTTGCCCGACCCCTCCAATGTCCGCTTCTAGGAAGCAGCTACGGCCGGCCGAACGGCCACTATGGGGTCGGAACCGGACCTGCCCCCGACTAAACCCTCAGCCCCGCCATCACCGCCGAGATCACCCGGTCCTTCTGCGCATCGGTCGCCCCGGCCAGGCCCTGGATGTGCAGTCCCTGGTCCAGCGTCTGCAGCATCTTGCCCAGGCCCGAGACATTGCTGCCATCAGCGATTTGCCCGCGCGCCAGTGCGTTGGCCAGGTTGCCGGCATAGAGCGCCTCGATTTCCTCGCCAGCTGCCAGCGCCTTGCCATAGGCGCCTTCAGGCACCGTGTCGCGCTGGGTCAGGGTGTTGATCATGAAGCAGCCATAGTATTCGCTGCCATATTGCAGCGAGCGCAGCACGGCCTCGATATTCTCCAGCCCCAGCGGCTGGCGGGTGAGTATCTCGCGATACTGCCCCAGCAGGTAGCCCAGGAACCGCTCCAAAGCCGCCTCGTAGAGCCCGGCCTTGCCGCCGAATTCCTTGTAGAGGCTGAAGCGGTTGAGGCCGGTATGCTCTACCAATGCGGCAAGATGAGCGCCCTCGTAGCCAAGCCGCCAGAACAGGCTCATCGCCTTGTCCAGCACCTCGCCGCGCTCATAGGTTCTGGGCCGCGCCATCTATAACAGACCGATCATTCTGAAATTCATTGACCACCGTCTCGACCGGAGTTATTCACCTATCGTTCTGAAACAGGAATCGTCCGATGTCTACCGGTTTCGCTGGCAGCCCTGTTTTTCCCGCCCGGCTTTCGGCGCTTGCCGGCCGTCCGAGCCATCTGGTGACGATTGGCCAATCGGACGCATCGGTCTGGCGCATCGAGGACGCCGGCGAAACGCTGTTCCTCAAGGCCGCGCCCCAGCACGCGCTGAGCGAATTGCCCGGCGAGGCCGAACGCCTGTCCTGGCTGGGCACCACGCCGGTTCCCGCGCCGCGACTGCTCGACAGCTTCACAGCGGATGGGCAGGACTGGCTGCTGATGACCGCCCTGCCCGGCATCGACCTGACGCACCTGGTCAATCAACCCGAAGTCTTGCGTAACGCTCTGGCGACGGGTCTGCGCGCCCTGCATGCGCTCGATCCCGCCACTTGCCCGTTTGGGAATCAACTCGATGTCAAGCTGGCGAGCGGTGGCGCCAACGTGGCCGCCGGTCGCGTCGATGAAACCGACTTCGATGCGTCCCGCGAGGGATGGACGGCGCAGCAGGTAATGGATTGGCTGCTGGAAAACCGGCCAGACAGCGAGGACCTCGTCGTCGCCCATGGCGATGCGAGCCTCCCCAACATCATGGCGCTGCATGGCGCCTTCTCTGGCGTCATCGACTGCGGACGGCTGGGCGTCGCCGATCGCTGGCAGGATCTCGCCCTCGCCTGTCGCAGCATCATCTACAATTGCGGGCAGGAGCATGTGGCCCCTTTCCTTGCCGCCTATGGAGCCGCCTGGGACGAAGAGCGCTATCGATATTACTGCACGCTGGACGAGCTGTTCTGATGGGCAGCCTGCGGCGATTCCTCGGCCTCTACTACGCCTATGTTTTCCTGTTCGACTTCATGCTGGCCTACGCCATCTATACGGCGCTGTTCGCGCTGGAGGGCATTTCGGTCGGGGAGATCGGCGTGCTCCTCGCCTTCTGGTCGGCTTCGGCCATTGTCCTCGAAATGCCTTCGGGCGCCCTGTCCGATCATTTCGACCGCCGCACCCTTCTGATAGCAGCGCCGCTGCTCAAGGCGCTCACCTTCGTCTGCTGGGGCGTGGCCCAGGGCAATTTCTGGCTCTATGGCCTGGGCTTCCTGTTCTGGAGCGCCGGACAGGCGCTGCAATCGGGCAGCCGCGAGGCCTTACTCTATGAGCGCCTGGCCGCGGCCGGCCGCAGTGAAGATTTCGACAAGGTGCTGGGGCGCGACAATGCCGCCGAGGGGCTGGGAATCGGTGCCGGGGCGCTGGTTGGTGGCTTCGTCGCCCAATATAATATGGATTGGGCGATCTGGTGGTCCATTCCGCCCCTGCTGATCGGCGCGGTCCTGGCCTTGGGGTTGCGCGATGTCAGGCAGGCACGGGTCGCCGAGCCCGGCGAGGCACCGATCACCTATCTCTCGCACTTCGCCGATGCCATTGGTGAATTCCGCCGTCACGCCGATCTGCGGTTCGTCACCGTCTACATGGCGGTGGGGCTGATTGCCTTTGAATTGCTGGAGGAGTTCGACCAGCTCTACTATCTCGCCGTGGCGGTGCCGATCTGGCTCTGGGGCGTGCTGGCCGGCGGGGTCGAACTGGTCTACGCCTATGCCAGCGTCGCTGCCCACCGGCTTGCTGGCCGTCGCTGGCTGGCCTGGGCCCTGCCCCTTTTGGGTGGCGCCCTGCTCGTCGTGGCCTCACTTGGGGACAATCCCTGGTATGTGCTGGCGCTTGAGCTGGCCTATGTCGCCATCGCTCCGGTGGCCGTGCTGGCCGAAGCGCGCTTTCACCGCCTCATGGATGGGCGCAGCCGCGCCACCACGACTTCGGCGCTGATCGTCGCCGAGAATGTCGTCGGCATCGGCGCAACCCTGCTGTTTGGATTTCTGGCCGATTGGCTGGGCATTCTTCCTGCCTATGGCTGGGCCGGGCTGGCCATGGTGCCTGTGGCGCTCTGGGTGGTGCTGGGCCATCGTCGCGGCATGGCCGCCATCGACTGAGCACCACCACTGGTAGTCAAACCACGATTGCCACTATTGGGCCAAAATTTCTGCGCTTGACAGCTTTGTCACCCGCCGATTCTGGCAATCGGCAGCATGGTTAGCGCACTATTAAGGGCCATCGGCAAAGCACGATCCCCTAGGATTCGCTTGGCTTTAGCGAGGCTTTCTCTGCTCACGTTTTGGGTCCTCACCCATTGTCTCAGCTCAGGTAAATCTCCTCGCTCAACACCGCGTTTTCCTTGCAGTTTGTCCCCGTAATCCACATATTAGGCCTACTAGTGGTTGTCGCGACGACCACCTTGGACACTAGACCTTGTGATTTCTGGCGTTGACGCCTCGTTTGAATCGGCAGAGTGTTTTCGACGGTCCGGTACATCAGTTGTAGCGGGCAAGCCCTGGGTGGAGCGCTGGCACAAGACCGGCGCCGGACCTGGGCGACAGGCAAGTTTCTCGAGCCCGCCTCCCGGGCTCGGTTGGTGAAGCGTCAACACAGATTTGGATGAGAAGCCGGGTTTCGGCTCGCGGGCACAATCGTGCTCGTTACATTGGGGAATACGAATGCGCATCGAACGCCGGTTCACGTCTGCCGATCAGGATCGCTATGGGTCCATCGAATTCCGCTCGGCCACGAGTGAGATCCGCAACCCCGACGGTTCGGTGGTCTTCAAGCTCGAGAATATCGCCATTCCGTCTACCTGGAGCCAGGTGGCTGCCGACATCATCGCGCAGAAGTATTTCCGCAAGGCCGGCGTCGCCAAGGTCCTCAAAAAGGTCGAAGAAAATTCCGTGCCGTCCTGGCTGTGGCGCTCCGTCCCTGACGAAGCTGCGCTCGCCAAGCTGCCGGAAGCCGAGCGCTATGGCTCGGAAATGGATTCGCGCCAGGTCTTCGACCGCCTGGCCGGCACCTGGACCTATTGGGGCTGGAAGGGCGGCTATTTCGACAGTGAAGAGGATGCCCGCACCTTCTTCGACGAACTCGCCTATATGCTCGCCACCCAGCGCGTTGCCCCCAACAGCCCGCAATGGTTCAACACGGGCCTGCACTGGGCCTATGGCATTGATGGTCCCGGCCAGGGCCATTTCTATGTCGACCCCTTCACCCACAAGCTTGTCTCGTCCAAGAGTTCCTACGAGCATCCGCAGCCGCATGCCTGCTTCATCCAGTCGGTCAATGACGACCTGGTGAACGAAAACGGCATCATGGACCTCTGGGTCCGCGAAGCGCGCCTGTTCAAATATGGCTCGGGCACCGGCACCAATTTCTCGGCCCTGCGCGGCTCGGGCGAAAAGCTCTCGGGCGGCGGCAAGTCATCCGGCCTGATGAGCTTCCTCAAGATCGGCGATCGCGCTGCCGGCGCCATCAAGTCGGGCGGCACCACCCGTCGCGCCGCCAAGATGGTGGTGCTCGATATCGATCACCCGGACGTGGAAGAATACATCAACTGGAAGGTCAAGGAGGAGCAGAAGGTTGCCGCCCTCGTGACCGGCTCCAAGGTCGTCTCCAAGCACCTCAAGCTGATCATGAAGGCCGCCGTGAACTGCGAAGGGTCGGGCGACGATTGCTTCGACGTGGCGATGAACCCCGCCCTCAAGCGCGAAGTCCGCGCCGCCAAGAAGGCGCTGGTGCCGGAGAACTACATCTACCGCGTCATCCAGTTCGCCAAGCAGGGCTACAAGGATATCGAATTCCCGGTCTACGACACCGATTGGGACAGCGAGGCCTATCTCACGGTCTCGGGCCAGAATTCGAATAACTCCGTCCGTGTGACTGATGATTTCCTGCGCGCCGTCGAAGGCGATGGCGACTGGCAGCTCAAGGCCCGCTCGTCGGGCAAGGTCACCAAGACGCTCAAGGCACGTGACCTGTGGGAACAGGTGGGCTATGCCGCCTGGGCCTCGGCCGATCCCGGCATCCAGTATCACACCACCATCAACGAGTGGCACACCTCCCCCGAGGCCGGTCCGATCAATGCATCGAATCCCTGCTCGGAATACATGTTCCTCGACGACACCGCCTGCAACCTGGCCTCGGTGAACCTGCTGCCCTATCGCAATGCCGATGGCTCGTTCGACACATCAGCCTATGAGCACACCGTCCGCCTCTGGACCATCGTGCTCGAAATCTCGGTCATGATGGCGCAGTTCCCGTCCAAGGCGATTGCCGAGCGCTCGTTTGAATACCGGACCCTCGGCATCGGCTACGCCAATATCGGCGGCTTCCTGATGACCTCAGGCATCCCCTATGACTCCGCCGAAGGCCGCGCCATTGCCGGCGCCGTCACCGCCATCATGACCGGCGTCAGCTACGCCACCTCGGCCGAAATGGCCAAGGAGCTGGGCCCGTTCAAGGATTACAAGCGCAATGCCAAGCATATGCTGCGCGTCATCCGCAATCATCGCAACGCCGCCCATGGCCATGCCGAGGGCTATGAAGGCCTCTCCATCAATCCGGTGCCGCTCGACCATGCATCGCTGATCGATGCCCAGCTCTCCGAGCGCGCCAAGGCCGCCTGGGACAATGCCCTCGCCCTCGGCGAAAAGCATGGCTACCGCAATGCCCAGGTCTCGGTGATCGCCCCGACCGGCACGATTGGTCTGGTGATGGATTGCGACACCACCGGCATCGAGCCCGATTTCGCCCTGGTCAAGTTCAAGAAGCTCGCCGGTGGCGGCTACTTCAAGATCATCAACCGCGCCGTGCCCCCGGCCCTGCGCACCCTGGGCTATTCGGAGAGCCAGATCGCCGAGATGGAGGCCTATGCCGTCGGCCATGGCAATCTCAACCAGGCTCCGGGCATCAATCCGTCCACCCTGCGGTCCAAGGGCTTCACCGACGAGAAGATCGCCGCGCTCAATGCCGCGACCGCCTCGGCCTTCGACATCAAGTTCATCTTCAACCAGTGGACGCTGGGCGTTGATTTCCTGAAGTCGCTCGGCGTTACCGACGAGAACCTGGCCGATTTCTCCTTTGACCTGCTGGCCCATCTGGGCTTCAGCAAGAAGGATATCGAGGCTGCCAATATCCACGTCTGCGGCGCCATGACCCTCGAGGGCGCGCCACATCTCAAGGCCGAGCATCTGCCGGTGTTCGATTGCGCCGCTCCCTGCGGCAAGATCGGTAAGCGCTCGCTCTCGATCGAGTCGCATATCCTGATGATGGCGGCCGCGCAGCCCTTCATCTCGGGTGCGATCTCGAAAACCATCAACATGCCCAATGATGCGACCGTCGAAGACGCCAAGGAAGCCTATATGCTGAGCTGGCGCCTGGCTCTCAAGGCCAACGCGCTCTATCGCGATGGCTCCAAGCTGAGCCAGCCGCTCAATTCCTCGGTGCTGTCTGCCGCCGATGAAGATGACGAGGAAGATGCCGCCGAGGAACTGGCGGCGATGACCGCTGCCCAGCGCGTCCCTGTCGTGGCCGAACGCATTGTCGAGCGCATCATCGAGCAGGTCCGTGACCGCGAGAAAATGCCCGATCGCCGCAAGGGCTATACCCAGAAAGCCGTCGTCGGCGGCCACAAGGTCTATCTGCGCACCGGCGAATATGACGATGGCCGTCTCGGCGAAATCTTCATCGACATGCACAAGGAAGGCGCCGCCTTCCGCGCCATGATGAACAACTTCGCCATCGCCATCTCGCTGGGCCTGCAATATGGCGTGCCGCTGGACGAATATGTGGAGGCCTTCACCTTCACCCGCTTCGAGCCCGCCGGCATGGTCATGGGCAATGACCGCATCAAGAACGCGACCTCGATCCTCGATTACGTGTTCCGCGAACTGGCCGTTTCCTATCTCGACCGGGATGACCTCGCCCATGTCAATCCCGACAGCCCCACCTCGCTCGGCAAGGGCGTAGCCGAGGACAAGGGTGCGCCGCGCGCTGCGGCCGCCGCCCCTGCCCCGGTGCCCGCCGAGCGCTTTGTCTCCCGCGGCATGACCCGCGGCCGTGTTGCCAACAAGAACCTGATGATCGTCTCGGGCGACCAGACGCAGTACAATCCGGTCCAGGCGATGCAGACCTCCACCGTGACGGCGCTCCGCTCCGCCACCGCCCTCAAGGTGGACACCCAGATCGCCCCGGCCGCCTTCGCGCCGGCTGAACTCAGCCCCATCCCCAGCCCGCCGCCCTCAAAGGACGCGGGACTGCTCCGGGCCGAGGCCCAGATGAAGGGCTATACGGGCGACCAGTGCACCGAGTGCCATAACTTCACGATGGTGCGGAACGGCACGTGTTTGAAGTGCGATACGTGCGGGACGACGACTGGGTGTAGCTGAGGACTGGCAGGAGGAGCTGGCTTGCGTGCGTGTGTTGTTGTTCTAGCTGACTAGTAGTCGGCAACGAAGGCTGCGGTGCGAATACGCTCCGCAGCCAAATCAAGAATTGAACAAACCAAGTACGGAGAACTACCTTGAATAGTATCGAAGAGTTGGTGCTGCGACTTCGGGCACATTTAGGCATTCCGGACGACACGCTACTTGATGTGCTTGATACTTTGCGCCGAATGAAGATCGCCGGGATCATCTCGGACTACCGGCGCGACGAAGACCACGTTCTCGCCGATGCGGTGGCGATGTGGGACGATTCCACCAGAACAATTGTGCTGTCCGACGCGCTTTGGGAGGGCCTCGAACATGCTGATCCGGAGATCAGGTTCACGGTCTTTCACGAGATTGGGCATGCTGTTTTGGGACACGCAGCTCGCAACCGAAAAATAGCTGGCAAACGTCAGTTCGGTCGTTCGATCGAATTTGACGAACAGGAGGCGGATGATTTTGCTTTGGCTTTCGCGATTCCGCTTAGGTCAGCCTCAAATCTAGATATCTACGACGCTGACGCTCTTGCCCAGCAATTTGGCCTATCCGTGGCAATGGCAGAGCGACGAATGATAAGTCTCCAGCGGTATTCAAAGTATCCCAATCGTTTGGAGGACGCAGCGGAGCCGGAGGACAACTACGCGGAAGCCATGGGATTGATGCGGTTTAACACCATTACCTGGAACTCGTAATTCATACCCAATAGAGAGGGCCCCTAGTCGGGGCCTTCTTTTCAGATATTAGGAAGAGCAGTTGGTACTTGGACGGCTTGCAATTGCCGGTACAAGACTTTTGCTTTTTTTATACGTCCGCCCTCTGCTTTCTCAGGCTTCCTCCGAGCAGTCTCCGCCCACGGATCTGGATAACCTTCCTTTTGCAGGAAGACAGCGGTAGCCGCTAATTCCAATTCAACGGCATCTGCTTCCGCAGCTATATGCGCCAGCTGATTGCGAGCGGAGTTAACATGATCAACGTGCTGCTCATTAACTGTATAAGTCGAATACGAACCTCCCCACTGCGCCTGCTGCTCAGTGGCGGACAAGAGACCCAGCAGTTCACCAATCCTCGTATATTGGGCCAAGTCCTCACTAAAAGGTCCGTAATGCTTGTAGACGAAGGAAAACTCTCCCTCTAATCCAGCAGCGTGCAGAAGATATGCAATCTTCTGCAACCTTGTACGCCCCACAACTCGACCACCCGCATCCTGAATTATGCGCGCGGCACTTTGAGCTTTCTGTTGCATACTCATTTCCCTAATTCCTTAGTTAACTTCTCCACCATTTCCACTGCCTCCGGGTCCTCCCGGCTCACGTAGGCTCTAGCAAGTTTGAACGTTTTCAGTGAGGCAACAACTTGCGACCGGCTTTTAAGGTCTACAAGTTTGTCGCCTTCCGTGCGGATATTGATCTGATCCAAGGGACCTTTTGTCTGCCCGATTTCCTTATAAGGGGAACGCTCCGCACTATCAAAAAGTGCGCGCGGCACCGATCCACTTGCCGACGACCAGTCAGTGAGCTTCAGGTTTATTCGCTCGCAGGCAGCATCGATCTCATTCACCTTCTCGTCGTCGCCGACGCCATCTGGATCAATTGTCTGCGTGACACCCGCACGAACGTCCATGCACTTATAAAGATCGCGAGTGCGCAACCGCCTAGAGAAGTCCGCGATGAGAGGATCGTCGGCATCCATCATCATTGGAAGCGCACCAGAAACCACTGAATCGTCCAGCAGTAGGGCGCGAGATAGATCATCCGCGTTTTTTGCGAATTGAATTAGAGGATGGTTTTCCGGCAGACCGGTCTTCTGCCAATGCCCTTGGCGCCCGAGTTCAAAAACATGAGCGAGAAGCTCGACAAATATCTTCTCAACGCCTCTCGTCGTCTTATGAAGATAGACCGTCGGATAGAGCTGAAAAAGTCCAAGAACAAATGCCTCAGCGGCAAAGAAGGCCTTCGGCCCTAGGACAAAGGTCTCAACCTCACCTAGCTTTTCGTCATCCATTCCAACCGCGACCTTACCAACCTCAAGATTGGCAATAAGCCATTCAAAATCGATGGCGCTATGTTGAGTGCCAGTCATAAGACGGTCGCGACGCATGTAATCCAACCTATCCGCATCGAATTGGCTGGAAACTACGGCTCTATAGACGGTCTTCTTGCCAGATCCTTGAATGATATCCGCCACGTCGGTAGCGAAGCCGCTTCCTAGCTCATTCAATTCTTTGGAAATTTCGCTGTTCCGTATCAGCTCATTGCTGACGTGCTCATGATCCGCCATCTTAAGTTTAAGACGCTTTCCGACCGTCTCAAAAGCATGGCTAAATGCACCGTGGCCAACGTCATGCACTAACGCGGCTGCCAACGCCCGTTGAATTTTGCTTTCTGATGGACGTGGCACATGTCGCTTTACGACTTCCATTAGCCGTCTAGCGGTGTGGAAGACCCCCAAGCTATGAGCAAAGCGAGAATGCGTTGCGCCAGGATAAACGAACTCCGAAAAGCCTAGCTGCTTTATGCGGCGAAGCCTCTGAAATGGCTCAGTCTGAACAACCCTCCAGAGCATATGTTCGAATTCATCGGCAGCTTCGCGGAACTCGATAAGATCATGGAGGGGATCCCTTATCCTCTGCCCCTGATAGCTCGATCCGGAAATCATCTTGTTCTCACTTTGTTCACGCAGAACATACTACGTACACACGAGTCTGAGAAGCTCGAATGATGCCGATATCTACCCCAGTTGCAGCTTTGGCCGATTCCGTAAACAGACCGTTTAAATGGAGAGGCAGCTATCAACATGAAACCCGCTGCTAGCCGGATATCATCCCAACACGTCTGCCGATCAGGCTCGCCCGGTCCTCCGGCGGCGCCGGCTTGCCGCAGCCGCCAAAGCCGCCGCCAGCGGCAGCGGTACCAACCACCGAACCGATCCCATGGGTCGCTCCCAGCCGTGTGCCGGCATCAATAGGCGCGCTCTAAGCAGCCGGCAGCCTACCGCAACAGCCCCAGCCGCTCGAACGCGTCCCAGCCCACCAGTTGCACCTGCTCGCCGCTCGCCTCGGGCGCTGCCGTTCCGGCCTTCTCGGCTCGCACCAGCTTGCGCTGCCACGCCGCGCGGCGCCGGTTCTCGCGCGCCGTCTCGGCGTCCTGCTCGCGCCAGTCGTCGATCACGCCGCTGTCGAGCAGCTCTTCCACATGGCGCGGATCGAAGACGTGAAAGGTGATCTTTCTTGCCCGCCCGCGCAGCTTCACCGTCCGGGTTCCGGCGCTGGGCAGTCGCCCGTCCTTGAGCCAGCGATGCCGCTCGGAGGTCTTGATATCGAGGATATCCTCGATCTCGCGCGGGATGACCGGCAGGCTCTCGATGCCGTCAAGCACCCCGGTCACGATCCCGGCTGCAACGGCAAATTCCGCCGCCGCGCTTTCGGGCATGCTGAGAACAAGCACCCCGGCCCGCACCTCTATCGCCTTGCGCAGCGCCATCGGCAGGCGCGCCCGCACTTCCAGCATGATGCCCCTGGCACGCACCGACGAGCCCAGCGTGGCGGCAGCCGGCAGCGGCCATTCCCGGGTCAGGACCGGTCCGTCATCGATCTTCTTCACGCGCGCCATGCTGCCCAGATAGGCGAGTTGGGGCCGCCGGGCAACGCGCCGAGGGCCCGATCGCGCGGCTGTGAAGGCGCATGGATTTGTCCCCGCCGTTCCGGCCGGGGTTACACTGGGTCTTTCATCAGGGGGAACCACCATGGCCACATCGCCCAGCCAACGTACCATCCGCGCCTATCGCCGCCTCGCCAAGCCACTTGCGGCCCTGATGAAAGTCACCCGCGGCAAAGCCACCGGGCCGGTCGGCCCGGCCACTGTGGCGCGCTGCAATGCCGTGATCGCGGCTGCCAATGCCGTGTTTTCCCGCGAGCGCGATTTCGGCCGCCTGCCGTCCCTGCCCGCCCAGGCGCCGCTTTCGGCCATCGACCTGGCGCTGGTGGTCGATGAACTCGCCATCGCCGCCCTGCGTTTCGAGGAGCGCTATCCCGAACTCGATTCCCGCGCGCCCTCCGCGCTGCCGCGCTAAGATACGGAGCGACTTATCCCCGCGCCAGATCCCCATGCCATACTCCACCCATTCCCGCCGCTCACGCGGTGCCGACGAAGCATCGGGCGGGGAGATGGGTGGATCGGGGTCGCCTGGTCCAGGCAGGGGAAACCCGGCAGCTGCGCTTGCGACACAGCGTACCTGGCCCGAACCTGCCCAAAACCCCA
>NZ_JACZKG010000002.1 GCF_014860165.1 Devosia sp.
CCCTGACCATCGGCGTCCAGGAAAGCGGCACGGTGCAATGGGAAATCCAGACCATTAAGCGCCTCGGCCTCGACGAGAAACACGGCCTCGACCTGCAGATCCGTCCGCTTGCCGATAGCCGCGCCGGGCAGATCGCCCTGCTCGCCGGCGCCGTCGATGTCATCCTCTCCGATTTCGTCTGGGTCTCCATCCAGCGCGGCGATGGCAACATGGTCACCATGGTGCCCCATTCCCTCGCCGTTGGCGGGCTGATGGTCCCATCCGGCAGCCCCATCGCCGATGTCGCCGATCTCGCCGGCAGGACCATCGCCGTATCCGGCAGCCCCGTCGACAAGAGCTGGGTCATCCTCCAGGCCTATTACAACCAGGCCACGTCAGGCACGCTCGCCACCGATGCCAGCGCCCGCTTCGGCGCCCCGCCGCTCGTCAACGAACTCCTCGCTTCCGGCGGCGTCGATGCCGCGCTCAACTTCTGGCAGTGGAATGCCCGCGCCAAGGCAGCCGGCATGACCGAACTGCTCTCGGTCGCCGACATGCTCGCCACCCTGGGCGTCCCCGAACAGCCGCCCCTCCTCGGCTGGACCTTCACCGACGAGACCGCCACGACGAAAACCGCCGCCATATCAGCGTTTCTGGATGCCTCCTTCGACGCCAAGGCCGTGCTGCTGGCCGACGACGCCGCCTGGGACAGCCTCACCGACCTGATGGGCGCCTCTGATGACCCCGCCCTCTTCACCCAGCTGCGCGACGACTATCGCGCCGGCATCGTCCCCGGTTACGATCCCGCAGACACCGACGCGGCGGCCCAGGCCTTCGCGCTGCTGGCGCAATATGGCGGCAGCGACCTGGTCGGCGAGCAGGACCAGCTCGCGCCAGGCACCTTCTGGGGAGGATACCGCAAATAGCGCCCGACCGGTCGCAGCCCCGCCGCCATCACGCGGCGCTCGAATATCTGTCGCTGCCGCTGCTGCTGCTGCTCTGGCAGGCCCTGGCCATGGCCTTCGCCCACCGCCTGTTCCCGACCCCGCTCGCCGTCGCCGTCGAACTCTGGGCCCTCGCCGCCCACGGCCCCCTGCTACCAGACCTCGGCAAGACGATGCTGCGCGCCGGCAGCGCCTTCGTCATCGCCATGGTCCTGGGCACCGCCCTGGGCATCGTCCTCGGCCGCCAGCGCTGGCTGGACCGGCTGTTTTCCGGCTGGCTGCTGGTCGGGCTCAACCTGCCCGCCATCGTCGTCGCCATCGTCTTCTATATCTGGCTGGGCCTGACCGAGCTGGCGCTGGTCGCCGCTGTCGTCATCAACAAGGTCCCCCTCGTCATCACCACGATCCGCGAAGGCGTCCGCAGCCTCGCCGCCGACTATGACGAACTCGCCGCCGCCCTCCGCCTGTCCCCGCTGCGCCGCCTGCGCCTCGTCACCCTGCCCCAGCTCATGCCCTTCATTCTCGCCGCGGCGCGCACCGGCCTGTCGCTGATCTGGAAGATCGTCCTCGTCTTCGAGGTGCTGGGCAGCGATGGCGGCGTCGGCTACCGCGTCAGCATCCAGTTCCAGTTCTTCGACATCACGGGCATCCTCGCTTATACCACCGCCTTCATCCTGGTCGTTCTCGCCGTCGAATATGGCCTGCTGCGACCCCTCGAACGAAATGTGCTGCAATGGCGCCCGGACCCGGCCTGACCCTGTCGATCGCCGAAAAGCGCTTCCCCGGCCCCACGCCGCCGCTTTTCGCCGATCTCCGCCTCGATATCGCCCCCGGCAGCGTCACCGCCCTCTTCGGCCCCTCGGGCATCGGCAAGTCCACCCTGCTGCGCCTCATCGCAGGCATCGACCGTGACTTCGCCGGCAGCATCGCCATCGACGGCATCCCGGCCCACCAGGCGCCTCCACCGGGCTTTGTCTTCCAGGACCCGCGCCTCCTGCCCTGGCGCACCGCCCGCGACAATATCCGCGCCGCCGCGCCCGCCATCTCGGCCGAAGCCGCCGATGCCGCCCTCGCCCGGGTTGGCCTCGCCACCCAAGCCACTGCCTGGCCCCGCATGCTGTCCGGCGGCATGCAGCGCCGCGTCGCCCTGGCCCGCGCCTTCGCCACCAATGCCCGCCTGCTCCTGCTCGACGAGCCCTTTATCTCCCTCGATGCCGCCCTGGTCGACGACCTGCACCAGCTTCTCGCCGACATCATCGCCACGTCGGGCGCCACCGTCATCTTCGCCTCGCACGGCCCCCAGGACGTCGCCCGCCTCGCCACCCGCGTCATCACCCTCGCCGGCCGTCCCGCTGCCATCGCGCAGGACCTGACCTTCCCCCTGCCGCCCGCCCAGCGCGACGGCGCCACGATAGCGGCCTATGCAAGCCAGCTCGCCACAGGAGTTCCCCATGCTGCCCTGGATTAAGCTCGGCGAGACCACCATGCCCGGCGGCGGCGCCATGACGCTGATGCAGCGCGGCACCGAGTTTTCCATCATGTCCGGCGTCATCACCCTGATGAACAGCCGCCTCAGCAATTCCGAAGTCCAGCTGGCCACCCTCTCCGCCGCACGCATCGGCACGCGGCCAAAAGCCCGCATCCTGATCGGCGGCCTTGGCATGGGCTTCACCCTGCGCGCCGCCCTCGACTGCTTCGCCGCCGATAGCGAAATAACAGTCGCCGAACTGGTGCCCGAGGTCGTCGCCTGGGCCCGCGGCCCGCTCGCCGTGCTCCACGGCAACAGCCTCGATGACATCAGGGTGCGCATCCACCAGGGCGATGTCGCCACCGCCATCAGCGGCGGCCAACCCTTCGACGCCATCCTGCTCGATGTCGATAACGGCCCCGACGGCCTGTTCCGCCCCGCCAATGACCGGCTCTACAACGCCGCCGGCCTCGCCGCCGCCCGCGCCGCTCTGACGCCGGGCGGGCACCTGGCCGTCTGGTCCTCCGCGCCCGACATCAGGTTCACCAAGCGCCTCAAGCAGGCCAGCATGAGCGTCGAAGAAATCACCGTCCGCGCCCGCAGCAACGGCAAGGGCGAACGCCACACGATCTGGATCGCGACACGGCCGGGGAAGGCGGATTCGGCGGCCAGGACTTAGCCGGCCAGGCAACTGGTTTCAGCGGGCGAATGACCGCTTCCGACCCCATTCCCGTCATTTGCCCTATAGCAAGACACCTCGGAAGCAGACTTGCGAGAGGGCATTCCACCATCAATTGGCGGACAAATACCGCTCCTTGAAACTATCCTGCAATTTTTGCCTTTGATTTAGGAAGCGGATTCGGTCAAGATGTAGCATTCCTCCACCTCCGAGATTCCACCTCATGATCGCCCTCTACCCCGACGAAGACGAAGTCAAAGAAATCCTGAAGCCGTTCGAAGGCAAGCTTATGGAAGCGCATCTCAACGCCTTCGCTCGCTGGATTGCTTCCCCGGAACGGGCCACGAACCGCTTTCAACGGACGATGTCCACCATGATGTACGACTTCATTGTGCAAGAGGTGGGTGTAGTCCTGGACGATCTGCCAGGTGTCCATCGCATTGATCGCGCCGAGAGTGTGAAGTACCTGTTCGATGACCGGGTGTTGGTCCGCTTCAAGCGTGGCAATAAAGACGGCTTGGGGCGAAACATCGAAACCAAAGCCGAGTATGAATTCATCGATCCGCGGGAGTGCTTCATGGGCCTTCCGGAGATATGGAAGGTCGAGGCACTCTGGTATCCGAACAAGCTGGCCACCAAGCTCGACAAAGTGAAGATCGTCGCCCGCGACATCAATGCCAAGATCTGGAGCTATGAGATTGGCGCCGAGGCTGATACTGCGCTGCTACCGACGCCGCTGCCAATCATTCCTATCGAGCCGGCAGCGCGGGCGCCGCTGGTCTCCCTGAGGGACACGCCCAAGAAAACAGACCAAGAGAAGAAGTAGCGGATTACGATGAGCACACGGGGAGACATGCTCAGGCTGGCACGGCAACGCCGTGGGTATCAGCAGAAGGAGGCCGCGGCGCTTCTTGGCGTCTCGGCGAGCGACCTTTCGCGTATTGAGAACGGCATCAAGGACGCTTCCGATCAAACGATCGAAGCCGCTGCTCGGGCTTTCAAGATGCCGCCATCGTTCTTCGACCAGCGAATCGCGGTCTACGGTGCGCCGGTGAGCGTCCATCCCATGTGGCGCAAGAAGGCCGAAGTCACTGCCGGCGAGATGGATGCGGTAATCGCGGAATTGAACGTCCGCACCCATCACCTCAAGCGGCTGCTCGAGGCCGCGCAGGTGAACGCCGTGCGGACGGTGCCCACACTCGACTTCGATGAGTATGGTGACGCAGAGCGAATTGCTGGTCTAGTCCGCGCGCATTGGCAAGTGCCATCGGGGCCATTGCGCAACCTCACGCAGATTATCGAAGAGGCGGGCATCGTCGTTGCCCACTCGTCGTTGAACGGCTCTTCCATCAGCGGTGTCACGTTTCGTGTTCCCGGCATGCCGCCGCTGATCGTGCTCAACGATTCTCAGCCTGCCGATCGCATGCGCTTTACGCTGGCGCATGAGCTTGGCCACATAGTCATGCACCGTTTCCCAACGCCCGACATGGAGGCCGAGGCAAATGCGTTCGCATCGTATCTGCTCGCTCCCTCTCGCGACATCCGTCCATACTTCGGCCGAGGGCGCGTTGACCTGCCGCGCCTCGCTGCGCTGAAGACCGAATGGCGCATGTCCATGTCGTCTCTGGTGTTCGTCGCAGATCGTCTCGGTCTGCTGACGCCCAATCAAAAGGTCTACATCTGGAAACAGTTCAGCATGAACAACATGCGGACCCGCGAACCGCCCGAACTCGATTTCCCGCATGAGCAGCCGACCGTGCTTCCCAGCGTCGTTCGCATGCATATAGATGCCCTTGGATACTCCCTGGGAGACTTGGCCGCGATCTTGCACATGGACGCTGAAGAACTGCCTGCGTTCTATGGCATCGATGTGCCCGTAGGGAACCGAGGTTCCACGCTTCGTCTGGTGAAGTAGAAGGCTGCGCTTGACCCGTTTGGCCGTGACTGCATGGCTGACGGACCGCAGATCGAGGAAGAGAAAGTCCTTCTCTTAAGCGTGGAGACGCGGCTCGAGGCTCTCATGGAGAGTGCGTGGATGTCTGCTTCGTACCTCGGCATCTGAAAGCAGCCTGTCCGCAACCCGCCCCATTGCTGCCCCAACGGGGTGGGCGCTGACAGGGCATGGCGTGGTGCCCATCGATGCCGCGCTAGAGCTGGGCCGGTTGCAAACACTCAGGAGCGCCATGAGTTGACCTTTCGGCTTCAGACCCCAGGTCTGTCGGATAAGTCTACGGCCGGCGCGCCCAGCCCCCTCAACCCGCCTGAACTCCCCGGCCGATCACCAGCGTGGTCAGCGTCTCCAGGTCCTTCAGCAGCGGCAGATAGGGCGTGAGGTCGCTGCCGCGGCAGGCGTCCTGGCGGGCGAAGACCAGGGCATCGGCAAAGCAGGCCGCCTCGTTGGCGTCCATGCTGGCGCCGTCCACCGCCACCGCATCCAGGCAATCATAGCTATGCATGGCCACTTCGGTCAGCAGGTGCATTTCGGCCAGTCCAGCCAGGTCGCGCGTCGTCGCCGCCCAGTCGCAGGCACCCCGCACGGCCGCCGCGGGCGCCTCCTTCTGCCACTGCCGCAGCAGGGCCACCAGCGGCTCGAGGCTATCAAGCACCCGCTGCTGCACCTGCACCTGCATGTCCGCCACCGCCTGCTCGGCCGCCCGCCCGGCCGCCCGTCGATCGACCCCGCCCGGCTTGACCGCCTCGGTCTGGAACTTCGTCACCACCGCGACCTGCCTGCCCACCGGCTTACCCGACATCGACGACCTCCAACGCACCCTTGTCGGCGCGACGCCGCTTGGGCGCACCCTTCTGGCCCGGCTCGCGGAAACGCCGGTCGGGGCCGAAATAGGTGTCATTCTCCCAGAACGGTCGCGGCGAGCGCGCGATCCAGACGATGCGGTCATAGAACACCGTGGACGAGACCGGCTTGGACAGCACGAAATTGGCGCCGCTGTCGCGCGCCTGGCCCACGCTGATGCGCCGCGCCGTGCCCATGGTGATGATGATGGGTATGGTCCGCTGCTTGTGCTGGGCGTCCAGCCGGATGCCGCGCACCAGCTCGATGCCATCGGCCCCCGTGCCGCCATCATGCCCCCTGGGCAGGTCCGCCGCGCAGATCAGGAAATCGACCTGGCGATCCTTCATGATGCGCCGCGCCGTCGCGATATCGGCCGCCTCATGGACGGTCTTGGCGCCAAAGCCGTGCAGCAGTCGCCGGAACAACTCCCGGTATAACTCGCTCGGATCGGCAACAAGGAAGCCGATCTTGGACAGATTAACTGAGGAACCGGAGAACTTTAGCGACATAATGGAGAACGTTACCCATAAACTCCTGATACTCCGTAAATGTCCCGCCAGCAATTCCGCCTCGCAGCGGCGGCGTCATCACTCCTGACTCCGCCTGTCAGCAGCCCCCGTTCCCTCTCCGTTCGTTACTCGTTATGCTCCGCGGAACATTGCATTCCCGCGCCTCGTTCCCCATCTGAGTCGCCTCCCCCTCTCCAGGTGTATCCATGGCCGACAAGTCCGCACGTCCCGGCAAAGCCGACTTTTCCATCGACGACTTCCTCGGCGAGATCGAGAAGGCCGAGGATATCGCCGCGTCCAAGCCGCTCTACGCCGAGCGGATGCGCAACAAGCGCGCGCTCGACCGCGCCGACCAGAAGCTGGCCGCCGACGCCGCCCAGGCCGAGGAGGACGCCCGCAAGGCCCTGGCCCAGGCCGAAAAGAAGAAGACCGCGCTCGAAAAGCGCCGCACCACCAAGTCCAACAACGACACCGCCACCGGCATGTCGGCCAGGACCAGCAAGACCAAGATCAACTCCGTCGACCGCATCGACTTCGACGGCATGGGCGAACCGGCCCAGGCCGGCTTCGGCCACAAGCCATCCGCCCGCGAGATCAGCCGCGCCGCCGCCGCCGATCCCGAAAGCCAGGCCCGCCTGCGCGAGGCGCTCGACGCCGCGGTGAAAAAGAGCAAGGCCCGCAAGGGCGAGAGTCTGGAAAACGCCCAGACCGTCGGCGTCACCGCCACCGTCAAGGCGCTCGAACAGATCATCCTGCATGGCCGCAAGGAGGTGGAAGGCTCCTCCCCCTGGGTGCCGCACAAGGCGCAGAACCAGCTCGAAAAGCGCATGCCGGCCCGCCCCTTCCGCATGGTGACCGACTACAAGCCCGCCGGCGACCAGCCCACCGCCATCGCCGAATTGGTCGAAGGCATCAACAATGGCGAGACCGACCAGGTCCTGCTCGGCGTCACGGGCTCGGGCAAGACCTTCACCGCCGCCCAGGTCATCGCCGCCACCAACCGCCCGGCCCTGATCCTCGCCCCCAACAAGACCCTCGCCGCCCAGCTCTATGGCGAGTTCAAGTCCTTCTTCCCCGACAATGCGGTCGAATACTTCGTCTCCTACTACGACTACTACCAGCCCGAGGCCTACGTGCCCCGGACGGACACCTATATCGAGAAGGAATCCACCATCAACGAGCAGATCGACCGCATGCGCCACTCGGCGACGCGGGCGATCCTCGAACGCGACGACGTCATCATCGTCGCCTCCGTCTCCTGCATCTACGGCATCGGCTCGGTGGAAGATTACACCGCGATGACGATCGATGTTCAAAAAGGCCAAAAAATCGACCAGCGCGAGCTGCTCGCCAAGCTGGTGGCCCTGCAATACAAGCGCGGCGACACCGGCTTCGTCCGCGGCACCTTCCGCGTGCGCGGCGATACGGTTGAGATCTTCCCCGCCCACTATGAAGCCGCCGCCTGGCGCGTCTCGCTGTTCGGCAACGAGATCGAATCCATCGTCGAATTCGACCCTCTTACCGGCAAAAAATCCGCCGACCTCACCTTCATCCGCGTCTTCGCCAATTCCCACCACGTGACGCCGCGCACCACCATGAACCAGGCCATCAAGGCCATCCGCAGCGAACTCGCCGCGCGTCTCCAGGAACTCAACGGCGCCGGCCGCTTCCTCGAAGCCCAGCGCCTCGAACAGCGCACCCTGTTCGATCTCGAAATGATGGAAGCCACCGGCTCCTGCGCCGGCATCGAGAACTATTCGCGCTACTTCTCCGGCCGCCGCCCCGGCGAGCCGCCGCCGACCCTGTTCGAATATCTCCCCGACAATGCCCTGGTCTTCGTCGACGAAAGCCACGTCACCATCGGCCAGCTCGGCGCCATGTATCGCGGCGACCTGCGCCGCAAGGCGACCCTGGCCGAATACGGCTTCCGCCTCCCCTCCTGCATGGACAACCGTCCCCTCCGCTTCGAGGAGTGGAACGCCATGCGCCCGCAATCGGTCTACGTGTCCGCCACCCCCGGCTCCTGGGAAATGGACCAGACCGGCGGCGTCTTCGCCGAACAGGTCATCCGCCCCACCGGGCTGATCGATCCCCCGGTCGAAATCCGTCCCGCCAAGGCCCAGGTCGATGACGTGGTCGACGAAATCCGCCAGACCAACAAGGCCGGCTACCGCACCCTGCTCACCGTCCTCACCAAGAAAATGGCCGAGGACCTCACCGAATACCTGCACGAACAGGGCATCCGCGTCCGCTACATGCACTCCGATGTCGACACCATCGAGCGCATCGAAATCATCCGCGACCTGCGCCTGGGCGCCTTCGACGTCCTCGTCGGCATCAACCTGCTGCGCGAAGGCCTCGACATCCCCGAATGCGGCCTCGTCGCCATTCTCGACGCCGACAAGGAAGGCTTCCTGCGCAGCGAAACCTCGCTGATCCAGACCATCGGCCGCGCTGCGCGTAACGTCGACGGCAAGGTCGTGCTCTATGCCGACCGCATCACCGGCTCCATGGAGCGCGCCCTCGCCGAAACCAACCGCCGCCGCGAAAAGCAGATGGCCTACAACGAAGCCAACGGCATCACCCCCGCCTCCGTCCGCTCCAACATCCACGACATCGTCGACAGCGTCTACGAACAGGACCACGTCACGATCAGTATTGGCAAAGGCAAGGACGGCAAGGAACAGGTCCAGGTCGGCGCGAATTTGGCGGCCGTCATCAAGGACATGGAAGCCCAGATGCGGGAAGCCGCGACGAACCTTGAGTTTGAGAAGGCGGCAAGGTTGCGGGACGAAGTCAAGCGCCTCCGCGAAATGGAGCTCGACACACTCTCCGGCGAGGTCAACTAAGCCCCACCCAACCTTCCCCTTCAGGGGGAGGCTAGGAGGGGGCCTCTCCGCATCCGCCGAATTGAGCAACCGTCATCATGACTTCAAATGAAATGAGACGTGACGACTGAGCCTGAGGGCGGCGAGGTTGCGCAACAAGGTGAAGCGGCTGAGGGAGATGGAGCTGGATACGTTGGAGGGTGAGGTGAACTAGCCCGCGCCTACGGCTAGTGTCGACTTAAAACTCGAACTACCCGCTCAACTGCTACGCCATCCGCTGTGCCAACTCTCCGCTGATCACTGGCGATTCTGCACGTTGGCCAAGCTCTCTTCGCAACTGCCATCGCCAGATAGGCGCAGTGACTAGTCTTGTTGTACCCAGCGCCCACGTCGGGTGTGCGAATTATCGATCTGTCGAATTCAAAGTATGTCTCGAAAACGGCCCGCGACATGTCGTCCTCTTCATCATCGAAGTAGATGTTACCGTCAAAGAGGACAAGAGGTCCCTTAGATTTCGAAATTTCGTCATAGAACTGCTTCGCCGAGAACCACCTTCTTCTCCAATTGACAATTGGGAGGTCAAAGGTATCACCGCCGTACTTTAGGACTATCTCAGCCACATCGCCTTTGTCCTCCTTTTCCGCCTTTGTTGCGCTGTGCAAAATGGCCTGTTGCGATGCCCATGATGCTAAAACGTTCTTCGGGATGTCGAGAGTGGCCACGGATCTTGCAGCGTTCTCAATTCGTCCGTTCAACACACCCAGGATGTGCTGCTCATCCGTTACCCGCACCCCTTTGTCGCAAACGACACCTGATCGATATGGAGCCACTGACGTTGCCCCCTGCGCCTAATCCAGTTTGAAGTAGGCTCTGGCCCCATCAGAAGGACCAGAGATGAAGCGAAGCAGGTTCACCGAAGAGCAGATCATTGCGATCTTGAAGGAGCAGGAGGCCGGGGTCCCGGTTGCCG
>NZ_JACZKG010000022.1 GCF_014860165.1 Devosia sp.
CTCGATGACGCCACCGCCCAGGCCCGGCGCGAGGCGGTCGAGCTGGCCGCCAGCATCGGCCGCAAGCTGGCGCTGCACCTGCTCGCCCGCTACCCCACGGTCGAACTCGACGCACTGATCGGTGAATGCATGCAGAGCCTGGGCGGCGTGCCGCACCTGGTGGTCCGCTGCCATCCCGCCATTGCCGACGGCATCCGCGACGTCGCCACCGCCCATATGCAGACCTCCGGTTTTGCCGGGCGCCTGGTGGTGATGGGCGATCCCGACCTGCGGCTCGGCGATGGCCGGCTCGAATGGGTCGATGGCGGGCTGGTGCGCGACATCGGCGCCGTCGCCAAGGACATCGACCTCAAGATTTCTGCCTATCTCGCCGCCCGCGGCGGACAGGCCAAGCAGCAGGAGAGCGACCAATGAGCGCTTCCCCACCCGGCGACGACGATATCACCATGCAGGACGGTATTTCCTTTGAGGAGATGCTGGCCCCCGACCGTGCCGACGGCCCCCAGGCCCATGTCGAACGTACCGCGGCCGACCTCGAGGCGGTGTTCGACGTTCCCGTCCGCATCTCGGTCGTGCTCGGCCGCACCAAGATGGCCGTCAGCGAACTGCTGCGCCTCGATACCGGCACCGTCATCGAACTCGACCGCCAGGTTGGCGAGGCCGTCGAGATCTTCGTCAACGATCGGCTCGTCGCCCGTGGTGAAATCGTGCTGGTGGAAAACAAGCTCGGCGTCACCATGACCGAAATCATCAAACCACAGTAAGGGAGGCCAGGATGCGTCTGCTCATCATCGGAGCCCTCGAGGGCCAGCTCAGCGAAGCGACCAAGATGGCCATGAACGGCGGCGCCAAGGTGGCGCATGCCCCGTCGGTGGAAATCGCCCTGGCCGCCTTGCGTGCTGGCCGCGGCGCCGACCTGTTGCTGGTCGATGTCGTGATGGATATTGCCGGCCTCATTGCCGGGCTCGAAGCCGAGCGCATCGCCATTCCGGTCGTTGCCTGCGGCGTCGAGGCCAATGCCGCTGCCGCAGTCAACGCCATCCGCGCCGGCGCCAAGGAATATATCCCGCTGCCCCCCGACGCTGAGCTGATCGCCGCCGTCATCGCGGCCGTGGCCCGCGACAGTTCCGAATTCCTGTTCCGCGACCCGGCGATGGAGCGCGTGGTCAAGATGGCCGACCAGATCGCGGGCTCGGACGCCTCGATCCTCATCACCGGCGAAAGCGGCACCGGCAAGGAAGTCATCGCCAAATACGTGCATTCGCGCAGCAAGCGGGCCAACAAGCCCTTCATCTCGGTCAACTGCGCCGCCATCCCCGAGGCCCTGCTCGAATCCGAGCTGTTCGGCCACGAAAAGGGTGCCTTTACCGGCGCCATCGCCCGCCGCATCGGCAAGTTCGAGGAAGCCTCGGGCGGCACCCTGCTGCTCGACGAAATCAGCGAGATGGACGTGCGCCTGCAGTCCAAGCTCCTGCGCGCCATTCAGGAGCGTGTCATCGACCGCGTCGGCGGCGGCAAGCCGGTGCCGGTGGATATCCGCATCCTTGCCACCTCCAACCGCAACCTCGCCGACGCCGTCCGCGAAGGCAGCTTCCGCGAGGACCTGCTGTTCCGCCTCAACGTGGTCAATCTCAAGCTCCCCGCCCTGCGCGATCGCCCGGGCGATATCGCAGCCCTGTCCGAGCACTTTGTCGCCAAATACGCCAAGGCCAACGGCCTGCCCCCGCGCGAGCTCTCGCCCGAGGCCCGCGCCGCCCTGCTCAAGGCGCCCTGGCCCGGCAATGTGCGCGAGCTGGAAAACACCCTCCATCGCGCCGTGCTGCTGTCGTCAGGCGACATCATCGGTCCTGACGCCATCGTGCTGCCCGACGGCATGGGGCTCGCCGAGGCCGCCGCGACCAGCTCGCTCTCGGCCCAGCTCGCCCAGACCGCCCAGACCATGTCGGCGGCCCTGGTCGGCCGCACCGTGGCCGATGTCGAGCGCGACCTCATCCTCGATACGCTCGATCACACCCTGGGCAACCGCACCCACGCGGCCAACATCCTGGGAATTTCGATCCGCACCCTGCGCAACAAGCTCAACCAATATGCCGACGAGGGCACGCATGTGCCCGAACCCGGCGAACGCCGCTCCGTGGCATAGGACTTAGATGGTCGACCTGCCCACCAGCGGCGCCCGCCCTGCCTTCAAGATCCCGACCCCCACATCGGTGATCGATCTCCTGCGCTCGGGCGACATTGCCCTGGCCGCAGGCGTGATGGGGCTGATCGTCATCCTCATCGTGCCGATGCCGGCTTTGCTGGTCGACCTGCTCCTGGCCATCTCGATCGTCTTCTCGGTGATGATCCTGATGACGGCTTTGTTCATCCAGAAGCCGCTCGAATTCTCGTCCTTCCCGACCGTCCTGCTGATCGCAACCATGTTGCGGCTGGGCCTTAACCTGGCCACCACGCGCCTGATCCTGAGCGAAGGTCACACCGGCACCAGCGCCGCCGGCCATGTCATCGAGGCCTTCGGCAATTTCGTCACGCGCGGCAATTTCGTCATCGGTATCGTCGTCTTCATCATCCTGGTCATCGTCAACTTCATCGTCATCACCAAGGGTTCCGGCCGCATCGCCGAAGTCGCCGCCCGCTTCAGCCTCGACGCCATGCCCGGCAAGCAGATGGCCATCGACGCCGATCTCAGCGCCGGCCTGATCGACGAAGACACCGCCAAGCGCCGCCGTGCCGAACTCGAAGGCGAAAGCGCCTTCTTCGGTAACATGGACGGTGCGTCCAAATTCGTGCGCGGCGACGCCATTGCTGGCCTCATCATCACCTTCATCAATGTCAGCGCCGGCATCCTGATCGGCATGATGCAGGAGGGCCTGAGCTTCCAGGAGGCCGGCAACGTCTATTCCCTGTTGACCATCGGCGACGGCCTCGTCTCCCAGATCCCCGCGCTCATCGTCTCCACCGCCGCCGGTATCCTCGTTTCCAAGTCCGGCGTCACCGGTTCGGCCGACAAGGCCCTGTCGGCCCAGTTCACCGGCTATCCGCGTGCGCTCGGCATGTCCTCGGCCGTCATGGCGCTGCTGGCTCTCCTGCCCGGCATGCCGGTCCTGCCCTTCCTGGCCCTGGCCGGCGGCGTCGGCTATGTCGCCTGGCGCGCGGCCGGCACCAAGGACGTCAAGGATGCCGAGACCGCAACCCGGGCAGCGCTCGATACCCCGCCTGGCCAGCCCGGCGGCGGCGGCGCGGCAAACACCGAAGCCCCGATCGCCGACAGCCTCAAGATCGACGAGCTCAAACTCGAACTCGGCTATGGCCTGCTGAGCCTGGTCAAGGAAGACGAGAACGGCTCCGATCGCCTGACCGAGCAGATCAAGGCTTTGCGCCGCCAGCTCGCCATCGAGCTCGGCTTCGTCATGCCGCCGGTGCGCATCCTCGACAACATGCAGCTCGAGCCTGATGTCTACAAGGTCCGCATCAAGGAGGTGGAAGCCGGCACCGGCGAGATTCACGCCAACCAGCTCATGGTCATGGACCCCTATGGCAACCAGATCGATCTGCCGGGCACCCACACCACCGAACCCACTTTCGGCCTGCCTGCCACCTGGATCGAACCGGCTCTGCGCGACGAAGCCGAACTGCGCGGCCTCTCCATCATCGATCCTTCAACCGTCATCTCGACGCATCTGACCGAAGTGCTCAAGGCCAATGTCGCAGACCTCCTGAGCTACGCCAACGTGCAGTCCCTGCTCTCCGGCCTGCCCAAGGACCAGCAGAAACTGGTCGAGGATATCGTCCCCGGCCTGATCTCGGTCTCGGGCGTGCAGCGTGTACTGCAGGCCTTGCTCAACGAGCGTATCTCCATCCGCGATCTCTCGACCATTCTCGAAGGCATTGCCGAAATCGCCGGCCCCGGCCGCTCGGTGCAGACCATTGCCGAGCATGTCCGCAGCCGCCTCGCCCGCCAGCTCTGCGCCGCCAATCTCGGCCCCGATGGCAACCTGCCGCTGCTGACCCTGGGCCCACAATGGGAACGCGATTTCGCCGAGGCCATGGTCGGCGATGGCGAAAACCGCCACCTGGCCATGGCGCCCAGTCGCCTGCAGCAGTTCATCGGCGCCATCCAGAGCGCCTATGAACGCGCCGCCCACCAGGGCGAACTGCCCGTGCTCATCACCTCGCCGGGCATCCGCCCGCATGTCCGATCGATCATCGAGCGCTTCCGCCCCCAGACCGTGGTCATG
>NZ_JACZKG010000023.1 GCF_014860165.1 Devosia sp.
CAACCCGCGACGGGATGATCTGCCGCTCCGCTCAATGACCAGCTCCGCGCCAGCCCCCGTCGCTCACCCCGGCCAAATCGGCCAAACCAACCGCCCGAGTCTCCTTCAGGCTGGATAGAAGTTGGGGGCAACGTCAACGCCTTCGCACACGGTGATCTGGAATTTGAATTCAGACCGAGTTTTGGGATGCAGGGATTTCTCGTGGCCCGCGGAGTGAGCCTGCATTGGCATCCAGAATGATCTTGTCGCATCCGAACCGCCCGGTTCGTCGGAAAGGGGCCGGTCTGCCACCGACCCCAGTCCGGCCGGTAGAATTGATGAGGTCAAGTCGATCCTACTTTGTAAACTAGCGATTGGTCTCTTGGCCCGTATTGGGGTTCAGGTGCAAAAGGTAGCCGCTCATGGTGTTGGCGTAGAGCACATTTTGGTCCATCCGTGCGGCCGAAAAGGCATCGGGAAAACCCGGTAATTGCGCCTCCCAAATCTTCGAGCCATCGACGTGAATGCAGTACAGGTTCTGAAACAGGTAAGCAGCGGCACCCTCGGTCGACTCGAGTACAATTCGAGCGCCGTTGGGAAACGTATGAATTATCGTCTTCTCTGCCATCGACGCGCTGAGTCCTGTTAACTTCTGTGCATCCGGTATGATCGAACTACCATCGACTGGCTGGCGATCCCCTTGGGGAATGTCCGCTAACCACCCCTTCAAGTCCAGAAGCCGCCAGTCCGCAATCCACCCCACCTCCGCCATCCATGCCCAAGACGAAACAAAGCCCGCCGAGGGTTCCCGGCGGGCTTTGGAATTGTGCTGGAATGCAGGCCGGCCTCTTGCAAGGCTCAAGGCGTTCGTGGCTCAAATCGCTCCACCGGAGCGATTTGACGGGCGTTGCCCGTCGCCACTCACCCCTCCCGGTAGTGCTGGATCCAGGTGGTGCGCAGACCGGCAAGGCCATGCTTGTCGATGGCGGCCTGCCAGTTGAGGAATTCATCGACGCTCAATGTATAGCGGTCGCAGGCCTCTTCGAGGCTGAGCAGCCCGCCGCGCACAGCTGCGACGACTTCGGCTTTGCGGCGGATGACCCACCTCCGCGTATTGGCGGGGGGAAGGTCTGCAATCGTGAGCGGACTTCCGTCCGGACCGATAACGTACTTAACGCGAGGACGCATCTGTACGGTCATTTTACTCTCTACTCAACCTGACCATATGAGGAAGAGAGTAGGCCAACGGCCTTAAATTTCGACTAAGGGAAAACTTACAACAGGTTAAGAATGGTCTTGGATTTCAAGGCATTGATCTGAGGGGCACAAAGACGAACGCTCCCGCGGGGCGGGAGCGCTCAAACCAGCCAGGCAGCGTGGCTTATGCGTCGTCTTGCGGCGCCGTGACGTCGGGAATGCGCACGTCGGTCACGTCGGTGATGGCGACCTGGCGCCCGCCGACGGTCAGCACGGGCACGTCGCCGGTAAAGTCCACGGCGGTGACCACGCCGATCGAGGCGGTGCTGATCCTGACATCCTTGCCGTTGCTGTCCTTGCCCTTGATCTCGACGGTATAGACGCCATTGGGCTTCTGATTGCCGTCGCTTCCCATGCCATCCCAGCGGAAGGTGCCCGGACCTGCCTTTAGCGGGCCGGTTTCGGTATAGACCACCTGACCATTCTTGTCCTTGATGGTCACGGTGGCGTTGGCGGCGGCAGCGTCGGCGCTGTAGGCCCAGAACACGGCCTTGCTGTCGGTCAGTTCGCCCGTCTTGCCCGAGGAGGTGACTTCCTTGCCGATATAGGACACGGCATCGGACTTGGCGGTGTTCTGGCTCGAGAGCATCAGGGTCTCGAGGAATTCGTTGGTCTTGAGCTGCTGCTCGACGCCGGTGAACTGCACCAGCTGCTGGGTGAACTGGTTGGTATCGAGCGGATCGAGCGGATTCTGGTTCTTGAGCTGGGTGGTCAGGATGTTGAGGAAGGTGTCGAAATTGTCCGCGATGGTCGCGCGCGACCCCGCCAACTTGCTGGTGTTGGAACTGCCTGAAACGCTATCGACTGCCACGGCACCTACTCCTTACGCGATGATGTTGACGCCGCTGGCAGTCAGGCTGCCGCGGTAGAGATTGACTGTGGGCGGCGGGGTCGCGTCGGCATCGGCCGCGACCTCGTCGCCGAATATCGGATTGCGGCCATTGCCGCGGTCATTGCCCTGCTGGCCGGCGCCGAACGGGTTCTGCTTTAGCGAGAATTCGAGATTGGTCTTGGCGCCATCGAGGCCCGCCTGCTGCAAGGCGCGTTCCAGTGCACGCTGGTCGCGCTGCATCAGGTCGAGCGTTTCGGACTTTTCCACGATCAGCCGGGCATTGACCTGACCGGACTTGTCGATGTCGAGCCGGACGTCGATGCGGCCCAGTTCGGGCGGGTCGAGGCGTATCTGGAAGCGGCTATTGCCCTCATTGACCTGGCGGACCAGCTCGAAGGCGAGCTGGGGCAGGTTGAGCTGCTGCTGGCTGGTTTGATAGCCGGCCTGCACGACGCGCGGCGCCGCCACCATCTCGGCGCGGGCGGAAGCCTGCTGGGGCAGGCCGGTATTCTGCGGCTCGGGCTGCTTGTCGATCGCGGCGGTGGCGACGGGCGAGCGAGGGTCGGCGGGCTTGCGGTCCTGCTCGCCGGCTTCGCGGTCCCGGTCGTCGCCATCGGCCGAGGCCTGGACCGGCGGGGCGGCTTCGGCCGTCTCGGTGGTTTTCTCGGGTGTCTCTGTGACCGGCGCGGCAGTCTCGGCGGGGACGGTGGTCTTGCCGGTCAGGGTGGGTTCGGTGAGCTTGAGTTCGGGTGTCGCCAGCGCAGGCGCGGCGGCGCTGGTATCGAGGGTGGGAACGGACTTGGCCAGCTTGGCCAAAGCGGCCTCGATATCGGCATCGGCCTCGGCGCCGAGTTCGAGGCGGGCCAGCTGTTCGGCGTCGAGCTCGCCATTGTTGAGGGCGGTGAGCAGGGCGGCGAGCTTGTCGCCGACCGACTTCATCAGGGCGGAGAGTTCGGCATCGGCATCGGCATCTTCGGCGGCCGAGCCGCTGAACAGGGTCTCGGCAACCGGGCCGAAGGCCGCGGTCAGCCGGGCAGCAAAGCTTGTATCGTCGGGCTGGACCTGGGTGAGCAGCGCCGTCAGGTCATCAAGCGAGGGCAGGGCGTCGAGCTCGATATCGAGCGCGGCGGCCAGTTCGGTCAGGGCGGCCTCGAGCTGGCGGAGGGCTTCGGGATCGAGCGGTTCGCCGGCATCGAGCCTGGCCTTGAGGTCGGCCAGCGTGCTGACGATATCGGCCAGAACCGGCACGGCCTCGGTCGTATCCTGGATCGGCACGACCGCATCGATTACCGCGGCGACGGCTTCGGGGTCTTCGTTCTCCCCGGCCTCGCCCTCGCCGAAGCCCAGGGACATGTTCACCAGGTTGCCGAGGTTGATATCCATGCTGGACGCCGAGGTCTTGGCGGTTTCCGGGTTTGCCTGCGGCGTCGCGGTGCCGAGCAAGGCGGCGAAGACATCGACAGCGCCCTCGGTGGGCTCGGCAGCGGCGTTGAGGCTCTTGCTGGTGCTGACGCCTGCAGTGGTGGTCGTAACGGTCAGGTGTGATGCCACGAAAGCGGCCCCGCGAACAAATGAGACTAATCCGACAGGGACAATGCAAGGCGGATGCCAAGTGGGAAAATCATTTTGCCCCAATGACTTGGTCTGACGGAGGCAATGCGCGGCGGTCTGGTTGCGGCAAGAAGTACTGCAACGGGCGGCAGTTCTTGCCGAGTGAACTCCATCGCCATCGCGTCGATCGGGGGGTGAGGTGGCTTCGAAGGGCAGCCCGGACGGTTGCGGGATCGGCGCGAAAGGCGTATTCAGCCGCACTCAAATTCGTCCGCTGGCCCTTGAACCCAACCGGATACAGGAAAATGCTGAACTCGCTTGATATTGCCAAGCGTCCCGAAGACACGCGCGTTGTTGTCGCGATGTCGGGGGGCGTGGATTCCTCTGTTGTCGCCGGCCTCCTCGCCCGCCAGGGCTATGACGTCGTCGGCGTTACCCTCCAGCTCTACGATCATGGCGAAGCCACCCATCGCAAGGGGGCGTGCTGTGCCGGGCAGGATATCCATGATGCGCGCCGCGTCGCTGCGACCCTGGGCATTCCGCATTACGTGCTCGACTATGAAGAGCGCTTCAAGCGGTCGGTGATCGCGCCTTTCGCCAATGCCTATCAGCAGGGCGAGACGCCGGTGCCCTGCATTGCCTGCAACCAGTCGGTGAAGTTTGTCGACCTGATGGAGGTGGCGCGCGACCTGGGTGCCGATGTGCTGGCGACGGGGCATTACGTGCAGTCGCGGCTGGGCGAGGATGGGCGGCGGCAGCTGTTCCGCCCTGTCGATGCGGAGCGCGACCAGACCTATTTCCTGTTTGCGACCACGCAGGCCCAGCTTGATTTCCTGCGCTTCCCGCTGGGCGGCATGGGCAAGGCCGAGGTGCGCGAGATGGCGCGGGAGATGGGTCTCGAAATTGCCGACAAGCATGACAGCCAGGACATCTGCTTCGTGCCGCAGGGGAAATATGCCGACATCATCCGCAAGATGCACCCGGAGGCCGTAGCGACGGGCGAGATCGTGCATCTCGACGGCCGCGTGCTGGGCACGCATGAGGGGATCGTCAACTACACGATCGGCCAGCGCAAGGGGCTGGGCGTGGCGGCGGCGGAACCGCTCTATGTGATCAAGCTCGAGCACAAGACGGGGCGCGTCATCGTCGGGCCGCGCGAGGCGCTCAAGACGCATACGGTGCGGCTGCGCGATGTGAACTGGCTCGGGGCGAAGCCACTGGCCGAGCTGTCGGCCGGCAATGGCGCGCCGGTCGAGGTCAAGGTGCGCTCGACGCGCGGGCCGCAGCCGGCAGTGATCCAGAGCCGGGACGGCGAGGTGTTCGTGACGCTGGTTTCGGGCGAGTATGGGATTTCGCCGGGGCAGGCCTGCGTATTCTATGCCGATGATACGGCAACGTCGGAAGTCTGGGGCGGCGGGTTCATTGCCGAGGCGGTGCCGCAGGTGTTTGCGGCCTGATCTGCCACCGGCCCTTCCGCCGTCATTGCCCGGCTTGGCCGGGCAATCCATCTCTAGGCATGTGCGGCAGCATGGATCACCCGGACAAGCCGGGTGATGACGATGGAACCGACGTTCTATTCAGCCGCCTCTACCGGCGCCGCGCTTGTCGCGGCTGCGTTGGCTTCGCGCAACTGCTGGTAGGCGTTGATGCCGCCTAGGGATGTCGAAATCGCGATCACCAGCAGCAGCGCGCCCAGAATGAGCAGGACGATGCGCCCCTGGGTCAGGGCGAAGGGGCTCAGCTTGGGTTCTTCGGCCATCGGACCTGCCTTCAAATAAATCTGCGCAAACCACCCAAGGAGTGGGAAAGCTGCGGCGTCTTACCACTACAATGCCACCAAAGGTAGGCACGGGTGCACGCTCCGGTGATGGGACTGACTGCCGCAGTACCGATCAATCCCACGCAAGCGGTAACGCGGGCGCTGGTGGTGCGCGCGCAGAATGGCGATGCCGAGGCCTTTGGCGAGTTGGTCGAGGATCACTATGACCTGATCCATCGCACGGCGTGGAAATGGTGCGGCAACCGGGCCGATGCCGAGGACATTGCCCAGGACGTCTGTGTGAAGCTGGGCCAGGCCATAGCGGGCTTTGACGGACGCTCGGCCTTTTCGAGCTGGGTCTATCGCATCACGCTCAACGCGGTGCGCGACATGCAGCGGGCCGGCAAACGGCGCGGTAAATATGCCGATGCCTATGCCGAGGTGACGCCGGATGACCAGCCGGCGGAGCAGGAAGAGGCGGCAACCAATCGCCAGCTGTGGGCGGCGGTGCGCAAGCTGCCGGAAAAGCAGCGTGACGCGGTGCTGCTGGTCTATGCGGAGGAACTGAGCCACGCGGCGGCGGCCGAGATCATGGGCATCAAGGAGGCCACGGTCTCCTTTCATGTGCATGAGGCACGCAAGACCCTAAGGGGGCTGCTATGAGCAATGACGACATGCAAGAGCCATTCGAACAGCTGAAAGGCGCCAGGGCGCCGGACCCGCGCGCGGAAGCGAAAAAGCGCGCGCTGGCCGCGGGCATGGCGGCGTTCGAAGCGGCGCAGAAAAAATCTTCACCCACCACCCAAGGAACCGCCTGGGGCCAGCGTCTCACGTCCATCATCACTTCCTGGAAAGGGAAATCGATCATGGACATGCGTCTCCCCATCGGCACTGCCGCCATTGCCCTGCTGGTCCTGCCGCTCGGCTACCAGCTCTATTCGACCACCTCGATGACCCCGGCCGATGTGCCGGTGACGCAAGAGGTCATCGTCGAGCCGCCGCCGGTCGACCAGCCCGTCGACATTACACTGACCGAAGAGCCGGCCGACAAATCGGCTGATGCCGTCGCCAACACGGTAGCGGGCCCCGCGACGACGACCACCACGGAAACGGAGGCCGGTCGCGACCAGGTTGTCGCGGCTCCCGAACCGCTGCCGAAGGAGGAAATGGCGCCCGATCTCGATGATGGCCTGATGGATGCCGAAGTTGCCCGGCAGGAGGCGCCTGTCGTGGGCGGCGTCGTTGCTCCGCAGCAGGTACAGAGCATGGCACCCGCTGGGGCAGTGATGGCCGAGAGCGAAGCCTATGTGGCGGCGCCGGCGCCAATGCCATCGATCTTGGCCTTGCCTACCGAACCAACGGGCGATGAATTCACCAGCTTTGACGAGCAGCGGCTCAAGGCGGTCGCGGACGAGCCGGTTTCGACCTTCTCCATCGATGTCGACACGGCCAGCTATTCCTATGTGCGGCGCCAGCTGGAGGACGGCTATGTGCCCGAACCCGACGCGGTGCGCATCGAGGAACTGATCAACTATTTCCCCTATGCCTATCCGGCTGCCGACAGCGCCGCCGTGCCGTTCAAGCCGAGCATGGCGGTCTATCCGACGCCGTGGAACCCCAAAACGCAGCTGCTCCATATCGGCATCAAGGGCTATGTGCCCGATGCCGGCGAGGACAAGCCGAGCAACCTGGTGTTCCTGATCGACACGTCGGGCTCGATGGACGAGCCGGACAAGCTGCCGCTGCTCAAGCGCGCCTTTGCGCTGCTGGTCGATCAGCTCTCGGCCAATGATACGGTTTCCATCGTGGTCTATGCCGGCTCGGCCGGGGTGGTGCTGGAGCCCACCGTGGCGACCGAGAAGGCCAGGATTTTGGGAGCGCTCGACCAGCTGGCCGCTGGCGGCAGCACGGCAGGCGCCGAGGGGATCGAGCTGGCCTATCGGCTGGCCGAACAGGGCAAAGTCACCGGAGGCACCAATCGCGTGATCCTGGCCACCGACGGCGATTTCAATGTCGGCATCGACAATCCCGAAGACCTCGAAGACTTCATCAAGGCCAAGCGCGACAGCGGCACGACGCTGTCGGTGATGGGCTTCGGGCGCGGCAATCTCGATGACGCGACGATGCAGGCGCTGGCGCAGAACGGCAATGGCAATGCCAGCTACATCTCCAATTTCCGCGAGGCCCAGAAGGTGCTGGTCGAGGAAATGGGCGGCACGCTCGATATGATCGCCAAGGACGTCAAGATCCAGGTCGAGTTCAACCCGGCCATGGTCAGCGAATACCGCCTGATCGGCTACGAGACCCGCGCGCTCAACCGCGAGGATTTCAACAATGACGCGGTCGATGCCGGCGACATCGGCGCGGGCCATACGGTGACGGCGATCTACGAGATTACCCCCGCGGGCTCGGGCGCCGAGTTGATCGACCCGCTGCGCTATGGCGAGACGACCGAAGCGCCGGCCGCGGGCGGCGAACTGGCCTTCCTGAAGATGCGCTACAAGCTGCCCGAGAGCGATGTCAGCCAGCTTATCGAACAGCCGGTGACGACGGACCTGGTCTATGGCGATATCGGCGCGATCAGCGACGACATGCGGTTTGCCGCGGCTGTGGCGGCCTTCGGGCAGAAGCTCAAGGACAGCAATTATGGCTCGGCCATGGGCTGGGACGAAATCGCCGACCTCGCCCGGTCGGGCAAGGGCGAGGATGAAAGCGGCTATCGCGCCGAGTTCATCCGGTTGATCAAGGATGCGAGCCTGCTGCGGCCGGATACCGATGTGGACACCAGCCGGCCGGAGCCGGCCTGCATCATGGGCACAACAGGGGAATGCGCACCGCAGCAGTAGGTGCCAAACAAAACGCGATCGTCACCCTCGGGCTTGACCCGAGGGTGTTTCACTCTATGGAGCTGGGCAAATGCAGGGCCCTCGGGTCAAGCCCGAGGGTGACGAGCAGCGAGTGGGCCACCTGCGTGCCTGCAGTAGGCTTCAGCTAGACCAGCGGCTTCAGACCCGCTTCGATGCTGGCGCGACGGCCTTCGAGGAAGGGCGGCAGGGCCAGGCTTTCGCCCAGATTTTCCATCGGCTCGTCGGCGGCAAAGCCGGGGACGTCGGTGGCGATTTCGAACAGGATGCCGTTGGGCTCGCGGAAATAGAGCGAGGTGAAGTAGAAGCGCTCGACTTCGCCGCTATTGCGCAGGCCGGCTTTGCTCACACGTTCGATCCACTGGCGCAGGCCATCCTGGTCGGGCGTGCGGAAGGCGACGTGGTGTACGCCCCCGGCGCCCGGACGCGCCGGCGGCGCATTGGGGTCGACCACGACATGCAGTTCTGCGCCGGGGCCGCCGGGGCCCATTTCGAAGACATGGGTTTCGGGCGTGTGGCTGGTCATCGCATAGCTGCGAACCTTGCGCATGTTCATCACCTGCGTCAGCACGGCCTCGGTGCGGTCGAGCCGCGGCACGGCCATCGAGATGGGGCCCAGGCCGATGATCTGCCGCTCCGCTGGCACGGGCGACTTGGCCCAGGGCACGACCTTGTTGGCGCCATCGATCACCATGCGGAAGCGCTGGCCTTCGAAGTCCTCGAAATCGAGCGAGAGCTGGCCGTTGCGCTCCTTGATGGCCGAGGTGCCGACATTGTTGTTCTGCAGATGGGTCTTCCACCAGTTGAGGCTGTCCTCGCTGTCGACGCGCAGGCCGGTGCGGCTGACTGTGTGATTGCCGCGCTGTTCGCGGACGGCGGGGAAATCGAAGAAGGTAAGGTCTGCGCCGGGCGAGGCCACGCCGTCACCATAGAACAGGTGATAGGCCGTGGTGTCGTCCTGGTTGACCGTCTTCTTGATCAGCCGCATGCCCAGGGTCTGGGTGTAGAATGCGAGGTTCTTCTTTGCCTCGGCGGTGACCGCCGTGAGGTGATGGATGCCTCCGAGTTCGAGCGTCATTTGATGTCTCCTGAAGCGGCGCGGGTTGTGGCGCGTCGTGTTGAGCAACATGTAGAGGAGCCGGAGCGGTTTGGGCAGGCCGACAATACCGACAGACTGGTGCTGATTTTTGAACGATGGGCACGGCGCGCGAGCCGGCCAAACGGGGGCCGACCTCATGCCAGGCGGCGATGCGCCGGCGGCGGCAGCCACACAGAAAGAGGCAGGCTGGCGTCTTGACAGGGGAACGCGCTAAACTTAGTTAGTGCGCATAGCACGGGGAAACCTGTGCGGCCCCTTGGGGCGGAGTAGCTCAGTTGGTTAGAGCAGCGGAATCATAATCCGTGTGTCCCCAGTTCAAATCTGGGCTTCGCTACCATTTCAGACCCCCGGGAAACCGGGGGTTTTTTGTTGCATATGCTGGGTTACAAATTCGCACGCGCGAGGGCTAGGTAGCACGTAGGTAGCAGGAGCTGGTTGGCTTCCCTGGGAGTGCCTCGTCGGGTCCCGTTGGAGAAAGTAAGCGTGGCGCGACCAGACTGACACCGAATTCCGTCTGGCGCCGGGAAGGGGTCTTCACCAATCGACAATGTCTGAAAAGGAGCCGGGAGCGGACCGGCCGCTTTTGGCCCCTCGAGACCGAATGCAGACCTTCTGTCGTACAGCGGCCGTCATTGATGGAGCGAACGTCTCCTGACGGCTAGACTGCCGCCCTCCAATCCCTTGCAGGCCTGGGCTTCGCGCCTGTCCCGTGGCTGCGTGTGCCAGAACCTGCTGCTTCCGAACCGAATTGCCTTTCGGGGCTTTCTGCGTCGACGGCGAAGATGTCGATGATTCCATCCAGCCGTCTGGCCTGGGCTTCGGTTTGGGTGATCGCTGCATTTGTCTGTTCGACCAGAGCAGCGTTGTGCTGGGTCATCTCATCCATGGTCCGGACCGCTCCGCTGACTTCCTCGATGGCCGCAGCTTCCTCGGCGGAACGGCGGGCAATGCTGTCCATCAGCCGGCTATTGGCGCGTGTTGCTTCCAGCATTGCGGTCAGCTTGTCGGCGGCTTCGGACACGAGCTTGCTGCCAATCCGCACTTCGCCCGCGCTCTGCTCAACCAGCAGCTTGACGTCGCGGGAGGCCTCGGCAGCCGACTGGGCCAGACGGCGCACCTCAACGGCCACGACGGCAAAACCCTTGCCGGCTTCGCCGGCACGGGCAGCCTCCACCGAAGCGTTGAGCGCCAGCAGATTGGTCTGGAACGCGATATCGTCAATGACGCCGATAATGCCCGTGATCTCGTGTGAAGACGTCAGGATGCGACCCATGGCGGCGGTGGCCATGGCCATGACCTCGCCGCCCTGTTCGGCGGTAGCGACCGCGTCGTCGGCATTGCCGCTTGCTTCCTCTGCCTGCCTGGCATTGCTGGCGACGATGCCGGATAGTTGTTCGACTGCCGCTGAGGTCTCCTCGATAGTGGCCGCCTGCCGCGTCGTGCGTTCCGACAGGTCGTTGGCGCCCTGCATGATTTCCTCGGTCGCCTTCCTGAGACCGCGTGAGGTGGTCTGCACGTCTGCGACGATTTCGCTGAGCTTGCTGACGACCGTATTGGTATCGTCCCGCAGCCGCGCGAATGCGCCCTCAAAATTGCCGTGAACCCGTTTCGTCAGATCGGCCTCGGCCATCGCTGCCAGCACCGCTCCAGTCTCGGTGAGGCCGAGGCTGACACTATCGACCAGTTTGTTGATCCCGGTCGCCAGGGCATTGATTTCGGGATCGGGGAATTCCGCCGTGACCTGCTTGCTGAAATCCCCACGAATTGCGGCGCCGATGACCTGACCGATCTCCCGCTGGAGGGCGGTCATCATGTCGTGGCGTTCGACTCGCCTTCTTTCGGCATTTGCCGCTTCCTCGGTTGTCATGGCGACCATGGTGATGCCGTTATGCCTGAAGATCTCGACGGCCTTTGCGATCTCGCCGATTTCGTTGGTTCTGGCGGTGTAGGGCACCGGCTCCTGGTAGTTGCCGCCGGCAATCTGCCGCATGGTTCTGACCAGCCGGGGAATGGGGCGGGTGATGAGGAGCGAGGCCAGATAGCCCAGTCCGCCAAACAGCACGGTGACTGCTGCACTGACTTTGAGCACGATGTCGATGACGTCCGACAGACTCTTTTCAACCTGGGCCAAGGGGAGGGCGACGAGCAGGACGCCAACGACCTCCTCGTCGCGAACAATTTGCTTATAGGCCGTGAAGTATCGGGCACCCAGAATGGTCTCTTCGGCGCTGTATGGCCGGTTCTGGGTGAGAGCGGCCATGACTGGCCCCGCCGGGTCGAGCATGCCGCCGATAGCCGGCCGCGCAGCGGAATCGGTCAAGGTCGTGGTCCCGACAACCAGGCCGCCGCTTTCCCGATCCACGGTATAGATGCTGGTCTCGGCGCCGGTCACGCGCGAAATCGTTTCGACCAGGCTGTGGTCGCGGTAGGGCAGCAGACCCCAGACAGTTATCCGATCGAGTGCCCCTTCCGCCGTCCAGTGAACCTCGTAGCCGTCGGCTGAACCGACAAAGACTGTCGCCGCCGTGCGCAGGGCCGCTTGCGCCTGGGCGCGACCCTGCGCAACGACGTTGCCGCTGACGCTGAAGTAGATGCCGGTGGCGAGTGCCGCCACCGCGCCCAGGACAGCGGTGACGACCAGAGCCGATATGATCAGCCTCAGGCTCACATTGACTGAGCCCCAGTTGAAACGGCGTTGCATTGTTCCCTCCACGCTTCGTTTTGAGCGCTCCTCGCTGAAAATATGCGCGCGGGAAGTTAACTGAATGCAAATTCAGCTAAACATCTGAAATTGCCGGAAAAGCATCCTGCGAGCGACTCTTCTTGGCGTCCTGCAGGGTGAAAAACCCAGAAGAATCGGGTAATCGAGTCGGCATCCTCCTTGTATGCGTCACAGCTGTCGTCAGAGATTCAGGCTTGCGATGTTTAGTAAATGGAGTTATGTAGGTTCACCAACTAAACATGCTCGCAAGAGCGGGTCGAAATCCGGACACTGGAGGGTGGCCGGTGGGAGGCGGGCCGAGGAGGGTGCCGCCACAAGGAGGAAAATAATGAATAGGATTCTGAGTACTGCCTTGGCCGGCATTGCCGTTTCGTGTTTCGGAACGGCCGTCCCCGTCCTGACAACGTCAGCGGCGCAGGCGGAGGAGCTGACCCTGTGCTGGGCAGCCTGGGACCCGGCAAATGCCCTGGTGGAACTGAGCAAGGATTTCACCGCCGCATCCGGCATCGACATGAAGTTCGAATTCGTGCCGTGGACCAACTATGCGGACCGCTTTCTCAACGAGCTCAATTCCAAGGGCCAGCTCTGCGACCTGATCATCGGCGACAGCCAATGGATCGGCGGCTCGGCCGAAAACGGTCACTACGTCAAGCTCAACGATTTCTTCGCCGCCCAGGGCATCACCATGGACGACTTCGTGCCCGCTACGGTGACCGGCTATTCGGAATGGCCCAAAGGCACGCCGAACTACTGGGCGCTGCCGGCAATGGGTGACGTCGTGGGCTGGACCTATCGCAAGGACTGGTTCGAACGGCCTGAACTGCAGGCCGAGTTCAAGGAGAAATACGGCTGGGACCTTGGCGCGCCCGGCACCTTCGAGCAACTCAAGCAGATCGCTGAATTCTTCCAGAACCGCGACATTGACGGGACCACCGTCTATGGTGCCTCCATCTATACCGAGCGCGGGTCGGAAGGCATCACCATGGGCGCGATGGACGTGCTCTACAGCTACGGCTTCGAGTATGACAATCCCGACGAGCCCTATGCCATGGACGGCTTCGTGAACTCGGAGAGCGCGGTCGCCGGTCTCGAATTCTACAAGGCGCTCTACGACTGCTGCACCCCACCCGGTGCCTCCAACAGCTATATGGGCGAAGGCATCGACGCCTTCAAATCCGGTCAGGTGGCGATGCATATGAACTTCGCGTTCACCTGGCCCGGCCTCTACAAGGACGAAGCCGTCGGTGGCGACAGGATCGGCTTCTTCGCCAACCCCGCCGGCCCAAATGGCGATCAGTTCGCCCAATTGGGTGGGCAGGGCATCTCGGTGGTCTCCTATTCGGCCAAGCAGGATGCGGCGCTTGAATACATCAAATGGTTTGCCAACCCTGAAGTACAGGCCAAGTGGTGGTCGCTTGGTGGCTTCTCCTGCCTCAATGCGGTGGTGCAGGATCCGGGTTTCCCGGCAACCCAGCCCTATGCGCAGACCTTCCTCGACTCGATGGCCATCGTGAAGGACTTCTGGGCCGAGCCGAGCTACGCTTCGCTGCTCCAGGCCAGTCAGAAGCGCTTCCACGACTACGTCGTCGCGGGGCAGGGTACGGCCAAGGAAGCCCTTGACCTCATGGTCGAGGACTGGACCGAAGTCTTCGAGGACGACGGCATACTCTGATCCAACAGGGTCGAGCGCCGGTTCTCCGTGCCACGGCGCGCACTGGCTCTCGACCTGAAATGGCGGCACTCCCCCGCCTGGGCCCTCGTCTGCACATGCGTGACAGCGCATCCGGGCGAGGGCCATGGGGAAGTGCGGAAATTTTGATGGAAGCTCACCATGACAGACGCAAGAGTATCTGCACCAGACAGGATCGCCGCGATGGCAGCCCGCGCAACGCCTGCCAGGCTCGCCAAGCCGGTCACCGGTCTTTCGGACCGGATGGTCGCCTGGCTCTTTATAGGCCCGACCATGCTGTTGCTGCTCGCGCTCAACATCTTCCCGCTGTTCTGGGCGATCGCGCTGAGCTTTACCAACTACCGGGCCAACCGGCCCAATGAACCGGTCGATAATGTCGGCATACGCAATTATGAACGCATTCTCACCGACCCCGACATCTGGATCTCCATGCAGACGACGGCGAACTTCGTGTTCTGGACGATCGCCCTGCAGACCTTGATCGGCTTTTCACTGGCCTACTTCATCGATCGCAAGTTCCGCGGACATGCCTTCTGGACCACCATTATCCTGGTGCCCATGATGCTCAGCCCTGCCGTTGTCGGCAATTTCTGGCGCTTTCTCTACGAGCCGCAGATCGGGCTGTTTGCCTATGCCGTTTCGTTCGTCTCCGGCATCCCGCCGACCGAGATTGCCATGCTGTCCAACGTCACGCTGGCGCCGTGGTCGATCATCATCGTCGATACCTGGATGTGGACGCCATATGTGATGCTGATCTGCCTGGCAGGGCTGCGCTCGATCCCCGATTACATCTACGAAGCAGCAGAGGTTGACCGTGCCTCCCCTTGGCGCCAGTTCTGGTCGATCACGCTCCCCATGGCCTTGCCATTCATCATGCTCGCCGTGCTGTTTCGTGGCATCGAGAACTTCAAGATGTTCGACATGGTCAACCTGCTGACGGGTGGCGGACCGGGTTCAACCACCGAAGTCGCTTCGATCACCCTCAAGCGCGAGGCCTTCGAGAAGTGGCGCACCGGCTACAGCTCGGCCTTCGCCATCATTCTTTTCGTCGCTGTGTTTGGCCTCGCCAACATCTACGTCAAAGCACTTAACCGGGTGAAGCAGAGATGAGCCTGACAACCGCCCATTCCGTCGTCGTTCCCAGCCAGACGTCCAAGCGCATCGCCGGCACCATCGTGATCCTCTACGCACTGATCTCGATCGTGCCGCTGCTCTGGATCTTTGCCACCAGTGTCAAGACGCCGCCGGATTCGATTGCCTATCCGCCCAAGATAATGTTTCAGCCATCCGTCGAGGGCTACTGCAACCTCTTCACCACGCGGACGCGGCAGACGCCGGAATATATCGAGAGCCTGCCACCGGCCGCCAATTTCTGCGACGAAGTTGCCCGCAAGCGCAACATGGTCATCGCCGGCCCGTCCAACTTCGTTCCGCGCTTCGTCAACTCGCTGGTCATTGCCTTTGGCTCGACCTTTTGCGCGGTGTTCCTGGGCACCCTGGCGGCCTATGGCTTCTCGCGCTTCAAGGTGCCGCTGGCCGACGACCTGCTGTTCTTCATTCTGTCGACCCGAATGATGCCGCCCATCGCCGTCGCGATCCCGATTTACCTGATGTATCGCGAACTGGGCCTGTCGGACTCTGCCCTGGGCATGATCCTGCTCTATACCGCGGTCAACGTGTCGCTCGCTGTCTGGCTGCTCAAGGGGTTCATTGACGAGATCCCGCGCGAATATGAGGAAGCCGCCATGATCGACGGCTACACCAGGCTCCAGGCCTTCTGGAAGGTCGTGCTGCCACAGGCCACCACCGGCATTGCCGCCACCGCCATCTTCTGCCTGATCTTTGCCTGGAACGAGTATGCCTTCGCGGCCCTGCTGACCTCGGGCCAGGCACAGACTGCACCGCCCTTCATTCCGCAGATCATCGGCGAAGGGGGCCAGGACTGGCCGGCCGTGGCGGCAGGAACGACCATCTTTCTCGTGCCGATCCTCGTCTTCACCATCCTGCTGCGCAAGCAGCTCCTGCGCGGCATCACCTTCGGAGCGGTACGGAAATGACCGGTTGGCCCAAAATACTGCGCCGAGGTCCCATGGAGGCGCTTGCCGTCATCCTGATCGGACTGGGCTTCTTCATGCTCTTCCAGCCTTTCGTGCTGCAGCTTTACTCGATGAGCTTCATCACCCTGCTGGTTGGGACGCTCATGTTCATCATCGTCTCGAAATTTCCGGAGTGAGACATGGCTGAGATCAGGGTCGAAAACTTGCGCAAGGAGTTCTCCGGTTTCACCGCCGTGCAGAATTCAAACTTCACCGTGGCGGATGGCGAGTTCTTCGTCATGCTCGGACCCTCGGGCTGCGGCAAGACAACAACGCTGCGCATGATCGCCGGACTGGAACTGCCCACTTCCGGGCGCATCCTGCTCGGTGGGGAGGATGTGAGCATGAAGCGCGCCCGCGAACGCGACATCGCCTTCGTCTTCCAGCTGTTTGCGCTCTATCCGCACATGAATGTGCGCAAAAATATCGGCTTTCCGCTGCTGTCCCAGGGGATGGCCAAGGGCGACATCCGCCGGCGCGTTGAGGAAGTGGCCAAGCTGCTGCGGATCGATCACATCCTGGACAAGCCGGTATCAGGCCTGGCCGGCGGCGACCGACAGCGTGTGGCGCTCGGAAGGGCCATCGTGCGCCGCCCGCTGTGCTTCCTGATGGACGAGCCGCTTGGCACGCTTGATGCCGAGTTTCGCGACCTCATGGTGCACGAACTGCGCGAGCTGCACACGCGGATCGGAGCCACGACGGTCTACGTTACCCACGACCAGCTCGAAGCAATGTCGATGGCTGACAAGATCGCGGTGATGAATCACGGCCTGATCGAGCAGTTCGGCACGCCGCGAGAAATCTATGACCGGCCGCGCACGATGTATGTGGCCAATTTCATGGGTTCGCCGCCAATGAACTTCCTGCCATTCCACGCTGGACTGGCCGTAGGCGACGCGGAAGTTAGCATTCGCGACACCAAGATTGCAGTTCCGGCCATCCGCGAAGCGCGCGCCCCTGGCGACCTGGTCTTGGGGGTTCGACCCGAGCATGTCAGGCTCGACGACGGGTCCGGCCTGCGCGGCTCGGTGTTGGGCGCTGAGTATCTGGGGACGACCCAGATCGTCGTCGTCGCGACGGCCGATGGTGTGGTCAAGGCGCGTATCGGTGCCGAACAGACCGTCACCGCAGGCGAAAATGTCGGGCTGTCCTTCGCCAGCCAGCACCTTTCCCTGTTCGATGAGTCTTCCGGTCTGGCGGTCCAAACCGCACTGTTTGATGAGGTTGCCTATGTCTGAAGTCACGCTCCGCAGCGTTACCAAGCGATTCAAGGACAACCACGCGATCAAGAGGCTCGACCTGACCATCGCCGACGGAGAGTTCGTGATCCTTCTCGGGCCAACCGGCGCCGGCAAGACCACGACGCTCCGGCTCATCGCCGGTCTGGAGCGTCCAGACCAAGGCACCATCACCATTGCGGGTGAAGACGTCACCATGCAGCCTCCTTCGACTCGCGACGTGGCGTTCGTATTCCAGCAGTATTCGCTCTATCCCCACCTGTCGGTGTACGAGAACCTCGCCTTTCCTTTGAGGTTGCCGGCTCGCCGCATCGGCAAGGCCGAGATTGATCGCCGGGTCTGGGAAACCGCGAAGCTTGTGCGTATCGACCACAAGCTGCAGAACCGCGCCACACAACTGTCAGGCGGCGAGATGCAGCGTGTCGCCATCGGCCGCGCGCTGGTGCGCCAACCAGCGATCTACCTGATGGACGAACCGCTTTCCTCGCTTGATGCCAAGCTGCGTGGCGACCTCAGGCTCGAACTCAAGCGCATCCAGCAAGAACTGGGGGCAACCCTGCTCTACGTGACCCACGACCAGATCGAGGCCATGACCATGGCTGACCGTATCGGCATCCTCAAGGATGGCGAACTGGTCCAGATAGGTACGCCCCGCCAAGTCTACACCCAGCCGGCCAACCTGCACGTCGCCTCTCGCCTGGGCCAGCCAACGATCAACCTGCTGCCCCAGGGGCTGCTGCCCGATGCCGACCTGCCAGCTGGTACGCGTACCGTCGGCGCGCGCACCGAGCACCTGCGCATTGAAAAAGCCAATAACGGCAACACCGATGGCGTGGTTGACCGGATCGAACTTTTGGGCGACCAGAACCACCTGCACATCTCGCTACAGGACCGCAAGCTGATCACCCTGTCCCCTCCCGATACTGCGCTGTCGCCCGGCGACAAGGTAACGATTCGCTACCGGAACCCGCTCTGCTTCGATGCCGAAGGAAACCGACTGGCCGGGAGGGTGGCATGATTGGCCAAGAACAATTGTCCGTCTTGGTGACAGCGGCGGCCGGGACCATATCGGCTCATGCAGACGAGTTGAGCGAGCTCGACTCGGCAATTGGCGACGGCGACCACGGCTACAACATGAAGCGGGGCGTTGAGGCGGTGTTGGGCGATCTCGAGGCGATCTCCGCAAAGCCCCTGCCAGAGGCACTTAGGGCAATCGGCACCAAGCTGGTGATGACCGTCGGAGGCGCCTCCGGCCCACTTTACGGCACCATGTTCCTTGCCTTGGGCAAGGAGCTTGCCATCAACCCGGATGACTTTGCCGCTGCCTTTCACAAGGCTGTTGACGCCGTTGCGGCGCGCGGCAAGTCCGAGTTCGGGCAAAAGACCCTGCTGGACGTGCTCTATCCCATTGCTGCAGCCCTCGACACCGGCAAATCCAAGGCAGAGATCGTTGCGCTCGCCAACCAGGAAGTCACCGCCACCAGGGACCGAAAGGCTGTGCGGGGACGCGCATCCTTCCTGGGCGACCGTTCCATCGGGCATGTCGATCCTGGCGCCCGCTCGAGCGCGCTGATCATCGAAGCAATCGCAGGAAAGTTGCAATGAGTAATGTTGGCATCGTCATCGTTTCGCACTCGCCACTGGTGGCGCAAGGGGCTGCCGACATGGTGCGCCAGATGGTGGGCAACGATGTGCCGCTGGCCTGGTGCGGCGGTGACCCTGGCGGCGGTCTGGGCACCAGCGTCGAGGAAATCATGATGGCAATCGAACGTGCCTGGTCCGAGGCGGGCGTTGCCATTCTTGTCGATCTGGGAGGGGCGGAATCCAATTCGGAGATGGCCATCGAGATGCTGGGCGGGGACAAGGCCGGCCGCATTGTCATCTGCAATGCGCCAGTTGTGGAGGGTGCAGTAATGGCGGCTACGGAGGCTTCGGGCGGCGCGAGCCTGGCCGAAGTTCAGGCGACGGCACAGGAGCTCTCCCCAGCATGAGTGCCCAGCCTTCCGATCGTGTCGAAGCACGCGTGGTGATCAACCACGACGTGGGCCTGCATGCCCGGCCATCCGTCAAGTTGACCAAGCTGGCCAAGGCCTTCCGGGCCCGGGTAGAACTGGCGATCGGCGATGGCGGGGACTGGGTCGACGCGAAGTCCATCGTGAAGGTGATGGCCACCAAGGCGCCGAAGGGTGCGGTAATGCTGGTCCGGGCAGAGGGCCAGGATGCTCGAGACGCGGTGGCGGCGCTCATCGCTCTGGTGGAGCGGGATTTTGATGAAGGCGGTGTCCATGCCGTTGCCCCTTAAACTCACCGGGACCATTGCCTCGCCGGGCTTCGCGCACGGCCCTCTGGTTGCGCTTGCCGCATCCGTTCCGACCAAACGTCGGAGCCGTGGTGCCGCCGAGGAAACCGCAGCGCTCGAAGCAGCCCTTGCCCGCGCTGTGGCCGATATTGCCGCCCTGATTGCGTCAAGCAGCGGCGCTGCCGCCGACATGCTCGAGTTTCAGATGGCAATGCTGGAGGACGACGCACTGAGCCAGGCTGCCTTCGCCGCAATCGCTGCCGGTTCCGCCGCCGACACGGCCTGGGCCGCGGCGCTCGACGAGCAGATCGCCGGCTATATCGCGGCTGAGGACGAGTATTTCCGGGCCCGCTCCGCTGACTTGCGTGACATGAAGGACCGCGTGCTGCAGGTGCTTTCAGGGGCCACTGCTGCCCGGCCGCCTGCTGGTGCAATCCTCACGGGTGACGACATTACGCCGAGTCAATTCATTGCCGCGGACTGGAGCCAGGGCGGCGCCATCGCGCTGCGCCAGGGCAGTGCGGCCAGCCACGTTGCCATGCTGGCTCGGGCTCGTGGCGTCCCCATGCTTGTTGGTATTTCGGACCTGCCGGCCGACGGCGCGGCTATGGCCCTGGTCGACGCCGAGGCGGGCAGCATTCTGCTGCATCCCGACCCCAGCAGTCGCGCGCAATTCGCGATTGACCAGAATGCTGCGGTCGGGCGGCGTGACCAGGCAGCGGCCAGGGCCCATCTTGAAGCGATGACAAGCGACGGCACCCATATTGCGGTCCACCTGAACGTGGCCGAGCCCGCTGACCTTGAGGCAATCGATGTCGCGACCTGCGATGGCGTTGGTCTGTTGCGTTCGGAATTTCTCTATTCGCGGGGCCTGCCGGACGAAGAAACGCAGCTTGCGGCCTATCGCAAAGTGGTGCGCTGGGCGTCCGGAAAACCGGTGGTCATTCGCACCGTCGATGCCGGAGGCGACAAACCCGTGCCCGGTTTCACGGTGGAGGAGAGCAACCCCTTCCTCGGTCTGAGGGGATTGCGGCTGGCCCTGGCCAAGCCGGATATCTTCCGCGTACAGGTCCGCGCCCTGCTGCGGGTGGCCCGCGAAGGCAATGTCAGCGTGATGTTTCCGATGGTGAGCCAGGCCTCCGAATATGCCAGTGCCTCAGGGATATTTCGCGAGGAGGCGCAGGGCCTGTTGGCACGAGGCATCCCCCACGCCATGCCGCGCCTTGGCATCATGGTCGAGGTGCCGGCAGTTGCCATTGCGCCCGAACTCCTGGGAGAGGCGGCTTTCTTCTCGATCGGCTCGAACGACCTGACGCAGCTCACGCT
>NZ_JACZKG010000024.1 GCF_014860165.1 Devosia sp.
CATCGGGCGGGGAGATGGGTGGATCGGGGTCGCCTGGTCCAGGCAGGGGAAACCCGGCAGCTGCGCTTGCGACACAGCGTACCTGGCCCGAACCTGCCCAAAACCCCAGTCGTGTGAAGCGGCTTTCGCCTCTTCAATAACTCAAACAGGCGGCGCAAGCCGTCGGGGCGAAAGCCGCTTCGCATCGTGTTCCCCCGGGGCGCTCTTGCGCCTCCGGGCCGGGCGCTCTTGCGCCTCCGGGCCGGGCGCTCTTGCGCCTCAGGCGGGGTTTCTGCACGTGCAGACGACTGCGCCCCATTTTGCGCTCGATCAAGACCATCACCCCCCGTTGCGCTATACTGGCCGCCGACCAAGCCGGAGACCGTCATGCTCACCTATGCCATCAGCGCGATCAGAGACGACGCCCAGGGCAGTCATGCCGGGGTGCGCCAGGCGAGCCTGGTGCTCGATACCTCGCTGGCCGGGCGACCTGACGCATTCAATCCGGTGGAGCTGCTGCTGGCGGCTCTGGCCGCCTGCATGATCAAGGGGGTCGAGCGGGCGGCGCCGATGCTGCATTTCGCGTTCAGCGGCGTGCGGGTGGAACTGCATGCCGAGCGGCAGGATGCGCCGCCCAAGCTCATCACCATCAGCTATGTGCTGACCATCGACACCGATGAGACCGACCGGCGCCTCGAACTGCTGCACACCAATGTGCGCAAGTACGGTACCATTTCCAACACGCTGGCCGACGCGGTGGCGCTGACCGGCACCATAGTGCGGGGCACCTGAAGGAGCCGACCCGCACTCAGGAATTACGATCACAAATGGAGAAACCCCACGCCTGCCCCAATCGTTTGAAATGATCAACCAGGAGGAGATCATCATGGCCCAGCAGAGCAATACCGAACCGCGCGGCACCGAAAAGACCATGCAGGGCCGTCGCACCCGCGCACAGCAGAAGGCCGTGATCGAGGGGCGCGAGAAGACCGCTGGCGTCGAAGTCGATCCGCATCAGAAGTCGCTCGCCGAGGCGCGCGCCGATGCCGAGCAGCCGGCCGGCGAGTTCGAGATTTCCCATGGCGATCGCTCCATCAAGCGCGGCGCCAACCAGGAAAGCGAACATCACAAGCGCCGGCAGCATTGAGGGGCGAAGCCATGGCGCAGCAACCCTCCCTCCAGCCCGGCGAACCGGCGCCCCGGCGCAGCTTTGGCGGCGGCAGTTTCGTCGCCAGGTTCCTCGAGGCGCAGAACGTGGTCTATCCGCAGGTGCTGCACGAATTGCGCGCCGGGCAGAAGCGGACGCACTGGATGTGGTTCATCTTTCCGCAGATTGCGGGGCTGGGCCGCACCGCCGTCGCCCGCCATTTCGCCATCGAGGATCTGGCCGAGGCCGAGGCCTATCTGGCCCATCCCATCCTGGGCGGACGCCTGCGCGAATGCACCCAGGCCGTGCTGCTGCATGCCCCCGGCGGGCCGACGCCGCGCAGCCTCAACCAGATTTTCGGGAGCCCCGATGATCTGAAATTCCACTCGTCGATGACGCTGTTCCACCGTGCTGATCCGGCCGAGCCGCTATTCGACCGCGCGCTGCGCGCCTTCTTCCGCAGCCGCGAGGATGGGGCGACGCTGGAGCGGCTCTAGGTCAGGCGGGTGACCGAGACCAGCCGCCCCGCGCCGCCGGGCGGAATGGCCAGCGCGACCACGACGGTCGCCGCCGCGACGATTTCGGGCGCCCGCGCCGCCCATTCGACCAGCACGATGGCCTGGGGATTGTCCAGCAGCCCCAGCTCATCCACCTCGCGCGGATCGCCCAGCCGGTAGAGATCGGCATGCAGCACCGGTCCGGCGGGGGTATCGTAAGGCTGCACCAGCGCAAAGGTGGGCGAGGGCACTTCGAGCGCCGGATCGCCCGCCAGGCTGCGGATGATGGCCCGCGCCAGTGCCGTCTTGCCGGCGCCGAGATCGCCCTCGAGCAAGACAATATCCCCGGCCACCAGTTCCCGTGCAAGACTGGCACCAAGTTCGGCCGTGGCAGCATCATCGGGCAGGAAGGTTTGCGACATCGGCTCTTTCGCCTCCTCCCCCTTGAGG
>NZ_JACZKG010000025.1 GCF_014860165.1 Devosia sp.
GGCATCTGGTCGTAGACCTTGCGCAGCGCCGGAGCCATCTTGTTGGTCAGCGTACCGGCAACGATCAGCACGTCGGACTGGCGCGGCGAGGCGCGCGGGGCCGTGCCGAAGCGCTCGATATCGTAGCGCGGCATCGACATCTGCATCATCTCGACGGCGCAGCAGGCCAGACCCGTCTGCATCCACATCAGCGAGCCCGTGCGCGCCCAGTTGACCAGCTGGGAAACCGTGGAAACCAGGAAGCCCTTGTCCGCCAGCTCGTCGGTAACGTCGGTGAAAAATGGGTCGGTGGCGCCGGCGGTCTTGTTGGTACGGGGGTCGATCAGGCCAGTGGGACGCGGCGCGACCAGCGTGCCGTTCGATTCGCTCAATCCCATTCCAGGGCCCCTTTCCGCCATTCATAGATAAAGCCGACGGTCAAAACGCCGAGGAAGATCATCATCGACCAGAAACCGAACCAGCCAACCTCGCGGAAGGCCACGGCCCATGGGAACAGGAACGCCACTTCGAGATCGAAGATGATGAAGAGAATCGAGACGAGATAAAAGCGAACATCGAACTTCATGCGCGCATCGTCGAATGCTTCAAAGCCAGCCTCGAACGCCGAAACCTTCTCGGGATCGGGGTTCTTCACGGCGACGATGAAGGGGGCGACCAGCAGCGCCAGGCCAATGAGACCGGCCACGGCGAGGAAGATGACAATCGGCAGATAGTCGCTGAGCAAATCAGTCATGCGGCAGCCTGTTTTTAGTCCGGCCGGGCGACCGGGTGCGAGGGTTGCGCAAGCAATTGGGGCGAGCCAACCAACGCGAACGTTGATGGCTTGGGCTTAGACCTTTGGCTATCCGGTTTCAAGGGAAAGAAAATATGAGAAGAACAATCATGTTTGCTTCGCCGAATATGCGCAACTCTGCGGCAGCCGGGGCCGAGTTCACGGCAATGGCATGCTCGCGCGATGGGTGATTCTAGAAAGGGAAATGGCAGTCGGCAGCGCGCAAAGGGCGGGAAAACAAAACGGCGAACCGCTGCTGCGGTTCGCCGAATTGGGTTCGCAAGACGCTAGGTCGAGAGGGCGGCAAGCCGCCCTGCCCGATTGCAGAACTTAGAAGTGGTAGAACACGCCAACGGTTGCCTTGGCACCCTCGAAGAAGGGGTCGGCAGCGCCGTCGAAGTCGCCCTGGCCAACCAGTTCACCGCGAACGGTGACCGAGTCGGTCACAGCCAGTTCAACACCGGCACCGAGCTGGTACACGCCCTGCGAGAAGCCGGTACGGTTGTTGGTGCCGAGACCGCCGATTGCATAGACGAGAACCGAATCGGTCACGACAGCACCAGCACGCAGGTTGGCGAAGAATTCGCCGGTGCTGAATGCGTTGTTCCAGATGTAGTCGCCGGTGACTTCAGCGCCGATCAGGAAGGGATCAACGGGGATGAAGTTCACGCCGACGGCAGCGCCGAGAACGCCCGAGGTCGAGTTGATCGGATAGCCGGCATAGGTGGAGGCATCGGCGCCAACGAACTGGCCACCAACGCGAACGCCGGCATAGAGACCTTCCCAGTCAAAACCAGCAGCTTCATAGATCGGCTGCGGGGTGGTCGGGATGATCAGATCGGCGGCCTGAGCACCACCAGCGAGCAGCGCGGCAGCAGCCACACCGAGAGAAAGCGAACGTACAAACATATCTTGCACTCCCATAGAGTTAACCGTAGTCGACCGACTAGATGCATCAGGCTAACGCGCGTGACAAGCCTTTGGTCGCCGAATTTGGGCAACGCAGATAACGCCGAATGACCATTTCGGGGCACGTGTTGCGCAGATGCCGCGCAATTGGCCCAATTTGAGACAAATTTGATCTAGCTGGCGTACTCATGGGGCGACGAGGTGTCGCAATGTGGACATGAGTGAGTCTCGCCGTCAAGCGGCCGTATGAATGAAAACGGCCCCGCCTGAGGCGGGGCCGTTGTAGAGGTGGACGGTGAGTCGCCTTAGAAGTGGAAGTTGGCGCCGACGGTGAACTGGTCCTTGCCGTTGGTTCCACCGTTGAGCGGGAAGCCGTGCAGGTATTGGGCTTCAACGGTGATGCTGTCGGTGACAGCAAGTTCGACGCCGCCGCCAAGCAGCACGTCCTGCTCGTCGGGCGGGCCGAGGTCGATGCCGTAGCCACCAGCGGCATAGACGAGAACATCGTCGCTGACGACAAGGCCGGCGCGACCGAGAATCTGGCCATAGGTTGTGTCGCCCACGGCCCCCCCGGTCAGGCCATGCACGGCCACTTCGGCGCCGAGCAGGTAGAAGTCAAACTGCGCATTCACACCGGCCTGAACGCCAAGTCCATATTGTGTGCCGCTGGTCGCGCCGTTCTGCGCGCCACCATAGACGCCGGCGTAGAAGCCGCTCCAGTCAAAGCCGAGCTCCTCATAGACCGGCATTTCGGCAGGCGTGCTGGTCGGAACCGTAATCAGGTCCGCGGCAAAGGCGGTCCCCATCGAAAGGGTGGTGGCGAGCGCCGCAAGCGCCATCTTGTTGAACAAGCTCATCGCTGTTCTCCTTGCTAGTGGACCGTCGGAATGTGGAACGCGGCGCTGCTGCGCCGGTTCCGCCTTGGGTCATGGGGGCCATCCCGAAGTGCGACTCAACACATGTGGGTACGGGAATGGCCGACAGCAACGGTTCTGCTCGGGCTGAGGGGCGAAAAACCGTCCCTCAGGCGGCCAAAATAGGGCGGAGGCAAGGCGTTGCCGATGGGTCACACCCGCCGGCCGCGCCTGCGGGCGGCCTCTAGAGGGTGCCCACCAGCACCGGTTCGTCACGATACGCATCGGGAAACAGCTGCTTGAGCGCAGCAATCTTGGGCAGGTCGTGGAAGACGATATAGGGCCAGGTAGGGTTCAGCGTCAGGAAATCCTGATGATACTGCTCGGCCGTATAGAAGGCCTCGAACGGCTCGATGGTGGTGACGATCGGCCCCTCGAAAAGTCCGGTCGCATCGAGCTGGGCGATGTAGGCGCGGGCGATCTCGGCCTGTTCGTCGCTCACCGGGAAGATGGTCGAACGGTATTGCGTGCCGTGGTCCGGTCCCTGGTAATTGAGCTGGGTCGGGTTATGGGCCACTGAAAAGTAGATCTGCAGCAGGTCACCATAGCTCACCACCGATGGATCGTAGGTGACCTCAACCGCTTCGGCATGGCCCGTGGTGCCGCTGCCGGTCTGCTCGTAAGTGGCCGTGTCGGCGGCGCCGCCCGAATAGCCCGATACGGCCCGGGTGACGCCGTTGACATGCTGGAACACCCCCTGCACGCCCCAGAAGCAGCCGCCGGCAAAGATTGCGGTGGCCGAGGAGCCCTGTTCCGTCAGGTCGGCTGCCGGTGGCGGGATTTCCACGGGAGCCTCCTGTGCGGGTGCCGGCTGATTCCACAGCACGGTCGCCAAAGCGGGCAGAATGAGCAGGGCAGCCAGAACGGAACGGCGGCCGGTGGTGCGGATAGCGACGGAAGAACTGGGCATTTGCAGAACCTTGGTTTGAACAATCTGCACGTCAGTTCGTCTTATATGCGCTCCCGGTTACAGCAGATCAGCCGGTTCACGGCGAAATGAAGCTCATGCGGCGCGTGGCGCAGTTGCCATGGCTTGGTATGTCAAGGAAAACGCTGAAACCCTGGGAAAGGGTGGCGCGAGAGACGGGGCTCGAACCCGCGACCTCCGGCGTGACAGGCCGGCGCTCTAACCAACTGAGCTACTCCCGCAGCGAGGGAACACAAGGCGTTCCTGCAACGTGGCGTCCGTTTACCGAGCGCCCATGGTCAAGTCAAGCGACCAAATCCGGAATGATGCGACATTTTCAAGAACACCGCCCTTCACTGTGGAAAAGCTACGCTTGAACAGCCGCTAGCGCGGAAATGTTGATGTGGGATGGGAGAATGACACGCGCACCGCCACACAGTGGCACTTCGGGGCAATTGGCTAGCACACTGCTAACCTAGACAATGACGGGAGGGGATGGTGGGCGATGACGGGCTCGAACCGCCGACATCTTCGGTGTAAACGAAGCGCTCTACCAACTGAGCTAATCGCCCGCAGGACCGACCGGTCCGAAGCAAGGTGGCCCTGATTAGGGCCCCTGCCCGCCAGCGTCAACCGGCAAAAATGAAATGGCCCCGGCGCGAGGCGCTCGGGGCCGATCAGCATGCCGATCACAGGGCCGGTATGCCGGTCCCTTGGGGACGGTGTTACCGATCCCCTATCGGTTTTTAGTTGATCGCATCCTTCAGGCCCTTGCCGGGCTTGAACTTGGCCTGGTTGGAGGCCGGGATCTTGATCTCGGCGCCGGTGGCCGGGTTACGGCCAGTCGAAGCCTTGCGCTGCGACACGGCAAAGGTGCCGAAACCGACGAGACGGACTTCTTCACCGGACTTCAGCGAGCCGGTGATTGCCTCGAACACTGCGTCAACCGCTTCAGCGGCCTGTGCCTTGGTGATCGTCGCCTTGTCGGCGACGACGCCAACCAGATCGTTCTTGTTCATAGCGTTTCCTCACAGTGAATTGCCCGCCCCGCTGGCGAACCCTGAAACGCGGCAACCCTTGGTCGATTCTGCTCGAAAGGCAAGGATTTCCGGGGTTTTTGCGAGGCCGGACGGTGCAAAGCTGTTAATGGACTGGAAACTTCGACCCTGCAAGTCCGGATTGTTGGTTTTCGCCGGTTTTCCGGGCTTTCCTGCGGATTTCGGAGCTATTCACCGGCCGCAGGAACCGCCGTTGCAGGGCGCCTGATTCCGAGCATCAGGGGAAGTGCCAACAGGTAAATCCCGGCCCCGATAATCCAGATCAGGCCGGGCCATGTGCCCCGAATGCCGAAATAGACGAAGCTGAAGAAGAGCGGCCCGAAGACGGCGGCGAGGCTGACAAGGCTCGCCAGCACGCCCTGCAATTGCCCCTGCTTGTCGGGACCGACCTGCGTCGTGGTCAGCGATTGCAGCGCCGGCATGCCGATGCCTCCCAGGGCAAAAAGCGGTGCCAGGGCGAAGAGCACCCAACCCTGGGTGGCGATGCCGACCAGAACCAGGGCGGTCAGTTCACAGGCCATGCCCACGATCAGGGCCCAGCGCTGACCGAGCCGAGCCACGGCCGGACCAGTGAGAAAGGCCTGGGCGCCGGCATGGAATACGCCGAATGCACCCAGCGACAGGCCGATCATCATGCCGTTCCACTGGAAGCTGTCCTCGCTGAACAGCGCCCAGATGGTGCCGTACATCGTGCCGACGAAGTTCATGATGACGAAGATGGCCATCAGGGGAATCAGCGCCTTGAAGGTCAGCGCCCATTTCAGCGGCTTGAACGGATTGAGCGTGTCCCAGGTGAAGCGGGCACCCGGCGTGCCCTTGCGCGATTCCGGCAGCACGAACAGGGCCAGCGCGAAATTGGCGCCGTTCAGCAGCGCCGCGGCGATGAAGGGGGCACGAACCCAATAGTCGCCCAGCACGCCGCCAATGACGGGACCGATGATGAAGCCGATGCCAAACATGGCGTGGAACAGGCCGAAGCGGCCGGCGCGCTCTTCCTCGCTGGAGATATCGGTGATGTAGGCGGTGGCCACCGCCATGTTGGCGCTGGTGATGCCCGAGATGGCGCGGCCCAGGACGAGTATCCAGAGTTCGGGTGCGAAGGCCATGATGAGGTAGTCAATGGCCGCGCCAGCCAGCGACACCAGCAGCACTGGCCGCCGGCCGAAGCGATCGCTCAGCACGCCGAGAATCGGCGAAAACAGAAACTGGCAGGCCGAATAGAGCGCCAGCATGAGGCCGAGCAGCGTCGCCACTTCGGAGATGTGGCCGACATCGCGGAGCAGTGCCGGCAGGATAGGGAAGATCAGGCCGATGCCCACTGCATCGAGCGTTACGGCGGCGAGAATGACGGTTAGGGCCTTGTTCAAGGGATGCTCCTGTTAGCTCCGCCAGCCGGCAAAGGGAGGTAGGGTGTTCACGGGCGCGTTACAAGCCCGGCGTGCTTATGACGGGTCGTGCTGACAGGATTCGACAGGAGCAGTTCCGCCCCCTGCCCTTCGCGACATGCCGGCAGGAAAATGCAGGCAAATGCCTGCACTTGACATGCAGGTAATCGCCTGCATATTGTAAGGCAGATTTGAGAGAGCAATGGACACAGACAAGGTTTTCAAGGCGCTGGCCGATCCCACACGGAGGCGACTGCTCGATCTTCTCCACGAGAAGAACGGACAGACGCTCGGGCAGCTTTGCGAAAACCTGGACATGGCACGGCAATCGGCCACGCAACACCTCGCCCTGCTGGAGCAAGCCAGCCTGGTGACGACGACCAAACGCGGCCGGGAGAAGCTGCACTTCATCAATCCGGTGCCGCTGCACGACATCTACGAGAGGTGGGTGCGCAAGTTCGAACGCCAGAGGCTAAGCGTGCTGCACGAGCTGAAAACGGAACTCGAAGGAAACGAGGAATGACCGCCAAAGAGAAGACGAGCTTCTTGTACGTGACCTACATCCACTCGACACCCGACAAGGTGTTCGAGGCCATTACCAGGCCAGACCTGGCAAGGCGCTATTGGGGGCATGAGAATGTGTCCGACTGGCAGCCGGGATCGCGTTGGGAACACATCCGGGCCAATGACCAGCGCACGGTCGAACTGGTCGGGAAGGTGATCGAGGCTTCGCCGCCGAAACGCCTCGTCATGACATGGACGAACGCATCGCAGGAGGCCGATCCGGAAAGCTACAGCCGGGTAACCTTCGATATCGAGGAATATGAAGACATGGTGCGGCTGACGGTGGCCCATGACGAACTTGAGGCCGGCGGCGGTATGGCCAAGGGGGTCACCAAGGGTTGGCCGCTGGTGCTGTCCAGCCTCAAATCCTTCCTCGAAACGGGCCGCGGGCTCGACATCTTCGCCAAGCCCAAAGCGGCCTGACGGCCGCCAGTAGCGCCCAACCAACTTTCCATCCGGCCGCAGCCCGTGCCCGTTCTGGGCATGGACAGGTGCGCGCCGGCCACAGACCAGCCAAGGAGCAAGTCATGACGACGACACCAAGCTACACCGCCACCTTCAGGGTGAACCAGAGCCCCGAGGCCGCCTTCGCTGCCATCATCAATCCCCGCGCCTGGTGGACCGGCGCCTTCGAGGGCGACACGACCGCGCTCGGCGACGTGTTCACCTATCGCTACCAGGACATCCACTATTCAAGGCAGGAGGTCACCGAACTGGTGCCGGGCCGGCGTGTCGCCTGGCAGGTGCTCGACGCTGACCTCAGCTTCCCCAAGGACCGGACCGAATGGACCGGCACCACGATCACCTTCGACATTGTCCGTACTGGCGGCCAGACCGAAGTCACCTTCACCCATGTCGGCCTCAAGCCCGAGGTGGAGTGCTACGACATCTGCACGGACGCCTGGACCTCGCTGATCCAGGGCAGCCTCAGGCAGCTGATCGAAACCGGCAAGGCGGACCTGCCCGAGTTGGCCGAGCCTGTGACATGACGCAGGGAGCCCAACCCATGGCAACGTCCTATGCCGGCGGCTGCGCCTGTGGCGCGATCCGCTTCGAGACAGGCGAGCAGCCGATCTTCCAGAACCACTGCCAGTGCCTCGATTGCCAGAAGCGCAGTGGAACCGGCCATAGCTCTTACCTGACTTTTTCGCGTCGGAGCGACATGATGATCACCGGTGAGGCGTCGGAATGGCGCGTCACTGCCGACAGCGGGCACGACAAGCTGCACGCTTTCTGCCCCACCTGCGGTACGCCGGTCTATCTGACCTTCGCTGCCATGCCGGACCTGATCGCGGTCCATGCGACCGCGCTCGATGATCCCGGCCAGTTCAACCCGCAGGCGCTGACCTACAGCATGCGGGGCCATCCCTGGGACGTGATCGATCCGGCGGTGCAGAGGTTCGAGCGCATGGCGGGTTAGCACCCAACGAGGCGTCCGCGCTGGCCAACAAGCGGCGGGCCTTTCGGGCCGCCGTTTCCGGTTAGATCGCCTGGGTTGCCGCCATTCGGGAACCGAACCTGCGAAGGACACGCAAGGCGAGGAGCGTATTCCATCGGCTGGGCTGTCCGACCTGTTCCATCTGGAAATGGACCTGACCGGGATGGGGCGCCGCCAGCAGCCATCTTCCATCCGGCCGCTGCTTCGAGGCGACGATTGTCAGCGCATCCGACATGCGGGAATCCCAGGGTTGGCCGGCGGACCGAAAGTGGTCCAATGCGCGCAGAATGTTGAACTTCCATCGCGGCGGAAACGGAAAGCGCAACATTTGCGGACTTATGATCTCGCCAGTGCGTTGCGAGCGAAACAGCCGGTGCCGGAGCATGAAGTCGCGCGCTGAATCTGCCGCCTCGATCAGCTCGGGCAGCCGATAGGCATAGCCGCTCGCGGCATATTGCTGAATTCCCTCGGCCACCGACAGGCTGGAATGCAATGAGCTGTGCTGCGCGCCCGACGTATTCCTCAGGCAGTTGAACCCGCCATCGTCCATCCGCTGCGCGAGGATGAAATCGACGATGGACTGCAGGTCGGTCTCCGGGGTCTGGAAGTAGGTTGCATAGTTGAGAAACATGCCGTTGACGCAGACATCGCTTGCTGGGATCGACCGGGCCGGGCCAATCCCGCCATCGGGCCGCTTCTCCTCGGAAATGATCTTGGCAATGCTCTGCTGGATTTGCGCATTGCCCGGATCGATCTCCAGCGTCCTGAGGTCGAGCAGGGTATAGTGCGAACTGATCCACTTGGGCTGGTAGAACCGCTCCCCCCAGCTGCCATCAGCATTGCGTGCGGCGAGGAAACGCCGGCCCCACCCTTCATTTGTTATCCGGGCCTGTAACCGCCGGTCCGCATCGTCCAGCAGGTCGCGCCGGGCCTGAAATTCTATGGCGACATCGCCAGCAAGCAGCCAGTCCATCACCGCCGGATCGGCATAGTCTCCCACAGCCTGCTCCACCACGTTTCTCCGTCCCGTGCGCCGATGGAGCCTAGGGCGGAAGCTCGGCGGGGAGCTTGACCCGTATCAAACGCGCAAACAGAAACGGCGGCCCTTGCGGGCCGCCGTTTCTCATTCAGTCAAACCTGCTCAGTGCGGCAGGCCGGCCGTGGCGTCGTCGGAGGCGGCGTCGACCGTGGTGGACACGGCCGGCGTGGCTTCGTCGAAGTTCCACTCGATCGGTTCGGGCTTGCGCACCAGCGCTCGCTCGATGACCTGGTCCATGCGGCTGACCGGCACGATTTCCATGCCTTCCTTGACGATGTCAGGAATCTCGGCGAGATCGCGGACATTCTCTTCGGGGATCAGCACAGTCTTGATGCCGCCGCGGAGGGCTGCCAGCAGCTTCTCCTTGAGGCCGCCGATCGGCAGCACCCTGCCCCGAAGCGTGATCTCGCCAGTCATGGCGACATCGTTGCGGACCGGGATGCCGGTCATGACAGAGACGATGGCGGTCGCGAGGCCAATGCCAGCCGACGGACCGTCCTTGGGCGTCGCGCCTTCAGGCAGGTGGACGTGGATGTCGCGGGTGTCGAACATCGGCGGCTTGATGCCGAAATCGATGGAGCGGGAGCGGACATAGGCCGTCGCCGCCGTCAGCGATTCCTTCATCACTTCCTTGATGTTGCCGGTGACCGTCATGCGGCCCTTGCCCGGCGTCATCACGCCTTCGATGGTCAGCAGCTCGCCGCCAACCGAGGTCCAGGCCAGGCCCGTGACCAGGCCAACCTGCGATTCCGCCTCGATCTCGCCGTGCTTGTAGATATCGGCACCGAGATACTTGGTCAGCTTCTCCTCGTCGATGGTGATCGACTTGACCTTGGTCTTGACGATCTCGGCCACGGCCTTGCGCATCAGCTTGCTGATTTCGCGCTTGAGGTTACGCACGCCCGCTTCACGGGTGTAGCGCTGGATCAGGGCGGTCAGCATCTCGTCGGAAAGCTCGAACTCGCCATGGGCAAGCCCGTTTTCCTTGAGCGTCTCCGGGATCAGGTGCTGCTTGGCGATCGCATGCTTCTCCTGCTCGGTGTAGCCCGAGAGGCGAATGATCTCCATGCGGTCCATAAGCGGGCCGGGGATGTTGAGCGTGTTCGAGGTGGTCACGAACATCACGTCCGAAAGGTCATAATCGACCTCGAGATAGTGATCGGCAAAGGTGTGGTTCTGTTCCGGATCGAGCACTTCGAGCAGTGCCGAGCTGGGATCGCCACGGAAGTCCTGGCCCATCTTGTCGATTTCGTCGAGCAGGAAGAGCGGGTTGGACTTGCCCACCTTCTTGAGAGACTGGATGACCTTGCCGGGCATGGAGCCGATATAGGTGCGGCGGTGGCCGCGGATTTCGGCTTCGTCGCGGACGCCACCGAGCGCCATGCGCACGAATTCGCGGCCGGTCGCCTTGGCGATCGACTTGCCCAGCGAGGTCTTGCCGACGCCCGGAGGACCGACGAGGCAGAGGATCGGACCCTTGAGGGTGCCGGTGCGGCCCTGCACAGCCAGATATTCCAGGATGCGTTCCTTGACCTTCTCGAGGCCATAGTGATCCTCGTCCAGCACCTTTTCGGCGAGGACCAGGTCACGCTTGACCTTGCTCTTCTTGCCCCAGGGCAGGCCGAGCAACGTATCGAGATAGTTGCGCACGACTGTGGCTTCAGCCGACATCGGGCTCATGGACTTGAGCTTCTTGAGTTCCGCCTCGGCCTTGGTGCGGGCTTCCTTGCTGAGCTTGGTCTTGGCGATGCGCTCCTCGATCTCGGCGATCTCGTTGGAGCCCTCTTCGCCGTCGCCCAGTTCCTTCTGGATCGCCTTCATCTGCTCGTTGAGGTAGTATTCGCGCTGCGTCTTTTCCATCTGCCGCTTGACGCGGCTACGGATGCGCTTTTCCACCTGCAGGACGCCGATCTCGCCTTCCATCAGGCCAAGGATCTTCTGGAAGCGCTCGGCGACCGAAACGGTGGAGAGCAGGTCTTCCTTCTCGTTGATCTTGATGACCAGGTGGCTGGCAATGGTATCGGCCAGCTTGCTGTGGTTTTCGATCTGCCCGACGGCAGCGACGACCTCGGCCGAGATCTTCTTGTTGAGCTTCACATAGCTCTCGAACTCGGTGGTGGCCGAACGGCTGAGGGCCTCGATCTCGGTGGCGTCTTCCGCCGGCTCGGGCAGCACGGAAGCTTCGGCCTCGAAATAGTCCTCGGTCTGCAGGTAGCGATCGATCACCGCGCGGCTCAGGCCTTCGACCAGCACCTTGACGGTGCCATCGGGGAGCTTGAGCAGCTGCAGCACGGTGGCAATGGTGCCCGTGGCATAGATCTGGTCGGGGGCTGGATCATCGTCCTGCGCATTCTTCTGGGTCACGACCAGAATATGCTTGTCGTCACGCATGACCTCTTCGAGCGCCTTGACCGATTTCTCGCGGCCGACGAACAGCGGCACGATCATGCCGGGGAAAACGACGATATCGCGCAGCGGGAGAACTGGGTAAACGCGATCCCGGCTTGCTTCGCCGCCCGTGGGATTGACGTCCGTCATCTCGTATCCTTTCCGGGGCGCGCGGGAGGAAGGAGAATTGGTGCGCGCCCGTTGTAGACAGCTCCAAGCTTCGAGGTTGGGCTGATTCCGGTTAATAAATAGGTTCGCCTATGGGGCGCACAAGTCAACCGTTGCGGTTTTGTGACGGTTAATCCGTGAACGCACAGGAGATATGTGCAGCATGCCGGGAACAGCGGTGTGCCTAAGGTTTGCGGTGGATATGGCCCCTACCCCACGCTCCGCCGTGCCTTGAGCAAGATGCTGGTATCTGTGGATGCTATCCCGTCGATCTGCCTGATCTGGCGCAGCAGGTCGTCGAAGGCTTCCACATCAGGCGCTTCGAGTTCGGCCACCATGTCCCAGCGACCATTGGTGTTGTGGAGCTGGCGCACCTCGGGCATGCCGAGCAGGCGCTTCATGACTGCCGCCTCGTGCTTGCCATCGACTTCGACCATGGTGATGGCGCGGATGCCCTGGCTGGGGGCCGCCGCCATGACGACGGTGAAGCCCGCAATGGCGCCGCCGGCCACAAGACGATCGATGCGTGCCTTGGCCGTGGCGCGGGAGACGCCAAGGTCGAGGGCGAGCTTGTTGACCGGCGTGCGGGCATTGGTGCGCAGCAGCGCGATCAGGCGATAGTCGAGGTCGTCCAGGATCATTTTGTGCGCTTGGCCTTATCAAAATGAGCAATCGGTTGCACAAATATAGCACTATTCCGGCTATTCGTACACGTCCCTTCGCGGCACGCTGGGCTCAACATAGGGAGCCGTTCAATGAGCCAGCCTGCCACCCACGCTATCGATCTGTTCGGCATTCCCAGCGATGCCGGTGCGTCCTGTCGCGGTAGCGGCATGGGACCGGAGGCGATGCGGGTGGCTGGTTTGCTGGAGACGCTGGCAACGCTCGGCCACCTGGTGACCGATCGCGGCAACATCACCTGGGATGAACGCGCGCTGGGCGGTACCCCGTGGCGGCTGTCGAACGAGCGCAAGGCCGAGGTGCTTGATATCGCCCGGCAGAGCAGCACGCTGGCGCTGGCTTCATTGGGCGCCGGGCGCCTTCCTGCGTTTGTCGGTGGCGACCATTCGCTCAGCATGGGGACGATTTCGGGCGTGGCCCGCCACTGCGCGCAGATGGGCAAGCCGCTCTTCGTGCTGTGGGTCGATGCGCATGGCGATTTCAACACGCCCGCGACGTCAGAGACCGGCAATATCCATGGCATGCCGTTGGCGCTGCTGTGTGGCGAGCCGGATTTCGGCCCGGAATATGACGGCGAATGGCGCGGGTTGGTGGATCCGAGGAACGTGACGATCTTCGGCGCTCGGTCGATCGACCGGCCAGAGCGGCAGTTGCTGGAAATGCGCGGCGTCGATGTCATCGACATGCGCCGTATCGACGAGATGGGCGTGGTGGCGCTGATGCGCGAAGTTCTGGCGCGGGTGGAAGCCGCTGGCGGACACCTGCATGTCAGCCTCGACGTGGACGCGATCGATCCGGCCATCGCGCCGGGCGCCGGTACGCCGGTGGCCGGCGGGCTGACCTTTCGCGAAGCGCATCTGGTGATGGAGATGATCCATGACAGCGGCACGATGGGCTCGCTCGATATCGTCGAACTCAATCCATATCTCGACCAGGCGGGCATGAGTGCCCGGCTGCTGGTCGACCTGGCGGCGAGCCTCTTCGGCCGCCAGATCATGCCGCGCCAGACGGCGCGCATGGACATCAACGAAGCAGCCAACAGCATCTAGGGAGCGCCAAAAATGACGCAGTTCATCGGGGTCGAAGACATGAGGAGGCTAGTCCGGTCCACCGGCACAAAGGCTTTTCTCACCCAACTGGCCGGCTATGTCCGGTCCGACTTTTCACGCTGGAGCGATTTCGAGAAATCCGCTCGCGTGGCCAGCCATTCGCGCGACGGCGTGATCGAGCTGATGCCCACTTCGGATGGGCAGCTCTATACCTTCAAGTATGTCAACGGACACCCGTCCAACCCCAAGACTGGTAAGCTGACCGTTACGGCTTTCGGCGTACTGGCGGACGTGGAAACGGGCTATCCCCTGCTGATCAGCGAGATGACGCTGCTGACGGCGCTGCGTACGGCAGCGACATCGGCCTTTGCGGCATCGGTGCTGGCGCGGCCCGGCAGCAAGGTCATGGCGCTTGTTGGCGCCGGGGCGCAGTCGGAGTTCCAGGCGCTGGCCTTCCAGGCCATCATTGGCATCGAGGAAATCCGCGTCTATGACCCGGACCCGCACGCGGTCGACAAGTTCATGGCCAATGCCGCCGGATTCGGGATGAAGCTGGTGCGGTCGGGTTCGGTCGAAGAAGCCGTCAAAGGCGCCGACATCGTCACAGTGTGCACCGCGGTCAAAGGCCGACAGGCCGTGGTCAGCGCCAGCATGTTGAGCCCGGGCACCCATATCAATGCCATCGGCGGCGATTGTCCGGGCAAGACGGAACTGCACGCTGATATTCTCGGGGTCGGAAAGTATTTCGTCGAATTCACGCCGCAGACGCGGGTGGAGGGCGAAATTCAGCAGGCGGCACCGGACTATCCGGTGGCCGAACTGTGGGAAGTGCTCGCCGGCGTCAAGGATGGGCGGACCGACGCTGCCGATGTCACGGTGTTCGACTCTGTCGGTTTTGCCATCGAGGATTTTTCGGCCCTCAGGCTGGTGCATGATTTGACGGCGGCACGCCGCAAGCTGGTGGACCTAGTGCCGGAACTTGCCGATCCGAAGAACCTTTATGGGGAGCTGATCGGGACGGTTGCGACGGACGGGCGATCCGCCGCACGAGCCACGGAAGTCGCCTAAATCACCGGCGTTCCCTCGGGCCTGACCCGAGGGCCATTCACCGTTCGCACCGTGTTGATAGTGGCCCTCGGGCCAAGCCCGAGGGAACGCAGTGATTAGGGAGGCATCGCTCCGGCCCGCGGCCGACCTATCCGCCAATAGGGTGCTAACCTCCCACCCCCACATACCTCGCGCGTGGCCTGATGGCCTCGCCGCTGCCGATCTGTTCCATCATATGTGCCAGCCAGCCCGTTGAGCGCGCGAGCGCGAACAGGGTGAAGCCTGCATCGTCAGGCAACTCGAAGCGCGCCGCGAGCGCGGCCAGCGCGAAGTCGATATTGGGAAGGTCGCCGGTGATGCTCTCAGCCGCCTCCCGATAGATCAGAAATGCCGGCGGCGGCTCGAAACTATCAAGCAGCGCCGCGCAGCGCGGATCGCCGTAGGGGTAGAGCGGATGGCCCATGCCGGGCACTTCGCGGCCTTCGCCCAGCCAGTCACGCAGCCCTTCCTCTGCCGCCGCTGCGTAGCGGATGTCCTCAACCAGTGCGCCAATGCCTCGTGATGCCTGGCCGTGGCGGGGACCGCTCAGCGCAGCCAGCCCGGCCAGCGTGCCGGCCCAAAGCGAGGCACCAGTCGAGACCGTCACACGCGCAGCGAAGGTCGAAGCATTGAGTTCGTGGTCGGCCAGCAGCACAAGGGCGCGGCGAATGGCATCGGCGGCCCCGGGCCGGTTCCAGCTTCTTGCCAGGCGCATATGCAGCGGTTCATCCTGGCGTTCGACGCCCGCAAGCGGCTGCGCCAGGGTCCCGAGCACCCGGCCGGCCTCCTGCGCCAGCATGGCGGGATGGCGCGCAAAAACAGCCGGCCGGGCCGCCGCGCCAGCCAGTGCAACAAAGGCCGCCGACACCCCCCGCCCCTCCGCCGGTTCAAGCGCCGGCAGGTTCACCGGCGCCTGCCACAGCAGGGCCGCGATCTCTTCCAGCGTCGCCGTATCGGCCAGCGCACAAGCATCCTGTCCACGATAGAGCAGGCGACCGCTCGCCACGGTGGAAATGCTGGTGCGCAGCACTGGCTCGCCCCAATGCATGGCCTCGGTGGCCACGACTTCCTGCTTGCGGCGGCCGGCGGCGCGCTGGGCCAGCCGGCGCACGTCGTCACCGCGATAAAGGCTGCGGCGGCTGTCATCGGGATCGGGGCGGGCCTTGATGCGGCCGCGGCTGACATTGGCGTAAAGCGTCTGTGGCTGGGTGCCCAGCAGGGTCAGCGCTTCGGCTGAGGTCAGCCAGTCCATGACATTGATCCAATTGGTCAAGATTGACGTCAATATTAACACGTCTACCTTGTCGGCAACAACCATAGGAGCAACACCATGAAGAGTGGTCTCGAAGACGTCGTCGCTGCCGAAACCGTGCTGTCGGACGTTGATGGCAAGAACGGCCGGCTGATCGTGCGAGGGGTGTCGCTGGACGACCTGGTCACCAGCAGCCGTTATGAGGACGTGCTGGAATTGCTGTTTGATGGGTTCTTTCCCATGCGGGGGTCGGTGCAGCCCGCGCTGGGCGCAGCGCGACAGGAAGTGTTTGCGCATGTTGCCCAGACGGACCCTGCGCTCGTCGCACTGCCCCCAGTGGAAGGCATGCGGGCCCTGCTGGCGCGGCTCGACGATGGCGATGACCTGGCGGCAGCGTTGCGGCTGGTCGCGGCCCCATCAGTGTTTACGACAGCCCTGCTTCGGCTCAAGGCTGGGCTGTCGCCGATCGCGCCGGATGCGGGCCTGCCCCATGCCGCAGATGTCCTGCGCATGATGACGGGAACCATGCCCAGCATGCAGCAGGTTTCGGCGCTGGATCGCTACCTGGTGACGGTGGCCGATCACGGCCTCAACGCCTCGACCTTTGCGGCGCGTGTCGTGGCTTCGACGCAGGCTGGGTTGACGTCGTCGGTGCTGGCGGCGCTGAGCGCCCTCAAGGGGCCGCTGCATGGCGGTGCGCCCGGGCCGGTGCTGGATATGCTCGATGCAGCGGCAACGCCGGCCAATGCGCCTGCCTGGCTCGAAAGCGCCTTGGCCAATGGCGAACGCCTGATGGGGTTCGGCCACCGGGTCTATCGCGTCCGCGATCCGCGCGCCGATGCGCTCAAGGGTGCAGTCCGCGTGTTGGCAGGTTCAGGGGCAATCGACCCTGCCCGGCTGGCGCTGGCCGAAGCCGTCGAGGCAGCAGCGCTGGACCTGCTCAAGCGCAAGAAGCCCGATCGGCCGCTCGATACCAATGTGGAATTCTACACGGCGCTGCTGCTGGAGGCGCTGGGCTTCTCGCGCGAGGCGTTTACCTGCGTGTTCGCCATGGGCCGCGTGGGTGGCTGGATCGCCCATGCCCGCGAACAGGCACTGGATGGAAGGCTGATCCGACCGATGTCGGTCTATGTGGGACCGATGCCGCAGGTCGCGGCGTAAGGCCCGAGGTCGCGCCATTCGCAATGACGAGGTCAGCGGCCCCCACCGAGTCATTCCCGCGCAGGCGGGAATGATGTCGCGGTTTGAAGAGACGCATAGAAAAACGCCGGGCTCATCACCCGGCGTTTTCAATTTTGTCGCTCAGAAATCTCACGCCGTTGCGGGCGCGTCTTCCTTCTTGCGCTCGGAGTAGATGTAGAGCGGACGAACGTCCTTGCCCCGCACCACTTCCTCGCTGATCACCACTTCTTCCACGCCTTCGAGGGACGGGAGGTCGTACATGGTGTCGAGCAGGATCGCTTCCATGATCGAGCGGAGGCCACGGGCGCCGGTCTTGCGCTCGATGGCCCGTTCGGCGATGGCCTTGAGGGCGTCCTCGTGGAAGGTCAGTTCGACTTCTTCCATCTGGAACAGGCGCTGGTACTGGCGCACCAGGGCGTTCTTGGGCGCGGTCAGGATTTCGATCAGCGCGGCGATGTCGAGGTCTTCGAGGGTCGCCAGCACCGGCAGGCGGCCGATGAATTCCGGGATCAGGCCGAAACGGACCAGATCTTCGGGAGCGACATCGGCAAGGATCTGACCGACGCGACGGTCGTTAGGGTCCTTGACGGTTGCCGAGAAGCCGATGCCCGAGCCTTCGCCGCGGGCCGAGATGATCTTTTCGAGGCCGGCAAAGGCGCCGCCGCAGATGAACAGGATATTGGTCGTGTCCACCTGCAGGAATTCCTGCTGCGGATGCTTGCGGCCGCCCTGGGGCGGTACCGAAGCCACGGTGCCTTCCATGATCTTGAGCAGAGCCTGCTGCACGCCTTCGCCCGAGACGTCACGGGTGATGGACGGGTTGTCGGACTTGCGGCTGATCTTGTCGACTTCGTCGATATAGACGATGCCGCGCTGGGCCCGCTCGACATTGTAGTCGGCGGACTGGAGAAGTTTCAGGATGATGTTCTCGACATCCTCGCCGACATAGCCCGCCTCGGTCAGCGTGGTGGCGTCGGCCATGGTGAAGGGCACGTCGAGGATGCGGGCCAGAGTCTGGGCGAGCAACGTCTTGCCGCAACCCGTGGGCCCGATCAGAAGGATGTTCGATTTGGCGAGCTCGACATCCGAGTTCTTGCCGGAGTGGGCGAGCCGCTTGTAATGGTTGTGCACGGCCACCGAAAGCACGCGCTTGGCGTATTCCTGGCCGATGACG
>NZ_JACZKG010000026.1 GCF_014860165.1 Devosia sp.
GTGCGGGAGGGGTCGGCGTCGCTGCCGTGATGGGAGGCGTCGCGACAGCCGGCGATGCCTTGGCCGGCTTGCGGGACGCCACCATCGGGATAGGGCGCCGCGCCGGCTGCGCCGCCGGGGCTTCTTCCACCGCGATGCCGGTTTCCACCACCATGTCCTGCGGGCCGCCGACCAGGATCAGGTGCTCCACATTGTCACGCCGCACGATGAGCAATTGCCGCTTGGGGTCGAGGGCCAGCGAATCCACCACCGCCAGCCGCCGGTTGCGTCCGCGCGTCACGCTGCCGGCTGCACCAGTCAGCAGTTTCAGCAGCCACAATAGCAGCACTATGCCGACAATGACCGCGCCGAGCGCAAACAGTGTGTTCATGATGCCGCCGAGGGGCGCGGTGATGATATCCATTTCGTCTCCAGAGCGTCTCGCCCGAATCCGGGCGGCATATATTGCCTATCACATAAGGCGAATGTGCAGAATGCGAGGCCGCATTCGCCCTATCGGGCTGCGGTTAACACTTGATTAACCATAGGTCGGCAAGATTTGCCCATCGCGTCCCCCATTCTGGGGACTCGCGGGGGACTTCGGCCAATGGGCCTCATGAACATGCCGGTCTTCACGGCACTCACCGACAAGATGCGCTGGCACCAGACGCGTCAAGGGCTGCTGGCTGAAAACGTCGCCAATGCCGAGACGCCCGGCTATCGCGGGCGCGACCTGGCGCAATACGACTATGCCGACCGCTCGGCGGGTTTCTCATCGGCCACGGTCACCACCTCGGCGACGCAGCCCATGCATTTCTCGGTGTCCAGCAGCGAGGGTAGCGCCTTTGGCGCGCAGCGCATGGCCAATTTCGAGATCACGCCTGAGGGCAATGGCGTCACGCTCGAAGACGAGATGATGAAGGTCACCACCAACCTGATGGACTACCAGGCCGCCACCAGCCTCTACCAGAAGTCGATCAAGATCCTCCGCACCGCGATGGGCCGGCAGGCCTAGGAGTAACGCCGCATGGACTTCAATTCGTCACTTCGCATCGCTGCCACGGGCCTGCATGCCCAGACCGCGCGCATGCGCGTCATCGCCGAAAACCTCGCCAACGTCGATTCCGCCGGCAAGGCGCCGGGGGACGAGCCCTATCGCCGGCGCATTCCCACCTTCGAGGCGACCTTCGACCCCGATGTCGGCGGCAAGGTCGTCGAGGTGGGGAACCTGGCCTATGACATGAGCGACTTTACCAGCCGATACGAGCCCGGCCATCCGGCAGCCGATGTCCGCGGCTATGTGCAGTATCCCAACATCAATCCGCTGATCGAGACGATGGACATGCGCGAGGCCCAGCGCACCTACGAGGCCAATCTCAACGTCGTCACCGTTACGCGGCAGATGCTCGGGCGCACGCTCGACATCCTGCGCGGCTAGGAACCAGGCACATGGCCATCAACACCCCCTTCAACGCCGCCACCGCCGCCTATGGCAATGCCAGCCGGTTGATCAACCAGGCGGCGCGCCCCCAGACCGATCTCACCGCCATGACCTCGGGCGGCACGGGCAACAACTTTGCCGACATGCTGGCCCAGCAGGTGCAGGGCGTGGTCGATGCCGGTGCTACCAGCGACCGCATGGCGGTCGACATGGTCAATGGCAAGGCCAATATCGTGGACATGGTGACGGCCCTCAGCGAAACCGAAATCGCCATCGAAACCATGGTGACCGTCCGCGACCGCGTGATCTCGGCGTATGAAGAAATCATGCGGATGCCGATCTAGTTGGTCCACGCCTGGCGTCATTCCCGCGAAGGCGGGAATCCACTCTTCAACACAGGTTGGGGTCAGAATGGATTCCCGCCTTCGCGGGAATGACACTGTAGGAGTACAATTGCTGGTGGCTCCGATTCCATCAGGCCACCACGGGACGAGACAATGACCGGCGCGGAAGTACTCGACATTGCCAGCGACGGCATCTGGACGCTAATCATCGTATCGGCGCCGATGATGCTGGTTGGCCTGGTGGTCGGCGTCATCATCGCTCTGTTCCAGGCCCTGACGCAGATCCAGGAACAGACGCTGGTCTTCGTGCCCAAGATCATCGCCATCTTCGTTACCATGCTGCTGACCCTGCCATTCCTGGGAGCCACGATGGGCGGCTACATGAACCGGGTGGTCGACATGATCATCGTGGGCGGCTGACGGTGACTGTCGGCCTCGACTGGCTGCCCAATACGGCCTTTCTCTACCTGCTGATGTTCTCGCGGATCGGCGCCATCCTCATGCTGATGCCGGCTTTGGGCGAGGACATGATCCCGCTGCGCATGCGTCTGAGTTTCGCGCTGGCCTTCACCCTCGTGCTCTATCCGCTGCTGTCGCCCAGCCTGCCCGCCATGCCCGAAGACGTCATGGCCATTATCGGCCTCATCTTTCATGAACTGGCCATCGGCATCATCCTGGGCGCCATCGTCCGCATCTCGGTCATGGCGACCCAGGTGGCCGGCGCGATCATCGCGTTCCAGACGGGCCTCTCCAGCGCGATGGCCGCCGACCCCACCCAAGTGGGCATGCAGGGCGCCGTGTTCGGCAGCTTTCTCAGCTTCCTGGGCATGGTGCTGATCTTTGCCACGGACCTGCATCACGTGGCGCTCGCGGCTACCTATGACAGCTACATGGTGTTCCCGCTCGATGCGCCGCTGATGTTCGACGATGCCGCGCAACTGGCCATCCGCACGGTGGCCAGCGCCTTCAGCGTCGGCATCCAGATGTCGGCGCCGTTCATCGTCTTCGGCCTCGTGTTCAACCTGGGGGCCGGCATCCTGGCCCGGCTGATGCCGGCTTTACAGGTGTACTTCCTGCTCATGCCCGCCAACATCATCATCGGCCTGGTGCTGTTCGCCATGCTGCTGGTGATGATGATGGGCTGGTATCTCAGCCATTTCGAGGCCCACCTCGCCATGTGGAGGGGTTAATCCGCCATGTCGGACGAGGCACCGGAACAGGACGCAAAAACAGAAGACCCTTCTCAAAAGAAGCTTGAGGACGCCCACAAGAAAGGCGATGTCGCCAAGAGCCAGGAAGTGGTCACCTGGTTCATGCTGCTCGGTTCTGCCGCCATCTTCTCCATGATGGCGCCGGCCACTGCGGCGAACCTGTCGGAGTCGCTCAAGCTCATCCTGATGAATGCCGACCAGTTCGAGCTGGGCGGGGCGGGCTTCTCGGCGTTCTTCAATGGCCTCGCCCTTGCCCTGCTCGGCACGGTGCTCATTCCGCTGGTCGTGCTCTCGAGCTGCGCCATCATGGCCAACCTGATACAGCATCGCCCGCTGCTGTCGACCGAGCCGCTCATTCCCAAATTCTCCAAGATTTCGCCGCTGGCGGGCGCCAAGCGGCTGTTCTCCACCGATTCCCTCGTCAATTTCGGCAAGGGCCTGCTCAAGATCGGCGTGGTGGGCACGGTGGTGGTCATGGTGGTGTGGCCGGAGCGGGACCGGCTCGACACCATGATGACGGCAGACCCGCTGATGATCCTTGCCGATTTCCAGGAGATCGGGATCAAGATCTTCACGGCGGTGCTGGCAATCGTCACCGTCATCGCCTTTGCCGACTATCTCTATGTCCGCCAGAAGTGGTGGAAGAAGCTGATGATGACGGTTCAGGAAACCCGCGACGAATACAAGCAGATGGAGGGCGACCCTCACATCAAGGGCAAGCTTCGTCAGCTGCGTCAGGAACGCTCGCGCAAGCGGATGATGGCCGCGGTGCCCGATGCGACCGTGGTCATCACCAACCCGACGCACTTTGCCGTGGCGCTCAAATACGACAAGGCGATGAAAGCGCCCAAATGCGTCGCCAAGGGCGCCGACGCCGTGGCCTTCCGCATCCGCGAACTGGCCAAGGAACACGACGTGCCGATCGTGGAAAACCCGCCGCTGGCCCGCGCGCTGTTTGCCAGCGTCGACATCGACGAGACCATCCCCAACGAGCATTTCAAGGCCGTCGCCGAAGTCATCGGCTTCGTCCTGCGCCTCAAGAAGGGGGCAGGCTGGAAGGCGGGGTAGTTGCGCCGGTTGTCCGCCGACTTATCCCCACCCACCAAAACCTGCCGCATACTCCTTCCATCTTCACGGCAGAGCCGGTCATGACGAGTGATGACCGTGAAGACAGCCAGGGATGGGAGGTCGCTCCCATTGGGCGGGGGGAACTCGGCAGCTGCGCTTGCGACACAGCGTACCTGGCC
>NZ_JACZKG010000027.1 GCF_014860165.1 Devosia sp.
GCATGTCCCCGGCAACAACAATCCCACCGGGATCGATGTAAAGTCGCCTAAGGAGACAGTGCCGTTCCATCCCTACTACACGATCAAGGACGGCTTCGCGCTGGTCGCCTTCATCCTCGTGTTCGCGGCAATCGTGTTTTATGCGCCGAACATCCTCGGCCATCCCGACAACTACGTCCCGGCCAACCCGCTCCAGACCCCGCCGCATGTCATGCCGGAATGGTATTTCCTGCCGTTCTACGCGATCCTGCGCGCCATCGACTTCAACATCCTGTTCATCGACTCCAAGCTCGGTGGCGTGATCTTCTTCGGCGGCTCGATCCTGATCCTGTTCTTCCTGCCCTGGCTGGATACGTCCAAGGTTCGCTCGGGCAATTTCCGCCCCATGTTCAAGTGGTTCTACTGGCTCTTCGTGGTCAACTTCGTGGCGCTCACCTATCTGGGTGCGGCACCGGCCGAAGGCATCTACGTGGTTCTAGCCAAGATCTGCACCGCCTATTACTTCATCCACTTCCTCGTCATCCTGCCGCTCCTGGGCCGCATCGAGACGCCTCGGCCTTTGCCGACCAGCATCTCCGAGAGCGTCCTCGGCAAGTCGCACGCGTGATGGGAGGGGCAGGAACCATGTTCAACACCAAGACTATCCTCGCCTCGCTGGCTCTTTGTGCCGGCCTCGTGTTCGGTGCCCAGGCACAGGCCGCCGAAGCCGGCGTCACCATCCAGAAGCAGAGCTGGTCGTTTGCCGGTATCTTCGGCACCTATGACGAGCACCAGCTGCAGCGCGGCTTCCAGGTGTTCCGCGAAGTGTGTTCGAGCTGCCATGGCGCCCGCCTGATCGCCTTCCGCAACCTTGCGGAAGAAGGTGGCCCGGGCTTCTCGGAAGAGCAGGTCAAGGCCCTGGCGGCCGAGTATGAAGTGGCCGATCCGACTGCCGATGGCGGCGTGCGCGCCGGCGTCCCGGCCGACCGCTGGCCGTCGCCCTTTGCCACCGAACAGGATGCCCGCGACGCCAATGGCGGCGCGCTGCCGCCGGACTTCTCGGTGCTGGCCAAGGCGCGCGGCGTCACCGATGCCTTCCCGTTCTGGGTGTTCAACTACTTCACCGGCTACTCGGAAGGCGGCCCGGATTATATCCACGCGCTGCTCACCGGCTACCATGAGGAAGTTCCGGAATCGGCGCCGCACAATTCGGACGGCACGCCCTTCCAGTTGCCGGAAGGCAAGTATTACAACGACTACTTCCCCGGCCACGCCATCGGCATGGCGCCGCCGCTGTCGGACGAGCAGATCAGCTACGAAGTGGGTGAGGGCGAGACCGCCGTCCCGCTCACCGTAGACCAGTATGCCACCGACGTCGCCGCCTTCATGATGTGGATGGCCGAGCCGCACCTGGCCGGCCGCAAGCAGACCGGCTTTGTCGTGCTGCTGTTCCTCGTGATGTTTGCTGGCCTGATGTATGCCACCAAGCGCCGCATCTGGCAGGGCATCGAGCACTAGTCGTCGGTTTTGCCGTGATTGATTGAAAGGGCCCCTTGCGGGCCCTTTCGCTTTGCGGCGTTCACGGGCGTATCAACCCCTTGCCATTCGGCGCGCGGACCGCAATATTCCATCCTACCAAATCAGGTGACGAGGGAGCCGACATGTCCGCCATTCGCATTGCAGTGACTGTCATGGGCGCCGCCATCACCATGAGCCGGCATCCGGTGGTCCGTGCAGGCATCAATGCCGTTGCCACCAATCCCAAGGCGCGCGAGACAGCGATTAGCGTAACGCGCAGCGCCGCCTATAATGCCGGCGTGATTGCGCGGCATCTGGTCGGCCGCCGCCAGGGCTGACTGTTCGTCCTTCCACTCCCCTCCCAAGGCTTGCCATGTCGCTCGACCTCAAGGCTCTCGTGCGCACGATTCCGGACTATCCCCACAAGGGCATCCTGTTTCGCGATATCACCACGCTGATCGAGCATCCTGAAGGGTTCAAGGAGAGCATCGAGCGCATTGCCAGCCAGTATCGCGGCAAGGGGTTTACGCATGTGGCGGGCATCGAGGCGCGCGGCTTCATCTTCGGCGCAGGCGTCGCCATTGCGCTGGGCGTCGGCTTCATCCCGGTGCGCAAGAAGGGCAAGCTGCCCGGCGAAACCATCGGGCAGAATTACGCGCTGGAATATGGCGTCGACACGATCGAGATTCATGCCGGCGTGCTCGACAGCGATGACAAGGTATTGCTGGTGGACGATCTCATCGCCACTGGCGGCACCGCCATTGCCGCGGTTGGCCTGCTCCGGCGCACCGGTGCCACGGTGGACGACGCCGCTTTCGTCATCGACCTGCCCGACCTGGGCGGCGCCAGCAAGCTCAAGGCCGAGAATGTTGCCGTCACGGCGCTGATCGCGTTCGAGGGGCATTGAGGGGCCAAGCCTTGCCAATCTCCCCACGCCCACCGGTCGCACCCTCGGGCATGACCCGAGGGCACCGTACTTGCCGGGCGATCGTTTTGGTACAGAGCCCTGGGGTCAAGCCCGAGGGTGACGTGCGGTGGGCTTTGCGGCGTCGGACGAAAAGCCCTACCAGCTCGCCCGCCCGTCCACCTTTTCCACGGCAATGGCCGACCAATCCAGCTCATCGATCAGCCGCAGGTTGACCGCATAAGTGCGCTCGGTCGGCATGCTGCCTTGCGTGTAGCCTGGCTTGGGCGTGCCGTCATTGTTGTAGACAGAGGCCCAATCGGGTGAATCGCCCCAGGTCTGCATGCCGCATTGGCCACAGAAATGGTGCTGGTTCATGCCGTCGCTGGCCGAATAGGTCTTCTCGTCCTGCTGCGACAGGAAGTGCATTTCGCCGGGGCCGTAATAGCCCCAGACAGCGCCAGTGCGGCTGCAATAGCTGCAGTTACACTCCTTGGCATGAGCTGGCGGCTGCGGCAGCTCTATCCTGGTGGCGCCGCAATGGCAGGAGGCGATGAGGGGCATGACGGAACTCCGGTCTTGTCTGCGCTAAGCATGCGCAGGGCCGCTGACAGGCCCTGTCAGCATCGGCACACCGCCCTGTACGGAGTTTCAGGCGGCCATGGCTTCGCGGATATCGACCAGGCAGAACTGGTTGCCCTCGGGGTCGCGCATGACGGTATAGGTGGGCAGCACCCGCACCGTCTCGGCACCCTGTTCGCGCAGGTGCTCCACCGTACCGGAGCGATCGGTCACCTCGATATCGAAATGCACCCGGTTGTTGTCGTAGCGGCGGCCCTCGACATTCTGGAAGCAGATCGAGGGGCCGGGGCCGTCGACCATGACGGTGGGGTCGGTTTCCGGGGTGAAGCCGAGCGCTGCCAGGCGGGCGATCTCGGCCTCGTCATAGGCACGGATGGCATAGCCATCGAGCAGGGCTACCCAGAAGGCAGCGAGCCGGGAGGGTTTGTCGCAGTCGAATACGATCTCGTGGATCTTGCCCATGGGTCGTCTCCTTGATGTCACAATCGGACGGTTAACGGCCAATTGCGGCAAGACTGGGCACTCCGTGCGCCCAGTCTGCAGGCAGTCGGGCTCTACTCTGCCGCTCGGGGATGCAGTTGTGGCGCCGTGGGCGTTTCGGGCTGGCCCGAAAGCGTTTTCTGACTCAACAGCACAGTGAGTAGCGCCAGAGTCCCCGCGACCACCGAGACCCAGAAGCCATCGCTAGCGCCGAAGGTGTCGACAACCCAGCCCGAGGCGAAGGCGCCCAGGGCGACGCCGATGCCGATACCCGTCATCACCCAGGTCACGCCTTCGGTCAGCATGGCGGCCGGGACGCGCCGTTCGATCAGGCCGAAAGTGGTGATGAAGGTGGGCGAGATGGCGATGCCGCTCACGAATACTGCCAGGGCCAGCAGCGGCACCGAATTGACCATCAGCAAGGGAATTGTCGTGATCGCGATCACCGCCACGGCGATGGCAAGCTGCTTTTGCAACGCCAGCCTGAGGTTGAGGGCGCCGATGATCAGGCCCAGCACGAAGGAGCCGATGGCGTAGACGCCGACGACGAAACTCGCCGCCTCCGGATGACCCAGCTGCTCGGTAATGGCAACGGCACTGACCTCGGCGGTGGCGAAGATCGAGCCGATGAAGATCATGGCCAGGGTGAGCACCTGCACCGGCCGCAGCCAGAAGGCGGACCCCGTCGACCGCTCACCGATCGGGCGGATGGCGGGTTCGGTCGAACGCTGCGCGATAAAGGCCGTGGAGCCCATCGCCAACAGCACGGTGCTGATGGCGAGTCCGGCTTCGGGGAATAGCGAAACGCTGAGCCCAACCGACAGGGACGCCCCGGCAATATAGACCAGTTCGTCCATGGCTGATTCAAAGGCGAAGGCGGTGTTGAGCTCGGGGCGGCCGCTGAACAGTTCGCTCCAGCGGGCCCGCAGCATGGCGGGAATGCTCGGCATGGCAGCAGCCAGGAGGGCGGAGGCGAAGAGGGTCCAGGTCGGCCAGTGCTGGTTGGCGGCCAGGATCAGTGCGCCAAAAGCCAGCACGGAGACCAGGGTGGTTGGGGTAAGCACGCGGGCCTGACCAAGGCGATCGACCAGGCGGGAAATCTGCGGGGCGACAAGGGCGCTGGTGAGGGCGAAGGTCGCCGATACGGCGCCTGCCAGCCAGTATTCACCGTGCGTCTGTGAGAGCATGGCGACGATGCCGATCGGGGCCATGGCAATGGGCATGCGGGCGAAAAAACCTGCGGCTGCAAAGCCTTTGGCGCCGCGGGCGCGGAAAATGGCGCCGTAGGGATTGGACAATTGGAAGACTCCTCGACATTTAATGAGGCGCCACCTAAATGATAAGCATACGTGGCGTATGTGAATGAGATAGAGACATACGCGCCGTATGTCAATTAGCATACGATGCGTATGTGAAATGGATAGATATGGCACGCAAACCCCGCACTGAAATGATCGCCGAAACCCGCGCCAAGCTGATTGCCGCCGGCCGCAAGGCTTTCGCCTCGGTTGGCTATGCAGAGGCATCGATGGATGATTTCACGGCCGAGGCCGGGCTCACGCGCGGCGCGCTCTATCACCATTTTGGCGACAAGAAGGGGCTGCTCGAGGCGGTGATCGTCCAAATCGATGCGGAGATGGCCGAGCGTCTGCGCGAGCGCGCCGCCAAGGCACCCAATGCCTGGGAAGGCTTCGTCGAAGAGGGTATCGGCTATATCGAGATGGCGCTTGAGCCCGAGGTCCGGCGCATCATGCTGCGGGATGGGCCGGCTGTGCTGGGTGATCCGGCGGCCTGGCCCACGGCCAATGACTGCATCACCACCCTGCAGGAAAGTCTCAGGCGACTCGCCGCCGACGGCGTGGTCTCGACCACCATCGATTTCGAGGCAGTGGCGCGGCTGTTGAGCGGGGCATCGACCTATGCCGCGCAATGGGTCGCCAATGCCGCCGATCCAGAGTCCGCCTCCATGCGCGCCAGTTCCGCCTATCGGCAACTGGTCGATGGACTGCTCTGCGAACCCAGGACTGGCGGCTGAGGCGATACAGATCGGGCCCGGCGCCGGTAGCGCCGGGCCCTGGCGTCAGTGTCGCTTGCCGAGCAGCGCCTCGAGCGTCGGGAGCGGCAACGCCTGCTCCTTGGGCTGGACGACCTTCCTGGCTTCCACCTTGCGCATCGGGAGCGGTGCGCCGTGGCGGGGGACATTATGCTGGCGGGCGACTGTCTGTTGTCGCTGGAACTGGTTCTTTGGCATGAGCAAAACCTTTCTCTGCCCCGTCCTGGCGCTCTCGGCGCAGCGGCGGGGTGTGATCATGTGGGGCGCAGCACAAGGCCGCGCGATGAAGCGGGGTTTTGATCGGACGTCAGGGATGGTGCTGAGGGGACAGGTCGGCGGGCCGCCGGGGGCGGGCGCAATTTTGACCTGATCTTGCTCGGAACGGCATCCACAACCGACCGGTCACGCGCAGGCGCGGAACGGCGATTTGTCGGGCGTCCGGGGCAAGTTCTCAGATCATTTCTGGCGCAGACCTCGTCTTGGAGAGGCGCGAAACATAAAAAAACAGCGGGCACCCGTCAACCGGGTGCCCGCCATAGGCCGGTCAGGGCTCCAACTGACCCGATTTCGGCACCGTCTCGGCCCCGATATCGGGCTCGTCGCGGGTCTTCCACAGCGAGAAGAGCACACCGCCGCCCAGGATGGCCAGCGTCACCAGGAGGCTGAGCAGCGTGTCGATCTTGATGCCCATGGGCACAAGGAAGATCTTGAAGCCGACCAGCACCAGGATGATGGCCAGCGAGGTCTGGAGGTAGCGGAAGCGGTTCATCGCGGCTGCCAGGGCGAAATACAGCGCCCGCAGGCCCAGGATGGCGAAGATGTTGGAGGTGTAGACGATGAATGTGTCCTGCGTCACCGCGAACACTGCCGGCACCGAATCCACGGCAAAGATCAGGTCGACCGTTTCCACCATGATCAGCGCCACGGCCAGCGGCGTCAGCCAGGTGACCAGCTTGCCGGTCTTGGGGTCGGGCGCCTTTACCGTGAAGTTGCGGCCATGCAACTGCTTGGTCACACGGAACCGTCTGGTCAGGAAGCTATAGACCGGGTTGTGCTCGATATCGGGCACATCGTCCTGGTGGCGGAACATGCGGATACCGGTAAACACCAGGAAGGCGCCGAAGCCGAACAGGATCCAGCTGAACTGATAGACCAGGGCGGCGCCCAGCCCGATCAGGATGGCGCGGAAGGCGATGACGCCAAGAATGCCCCAGAACAGCACGCGATGCTGGTAGAGCCGGGGAATTTTCAGGAAGCCGAAGATGGTGGCGATGACGAACATGTTGTCCATCGCCAGGCTCTGTTCGATCAGATAGCCGGTATAGAATTCGAGCCCGGCCTCGGAGCCGCGCTGCCACCAGACCCAGGCGCCGAAGGCGAGCGCTATAGCGACGTAGAAGCCATAGAGCGTGAGGCTCTCCTTGGCGCCGATCTCGTGTTCATCCTTGTGCAGGATGCCGAGGTCGAAGACCAGGAGACCAATGACGATCGCGACGAACGCGACCCAGAAATAGACGGGAGTACCCAGAAATTCGCCCATGAGGGCGCCAAGCAGCGATTCCATCGCCGGACCTTTCTCCATGAAGTTTGGAGCAGCTCCGACATCACGAGGACATAAGTCATCCTCGCCAGAGGGGCCCGGCGCTGCACAACCAAAATGCAGCATTGGCAAAAAAGTTCAAGCGGGGAGTGGCGGAATGTCGCTTGCGGTGCTCTCGGTTTGGGAGCCCCTGTATTTCCCGCCTACCTGGGCGTGCACAGCATGACGATGGCTTCGGCCGTCTCCAGCTGGATCGCGGTGCCATAGGTGGGATCGGGGATAATCCGCCCGGCCTGGATTGCCTTCGACGTCCGCAGGTTGCCGTCGTTGAAGCTGACCCCGTCCTCGTAGCCGGTAATGGTGCCGGTGCCCGAGCTCGGATCGCCCCTGGTGGTCGAGGCGAAGCCATAGACGTTGCCATAGATGGTGAGGATGCCAGCCTTGCTGGTGGTCGCGTCGCGGCAGGCCCAGTTGCCCGTGAAATTCTGGGCAAGGGCTGGCGCGGCGGACAAGACGGTGATGGCAGCTATGAGGGCGATTCGGCGCATGTTGCAGAGAGTGCAGGTGCGCCCGGCCGCTTTCAAGAGCCGCGCTTGAGCAAGGGTCCGATGACGGGCAGTTTGGTGAGCGCGAGCAACAGTCGAAGCCGCAATGGCATGGAATAGTCGCGGAGCTTGGAGAAGCCCACCAGGTCGGCGCGATAGACCAGTTCGCCGCGCTGGTTGACCGCCGTCAGCTTGTTGAACAGCAGGCCCCAGCCGGGAATGGAGTTCGACGCCCGCTTGCCGGTGACCACCAGTTCGTAGCTCACGGTGTCGCCGGGGCGCACCGGCACCTTGAAATCCATCGAATTGACGCCGGGGGAGGGGCCGGACAGGCCTGGTTCCTTGCCCAGGCCGCGCAGGCGCTCCTCTTCGGCGAACAGCGCATCGACCATCTTGCGGTGGCCGACGCTCACCGTGTGCCAGCCACTCGCCACCAGCCCGCCGAAATGGCTGTGTTTGGCCGCCTCGGCGTCGAGGTGGAAATATTGCGGGTCGTAGAGCGTGGCGAAACGGATGATTTCCTCTTCGCCGAAGGTGTGGCTGCCAAGCGGAAACACCTCGTCGATGACGATGTCCTCGAACCAGCGGGTCATGCTGCCACTCCCGGCTCGCGCGCCTCGACCAGATTGGCCAGCCGCATGGTCAGCACCGGCTGATCCTTCTGGTTCCTGATGTCGAAATCGAGGGTCACGATGCCCCATTGCGGGTGGCTGCCGGAGCGGCGCAGCTCGGCGATGGTCACCGTGCCGCCGATGGTGTCGCCGACCATGACGGGGTTCTTCCACTTCAGATCGGTAAAGCCCAGCCCGCCGGCCGAGGCGACTTTGCCGAGGAAGCTGTCCACCAGCATGCGCAGGCTCAGCGCGCCAGTCTGCCAGCCGCTCGATGCCAGCCCGCCCAACAGGCTCGCCTTGGCGGCGGCTTCGTCGAGATGAAAGGGGAAGGGGTCGAATTCGCGGGCAAAGGTGATGATCATCTCCTTGCTCACTTTGGTATGCCCCAGGTCGATGACCTCGCCAATGCGAAGGTCCTCGAAATGCCGCCGATCTTTCGTGACAGGATTGGTCATTTGCTTGCCCTATACGTCAACGTGGGTTTTGCCCGTTTTGGGGCGGGTTGGCAACCCGGTTTTGCGTCGGCAGCGCGCCGCGTTTGTGAGTTGAACCTTTGCCGCAGAAGGCCGAATATATGGTGTGCCGTCCTGATCGCTGCATTGGCGGAGGCGTATAATGGCTCGTCCACAAGACCTGACCACCGGTGACCGTCGCTGGCTTGCATGGACGGGGATGGAAACGGATCTGATCTTCAACCAGAAGTGGGATCTGCCCGGATTCGCGGCGTTCCCGCTTGCGTTGTCCGAACCTGGCCGTAGCCGCATCAGCGATTATTATGACGCTCAGATGACCCTGGGCCGCGAGAGCGGGGTCGGGGTCATACTGGACAGCGCAACCTGGATGGCCAATGCTGATCGTGCCCGGCCGCTGGGTTTCGAAGGTGAAGCTCTCGCGCGCGCCAATGCCGAGGCAGTGGCCCTGGCTCGATCTGCAAGCGAGCGTGCCGGCGGTGTGCCGGTGCTGGTGAGCGGACAGGTCGGACCGCGCGGCGATGCCTACCAGCCCGGCGCCACCGGTGCTGCGGAGGCCGAGGCATATCACGGCGAGCAGATCAGGGCGTTGGTTGCCGCCGGGGTGGACATGATCTCTGCCTATACCCTGGGGTCCGCCGAGGAGGCGATCGGCATTGCCCGCGCCGCCGCAACAGCCGGCGTACCGGCAATGATTTCGTTCACCGTGGAGACGGACGGCCGCTTGGCCGATGGTTCGTCCCTTGGCGACGCGGTAGAGGCCGTGGAGGCCCACACGGGGCAGGTGGTCCTGGGCTATTGCATCAACTGTGCGCATCCTGATCACTTCAGGCCGGCCCTGGACAAAGGGGCATGGATGAGCAGGTTGATTGGCCTCATCCCAAATGCTTCCCGGCGTAGCCATGCCGAACTCGACGAAGCCACGGAACTGGATGACGGCAATCCGGCGGAACTTGCAGCCGACCTGGGCGCGTTGCATGCCGAGTTGCCTGGGCTCAAGGTGTTTGGCGGGTGTTGCGGGACAGACATGCGCCACCTCAAGGCGACTTCCGCCAGCGTAGCGTGACGCGCTAGGTCCCCGCCGCCAGCCGCCCGCGTTCGCGAAACTCCAGCGGCGCCACGCCGCGTTTCCGTCGAAAGGCCTTGGCCAGATAGTTGGCATCGGCAAAGCCGGTGGCCCTCGCGATCGCCACCACGCTCATGTCCGTCGCCAGCAGCAGGCGCTCGATGCGCTCGATCCGCCGCTCCAGCACGAAGTCCGAGGGTGGGGTGCCGGTTGCGGCGCCGAACTGGCGCACGAAGTGGCCACGGCTCATCTCGGCAATGGCGGCGAGCCGTTCGACCTGCAGAGGCCCGGCCAGGTTGGCCTCTACATGGGCGATGACGCGAGTGATGGCAGCGGGCAGGGGGCGTTCGGGCACGGTCGCGGCGCTGAAGACGCCATCATGCAGTGCCGCCATGGCGGCATAGGCGGCGCTCGAGGCTTCGCCGGGCGTGATGTCTGGCCTGGATATCAGCATGTGGCAGGCATGGGCCAGGCGGTCGATGACCTGCGCCGGCAGGCTCACCACCGGCCCGGCCGCGTCGATGATCTCGCGGGCCAGCCGCAGAGCCTCACGGCCATTGAGCACCATCCAGAAATATTCCCAGCGCCCGCCCCGCTCCAGCCAGTAGCGATGCGCATGGGGCAGGCTCAGCACCATGGTCTGGCCGGGCGTCAGGCGATATTGCGTGCCGACAAAATCGAGCCGCCCCTCGCCGACCAGGGTGTGCTGGACGATCAGGAACGGGGCGGTGCCGCGCTGCAACCCGTCCCAGGAATAGACTTCGTTGAGACGCTGTTCATAGCCGGCGCTGATGGCCATGCAATGCAGCGGCACCGCGCTGCGCGGCAGGGTCAGCGCGCGGAGGTTATGGCCGGACTCGATCAGCTGGTTGAGCACAAAATTACCCGCAATGGCACAAGCTTTCTCTAACACGCTCCGACGTGAACAGGCTAGGCAATATGCAGGGCACGCCGGCAGCAAAAGCCAGGCAAAGTGCAAGCATTCTTGCAGCATTGCTGCTCGGGAGAACAACGATGTCATTTAAAGTCACGGTCATCGGCGCCGGGTCGATCGGCTTCACCAAGACGCTGATCTCGGACCTGCTCAAGGTGCCGGAATTCGTCGGCTGCGAGTTCGCACTAACCGATATCAATCCGCATAACCTGGACATGGTCAAGCAGGTCATCGACACCATCGTCTCGAGCAACAAGCTGCCCGCCAAGGTCACCGCCACCACCGACCGCCGTGCCGCCATAACCGGCGCGCGCTACATCATGAGTTGCGTTCGCGTCGGTGGGCTCGAGGCCTTCGCGACCGATATCTCCATCCCGCTCAAATATGGCGTCGACCAGTGCGTGGGTGACACGATCTGTGCCGGCGGCATTCTCTATGGCCAGCGCAACATCCCGGTCATTCTCGATTTCTGCAAGGATATCAGGGAAGTCGCCGAGCCCGGCGCGTTGTTCCTCAACTATGCCAACCCCATGGCCATGAATACCTGGGCCGCCGAAATGTATGGCGGGGTCAACGTTGTCGGCCTCTGCCACGGCGTGCAGCACGGTGCCCACCAGATTGCCGAAGTGCTCGGCGTGACCGATGACGAGCTTGACTATGTCTGCTCGGGCATCAACCACCAGACCTGGTATATCGACATCCGCGCCAAGGGCCGAAAGATCGAAAAGGAAGAGCTGATCGCCGGCTTCGAGGCCCATCCGGTCTATTCCAGGACCGAGAAGGTCCGCATCGACGTGCTCAAGCGCTTCGGCGTCTATTCCACCGAGAGCAACGGCCATCTCAGCGAATACCTGCCCTGGTATCGCAAGCGTCCGGACGAGATCAATCGCTGGATCGACATGAGCCACTGGATCCATGGCGAAACCGGCGGCTACCTGCGCTACTCGACCGAGCGCCGCAACTGGTTCGAAACCGACTTCCCCGTCTTCAAGGAAGAGGCCACCAAGCCGCTCAGCGACTACAAGCGCACCAGCGAGCACGCCAGCTACATCATCGAGGCCATGGAAACCGGACGCGTCTATCGCGGTCACTTCAACCGCCGCAACAACGGCATCATCACCAACCTGCCCGATGACGCCATCATCGAAAGCCCCGGCTATGTCGATCGCTTCGGCATCAACATGATCGAGGGCGTCACCCTGCCGACGGCTTGCGCCGCCACCTGCTCGGTGTCGGTCTCGGTGCAGCGCCTGTCGGTCGAAGCGGCGATGACTGGCGATATCGATACGCTCAAGCTGGCCGTGCTGCATGATCCGCTGGTCGGCGCCATCTGCACGCCCGACGAGGTCTGGGCGATGGTTGACGAAATGGTCGTGGCCCAGGCCCAGTGGCTGCCGCAATATGCCCATGCCGTGCCTGATGCCAAGGAACGCATGGCCAAGTCGACGGTCAAAACGTCAGATTGGCAGGGCGCGGCCCGCAAGCAGGTGCGTTCGGTCGAAGAACTGCGCGAAGTGGTGGGTGGCCACAACTAAGCCGCGCCAGCGGTCTTCACTAAGCCACTGCAGAAGCGAGGAGATTTGGGGCAGGCAGTGATGCGCCTGCCCCTTTTTCTTGCTACCAACCAGGCATGGACAACCTTCTGCCCTTCATCCTGGCCGTGCTCGCTTTGCTGGCGACGCCCGGCCCGACCAATACGCTGATGGCGGCTGCCGGGGCGCAGCGCGGCGTCGGGCGTTCGTTGCCGCTGCTGGCGGGTGAACTGGGCGGCTATGCCATCGCCATCACGGTCTGGATCGAACTGGTGGGCGCGGCGGCCGCGGCCCAGCCACTGGTGCCCGTCTTCGCCAAGCTCGTGGCTGTCGCGTTCCTCGTCTGGTCGGCCTGGAAGCTCTGGGCCAATGCCGGCCATGCCGATCTCAACCAGCGTGGCATCACGCTGGGACGGGTGTTCATCACCACGCTGGTCAATCCCAAGGCGCTGGTCTTTGCCTTCGCCATCTTCCCCCATGTCGGCTTCATGGCCCGGTTGCCCTATGCCGGCATGTTCGCACTTCTGGTCATCGCCACGGCCATCGGCTGGGTGACCCTGGGCACGGCGGCGGCCAGGTCGTCGGCCGGGTCACTGACCTCGTCGCGCATCGAGCGCATCACGGCGGTGGCGCTGGCGGTGTTTGCGATGCTGCTGGCCGTGCAGACAGTGCAGGGAATGCTGGCAGGCTGAACTGCGCCAGTCCTGTCTACCGCGTCATCCCCGCGAAGGCGGGGATCCATTCTCACGTGGCATTTCTCAAGAGTGGATTCCCGCCTACGCGGGAATGACATTGTTGATTTGGATAGCTCCACACAGCGCGGCGCCACCCCCCACAAACCCAAACGGCCCCGACGCTTGCGCATCGGGACCGTCCTTGGAAGCAGGGGAGGACTGTTGCGCCGCGGATTACGCCACGCGCTGCTTCCGGGAGCCACGGGCCCATTCGGGCAGCATGCTGCCATGGGCCTCTGTCAGGTCGTCGACGAGGTTCCAGATCTGCTCCAGATCCAGCTCGGCGGCGGTATGCGGATCCATCATGGCGGCATGATAGATGTGTTCGCGGTTTTCCGTCATCAGGGCCGCGACCGTCAGTTCCTGCACATTGATATTGGTGCGGATCAGCGCAGTCAGCTGCGGCGGCAGGTCGCCGATAAAGGTCGGCTGCAGCCCGTTGTCATCGACAAGGCAGGGCACTTCCACGGCAGCGTTGTTGGGCAGGTTGGTGATCACGCCATTGTTGCGCAGGTTGCCATAGATCACCGAAGGCTCGCCCGTCCACACCGAGTTGACGATGGAGCTGGCATATTCCTTGGACTGCTTGACCTCGATGCGGTCGGCCTTGCGATAGTCGTCGGAGGTCTGCTTCCACTTGGCGATCTGCTCGACGCAGCGCTTGGGATATTCGTCCAGCGGAATGCCGAATTTCTCGATGATGTCCTCGCGCCCTTCCTTGATGAAGTAGGGGGTATATTCGGCGAAGTGTTCCGAGCTTTCGGTGACGAAATAGCCCAGGCGCGTCATCATCTCGTAGCGCACCTTGTTTGGGCAGCGTGGATTCCAGCCTGGCTTGGGCGCGCGGCCTTCGGCATAGGCGCGATGCAGGGCCGGGTAGAGATCCTTGTAGGAGCCGTCCGGCTGGCGGTGCTCGAACTTGAGGTAGAAGGCCATGTGGTTGATGCCGGCCGAGCGGTAGCGGATGTCCTCGTAGGGAATGTCGAGGTCATGCGCCAGTTCCATGGCCGTGCCCTGCACGGAGTGGCACAGGCCAACCTGCTTGATGGTGGGATATTTCTCGGAAATGGCCCAGGTGTTGATGGCCATCGGGTTGACGTATTGCAGCATGATGGCGTCGGGCGCCACCTGCAGCATGTCCTCGCAGATGCTCCACAGGTGCGGCACGGTGCGCAGGCCGCGCATGATGCCGCCGACGCCCAGGGTGTCTGCAATGGTCTGGCGCAGGTTGTACTTCTTGGGCACGTCGAAATCGATGACGGTGGACGGCTCGTAGCCGCCGATCTGGAAGCAGACGACGACGAAGTTGGTGCCATCGAGCGCCTGGCGCTGGTTGGCATAGGTTTCGACCGTTGCCGGAACACCCAGCGTGGCGATCAGCTTTTTGGCGATGACCTCGCTCTCTTCCAGCCGCGTGGGATTGATGTCCATCAGGCGGATGGTGGCGCCCGCCAATGCGGGGCGCTGCAGAATGTCGCCGACGATATTCTTCATGAACACCGCCGAGCCGGCGCCGATAAAGGTGATTTTTGGATTTGCCATAAATGAATGCTCCTAGGCGGCTATCTCGAACGCTGCCCGAACCAGGCGGCGCGTATATTCGGTTTGAGGGTTGGTGAGGACTTCGGCGACAGGCCCCTGTTCGACGATCTTGCCGTATTGCATCACCATCACGCGGTGGCAGAGGGCACGAACGACTTTGAGGTCGTGGCTGATGAAGAGGTAGGAGAGGCCCTTTTCGTCCTGAAGCTTGCGCAGCAGGTCGATGATCTGGGCCTGGACGGAGAGGTCGAGCGCCGAGGTCGGCTCGTCGAGCAGGATGAATTCCGGCTCGAGCGCGATGGCCCGGGCGATGGCGATACGCTGCCGCTGGCCGCCCGAGAATTCGTGCGGAAAGCGCGCAAGGATATTGTCGGGCATGCCGGCATCCTTGAGCGCCTGCTGCACGCGGTCATTGCGCTCGCGGCCATTGGCGCCGATGCCGTTGACGATCAGGCCTTCCTCGATGATCTGGCGGATCGACATGCGCGGATTGAGCGAGGCAAACGGGTCCTGGAAGACGATCTGCATGCGACTGCGCAGCGGACGCATGGCCTTGCGGTCCTTGTCATGGATCGGTTCGCCATCGAACCAGATCTGGCCGCCCTGATTGCCGATCAGGCGGATCAGGGCCTGTCCGAAAGTGGTCTTGCCGGAGCCGGACTCACCGACAATGCCCAGCGTTTCGTGACGCATCAGCTTGATATCGAGATTGTCGACGGCCTTGAGCTCGAAGAAATCGGGCTTGAAGAAACCGCCGCGCTTGAGGGTGAAGCTGACCTTCACGTCCTTGCCTTCCAGCACCGTCTCATGCGCCCCCTCTTCGAGCGGCAGGGCGACGCCCTTGGGTTCGGAGGCCAGCAGATGCTTGGTGTAGGCATGTTGCGGATTGGCGAACAAAGCCTCGGTGGCGTTGTGCTCCTGCACCCTGCCGTTCTGCATCACATAGACATACTCGCTGAACTGGCGGACCACCGTCAGGTCATGGGTGATCAGGATCACCGCCATGCCATACTTGTCCTTGAGGTCCTTGATCAGGTTGAGAATCTGGGCCTGCACGGTGACGTCGAGCGCCGTGGTTGGCTCGTCGGCGATCAGCACGTCGGGCCGGTTAGCCAGGGCCATGGCGATCATCACGCGCTGGCGCTGCCCGCCCGAAAGCTGGTGCGGATAGTTGTTCAAACGTGCCCGGGGCTCGGGGATCTGCACTTCCTCAAGCAGCGCCTCGGCCTTGCTCATGGCCTCGGCACGGCTCATCCGGTTGTGCAGGTGCAGCACCTCGCAGATCTGCTGGCCGATCGTATAGACCGGGTTCAGCGAGCTCATCGGCTCCTGGAAGATCATGGCGATGTCGTTGCCGCGCAGCTTGCGCATGTCCTTGTCCGACATGGTCACAATGTTCTGGCCCGACAGAGTGATCTGCGTCTCGGGCAGGATGGTCGCCCGCTTGGTCAGCAATTTCATCAGCGTTCGGGCCGTCACGGATTTACCCGACCCGGATTCGCCCACCAGGGCGATGGTCTCGCCCTTGTGGAGCTGGAAGGAAACATCGCGCACGGCGTTGACGGTGCCGCCCTCGACCTTGAAATTGACCCCGATCTTGCGGGCATCAAGGATCAGTTCGCGGCCGTGGCTGCCCAGATCGTGGCGGGTGTCGGAGACAGGCGTATGCGGTGTGTTGCTCATGGCCTGTTCCTCAATAGGGGTCGATAGCGTCGCGCAGACCGTCGCCGAGCGCATTGAAGGCAAAGACGGTGATCAGCACGAAGATGACGGGCGACAGGATCCAGGGATAGGAGCCGATCACCGAGAAGGTGCCGGTATCCTGCAGCATCAGCCCCCAGGAGATCAGCGGCGGCTTCACGGCAAAGCCCAGGAAGCCGAGGAAGCTTTCCAGCAGCACCACCGATGGAATCGCCAGCGTGATGGACACGATGATGTGGCTCAGCACGTTGGGCAGGATGTGGCGCGTGATGATGCGGGCATCCGATGACCCCACCGCGATGGCGGCACGCACATATTCGATGCGGGCCAGCGACAGCGTCTTGGAGCGCACCTCGCGGCTCAGTTGCGCCCATCCCAGCACCGCCATGACGAAGATGACGAAGGACAGGAACACGTTGGAGGGTGCCGTCACCGGAATGAGCGATGTCAGGGCGAGGTAGAGCGGCAGTTGCGGGAAGGCCAGCACGAACTCGACGAAGCGCTGCACCCAGTTGTCCAGCCGGCCACCAATGTAGCCTGACGTGATGCCGACCAGCGTGCCGACAATGGTGGTCAGCGTCACCACGGCCAGGGCGATCATCAGGGAGATGCGCGAGCCGACGATACCGCGCGACAGGATATCGCGGCCAAACTTGTCGGTGCCGAGCAGCTGGATCGGCCGCCCATCGGTGGTGCCGAAGAAGTGGATGTTGGACGGAATGAACCAGAAGAAGTTGTAGCTGTAACCTTCGACGAAGAATCCGGTTGGCGTTGGATTGTCCTTGATGAGGCCGGTCAGGGGCTGGAAGGTGATGGCGTCAAACTCACCCGTATCGCCAATGGGATAGACGTAGGGGATCAGGCTGAAATTGCCGTCCTTGTCCTCGAAGGCGATAACGTCAGGCGGCGCGAAGGGCAGGTTTGCCTCTTTGGGATCCATCGGCGCGAAGAAATCGGCGAAAATGGAAATCACCAGCAGCAGCGTGATCAGCACCAGGCCGATCATGCCCATGGTCGAGCGGCGGAAGCGCCGCCAGACCAGCGTGGCATAGCCTTCGTTGCCGGCGCCGAAGCGTCCAATGGTCGGGGCAGGGGGCACATCTGCCTCCTGGGCAGGCGTTGGCATCGGGCCGACGCTGGCGTCTGTCGGCAGGGGAATGGACGAGTGGGTATCGACGGTCTTGGTCATTCGTTGCCTCCCCCAAGCCGGATGCGGGGGTCGAGGGCGACCAGCAGCACGTCCGAGATGATATTGCCGATGATCAGCGTGGCGGCGAGCACCAGCATGAAGGTGGCGGTGACATAGACGTCGCCGACGCCCATCGAGCCGACGATGGCGGGGCCGACGGTGGCGAGGCCGAAGACGATGGCGACTTCGATTTCACCAGTCAGCATATAGGGCAGCACCACGCCCTGATAGGCGACCAGCGGATGCAGGGCGTTGGGCACGGCATGCTTCATGATCACGGCGCCTTCGGGCAGGCCCTTGGCACGGGCGGTCTCGACATATTGGCTGTTGAGCACATCGAGCAGGTTGGCCCGCATCACGCGCATATTGTAGGCGAGACCGCCGAAGGTGGCGATGAAGATGACCGGCCAGATATGGGTCATCAGATTGACGAACTTGTCCCAGCTCCAGGGTGCCCCGCCATAGCGGGCGGAGAAGAACATGCCCACTTCACTGACATTGAGCCGGAACACCAGGAAATAGAGGATGATGATCGCCAACAGGAAACGCGGGATCGTCATGCCGAGGAATGAGATGATGCCCAGGGTCGTGTCGACCCAGGAATATTGCCGCGTTGCCGCGAGGATGCCCAGGCCGATGCCGAGGAAGGACGCGAGAATGTGGCAGGTCAGCGCCAGGATAATGGTAGCGGGCAGGCGCTCGGCCACGACCTGGCCAACTTCCTTGTTATAGAAGAACGAGTGGCCGAAATCGAAGCGGGTGACGATACCGGTGATCCAGCGCACGTATTGCACGATGATCGGGTCATTGAGGCCGTTGGCTTCACGGTAGATTTCCGCCTGTGCTTCGGCTTGCTCGGCGGGAACACCGCCCTGATTCATCAGCATGGAGCGGATGGTGTCGCCGTAGTCGCCCGGAGGCGCCTGGATGATGGCGAAAGTCACGATGCTGAGCAGGAACAGCAGCGGGATCGCGCCAAGGACGCGGATGGTCAGAAATCGAAGCATGGCCGCAAGCCTTTCATCTGGTGGGCAGGGGGATCGCTCCCCCTGCCGAGGTTCATGCTGGCGTCAGATCACATCGGGCCAGCCGATCCCGGAGCGCCAGGAAGCGTCTCGGGATGCAGCTCGAAGTCGCCCTGTGCGTCGGCCGGTACGAAGACACGCTCGCGGATAATGTTGTCTTCGGCCCAGTTGAACATGAAGATCGGGGCACCCGCCGGGATATTGGCGAAGCGCTTGTTGATGATCAGCGCACCCGGATACTGGGTGAGACCAACCGAGTAGACATTCTCGGTGAAGGTCCGCTGATACTTCTTCATCAGTTCGACACGTTCGGCATTGTCGCTGGTGGCGATGAATGCGTTCACGGTATCGACCAGTTCCTGTTCGAACGGGAGCAGGTCGAGCGTGCCGTCAGTGCCGGCGCGGTGGAACGGGTGGGTGCGTGGGCCGGTCGGTGCAAGGGCAGATGTGCCCTGGACTACCGAGACGACTTCCGAACCCTGGCGTTCAACCGACCAGTCAAACTGACCAGCTTGCGCCATGTCGTCACGTGCCGTGCCTTGCTGGAAGTTGGCGATCACACGGATGCCAAGCGGTTCCATCTGCTGGATGACGCCTTCAGCCAGATTGGTGTCGGTGCCGTAGTCGGTATTGGCCAGCAGGGTGATCTCGACGTCGCCGCCGCCTGCAGTTCCCGCCGGGAAGTTGCGGACGCCGTTGCCGTCGGTATCAACCAGCCCGATGCCGTCGAGCAGGCCGTTCGCTGCGTCCACATTGTACTGGTAGTACACGGTGGAAGCCTTGTCGTAGTAGGTCGTGCCGGCATAGAGACCGCCGGGATAGATGGCAGTGAACGGGCCGCGAACCAGCGAGTCACCCAGACGCTGACGATCGAGGCCAATGGTGATGGCCTTGCGGAAGTCCAGGTTCCGGTTGAGTTCACGGACGGCCTGAGCGCGCTCGTCGGGTTCGCCCCAGCCATTGGCCGAGAAGTTCATGCGAATGGTATAGCCGATGGTGCGCGCACCGAACTGCAGGCGGGCCGGTGCAGATTCTTCTGCGGAGCGCTTGAGCGCTTCGATGAAGCTTTCGGCCTGTTCAAGGTTGGAGAAGTCGCCCGAACCGGCAACAGCCTGCACGTCGCGATCAGCCCAGGTGCTGAGGCGATAGTGCATTTCGTTGAGGTAGGGGAGCTGGTTGCCGGCCTCGTCGACCTTCCAGTAATAGGCGTTACGGCGCAGCACGATGATATCGTCAGGACGGTACTCGACCGGCACCCAGGCGCCCATGACCGGTATGTTCATATATTCCGGCGGGAAGGCGTTCTTGTATTCTTCGTAGGTATTGTCGGCGTTGTACTTAGGATGCTGCGGCTTGAGGATATGGCTCGGGCCGGGGCAGAACGTGCCATAGGCCATCGCGTACAGATACTGGGTCGGACGGACTTCCTTGAAAGTCCATTTGATGGTGTAGGGGTCGAGCGCTTCGAGCGTCGTGCCCACGCCGAACGTCTCGGGCGTACCGCCGTTCAGCGGAGAGACGTTGGTGTCCATGATGTTGTCGTTCCAGTAGAACATCACGTCGTCGGCGTCGAAGGGGTCGCCGTCGGACCACTTGGCACCCTCGATGAGCTTCATCGTGAGCACGTGGCCATCCTCGGACCATTCCCAGCTCTTGGCCAGGTTCGGCAGGGGCTCGAGTTCATCGGCCTTGACCGTGAACAGCGGGCCGGTGCGCGTCAGGCACTCGGACATTCCGATATCGATGCCGCCCCAGCCCTGGGACTGGCCGCCAATGTAGTTCCAGCCTTCCGGGCGGCCGCCAATGACATGGCGCATGGTGTCGCCATAGACGCCGATGCCATCGGGCATATTGGCGGTCTTGTAGACCATCGGCTCCTTGGGGAGACGCTCGGCGACGGGCGGCAGCGTGCCGGCCTCGACATATTTCGAGGTTACCCAGTCAGGTTCGTGGTATTCCGGCAGCGCCTTGTATTCAAGAATGTCGGAAACGCTGACGAAGATGGGTTCGCTCTGCGCGGAGAATTCCGGCGGTTCCGGAAGTTCGGCCGTCAGTTCCTGGGCCGGAATCGCCAGCAGCGAGACGCCCAGCATCAATCCTGCCCCGCCTAGGGCAATCGTGTGTCTTTTCATAAAACCTCCCATAGCATCGGGCCGGCATTGATTGCCGCCGTCCGGACACTCCCATCCGGTCTCTTCCCGTGCATGAGACTAAAACGTACGCCTTGCCATGGCCGAAGCAATCCGGAATGATAGAGACTTATTCCGGTTTTCTAAGAAAATGGCGGATAAGTATGACTGTTGATATTGCGTTACGTACGCCAGGGCAGCGGGAGCGGGCGCCGCGCCCCACTCCGCGCCCAGACCGCAGCTTCTATTCCTCGGGCAAGGCCTTTGGGCGGTTCGGGATCCGCTCCTTCGCACCCCAGATCATGCCCTATGCGCATACCCACGGGCATATCGAATTCAACTGGCTGACGCGCGGCACCATGGATTACGTCTTCGATGGCGGCCCTGTCACGGTGGGGGCAGACCGGCTGGTGGCCTTCTGGGCTGGCATTCCGCACCAGACGATAGGGTTGAGCCCGGACACGCTCATGGGCCGTCAACTCAACATCTACCTGCCGATGGATGCGTTTCTCGAAATGCCGCAACTCGGTCGACTCACCGAGACGCTGATGGGCGGCGGGGTCATCCAGCTCAACCCTGACTGCATTGGCCTGGAATCCCTCGACCGCTGGCATCAGGATTATCGCAGCGGCAATGCGCTGCGCACCGACATCGTGCGCGCCGAGATCGGCACCATGTTCCGCCGCGCCGCCATTACCGGCTGGGATACGCTGCTGCCCGCCTGGGTGGAGGGCACAGGCACGCGCACGCGGACCGGCTCGCCCGTGCGCTACGTGGTGCGCATGGTGCGCCATATCGTGGAAAACATCACCGATCCGCTCAGCGCCGAGGACATTGCCAGGGTGGTGGGGCTGCACCCCAACTATGCCACCAACCTCTTCACCAAGGTGATGCATATCTCAGTGGTCAAATTCGTCACCCGCATGCGCCTGATCCGGGCCCGGTCGCTGCTGTTCGACGGCAGCCTCTCGATCGCAAACGTGGCGTTTCAGGCGGGGTTCGTCAGCCAGACCCAGTTCTACGAGCACTTCCGCAAGGCGTACGGGATGACGCCGAGCCAGATGCGGAAGGACACGATCGAGGGCTGAGGGGGCTGGAATGGGGTGGAATGCGGACTGGCTGGTATTAGTCCGGAAATCTCATAAGCTGACATGGTCGAGCGCCCAAAATACCTCGGCAAGAATCGCCAGGGTGGACAACAGATGACTGGCGGATCCCTATGAAAATGAAGATCCGGCATTATGTGGCCGTCGTCGTATTGATTGGAGTCGCCGTTGGTGTGCTTGTCCTGCACGCCAACGTTTTGTCGATCTCACTGAACGGATATTCGTTCGCCTACCACGACATTGCCAGACACTTCCTTGGAATGCCGCCTCTATATGTCCGCGACAGGGGAACGACCCCAGACAATGCCTTCTGTGGCAACCCGAAGCTGATAGAGGAACTGCGGAAGCCGCCCGAAGACATGGTGTGCATCGCAGATTTCCTAGACGTACGCGCCCGAGAAAATTGCAGTCCGGTTGCCACCGCCCAAATTGTCCCGCCCTATGTCTTTCCATACTCCGACACGCTGGTCACAAACATTGCCGTAACGGTGGATAATGCTAGTGATGTAGCCCTATTTATCGAAAGTTCGTCGGAACAGGCGCTTCTGGATATGCGAGCTAATGTGCAACGGGCCGGTGGATTCCTACCGCGAGGAAACAAGAAGGTGCTGTTCAATCAGTGCGTCGGTTACGGCACCATTTCGGTAATCCAGAGCTATTTCGGACAATGGTAGCCCAAGGGGGCCACCTCGGTATGGGCGCGATTGCAAGCTCGTAGGGCGCACTAGATGACGATTCTTGAAATAGCAAAAAGTAACGCTTACCTAGTAATCCGCGCAATATGCGGTGGTTCTCTTCTTCGTCAAATTGCTCTGGCCGCAATTACTTTTTTGGTTAGTACAGTGGTTACTATACTTGTTGGTTTGACGATGGATTTCCTATTCAAAGGGACGCTCTTGGTTGCGCCTGTAGTCATATTGCTTTTGCTTCCATGCCTTCCTTTTCTCATGTTGTCGATGAGCATGATCGTGGATTTTCTTTGGACGGTGACCGGTGTGTATCGCTCACTCTCACTAGAGGATCGCCATATGGCGAAGGCGCTCATTCGAAGAATCCCTGCGCAATAGCGGCAATCACCTCCATGGATCGTCTGAGGATTCCGGGCAAATGTTCGCTGCTGTCGAGATGCAAGGCATGGCTGGAGCGACCGTCCGAAACGGGGCGATAGCGGTCTAGGTCCCTGATCCCGTTTCGCCAGTGGCCGCAGTGGGGTGGATTGCGGACTGGCGGCCATTAGTCACAGGCTGGTCGAAAGCAGACACCCATCGCGCTGGCGTCGTGCAGAAAGACCAGCCAAGATGATGGCCTCCCGAAGCACCCTGGCGGCACCATGCTTTCAAAGAACTCTGCAGTCTTATTCGATGTGGGCGGTCCCCTGGACACAGAGGTGCGACTGGTCGAGACAATGGCACACTCCATTATCGATGCCCTTCACCGCCGAGGAATCGAAGCCGATGCTGCACGATACGCAAGAGCAGTTGAATATGCGGTGTCCACCTATGCACCAGAGGATTTTCCAGCCATCGTCTGGCACATGACTGGCGGTGACGCCGCCGCCAGCGTTGAAATTTGGAGCGAAGTGTCTGGGTATCTTCAGTCTGAACGCCGAGCCGCCCTGTTCACCCCAAGGGAGGGCATGAGGGAACTGCTGGTGAGCTTGCAATCGCGAGGGGTCGCGTTGGGGCTGGCAGCCAATCAACCCCCATCGGCTCTTGAAGCGCTAGACGCTGCACAACTGGGCCAGTTTTTCGCATGGCGCGGGGTAAGCGGCACATTGGGATACCGCAAGCCTGACCATCGTCTTTTCTTAGCCGCGTGCGCTGGCCTAGGCGTTGCGCCAGAAGCATGCGTCATGATCGGTGATCGCATTGACATAGATATCGCCCCAGCGTCGCAACTCGGCATGGCCACGGTTCTCTTCAAAACGGGTCACCACCGGGCCCAGCGCCCGCGCTCGTGGCTTGAGATGCCAGATTACGAAGTATCGTCGGTTGACGAGTTGGCGAAGCTCTTCTCTGCATGGTGACTGCTTCGTAGTCTCTGAACAGCTCGACCCAAAGGCGGCAATGGGGTCGCCAGCGGTCCGGCGGCTTTGACGGCACGATGATTGCCAGTGCCCGTGGCTCGGAGGGGGTGGGTTGCGGACTGGCGGCTTCTCGCTATCTTCGGAAGAAAAGAGCCAGCATAGTAACCCAGCATAGTAACATTGGATCGGTGTTGGGGTGTCCGTCAAAGTCTGGTTTCAGCCCCTTCCTTACATGTTGGCAGTGCTTTGCGCGGTGATCGTCGCTACTGGCGGATTCGGACCACCATTGGTAATCATTGTGATGGTGCTGGTGATCCCAGTGGCCTGGCTGGTCTTTCTTCCATCCACCTTATTGTGCCTCTGGCTGCTGCGTCAGCGTCGTTGGCGCGCGTTGTGGGCTTATCTGCTCATGTGGTCATTATCAGCGGTGTCAACCGGAGCGATCATGCTGCTAATTACACACTGGCCGATCCAGAATTCCAACCTCGAGCAATTTGGACAGAAATTAATCGCCATCGCGGTTGGTGGGCTTGTGGCCGGTTACGTGTACTGGGGGACCGAAAGGCGCTGACGCCAACGGCGGCTTTGCGGAGCCAGTCGAATATGCGGGAACGACCGAAATGGGGTCGATAGCTGCCATAAGCAGCAGGTTGGCTCACCGCCCGGCGCCCCCAACCACGATGTCATCCCGGCGAAGGCCGGGATCCATCCTGAGGTCTGGCGGCGACATCGATGCCTGGGCGGGCGGGAGAGTCCGAGCTCGGCACCTCCGTGCCATTCGGGCATAGCCCTCATGGCCTTAGGACCTGAAATCGCCCCACCGGAGCGATTTTGCCGCGAAGCGGCCGGTCCTAAGTATTGAACTTGAACAGCATCACGTCGCCATCCTTGACGACATATTCCTTACCTTCGTCGCGGGCCTTGCCGGCTTCCTTGGCTGCGACTTCGCCGCCCAGGGCCACGAAGTCGTCATAGGCGATGGTCTGGGCGCGGATGAAGCCGCGCTCGAAATCGGAGTGGATGACGCCGGCCGCCGCGGGGGCCTTGTCGCCCTTGTGGATGGTCCAGGCGCGTGATTCCTTGGGGCCCACGGTGAAATAGGTCTGGAGGCCCAGCAGGTCATAGGCTTCGCGGATCAACCGGTTGAGGCCGGGTTCATGCAGGCCCAGCGATTCGAGATATTCGGCCTGCTCGGCGTCGGGAAGCTGCGCCAGCTGGCTTTCGATCTCGGCGGAGATGATGACGACGCCGGCGCCATTGGCGTGGGCATAGTCTTCCACCGCCTTGCTCATGGCATTGCCGGTTCCGGCGGAGGCCTCGTCGACATTGCAGACATAGAGCACCGGCTTTGATGTCAGCAGCTGCAGCTCCTGGAAGGCCTTTTCCTCCTCTGCCGAACGCTCGACGAAGCGCGCCGACTTGCCCTCCCGCAGCAGCAGCAGCGCGCGATCGATCAGCTCGAGCGTCTGCTTGGCGTCCTTGTCATTGCCCTTGGCCTTTTTCTCGACGCCGGTGCGGCGCTTTTCGAGGCTTTCGAGATCGGCCAGCATCAGCTCGGTCTCGACCACTTCGGCATCGGCCAGCGGATCGACCTTGTTGGCGACGTGGATGATGTTGCCATCCTCAAAGCAGCGCAGCACATAGGCGATGGCGTCGCATTCGCGGATATTGGCGAGGAACTGGTTGCCCAGGCCTTCGCCCTTGGAAGCGCCCTTCACGAGGCCGGCAATGTCGACAAAGCTCATGCGGGCCGGCTGCACATTGATGGACTTGCCGATCTTGGCCAGCCGATCCAGTCGCGCATCGGGCACCGGGACCTCGCCCACATTGGGCTCGATCGTGCAGAACGGAAAGTTGGCGGCCGCGGCGGCAGCCGTGCGAGTCAGCGCATTGAAAAGCGTCGACTTGCCGACATTGGGCAAGCCGACAATGCCCATCTTGAAACCCATGGGGAAGCTCCGGAAACTGTTGGCCTCCACTTGGTTCGGATCGGCGCGGATGTCAATGCAAGGCGGCGCACTTCGCCTCCCTTGGGGTGCAGGCTACCCCCGGAGATAAACCTCTTTCGTCACGCCATTGGCAAAATTGGTGCTGCCGGCCAGCGCAAGTCCCGGCAGATGATGGCGGTCGATATGCTCGGTGCCCCGCCCCAGCGTCACCGGCATGACGAACAGCTCCAGCCGGTCCACCAGTCCCGCCGCCATCAGCCGCATGGCGAGGTCAGTGTCGCCCTGCACCCAGACCGTGCCATCGCCTCTTGCCCGCGCTGCGGCGACCATGGCTGCCGGTTCGTCGCTGACTGCCGTCACCGGGGCGCCGATATCGGCAAGCGGCGTGTCCGCGGGGATGATGCCCGGGATGGCGCCATAGGGCCATTTGCCCCCGGCGGCGATCTTGTCATAGGTGGCGCGCGACAGGATCACCGCGGTGACCGTGGCGATGAAGTCGTGAAAGCCCAGCTCTGGAATGAAATAGGGGCCCTGCCAGGCGGCCGAACCGTCAGAGTCGGTGACGAAACCATCCTGGCTCAGCGCCTGGAAGAAGACGACCTCGTGGTTCGACTGACTCGCCATGGCTTTCACTCTCCCCGCAGTTTTCTCAGCATGTCGGCCATCGGGCCGGTCTTGGGCAGTTCGACCTGCGGCTTGCTCGGGCGGGCCTGCCTTATATGGCTCTGCGCCTTGGGCGCGGGCTTGGCCTCAGCTTCGTCGGCGGGCCTCGTGGCGAGTGCCAGCTTGTTCATGAAGCCGCTGTCGTCGCCCTTGACCAGCATGTCGGCATGCTTGCCCACCGCGTCCAGCAGCGGCACGAGCCAGGCCTGGTCGGCCTTGGCAAAGTCGCCCAGCACGTGGTGGGTGACGAATTCCTTGCCCGGATGGCCGATGCCCAGGCGTACTCGCTTGTAGTCGAGCCCGATCTGCGGATCGATGGAGCGCAGCCCGTTGTGCCCGCCATTACCGCCGCCGATCTTGACGCGCACCTTGCCGGCGGCCAGGTCAAGCTCATCGTAGAGCACGATGATGTCCGAGGGCGGGAGCTTATAGAACTGGGCCACCTGCTGCACGCTGTCGCCCGAGCGGTTCATGAAGGTCTGCGGCTTGAGCAGGATGACCTTCTCGCCGCCGATATTGCCTTCGGCCAGCAGGCCACCATGCTTGGAGCGGAACTGGGTGATGCCATGGGCGCGCGCAATCGCGTCGAGGGCCATGAAGCCGATATTGTGGCGGTTGCCCTCATATTGTCCGCCCGGATTGCCCAGGCCCACAAGCAGCTTCATTCAAGCACTCCGGAAAACGAAAGAGGCGACCCGGAGGCCGCCTCAAACTCATAGCAGAAAATCGAGACGGCGCGATTACTCGGCCTTGGGCTCGGCAGCTGCTTCCGCTTCGCCTTCATCGCCAGCCGACTTGAGCGCCGACGGAGCAACGATGGTAGCGATGGTCACGTCGTCTTCGTGGCTGTGGTCGGAAACGCCGGCCGGCAGCTTGATCGAGGAGATGTGGATGGTATCGCCGATATCGAGACCGGTCAGGTCGACGGTCACTTCTTCGGGGATGTTGTCGGCACTCACGGTCAGGTCGAGCGTGTGGTGCACGATGTTCAGCGTGCCACCGCGCTTCAGGCCCGGGCTTGCTTCTTCGTTGATGAAGTTCACATGCACCTGGACGTTGAGCTTGGTGCCCTTGCCGACGCGGAGGAAATCCACGTGGATGGGGAAGTCCTTGACCGGATCAAGCTGGTAGTCGCGCGGAATCACGCGGTGCTTGGTGCCGTCAACATCGAGCTCGATGATGTGGCTCAGGAAGCCGCCAGCATAGATGTACTTGTGTGCATCCTTGTAGGCGAGGGCGATGGTGACGGGGGCTTTCTTGTCACCGTAGATAACAGCGGGAACGAGTCCCTGACGACGCATTTCGCGAGCGGCCCCCTTGCCCACTCCCTCACGCGCCTGTGCCTTGAGCACTTTGGTCGCAGCCATGGAAATATCCATTCTGGGTTGGTGTATGCGTCACTACAACAGCATACGCGCCCGTCCTCCAGGGGTGACGAGCGCTTCATGGCGCGGGCTATAGCTCAAAGGGGGGCGGCGGGCAAGCGGGAAGGGCCTAATCGTCCCGCAGCGTTGCCCGCTGTGCGATCAGATAGTGGCGCACGGCGTCGTCGGTGGCGAGGCCAATGGCCAGCGTGAGCGCTTCGTGGGCCTCGGTCTTGCGGCCGGCCCTGGCCGCCAAGTGGCCCCTGGCGGCCCAGTAGGGCTGATAGTTTTCCATGCGCCGGTCATCGGCGATGGCATCGAGGCTGGCCAATGCTGCTTCGGGACCGTCCGTCTCGGCCAAAGCCGCGGCGCGGTTGAGCAGGGCGACGGGTGAATGGGTCAGGTTCAATAGCACGTCATAGAGCGCCACCACCGAATCCCAATTGGGCCGTCCACTCACCCGGCGCGCGACATGCGCGGACTGGATTGCCGCCTCGATCTGGTAGCGGCCGGTCGACCCGGCCGCCCGGTTGGCCTCATGCAGCAGGGCCTCGGCCGCCAGGATCTGCGCCTCGTCCCACAGGTCGACATCCTGTGCGTTGAGCGGCACATAGGCGCCGTTCGCGTCGCGTCGCGCCTGTCGCCTGGCTTCGGCATAGAGCATCAACGCCAGCATGCCCTTGGCCTCGGCCTCGTCGGGCAACAGGCTCACCACCAGCCGCCCAAGCCAGATCGCCTCATCGGCCAGCCGCTCGGCCGCGGTGTCGCCGATTTCGGTCCAGCCCTTGGCATAGGCGGCATAGATGGCTTCGAGCACGGCATCGAGCCGCGCCGCCAGGTCCTCACGCTCGGGCACGGCGAAGGGGATGCCGGCTTCCCTGATCCGGGCCTTGGCCCGTACCAGTCGCTGGCCCATCGTCGTCGGCGGGATGAGGAAGGCGGCGGCGATGTCGATGGCCGACAGCCCCAATATGGTCTGCAGGATCAGCGGCGCCCGCATGCCCCGTTCGATGTCGGGGTGGGCACAGGCGAACATCAGCGCCAGGCGGCGGTCGGGGATCGCCTCGGGTTGGGCGCTGGCTTCTTCGAGTTCCTCGGTCATGAGCTGGATATGAACCTCCCCGGCCGTGCGGGTCTGCCGCCGCCGCGCCGCATCGGTCTGGCGGCGGCGGGCGACGGTCAGCAGCCACGCATCGGGGTTGGTCGGAATGCCGTCTTCCGGCCAGGATTTGAGCGCGCTGGCAAAAGCCTCCGCCAGCGCGTCTTCGGCGCCCGACACGTCGCGGGTGCGGGCAGCGAGAAAGGCGACGAGCCGGCCGTAGCTGTCGCGGGCCACCCGCTCGGCCGCCCGATGCGCCGCTGATGTCATCAAGGCGCGTTCTGCTCGACGATGGGCCGGATTTCGATGGCACCATATTTTGAGCTGGGGCAGCGGTTTGCCCATTCCACTGCCTGCTCGATGCCATCGACGTCGATGAAGAAGTAGCCGGCCAGTTGTTCGCGGGTATCGGCATAGGGACCGTCGAGCACATCGCTCTTGCCAGCCCGGTTGCGAACCACGGTCCCTTCCTTGCCCGGGGTCAGGCGCAGACCACCGGAAAAGCCGGCTCCGGCCTTGTTCAGTGCCTCGTTGAAGGCGGCCCATTCGGCCCACAACTCCTTCTGCGGCGCCTTGGCCATGGCTTCGTGGTCGTGGTGGATGATCATCATGTAACGCATTTCGAAATCCTCATGCTGGTCGGTGCGACATGCTCCGATGCAACAATGTCGGAGCGCCACGACGGCTTTCGACTTTTCGACCACAAAATATTCAAGCCGGCGCGGCCGGCATAGGCAGACATTCCATGACCTCCACCGAATCCCCCGGCATGAGGGTAAAATGCGGGTGGCTGCGGAACATCTCGGCGGCCGCCTCATGCGTCTCGGCCTGCACAAGCACATAGGCGGTGCAGGCATTCTGCGTCGGCGCGATGCCGTCCGGTGAGATGCGCAGGGTCTTGCCGAGTGGGGTGCCCTGGTCGACGATGGCGTCGCCGAGGCCAGCCGCCCATTTGCTCCACGCTTCCACCCCCGCCATCGTCCGTTGCTGCCTGGTAGGGCTGTCATCAGCGTCCCAGCGCGCCTTTTCCCTGGAGGTAGTCGAGCCGATATAGAGCGCCAGGAAATGCTTCATGTTCGTCTCCTAGGCGAAGGTGCGGATTTCGATCTTGCCCCAGCTCGCGGCAGGGCACAAAGCGGCCAGCCGGATGGCCTCGTTGATGTCGGGCGCCTCGATCAGGAAATAGCCGCCGAACTGCTCGCGGGTGTCGGCGTATGGGCCATCATGTACCTGCAGGTTGCCGTCGGCATTGGAAATGGTCTTGGCCGTGGTGGTGGGAAGCAGGCCGGCCGTGCTGACAAAGGCGCCCGCCTTCTGCAATGTCTCCTGATAGGCCATGAGCTGGCCCATGAAGCCTGCCATGTCCTCGGGCGAAATGGCGGCGCCGGCTTTTTCGTCGGCATACAGCATCAGCATGAACTTCATCGCATCTCTCCTTGCGGGCACCATAGCCCCTCAGGGCAATGTCGGGCGAGATGGGGGGGTTTCGACAGGGGACGCCAAACTTCCACCAACTACCGAGCTCCCTCCGGCTTGCCCCGAGGGCCATTCGCCGCTCGAGCCGTGCTGAGAGTGGTCCTCGGGTCAAGCCCGAGGGAACGCCGTGCGCATGACAACTGCGGCAGACTAGGCGGAAGCAAGAGAAGTCTAGTCGAATAGGCTCGAAACGCTCTGTTCGCTGGCCGTGCGGGCCACGGCTTCGCCGATCAGCGGGGCGATGGACATGCGGCGGATATTGCCGGCATTGCGTTGGGCTTCCGTCTCTTCGATGGAGTCGGTCACGACCAGTTCCTTGAGCATGGAGGCGGCGATGCGCTCGGAGGCGCCTTCGGACAGCACGCCATGGGTGATATAGGCCGACACTTCCTTGGCGCCGGCCTTGAGCAGCGCCTCGGCGGCGTTGACCAGGGTGCCGCCACTGTCGACGATGTCGTCGATAAGGATGCAGGTCTGCCCTGAGACGTCGCCGATGATGTTCATCACTTCGCTGACCCCGGCGCGCGGGCGGCGCTTGTCGACGATGGCGAGATTGGCGCCGATGCGGCCGGCGACATTGCGCGCTCGCACCACGCCGCCGACGTCGGGCGACACGATCATCACGTTCTTGATGTCGTAATTGTCCTGGATGTCGCGCACCATGACGGGTGCAGCGGTCAGGTTGTCGGTCGGGATATCGAAGAAGCCCTGGATCTGGCTGGCATGCAGGTCCAGCGTCAGTACGCGGTTGGCGCCCGCCTGGGTGATGAGGTTGGATACCAGCTTGGCCGAAATGGGCGTGCGCGGCGCCGATTTACGGTCCTGCCGCGCATAGCCGAAATAGGGGAGAACCGCGGTGATCCGGCGGGCCGACGAGCGGCGCAGCGCGTCCGTCAGGATCAGCAATTCCATCAAATTATCATTTGCCGGATAGCTGGTCGACTGCAGGATGAAGGCGTCTTCGCCGCGCACATTCTCATGCACCTCGACATAGACTTCCTTGTCCGCGAAGCGCTTGACCGTACAATCGGTGAGGGGCAATTCGAGATAACTGGCGACGGCCTGGGCAAGGGCTCGGTTGGAGTTGCCGGTCACCAGCTTCATGGGCGCGATCCTGTCTCAACCAATCCCCGATATCCGGGGATCATCCAGTTTCGCGGGCACCTTTATCGAGTCGCTCTCGGCGGCGCAACGCAACAAATGGATGAGGGGCGAAATGGGTAAACAGATCCGCTTGGTGCGGTTGCGGCTCCAGTCGTCCTTCCCTCCCCCTCGAGGGGGAGGGAGGCCCCGGCCCACTACTCTCTCACATCAGCCCGATAACAGCGATCTGCCGCCCGGTCGTGCCGCCCTGGTGGGTGGCGTAGCGATGGGAGAAATACTGCTCCGGATTGCCATAGGTACAGCTGCCGATCCGTTCGGCATCCTTCACGCCGGCTCGCTCCAGTTCCGCGGCCACAAAGCCGGGCAGATCGAAATGGGCACGACCGCCATTGCGGGTGGAGAAATGCCGCCAGCCATCGGGCCGCAGCTTGGTGAAATCTTCCATGAAGTGCGGCCCCACTTCATAGTTCTCGCCTGAAATGGTCGGGCCAATGGCGGCGACGATATTGGCGGGGTCGGCACCCAGCTCCACCATGGCGGCTACGGTATTGCCGACGATGCCGTCGACGGCGCCGCGCCAGCCGGCATGGGCCGCGCCCACCACGCCGGCCTGTTGGTCGGCGAGCAGGATGGGGGTGCAGTCTGCGGTCAATATGCCCAGCGCCAGCAGGGGCATGCGGGTCACCAGCGCGTCTGCCTCGATGGCCACATCGGCCACCGGGCGCTCGTTGAGTCGGTGCACCCTTGCGGAATGGACCTGCTTGAGCAGGAAGAGCTGGTTGCGGCGAAAGCCCAAAGCCTCGGCCGCACCGGTGCGGTTGATATCGACCGCGCGGGGCTCGTCGCCCACTGATATCGACATGTTGTTTTCGGCGAACTGGCCGAGCGAGCTGCCGCCCTTGCGCCCGAAAAATCCGTGCCGGACGCCCGCCAGGTCGGCAAGCGCCGCGCTTTGCTCGAAATGCTGGGTCATGGCGAAAATCCCTGTGGCAGCAGGCCGGGGCTGGCGGCGCAGAAAGCCTTGAACAGATTACCCATCTGCTCGGGGGCGACCAGCCTGGCCTTGGCTGTCGCAATATCGTCCGCGGATGCCGGATTGGCGGCGCTCAGCGCCCGAGCGCGTTCATTGATGCCCAGCCGCGTCAGGAACTGCCCCTGCGTGGCCAGCGGCTGCACGGCGAGGCCGGCATTGGCGGCCACATTGCCCAGCGCCTCGAAATCGACATGGGCCGACAGGTCGGTCTCCCCCGGCGCGTCGAGCACATCCGCATATTGATGGCGGCGCACGCCCTGCAGGGTTTCGCCGGTCTGGGTCCGCGCATAACCATAGTCGATGGCGAGGATGGCCCCGCCCTGGGTCGAGATGATGGCGGCCAGCCGCTTCATCACTTCGCCACTGGCCAGGCCCACCTCGAACACACTATTGGTTTCGGCATTGGCCACCGCCTCGGGCATCGCCGTTGCCGGGATGGGCGTCGGGTTAAGGCCGAAGCTGCGCTGGCCGTCGGTCAGGCCGACGACGCGTTCATGCCAGCCATCGTCCATGCGGACGAACTGGCGGATGGGCAGGGCGTCGAAGAATTCGTTGGCGACCACCAGCAGCGGGCCCTGGCCGACCTTGTCGAAGCTGTCGATCCACTTGGGCTCATAGGGTTCGAGCCGCGCATTCTGCTCGGCAATCAGCGCCGGATTGGTCTCGAACAGGCGCAGGTCGAGCGCGTCGCGGAAGCCCTCGGCGCGGCAGGCGACGCGCAGCATGTCGGCCATCAGCGTGCCGCGACCGGGCCCAAGTTCGAGCAGGGTGAAGGCCTTGGGGCTGCCCATCTGCTGCCAGAGATTGACGAAGAAGAAGCCGATCAACTCGCCGAACATCTGGCTGATCTCGGGCGCGGTGACGAAATCGCCCTTGATGCCGAGCGGGTCGTCGCTCTTGTAGTAGCCCTTGGTCGGGTGGGTCAGGCACAGCGCCATGTAGCTGGCGACCGACATCGGCCCGCTGGTGCGGATCTGCATGTCGATCAGTTCGGGGAGGGTGGGGGCTGGTTGATCAACCACGGACCAAACTCTCCCGCCTTGTCCCGGCCCACACCACCAGGCCCAGCCCCGCCAGCACCAGCGGCAGGCTCAGCAGCATGCCCATGGTCAGCCAGCCGCCATAGAGGTAGCCGAGCTGGATGTCGGGCAGGCGCACGAATTCGACGGCAATGCGCGACAGGCCATAGCCGATGCCGAAAATGCCGGCGACCATGCCGGGCCGGCGCAGCGCGTAAAAGACATGGGTGAACACCCGTATGACCAGGAACAGCAGCAGCCCTTCCAGCGCCGCTTCGTAGAGCTGGCTGGGGTGACGCGGCAACTGCTCGGGATCGGTGGGAAACACCACGCCCCAGGGCAGGGTTGTCGGGGCGCCATAGAGTTCGGCATTGATGAAATTGGCGATGCGCACCAGGAAGATGCCGATGGTCGCCACCGAGGCGATGAGGTCCAGGCCGCTCAGCCAGTTGCCATTGCCCTTGCGCCAGGTGAACAGCACCACGGCCAGCATCAGGCCGAGCATGCCGCCGTGATAGCTCATGCCGCCATCGAGCGTGTTGATGATCTCGGTGGGGTTCTGCAGGTAATAGGGCAGGTTGTAGAACAGCACATAGCCCACCCGGCCGCCGATCACGATGGCCAGCATGGTCCAGAAGGCAAAATCCCAGATATCCTTGGCGGCGAAGGGCGGCTCGCCCTTGTGCCAGAGCCTGCTATTGGCCAGCAGCAGATAGCCATAGGCGGCGCCCAGGCCGACGCCAAACAGATAGCCCAAGGCATACCAGCGCACGGCAAACGGCCCGATGGCAAAGGCGATTGGATCGATATCGGGGAAGGGCAAAACCAGCTCCTGCGGCAATCGGCCGGACCATTGCCGCTTCGGCCTCTCTGGTCAAGTCGGTGAGCGTATCCTAAGTAATGGCGTAAGGGGCCGAACCGAATGGGTATGCGATGAGCCAGAATAACAGGATCTTCGACGATCTGGGCCGATTGATGAACGAGGCTGCCGGCGTGGCCGATGGCGTGCGCCGCGAGGTCGAGACGGCCGTCAAGGGCCAGGCCCAGCGTTTCGTCGCCGATATGGACCTGGTCAAGCGCGAGGATTTCGACGCGCTGCGCGAGCTGGTGCAGGTGCAGGGCGAAGAGATTGACGCGCTTCGCAAGGAACTGGCAGCCCTCAAGGGCGCTGCGCCCAAAGCGAACTGATTTTGCGCTTCGCCGTTATCTCGGATGTGCATGGCAATGCACTGGCGCTCGACGCCGTGCTGGCCGACATCGCCCATCAGGGCGTCGATGCCACGCTGTGCCTTGGCGACCATGTCAGTGGACCGCTCGATCCCGCCGGTGCCGCTGACCGGCTGATGGCGCTCGACGGCCCCGTCATCGGCGGCAATCACGACCGCTGGCTGGCGCAGGGCCGCCGCGACGACCGTGATCTTGATGCCACCGACAGTTTTGCGCGGCAGCAATTGCGGGCCGACCAGCTTGCCTGGCTCGCTGCCCTGCCAGCCACATCAGTCTTCAATGGCGAAATCTTCCTCTGCCACGGCACGCCTGATAGCGATGATGCGCCTTGGCTCGATGGCTGGTATCACGATCGCCAGACGACCCTGCCTTCCGAGGCGGCCGTGACCCAGGCCGCAGCGGGCGTCGATTATCCCGTCATGCTCTGCGGCCACACCCATATCGCTCGATCGGTTCGCCTGCGGGACGGGCGGCAGATCATCAATCCGGGGGCTGTCGGCCTGCAGCTTGTGCACGGCTCGCCCGATGCGCGTTATGCTGTGATCGAGCGGCGCAATAGCCAGTGGTTCACCAGCCTGCGCGTGGTCCAATACGATCACCATGCCGCGAGCCTGCAGGCGGTCGGCAACGGCTTTCCCGGCTGGAAAGAAGCGCTGGCAACGGGTTGGGCCGATGCACATGGCCTGTTCTGATACCCAATAGCCTGTGAACGCGCAGTCGATGTTAACAGTCCGTTAACCTTAAGCCGCCCATCGTCATCCACAAGAGATTGCCGTCCGTGGCCCGCGTTGCGTCCCCTGAATCAGTGGGGCGGTGTAGGGTCTTTCATCAGGACGATTCGTAAGCCCTTGTGCGTGCGTACAGTTCCCTGAGTATCCAAAAACTGCCGGTCAACGGACGGAACCGTCGATGTCACTTCTGCAAGTCGAGCCCGATCGCAATGTCCACCCGGTGGACATTATCGAGCACATCGCTTCGATCAACGACTGGACCTTTGAACGGCAGGATGCCGACGAGATCTCGATCTCGGTCCGGGGCGGCTGGTCCGACTACCATGTCTCGTTCAACTGGATGGAAGATCTGGAGAGCCTGCATATTGCCTGTGCCTTCGATCTCAAGGTGCCCGAAGGCCGGCGGGCCGAGATCAAGCAGTTGATATCGCTCATCAATGAGCAGCTGTGGATCGGTCATTTCGACATCTGGAACAAGGAAGGCGTAGTGCTGTTCCGCAATTCGCACCTGTTGACGGGCGGCGCCGACGTCTCGCCGCAGCAATGCGAGGCGCTTCTGCGCTCGGCCACCGACAGCTGCGACCTCTATTATCAGGCGTTCCAGTTCGTGGTCTGGGCCGGCAAGTCCGCCGCCGACGCGCTCAGCCACGTCATGTTCGAGACGGTCGGCGAAGCGTGAGCGGCGCGCTCCGCCATATCGGCCCGGTCATGCTGGTCGGCGCTGGCAAAATGGGCCTGGCCCTGGCCCGCGGCTGGCTCGATGCCGGCCTGCCACCCAATCACCTGCTGCTGGTCGACCCGGCGCCAAGTCTGGCGGCGCGGCAGCTTGCCGAGGATTATGGCCTCAACCTCAATACCGATGCCAGCGGGCTGCTGCCCAATGTGCTGGTGCTGGCGGTCAAGCCGCAAGTCATGGACCCGGTCATGGAGTCGCTGCAGCCCATTGTCGGGCGGCATACGCTGGCCATTTCCATCGCCGCGGGCATCGATATTGCCCGGCTGTCGCGCGGGCTCGATATGGGCCGGGTCGTCAGGACCATGCCCAATACCCCGGCGCAGATCGGCAAGGGCATTACCGGCGCCGTTGCCGGCTCCGAGGTCAGCGCGGAGGACCGCGAGGTCGCCGAGGCCCTGCTGCGCGCCGCCGGCCCGGTGGTCTGGTTCGAGGACGAAGCACAGCTCGACGCGGTGACCGCCGTCTCCGGCTCCGGCCCGGCCTATGTGTTCCATCTGGTCGAGGCCTTGGCCGAGGCGGCGCGGCGCCAGGGCTTGCCCGATGCCATTGCCGAGCAACTCGCCCGGCAAACCGTTATCGGCTCGGCCGCCCTGCTGGAGGCCGATCCGGCGCCGCCGGCAGTGCTGCGGCAGAACGTGACGTCGCCCAATGGCACGACACAGGCCGGGCTCGCCGTGCTGATGGGGGAGCCGGGCTTGACCGATCTCATCGATCGAACGGTCGACGCAGCCCGCAAGCGCAGCGAGGAACTTGGCCGCGGCTAGCGGCCTGCCGACCGGCATATAAAAAGGGCGCGTCCCTCCAAGTTGGACGCGCCCCTCGATTGTTCAGGCTTGATCGTTCAAGCTGCCGTCAGGTTGTCGGCGGCGGACTTGCCCGTCCGCTTGTCCTTGACGATTTCGTAGGTGACCTTCTGGCCTTCGTCGAGGCCGTTCAGTCCCGAGCGCTGGACGGCGGAGATATGGACGAACACGTCCGCCCCGCCTTCGTCGGGCTGAATGAAGCCGTAGCCTTTTTGGCCGTTGAACCACTTTACGGTGCCAGTTGCCATGATGCGCGTTCCCTCGTGCAGTCGCTGCTGTAGGCGGTCCGGGGCCACTATTGACCAAGGACAGAGTGATATCGAAATATCGGAAAGTGACGTCAGCAGGCGGCGAATGGAATTCGCAGGATCAGATCGGTCGGCCGCAATATTCGATCAGGGGAGCGTAGCCCGAAAAAAATCTGTGTTCAATATCTGTTTACACATGACAAAGCGCCCGCCAGGAAAGCGCTTCCTGCCAGGACAAAACATAACGTCGTCAAGTATTTGCGCCAGACGGTCGTCATCCGGCGCTGACGCGGAACCGGCGGGCGGGACATCAGAAAGGTCTCGTGCCGGAGCGTCCTGTCGCAGCGCGACGCCAAGGCATCGAACCGGACAACAGCCACAATACTCCAAAACCGCGGCTTGCAAACTGGCACTATGGTCGCAGCTGCGTTTTTGCACTGCTGCCATGTGCTTGCTTTCCGTACCGATTTGCGTCAAATCCCCGCGCGCCGGGCGATCGGGCCCGCTTGCCCCCAGAGTTCACTTCGTCTTGACCAAGGCGTTTCATTCTTCCGGCGATGTCATCGCCGACCGTCGTGCTGGCTATGCCAGGATGCTGGCAGAAAGCGGCGACCATGCCGCTGCTGCCGATTTGATGGGCCAGGCGCTCGATATCGTGCCCGCCTGGGCCGCCGGGTGGGACCTGCTCGGCAATTACGCTGAAAAGGCCGGCGACGTGGCCGGCGCGATTTCGGCGTGGCGGCATCTTGAGGCGCTCGATGATGCCGGGGTGTTCGGGGCGCGGCTGAAGCTGGCCGCCCATGGCGCCGGGGCAGCGAGCGATGGCACTGCGCTGAGCTATGTAGAGGCGCTGTTCGACCAGTATGCGCCCCAGTTCGAGCAATCGCTCGTGGACCGGCTGGGCTATCGCGTGCCCCAGATGCTGGACGATCTGGTGAACGAGGAGATGGCGCGGCTGGGCATCGACCGCTTCGCGCGGGCGCTGGACCTGGGCTGTGGCACCGGCCTGATGGGGCGGCAACTGCGCGACAAGGTCGCCTTCCTCGAGGGCATCGACGTATCGGCGGCGATGATCGCCGAGACGACGCGCACGGGCATCTATGACAGCCTGCACAAGGCCGAGCTGGTGGCGACGCTGGCCGCCCGCCGTTCCGATGCCGATCTGGTCACCGCCGCCGACGTGTTCATCTATTGCGGCGCGCTGCCGCCGGTCTTGGCGGCCCTCGTGCCGGCTTTGCAGCCTGGCGGGCTCCTCGCCTTTTCACTCGAAGCCCATGACGGGCCCGAGCCGCTGTTCCTGCGCCCGTCGCTGCGCTACGCCCATGGCATCGAGGCGACGCGCGACGCGCTGGTCGTGGCGGGGCTCGAAATCCTGCGCTTCGAGACGGCCGTGCTGCGGCAGGATCGGGGCGCACCGATAGTGGGCATGCTGATCGTGGCGCGACGGCCGCTGATAGAATTGGTCGCGGCCAATGAGGGGCAGGGCGGCGTGGCCGCCTGACGGCTAGGCAAACGCCGCGGGGCTTGGCACAAAGGCTGTCCCTCCGGTGTCCCGAGTCTGCTGCCATGAATGCCATCCGCTACGACTTTCGCTCCGACACTGTCACCCGGCCCTCCGCCGGCATGCGCGCCGCCATGGCCAGCGCGGAGATGGGCGATGACGTGTTCGGCGACGATCCCACGGTCAACCTGCTGGAGCAGCGCATGGCGGCGATGCTGGGCAAGGATGCAGCGATCTTCGTGCCATCCGGCACGCAATCGAACCTGCTGGCGCTGATGAGCCATTGCGGGCGTGGTGACGAGTTCATCGCCGGCCAGGATGCGCATCTTTATTGCCACGAAGCCGGTGGCGCCGCTGTCCTCGGCTCGATCCAGCCCCAGCCTATCGCGCATCAGGCCGACGGCACGATGGACCTCGGCGATATCGAAAAGGCGATCAAGCCGGACGACAACCACTATGCCCGCACGCGCGTCATTGCGCTGGAAAATACCTTCGGCGGCAAGGTGCTGCCGGTCGACTACATGGCGCAGGTCGCCGAGATTGCGCGGCGCCGGAGCCTGGGTCTCCATCTCGATGGCGCCCGCGCCTTCAATGCCTGCGTGGCGCTCGGCACCGACATCAAGACCTTCACGGCGCCGTTCGACACGGTCTCGATCTGCCTCTCCAAGGGGCTGGGCGCGCCTGTCGGCTCGGTGCTGGTTGGCAGGCAGGACCTGATCGCCCTGGCGCGACGGCACCGCAAGATGCTGGGTGGCGGCATGCGCCAGGCCGGCATTCTCGCTGCGGCAGGGCTCTATGCCCTCGACCACAACATTGCGCGCCTGGCCGAGGATCATCGCCGGGCGCGCCGGTTGGCCGAGGGGCTGGCAGCGTTCCCCGCGCTCAAGGTCGTCATGCCCGATACCAACATTGTCTTCGTCGATGTCGAGGAGCGGCTGGGTGAGCGGTTCACCGATTTCCTGCAGGGGCGGGGCGTTGGCATGCTGGGCTATGGCCGGCAGCGCTGGGTCACCCATCTCGACGTGGATGACGACATGGTCGAGGGCGCGCTGGCCGAGGTCGCGGCGTTCTTCCGGGCAGGGTGAGGGGCGGTTTTCGCATCGTAGCCACCTATCCCACAACGTTATCCCCGCGAAGGCGGGGATCCATTCTTGGGTGGAGTGGATTCCCGCCTTCGCGGGAATGACGCAATGGCGAGAAGGGCGGGCCGGAGCCCGCCCGACAGTTCAGCCCTGATCCAGCGCCACGCGGATCGCCAGTTCCACCGGGGAATGGACCCCGTCGGGGCGATCGAGTTCGAGCTGCCCGCGTGGCATCAGCGGGGGCTGGGCCATGAACTTGACCGTCTTGCCGCGATGCTTCTGGGCGGCATGCACGAGGAAGGGATGGCAGAGATAGACAGTCCCCGCTGGCCCCGTCGCCAAGGCCTCGCGGCCGGTATCGAACCAGTCCGGCCGGTCGGTGATCATGTGTCGAAGTGATCGCCCGGCGTCGCCTGATGGCGCAAGGTAGCGGGCGACCTCCAGATGCGAGCCGACCCTTATGCGGGTCGGCGCATCGTCCTCCCCGACATCGGAGAACAGGAACAACATCAGCAATGCCCGGCCTTTGGACACGATGTTGGCGCGGATATCGAGGAAGTCCCTGTAGTCGTCGCCGGTAAAGCTGCCATCGATGTGCCAGCCATCGTCGCCCGGCTCGTCGGGCGAGGGGAAGCGCACCGGGAATGTGCCGAGGCCCTGCGGCGGCACCCAGCGGTCCTTGCCGACGACCTGGTCATAGGCCGAGACGAGCGTGGGCGTATTGGCGGCCAGGCGAAAGGGCAGGTCGGAATAGCCGCCCAGCCGGATGACCGGCTTGGTCCAGGTGGCCGGATTGTCCGGATCGCAGCCGGTCGCCCGCCACAGGATGGCGCGGCCCTGTTCGGCCAGTTCGCGCGGAAAGGCGTTGTCGATGCGGACGAAGCCGTCGGTGATGAAAGAGTCGATCTGCGCTTCGGTGAGCGCGGGAATGCTGTCAGGCATTGGAAAGTCCATAAGTTCGCAAGGCCGCTGCCGCGGCCGGTTGGAGCGGCAAACCGCTCAGCGAGTGCCCGAAAGGGGCGCCGTCAGGCGCCGAGGAACACTGCGAACTTGGTGGACTGGATCATCATCATGATGGGCGAAATATAGGGGACGGGTTCGGGGTGTCAATTGGGCAGTCTTCACCTCTCCCTTGGGGGGGAGAGGTAAGAAAGCTAGGCCGCGAAATAATCCTGCAGCGGACGGACCACGAGGCTCCCCTTCTGCAGCGCGACGATCCCCTCCACCGCGGCGAGGGCGCCGTCGATGGTGGTGTAATAGGGGATCTTGCTCAACAGTGCCGTGCGGCGGATGTCGCGGCTGTCGCTGATCGATTTCATGCCATCGGTGGTGTTGATCACCAGCTGCACGCCGCCATTCTTCATCGAATCCACGATATGCGGCCGGCCTTCGAGCACCTTGTTGATCTTGGTGGCGGCGACGCCGTTTTCGACCAGGTATTTCGCCGTGCCGCCGGTGGCGAGGATGGTGAAACCGCCCTCGACCAGGTGGCGCGCCATATCGACGATATACTGCTTGTCCTCATCACGCACCGAGATGAAGGCGGTGCCCGATTGCGGCACCTTGGAGCCGGCGCCCATCTGCGACTTGGCGAAGGCCATGGCGAAATCGGTATCGAGGCCGATGACTTCGCCGGTCGATTTCATCTCCGGCCCCAGCACGGTGTCCACGCCCGGGAAGCGGTTGAAGGGGAACACGGCTTCCTTGACGGCGATGTGCTTGAACTGGCGCTCCACCAGCCCGAAGCTGGCGAGGCTCTCGCCCGCCATGATGCGGCTGGCGATCTTGGCGATCGGCTGGCCGATCACCTTGGCGACGAAGGGCACGGTGCGCGAGGCGCGCGGATTGACTTCGAGCAAGTAGATGACGCCGTCCTTGAGCGCATATTGCACATTCATCAGCCCGCCGACCTTGAGGGCGAAGGCCAGCTCGGCCGTCTGGCGCTTGAGCTCGGCAAGAATCTCAGGCGACAGGTTGCGCGGCGGCAGCGAGCAGGCCGAGTCGCCCGAATGGATGCCGGCTTCCTCGATATGCTCCATGATGCCGGCAACGAACACGTCCTTGCCGTCGCAGAGCGCATCGACGTCGATTTCGGTGGCGCCCGAGAGATAGGCATCAAACAGCAGCGGGTTGTCCGACAGCACCGAGTTGATCTGGCCGGTCTTGTCGTTGGGGTAGCGCTGCAGGATGTCGGGCGGGACCAGGCCGGTCAGCGTATCCTGCACATAGCGCTCGAATTCATTGGCCGAATGGACGATGGCCATGGCGCGGCCGCCCAGCACGTAGCTGGGGCGGATCACCAGCGGATAGCCCAGGCGCTCGGCGACGAGGCGGGACTGCTCTAACGAATAGGCGATGCCGTTCTTGGGCTGGGTCAGTTCGAGCTTGTTGAGGAGCTTGGAAAACTGGTCGCGGTCTTCGGCCAGGTCGATCGCATCGGGCTGGGTACCCAGGATCGGCACACCGGCCTTGAGGACGGCTTCGGCCAGGTTCAGCGGGGTCTGGCCGCCGAACTGCACGATCACGCCATGGAGCGTGCCGTTCTGCTTTTCGGTCAGCAGGATTTCGATGACGTCTTCCTCGGTCAGCGGCTCGAAATAGAGGCGGTCGGAGGTGTCATAGTCGGTCGAGACGGTTTCCGGGTTGCAGTTGACCATGATGGTCTCGTAGCCGGCGTCACTCAGCGCGAAGGCGGCATGGCAGCAGCAATAGTCGAACTCGATGCCCTGGCCGATACGGTTGGGGCCGCCGCCGAGAATGACCACCTTCTTGCGGTCGGACGGGCGGGCCTCGTCATCCACCTTGCCGTTGAACGGCACTTCATAGGTCGAATACATATAGGCGGTGGGCGAGGCGAATTCGGCCGCCGAGGTATCGATGCGCTTGTAGGCAGGGCGCACGTCGAGCGAATGGCGCAGCTTGCGCACATCGGATGGCTTGATATTGGCGAGCTGGGCCAGCCGCGCATCGGAAAAGCCCATGGCCTTGAGCGAGCGCAGGTTCTGCGCATCATCAGGCAGGCCGAACTGCTTGACCTTGTTCTCCGTCTCGACAATGCCCAGCATCTGCTCGAGGAACCACGGATCGATCTTGCAGGCGTCGTGGATATCCTCGACGCTCATGCCCAGCCGCATGGCCTCGGCCACATGCAGCAGGCGATCCGGCGTCGGCGTGCCGAGCGCGGCCTTGATGGCGTTCTTGTCCTCGCCCTCGCCAAGGCCCGGAATGCCGATCTCGTTGAGGCCGGTCAGGCCGGTTTCGAGCGAGCGCAGCGCCTTCTGCAGCGATTCCTGGAAGGTGCGGCCGATGGCCATGGCCTCGCCCACCGATTTCATCGCCGTGGTCAGGCGGTTGTCGGCGCCGGGGAATTTCTCGAAGGCAAAGCGCGGGATCTTGGTGACGACATAGTCGATGGTCGGCTCGAAGCTGGCCGGGGTCATGCCGCCGGTAATGTCGTTGTCGAGCTCGTCCAGCGTGTAGCCGACCGCCAGCCGCGCCGCGACCTTGGCGATGGGGAAGCCGGTGGCCTTCGACGCCAAAGCCGACGAGCGCGACACGCGCGGGTTCATCTCGATGACGACCATGCGGCCATCGGCGGGGTTGATGCCGAACTGGACGTTCGAGCCGCCGGTTTCGACGCCGATCTCGCGCAAAACCGCCAGCGAGGCGTCGCGCATGATCTGGTATTCCTTGTCGGTCAGCGTCAGCGCCGGCGCGACGGTGATGGAATCGCCGGTATGGACGCCCATCGGGTCGATATTCTCGATCGAGCAGACGATGATGCAGTTGTCCTTCTTGTCGCGGACAACTTCCATTTCATACTCTTTCCAGCCGAGCACGCTTTCCTCGACCAGCACTTCATTGGTGGGCGAGGCGTCGATGCCGCTCTCGCAGATATTGAGATATTCCTCGCGGTTATAGGCAATGCCGCCGCCGGTGCCGCCCAGGGTGAAGCTGGGGCGGATGATGCAGGGCAGGCCGATCACCTCGAGCGCCTGCAGCGCCTCGATGGTGTTATGCGCCAGCATGGAGCGCGGGGTTTCGAGCCCGATCTTCTTCATGGCGTCGCGGAACAGTTCGCGGTCTTCCGCCTTGTCGATGGCCTCGGCGGTGGCGCCGATCATCTCGACGCCGAATTTCTCCAGCACGCCCATCTTGCGCAGGGAAAGCGCACAGTTCAGCGCCGTCTGGCCGCCCATGGTGGGCAGCAGCGCATCGGGGCGCTCCTTCTCGATGATCTTGGCGACCACTTCGGGGGTGATCGGCTCCATGTAGGTCGCGTCGGCCAGGTCCGGATCGGTCATGATCGTGGCCGGGTTCGAGTTCACCAGGATGATCCGGTAGCCCTCTTCCTTGAGCGCCTTGCAGGCCTGGGTGCCGGAATAATCGAACTCGCAGGCCTGCCCGATAATGATCGGACCCGCACCGATGATGAGGATCGACTTGATATCGGTACGTTTTGGCATGGTGCTCGCTCGGCTCTAGGACGCAGGGTCGGGCGAAGGAGAATCGCCCGGGCGCACCCGTCCGCGCGAAACCCGCGTAGCAGTTGAGCACTGCGGCGCGGGGGTAGAGACCGGACATGGTGGTTAGGTGGGCTGTCTAGCGGAGAAGCATCAGAAAGCCAACCCATATAGCCGCAACTTTACGTCTCGCCCTACCTGTCCACCGCCCTAATGCGGTGCCCCAAGAGCCGTCGTCGGTTCGCCGCTGCTATTGTTGCGCCGCCAGGTTCCCGGCGGGATACCCATGAGCTTCTTGAAGGCACGGTTGAAGGCGGCCTCAGATTCGTAGCCTACTTCGACTGCGGCCTGGGCGATGCTGACGTGGGGGTTCTCCAGCCGCCGGGCCGCGAGCTGCATCCGCCACTTGCCGACATAATGGATTGGGGAGTCGCTGGTGAAGTGGGTGAAGCGCTTGGCGAAGACCGAGCGTGACATGCCGACCGCGGTGGCCAGCGACTCGATTGTCCAATCGCTGGCAGGGTGAGCATGGATCAAATGCAGGGCCTGACCGATCTGCGGGTCGCGCAAGCCTGAAAGCCAGCCCCGCGACCCCGCTGGCAGGTCCTGCGCGTATTCGCGAAGCACCTGGACAAACATCAGCTCGGCCAGCTTGGCGCGTATCGTCTCTCCGCCCGCCTGATGCTGCTCTGTTTCCGCGACGGCATGTTGCACCATGTGCGACAGCCAGCCATTTGCGGTGGACTTGCCGTGCAGCACCCGCGGCAAGGTCTTGATGAAGGGGTTGTAGGGGCGGATGTCGCAACCGAGGTATCCACAGATGAAGCGGCAGGCGTCCGGCCCGTCTCCCTCGTTCAAGATGTAGGGAAGCTGGTGATCCGCGGGGCGGGTGTAAACTGCCAGATTTGGTTCCGCCCGCATGCCGATAGCGGAACAGAAGGCATGGGCGTCATCCAGCGGAAAGACGATGATGTCGCCGGCATTGAGCCGCATCGGCTCTGCCGAGCCGTCGATCATCTCGGCCCAGCAGGATCCCTCGAGCAGGGTGTGGAAAGAGAAGACGTACTGGGATTGGGGCATGACACTGCTGGCAATGACCGACGCACGCGGAGTCTCGGCCACCCAGGGGGCATGAAAGGTGTTGTCGAAGAAGATTGCGCCGGTCAGGCGGACTGCGCTCAGAACATCGGACATTACATCCATCGCGCTACCCCTCCAGGTCGCACTGTCACAGTATCCCTCGCGGCCACGGTGCACAAGCGAGCCTCGGTTTCACAAGTCTCACCCTGCTGCCGGGGAAAATATGACAGTATTGATGACGTTTATTCACCTCAGGACTGAGCACGGTTGAGCAATAGACTAGGACGATCAGCCATTTCAGTGCCGCTCCGGCGGTCCTAGTTTCGGGCAGCATCTTTTGCGGGAGGCATTGATGACCAATGACGAACTCGACAAATTCGCCGCCAGCTTGCGCGGCGCCGTTATCCGCGCCGGCAGTCCGGAATATGATGAGGCGCGCAAACTCTACAACGCGATGATTGACAAGCGGCCGTTGCTGATCGCGCGCTGCGCCGACGTCAGTGACGTGATCGCCTGCGTCAATTTCGGGCGCGACTCCAAGCTGCCCATCGCCGTTCGGGGCGGCGGCCACAATGGGCCTGGTCTGGGCAGTGTCGACGATGGCCTCGTCATCGATCTCTCGCAGATGACCGGCGTGCGGGTGGATGCGAAGGGGAAAACGGCCCGCGTCGGGCCAGGATGCACGACCGGGGACGTTGACCACGCCACCCATGCCTTCGGGATGGCCGTGCCGTTCGGCATCATTTCGACCACTGGCGTCGCCGGGCTGACCTTGTCGGGAGGACACGGCTACCTGAGCCGACAGTATGGCCTGGCAGTGGACAATCTCATCGAGGCCGATGTGGTGCTCTCCGATGGCAGCTTTGTCACGACCAGCGATACCGAGAACCCGGAGCTCATGTGGGCACTGCGCGGTGGAGGCGGCAATTTCGGCATTGTGACGAGCTTCGTGTTCCGGCTCAGCCCCGCCAAGGTGCTCTATGGCGGGCCGATCGTCTTTGAAATCAGCGAGGCGGCGGAGGTCATGCGGTGGTACCGTTCGTTCCAGGCCACCGCGCCCGATGATTTCTACATCTTCCTCGGGCTGCAATCGGTTCCGGCCACCGATCCGTTCCCGCGCGAGCACTGGAATAAGCGCATGTGCGTGCTCCTTGTCGCGCATAATGGCGAGGGTGCCGAGGCGGCCGTCAATGCGATCCGCGGGCAATTGCCCAAGCCAATCATCGACTGGGCGGCGCCGATACCCTATCCGGCCCTCCAGGCCATGTTCGATCCGTTCTACCCAAAGGGCATGCAGTGGTACTGGAAAGGCGACTTCGTGAAGACGCTGCCGGACGCTGCCATAGAGGCTCATATCGAACATGCCGTTGCGGGCAACGAGTTCTCCTGCATGCATCTTTATCCCATTGACGGGCAGGTGCAGCGGAAGCGGCAGGATGAGAGCGCTTGGTCCACGCGCGATGCGACGTGGTCCATGGTGATCGTCGGGGTGCATCCGGAGCCGTCGGAGGCCGCCGCGATCAAGAACTGGGCCACGGGCTATTGGCAGGCTGTACACCCGTACAACCTTGCCGGAGCCTATCCCAATTTCATGATGGCCGACGAAGGCGAGGCGCGGGTCCGGGCGAGCTTTGGCAACAATTATGCGCGGCTGGCGGCCCTCAAGCAGAAGTTCGATCCACACAACCTGTTCCATGTGAACCAGAACATCCGGCCAGCGGCCTGACATTCTCGACCGGCAGCGCCAGTTGCCGGTCCCCGCTGTGCTTGCCTGCATGGCGCCAGGACAAGGCAGTAATCGGGATCGTCCTCGGCAAACGCCCCTTAAGCATTTCCCCGCTATTCTCCCGTCACCACGGGAGCCCCGCCCATGACCACATCCACCACCATCCACCTTTCCGAAGTCGTCGGTGCGCTCAGCTATGCCCTTGATATCACCGAGGGCCAGCCGGTGGGCCACAGCCTGCGCTGCTGCTGGATTGGCATGCATGTGGGGATGCGGCTGGGGCTGGCGCCGGCGGAGTTGTCGGACCTCTATTACACGCTGCTGCTCAAGGATATCGGCTGCAGTTCCAATGCGGCGCGAATCTGCCAGCTCTATCTGGCCGACGATCTGCGCTTCAAGGCCGGCTACAAGAGCGTCGATAGCGGGCTGCCGGAAATCCTGAGGTTCCTCTTGGCCCATACCGGGCGGGATTCGGGGCTCGTCGAGCGGCTGCAGGCCATGGTCCACATTGCCCGCAATGGCGGCGAAATCTCGCGCGAGCTGATTGAAACCCGCTGCCAGCGCGGCGCGGAAATCGCCCGCAGCATGCGGTTTTCCGAGGCCGTGGCGCAGGGCATTCTCGATCTCGACGAGCATTGGGATGGCAGCGGCCAGCCGCTGGGGCTTGTTGGTGCGCAGATATCGCTGTTCGGCCGCATTGCCCTGATGGCCCAAGTGGCCGATGTGTTCTTCATGCGCGGCGGGGCGCAGGCGGCGATTGCAGAGGTGACCTCGCGTGCCGGCCGCTGGTTCGACCCTGAACTGGCTTCTGTCCTCGCCGAGCTGGGGCAGGATGCGCAATTCTGGGCGCCACTGCTGGCCGATGACCTCAATCGGCAGGTGGTTGATCTCGAACCCCGGTCGCTGATGCGCGCGGTCGACGAAGACTATCTCGATGCTATCGCCGCCGGCTTTGCCCGGGTGGTCGATGCCAAGAGCCCGTTTACATCGGGGCATAGCGACCGGGTGGCCCTGTTTGCCGATCTGATCGCCGAGGAGCTGGGCTATACGCCCGAGCGCCGCCGCTGGATCCGCCGGGCGGCGCTGCTCCATGATATCGGCAAGCTGGGCGTGTCCAATTCGGTGCTCGACAAGAATGGCAAGCTCGACGAGACCGAATGGGCCGCCATCAAGCGGCATCCCGAGCTGGGCCGCACCATCCTCTCCAAGATCGCGGCCCTGCGCGATCTGGCCACGGTGGCGGGCGCCCATCACGAGCGCCTCGATGGCAAGGGCTATCCGCTCGGCCTTGTGGCAGAGCAGATCGACGGCGATACCCGCATCGTCACCACAGCGGACATTTTCGACGCCCTCACCGCCGACCGGCCCTATCGCAAGGCGATGCCGGTCAGCCGGGCCTTCGAGATCATGGACGCCGATGTGGGCACCGCCATCGACCCGGATTGCCTCGCCGCGCTCAAGCGCGGCTTCGCCCGCATGGAAGGCGTTGCCGCCTGAGAGGGTGGACAGAACCACCACCTTGGTGAACATTGGGGTGTGTCCGGCGTAACGGTTGCGGCAATGCCAATCATCAAGCAGGCTATCGAGTTGCGGTCGCCGCTGGTTCACAGCGTCAATTTCACCACCTTTACCGGCCCCACAAGCCAGCCCATGCATCCCGATGGCTGCTGGGACATCGTCATCCTCAAGCAGCGCGACCAGCTGATGGTGCTGCGCACGGGGCTGACGACGCGCACCGTGACGCATGAGGCCGAGGCCGGCGACGAGATGCTGGCGATCACCTTTAACCCCGATGTATTCATGCCGCTGATGCCGGGCGAGCGGATGCGCGACGAGGGCGTGCTGCTCGACATGATCGGCAGGGACCGGTTCTGGCTGGGCACCGATGTCATCGAGATGCCGCGACCCGATACGGTCGACAGCTTCGTGGCCAAGCTCGTGCGCGAGGAGATCGTGCAGACCAATCCGCTGGTGCAGTCGGTGGTCAGCGGCCGGCCGATGGCGATGTCGGAGCGGACGCTGCAGCGGCATTTCCTGCGCACCACGGGGCTCACCTACAAGGCCTTCACCCAGATCGAGCGGGCGCAGAAAGCGGTGGCTTTGCTGCAGATGGGGCGCCCCGCCGCCGATGTTGCCTTTGCGCTGGGCTATTCCGACCAGCCGCACATGATCCGCTCGCTGCGCGCCATCATGGCCCGCACGCCGGGGCAGATTTCTCAGGGCAGCTGACAGGCAAACTGTCGGATTTCTTCAATCCTGCTTGGGCCGCGATGGCTACAACAAGGGGGTCAGCGTTTAGCGCAACCCCTTGCAGGAGAACAGAAAATGTCCGCCATCACCCCATTCTCGATTACCATCCCCGAAGCCGCCCTCGCCGACCTCAAATCCCGCCTGACCCACTCCGTGCTGCCCTCGACGGGTGGTGAAGCGGGTTGGGCCCAGGGCCCGCAACTGGCCTGGGTGGAGGCGCTGCGCAGCCGGCTGCTCGATGGTTATGACTGGCGGGCGCAGGAGGCGGCGATCAACCGCCACCCCCAGTTCACCACCGAGATCGATGGCCAGACCATCCACTTCATCCATGTCAAATCGCGCGAGGCCAATGCCACGCCGTTGCTGCTGATCCATGGCTGGCCCGGCTCGATCGTCGAATATCTCGGCGTCATCGATGCGCTGACCGATCCGGTGGCGCATGGCGGCACGGCGGCCGATGCCTTCGACGTCATCATCCCCTCGCTGCCCGGCTTCGGCTTTTCGGGCCCGACCAAAGAGGCCGGCTGGAACAATGGCCGCATTGCCAGGGCCTTCCTCGAGCTGATGAGCCGGCTGGGCTATGAGCGCTTCGGCGTGCAGGGTGGCGATGCCGGCGCCATCATCGCTCCCGAAATCGGCCGCCTGGCGCCGCAGCGGGTCATTGGCGTGCAGGTCAATGCCGCAACCCTGGGCTTCATTCCGCTGGGCCCGATCGAGCCGGAGGTCTTTGCGTCGTTCAACGAGCGCGAACTGGTGCGGGTGCAGCGGCTGCAGCGCTTCATGGCCGAGCATTTCGGCTTCAACGCCATCCAGTCGAGCCGGCCGCAGGCTTTGGCCTATGCGATCTCGGATTCCCCGATCGGGCTCCTCGCCTGGATCAGTGAACTCTTCACCAGCTTCGGCGATCGGCCGGACGCCATCGACCAGGACGTGTTCCTCACCAATTTCATGATCTACTGGTTCACCGGCACCGCCGCTTCGTCGATCCGGCTCTACTACGAGAATGCCCATGATCCGGCAGCGTGGGCGCCCAAGGCCAATTCGGGCGTGCCGACCGGCGTAGTTGTCTATGGCTTCGACGAAGTACCGCTGCGCCGCTTTGGCGAAGAGGCCAACACCATCGTGCGCTGGACCGAGCTGGACGAGGGTGGCCACTATGCGGTCATCGAAGTGCCCGGCCTCTGGACCGCCGAAGTCCGCGCCTTCTTCGCCGGGCTCTAGGGAAACAGCAAAGCCGACCAGGGCCGGGGCGAATGCTCCGGCCTTTGGTTTTTCGGGCTACGGCCTCCGCCACAGACCGACGCGCAGGCCGCCATGCAGCACGGTCGGCTCCACCAGTTCGAGGCCAAGCCCGGTTGCCCTGGCGAGGTCCTTGTCTGACGTGATGATGCCGACACTCCAGCCGGGGAACTTGGAGCGGATCACCGTGCCCATGGTCCGATATAGCCCCAGCAGTGGCGCCTTGTTGCCAATGCGGGTGCCATAGGGTGGGTTGACGATGATGATGCCCGGCGGCCCCTCTGGGGGCTCGAGCATTTCGATGCTTTGCTGCTCGAAGCGGACGCGGTCGGTGACGCCGGCGCGCTCGGCGTTTTCGTTGGCCATGCGGATGGCGCCGGCATCGCGGTCGGAGCCGAAGAAACGGACGGTTGTGGGGGCAGAGGGGCCGGGCACGCGCATCGCCTCCCAGGCCCTGGCGTCGAAACCGGCAAGCTGTTCGAAAGCAAAGCGGCGCTCCCGCCCGGGCTTGAGGCCGAGGGCAATCTCGGCGGCTTCGATGATGAACGTTCCCGAGCCGCACATCGGGTCGAGCACAGTCTGCGTGCCGTCAAAGCCGCATTGGCGGAGAAACATGGCGGCCATGGTTTCCCGCATCGGCGCCTTGGCCACGCCTTCCTTGAAGCCGCGCTTGTGCAGGGACTCGCCCGTCGTATCGAGGCTGATCGTGACCAGGTCATCCTCGATCCGCACCATCACGCGGACTTCGGCATCGTCGGTGATGGGGGCGCCCAATTCCTCGGCGATGGCCTTGGCTACACGCTGGCTGGCGGCGCCGGCATGATAGATGCGCGAGCGCTTGCAACTGGCCTCGACCTTTACCGGCACATCCGGGCGCAGCACGCTCGCCCAGTCTACCTTGCGGGCCCGCTTGTCGAGCTGGGCGAGGTGCATGGCGCGGAAGCTGCCTGTTCGGGCCAGGACGCGGGTGGCGCCGCGCAGCTCCAGGTTGGCCCGCCACACATCGGGCCACAGGCCCATGAAGGCGACGCCGCCTTCGACCACCTTGGCATCGAACCCGGCCGCGCATGCCTCCTCGCAGAGCGGGGCTTCGAGCCCCGGCGTGGCGACGAGGTAGATTTCGAATGGCACTGGTTCGGTCATGGCGCAGCACTAGCTTGGCGGGGTGCGCCGGGCAATGGGCGGGAGCGATATGAGGAGATTGCGCCAATTTGAGATGCGCGTATCATATTGATACGGACGTATCGAAAACCGGCAGAGCAGGGCAACAAGCCCGGCCGCGGTGTGAGGGGGGAGTTGAGGTGGAACGCAACAATTATCCGCGGCTGCACAATGCCACGTGGCCGGGCGTGGTGGGCAAGGGCACCCCTGGTGGCGAGCCGATCATCGGGCTCGATACGCTGCTCAAGCTCACGGCCGGCGCCGAGCATGAGGGGCAGAAGTTCGACGGCATCGATCTGTGGCTGGCCGACCCGCACATCTCCATCGATTCCAGCCAGGACGACATCAAGCGGGTTGCCGACCACATTGCCAGCTTCGGGCTCAAGGTCGGCTCGTTTGTGGCGCCCATCTGGGGCGGGGCCGGCGGCGGTTCGGCCATGGGCGACGATGAGGAAGTCGGCCGGTTCCTGAGCCAGGTGGAGAAGGCCTGTCGCATCGGGCGGTGGATGCGCGATATCGGCATTCGCCCCAGCGGCGGTGTGCGCATCGATTCCTCCGTCGGCGTCGGGCCTTGGGATGCCGACCCCGAGAGCAATACCAGGCGCATTGCCGAGACGTTCCGTGCCGCGGGGAAAATCGCGCAGGAGCATGGCGAGTTTCTTGTCGCCGAGGGCGAGATTTGCTGGGGCGGCATGCATTCGTGGCGCGAGAATGTGAAGCTGCTCGAAATGGTCGGCATGCCCGGTGTCGTTGGCTACCAGGCCGACATGGCTCATTCCATGCTGTTTGTGCTGGGTGCCAATGCCGAGAAGGATCGGCTGTTGCCTGCCGATTTCGACTGGTCGGACACAGCAGCGCTCGATGCGGCCTACAAGAAGGTTGCCGATGCCCTGCGGCCATGGACGCTCGATTTCCACTTGGCCCAGAATGACGGCACGACCTTCGGTTCGGGCGACCACGAAAAGACCGGGCGGCATTGCCAGATCGACGATCCTAATGGCCGGCTCGATGTCACCAAGCATGCCGGATACTGGCTGCGTGACGCGGCGGGCAACCTGACCAAAAGGATGCGCCACATCTGCTGGGACGGCTGCATGTTCCCCAATGCGGTGATGGAGCGGCAGGAGACCTGGAACAAGGTGCTGGGCGCCATGGTGGCGGTTCGCGATGCGCATGGCTGGCGCGAATAGGAGTGTGCCGTGACCAAACAACTCAATATCGGCATGGTCGGCTATGGCTTCATGGCCCGCGCCCATTCCAATGCCTGGGCCAATGTCTCGCACTTCTTCGACACCGGCTATCGGCCGGTGCTCAAGGCCGTGGCCGCCCGCAATGTCAGCAAGGTCAGGCACTTTGCCGAGGCCTGGGGCTATGAGAGCCAGGAGAGCGACTGGCGCCACATGATCGCGCGGGCCGATATCGACGCCATCGACATCTGCGTGCCCAATGACCTGCATGCCGAAATCGCCATCGCGGCGGCCGGGGCCGGCAAGATGGTGCTGAGCGAAAAACCGCTGGCCCGCACCGAGGCAGAGGGCAAGCCGATGGTGGAGGCGGTCGAAACCGCCGGCGTCGCCAACATGGTCTGGTACAATTACCGGCGCGTTCCGGCGGTGATGCTGATCAAGCACATGGTCGAGCAAGGCCGGCTGGGGCGGATCTTCCATTACCGCGCCAAGTTCCTGCAGGACTGGACGATTTCTCCCGATGTGCCGCAGGGCGGCCAGGCGACGTGGCGGCTCGATGTCGAGGCGGCCGGCTCGGGCGTCACGGGGGACCTGCTGGCCCATTGCCTCGATACCGCGATGTGGATCAATGGCGGCATCACTTCGCTCACGGCGATGACCGAGACCTTCATCAAGGAGCGCAGGGACGCCACGACCGGCCAGAGCAAGCCGGTCGGCATCGACGACGCAGCGGCAGTGCTGACGCGCTTTGCCAATGGCTCGCTGGGCACGTTCGAATCCACCCGCTACGCGCGGGGCCACAAGGCCGGCTACACGCTGGAAATCAACGGCGAGAAGGGCTCCCTGGCCTGGGACCTGCATGATCTCAACCGGTTGCAGTATTTCGATCACTCCGTGGCCGGGGCGCAGCGCGGCTGGACCAATATCCTGGTCACGGATGGCGATCACCCCTATCTCGGCAAGTGGTGGGTGCCCGGGCTCATCATCGGCTACGAGCATTCCTTCACCCATCAGGTGGCCGATTTCCTCAGCGGATTGCGCGATGGCAAGCCGGCCGCGCCGACCTTCCGCGAGGCGCTGGAGACCAACCGCGTCTGCGACGCGATCCTGGCCTCGGGCAAATCGGGGCAGTGGGTAAACCTCTGACCCGTCAGGCCTTGTGCGCGGCCATTTTCTCATAGAACGGCCGCGCCTGGTCGGCGATAGCCAGCAAATGCTTGGGCAGGGCTACCGGCTTGTCGTCTGGCGGGGCGAAGCCGGTGCTGTTGAAGATGGCGCCATACCAGTGCGGCGCCCAGACGCCGTCATCGGGATGTTGGCCTTTGGGCCAGCTCAGCATCGTCTCGATGAAGGGCAAGTCGATTGCCGCGCAGAGTGCTGACAAAGTGCCGCGCGGATCGCGGCGGACATCCTCGGAATCGACCACTATTGGCGCCCGTCCCGTCCGGTCGGCCACACGGTCGAACAGCATGGCCTGCTCGGCGAAGCCGATGTCGCGCAGCGTTACGTCCTCGCGCTTCTGCGCATAGGAGGCGAGCACGCGCTCGGGGCTGCGCAGCAGGAAGACATTGGTGACATGATCCATCCAGTCGAGGGGGAAGCCGTCGATCATGTGGTGGGCCATGTGCTTCTGGTACCAGACCGGCTTGCCCGACGGGACCGGGCCGAGCAGGTCGGCCGCCACCTGATGCGGGTCCTGCTTCTGGCTGGCCAGCACTTCTGCATTCATCGGGTGAACGATGCCCGTGGCGGCCAGGTAGGCGGCATAGAAGGGCTCGTCGCTGACCGCACAATCGGGCCGGGACGAGAAGGCGCGCATCATGGCGGTCGAGAGGTTGCGCGGACCAGACCACATGGCGATACGGCGGACGGGCTCGCTCATGGCCGGTAGATCTCCCGCTCGATCAGGTCGCGATAGAGGCCTTGCAGGCGCAGGGTCATCTCGCCGGGAATAGGGCCCGGCCCGGTCAGCGGGTGGCCCATGCGTCGGCCATCGACTTCGCGCACCGCAGTCAATCCGGCAAAGGTGCCGGTGACGAAGGCTTCGTCGGCGCCATAGACGTCTGTCAGCGAGAAATTCTTCTGCCTGATGGTGATGCCGGCTTCCTCGGCGACCCGGATGATATTGCCGCGGGTGATGCCGCCCAGGCAGTAGTCGCCGGTCGAGGTCCAGACTTCGCCACGGCGGACGATGAAGAAATGGGTCGAGTTGCAGGTGGCGACGAAGCCTTGCGGGTCGAGCATCAGGGCCTCGTCGGCACCGGCCTTCGCTGCCTGGATGCAGGCCTGGATGCAGTTGAGCTTGGAATGTGAATTGAGCTTCTGGTCCTGCATGTCAGGCGCGGTGCGGCGGATGGTCGAGGTGAAGAGCGAAATGCCGTCCGGCTTGGGCGAGGGCGCCTTGTATTCAGGGATGATGACGATGGTGGCGTCGCCAATGGTGACGCGCGGATCCTGATAGGGCGTCGCCTTGATGCCACGCGTCACCATCAGGCGGATATGCACGCCATCGGTCATGCCGTTGGCGGCGAGGCAATCGAAGATGCGCTTGACCAGGGCGTTAGGCGACAGGCCGACGGAGAAGTCCAGCGCCTTGGCGCCTTCATAGAGGCGCTCCAGATGCGCCCATAGAAAGGGTATGCCGCCCCTATGCAGCCGCAGCCCTTCCCAGACGCCGTCGCCCAGCACGAAGCCGGAATCGAAGACCGAGACCACCGCCTCCTTTCTCGGCGCCAGCGTGTCGTTGACCGCGATCAGGATATCCGCGTTGCGCGGATCATCCACATAGGCATGCACGCCGTAAGCCATTCCAGCACCACTACAAGTTCGATGCAGCACTGTCGGCGTTCGGCGGCCATTGGGCAAGACAGGCAGAAAAATTCTGAGCATCATGTCGATCGGCTGAACCGGGCGCCGACTAGATGCATCAGATGGAGGATTACCCCATGAAATATCTCTGCATCGTCTATGCCGGTACCGGTGGCGATACGCTGAGCGAGGCTGAAGGCACGGCGATCAAGGATGGGTGCATCGAAGGCGACAACGCCCTGTTTGCTGCCGGAAGGCTCTATATGGCCAGCCCGTTGCAGGGGCCGGAAGCCGGGGTGCACCTGCGCCATATCAACGGCCGTACAACCCGCATCGATGGCCCCTATGCCGAGACCAAGGAACTGGTGGCCGGCTTCATGGTCATCGAGGCGGCGGACATGGACGAAGCCATCGCCATCGCTGCTCCGGGTCCGCTGGACGGGTTGGTCAATCTCGAGATTCGGCCGCTGCTCGACGAGAAGCACAGCAAGACCGGGCAGGATCGCTCGGCCTTCTTCGTGCGGAGGTCGTGATGGTCGAACGCAAGCTCTACTACACGCACAATATCAATCCGCGCGTCGCCGTAGCCGTGGCCCGACATCTTGAGTCGCCGGTCGAGTTCATCCGCTATAGCCCCATGGGCGAGGACCGGGAGGCGTTCCTGCCGCTCAACCCCAATTCGCTGGCGCCGCTGCTGGTCGAGGATGACAGGCCCCTGTGGGAGGCCGATGCCATCGCGCTCCGGCTCTCCCAGATGGCGGGTGGCGACTTCTGGCCGGACGACCATGCTGTCGAGATGATGCAATGGGTGAGCTGGAGCGCCCACCACTTCACGGTGGCTGGTGCGGGCTTGGTTTGGCACAACCATACCGCGGTCTCCTGGATGGGTTCGCCAGACCCCGCAGTGGTCGCGGGGATTGCCGAGGACTTTCACCGCTTCGCCAGCATTCTCGACGCCACTCTGGCCGGACGCCAATGGCTGGTGGGCAACCGCCTGACCTATGCTGACTTCCGGGTCGCCTCGGCATTGCCCTATGCCGAGCGCGGGCAGATCCCGCTCGAGGGCTACTCGAACATCGTAGAATGGCATGACCGGCTCAACGCCATTGATGCCTGGCGGGAGCCGTTTGCAGGACTCGATTGACCGGCTTGGCGGGAAACATCTACCCGGTGTAGCGTTTTCCCGCCAGAGAGCTGGAGTGAGACCCATGTGCCGTAACATCAAGCCATTGTTCAATTTTGAACCTCCTGCGACCCGCAACGAGATGCACGACGCGGCGCTGCAGTTTGTGCGCAAGATTTCCGGCTACAGCGCGCCGTCCAAGGCCAATGAGGCCGCCTTCCACGAGGCGGTGGAGGACATCGAGAAGGTGGTGCGCAAGCTGCTGAAGTCGATGGAAACCAATGCACCGCCCAGGGATCGCGAGGTCGAGGCCGCCAAGGCCAGGGAGCGCAGCAAGCTGCGCTTCGGCACGGCTTGAGCTGCCTTCCCCGCTCCAAGTTTCATCGTCATTGCCCGGCTCGTCCGGGCAATCCATCTTTTTGCGGATGCCGGGGCCATGGATCACCCGGACAAGCCGGGTGATGACGGCAGAGCGGGCGCGGTGCTGTTCCCTAAGAAGGCTTGATCCCTATTCCTCCGGTTCCGTAGTGAACAGCAGCGGATAGCCGTGCTGCTGGGCGAAATCGGTGGCGCGGGTCGCCTTCTCTTCGGCGATTTCCCTGGTGAAGACGGCGACGACGCAGGCGCCCTTTGTATGGGCGGTCAGCATGATGATGCCGGCCTGCGCCTCGGGCACGCGGAACTCGGCCTTGAGCAGCCGCACCACGAATTCGCGCGGCGTGTAGTCATCGTTGAGCAGGATCACCTTGTGCAGCGGCGGCCTGGCCGGCTTCAGGACGGTATCGGTGCGACGCTTGGTATTGGTATCGGCCATTGCAGCCTCCGGGGGCGAATGGAGCGGCAACGCGGAACGGCCGCGACGCCCTGGCGTTAGGGAAGCAAAACCTACCACCAAGGGTCAAGTCATGCTGCAATTGTTGATCATTCTCGTGATCGTGGCCGTCGTCTCGGGCGCGCTGGGCTTCACTCGCCTGTCGGCTGGCGCAGCGACGCTCGCCAAGATCATTTTCGCCATCATGCTCATCGGCATTGTGCTGCTGCTGATCCTGGCCTTCATGGGCATAGCGATCCTGATCTAGCGCTACAGCATCAGCTTGAAGCCTTCGTGGCTCTTGCTGAAGCCGAGCTTCTCATAGAAGCGATGCGCGTCGAGGCGTAGCTTGTTGGAGGTGAGCTGGATCATCCCGCAGCCGGCCTCACGGCAGCGCTCGATGGCCCAGGTGACCATCTCCGTGCCCAGTCCTGAGCCGCGCTGGTCGGCGCGGATATGGACGTTTTCGAGCAGGCCGCGCTTCATGCCAAACCGGGGCATGCCGGGGATGATGCTGATCTGGATCGTGCCGACGACCTCGCCAGCTTTCTCGGCCACGATGAGGCGATGGTTGGGATCGGCGGAGATGTCGTCGAAGGCGGCGCGGTAGCGCGGGTCGCTCAGCGTGGCCGGATCAAGCGGCGGGGTATCCTTGCCGCGGGCGTCGCCCGCATGGCTGAGGCTGATGATGATGGCGATGTCGGCAGGGTCAGCGTCGCGAAAGGTCAGCTCGGCCATGGTGGTCTCGCGTGCGGATTGGGCGTGGGCAATTTCGTGCAATCGCCTGCCGGTGATGTCAACCGGCGGCTAGGCGCGCCGCGGGCTGAGCAGCCTGGCCACGACCAGCACCAGCAGCGCCACCATGGCCGGCGCGATTGCCAGCAATGCTCCACCGCCTGCCAGCAGCGCCCCGGTGGCGGCCCACATGATCGAGGCAAAGGCCTCGCTCAGCGTGGCGGCGCGGGAGGCGACCTGGCGGCGGCGGAACATCGAGCGCTTGGCGACGACGCGGAACCAGAGCTGGATTGCCGTCGCCGATCCGGCGGAAAGAATGGAGCAGATGGCCGTGATTAGCGCCATAACCGGGGACGAGAGCGCCATCAGCAGCAGGAGCGGCGTCAGCACGATGGCGATGACGGTCAGCACGGCTTCGATCTTGGCGACCAATATGGTGCGCGGTGACACCGGAGCCGTCACCACGAGGTCATGGGCGTCCTCGCCCGAAATGGCGAGCCAGGCCAGCCCGCCGGCCAGTTGGCCCGAGGCCATCACCAGTACGGGGACGACTACCACGAAGGCGCCGGCTTCATCGCCAAAATTCATCCACAGCAGCAAAGCGGGCGGCACCAGGTAGAGTATCTGCATCAGCGTCTGCGACAGCAGCCAGGGATCGCGCTGCAGCAGCCGCCACTCCTTGAGGCGCAGCACGTGTCGCTGCGAGGCCGACTGGAACGCGCGGGCCGATGGTCGCCGCTGGCTGGCGACATGGCTGAGGCCGGCGGCGGAAATGGCGAGGCGTCCATAGCTCGACGCCGAGGCGGCAATGGCAAGGACAAGCGCACCAAGCCCCAAGATGAGCATGGTCAGCAGGGCGCCGGCATCACCCGTGGCCGCCTTGGCTGGCAGCCATAGCGGGCTGTCGATGCCTGGTGCGGCATCAATGATCGCCTGCGACTGGAACAGGGCCAGGCGCGAGAAATCGCCGTAATAGAGGATCGCCGCTGCCTGGACGCCAATAACGAAGCCGGCGCCGATGATGGCGGCGACGATCTGCGAGATGAATCGCGTCTGCCGCGGCCCGACCAGCCTGAACAGCACCATGGTGATGCCGACCGAGAGCGCGGTCGAGATGGCGCCCATGGCGATCACCACGCCATAGGCGGCCAGCCAGCGCTGGCCGTCGAACAGCGCCAGCATGTTGATCAGCGGACTGGCCAGCAGCCCCGTCAGGGCGATACTGGTCAGCGCCACCGCACCGGTGCGGATGGCGAAGTGGCGGCGCGAGGAGGCCGGGGAGGACAGGATCAGGTCGAGATCGGAGCGGCCGTAATAGACCCGGGTCACCGCCTCGAGCGCCTGCGACAGCATCACGGTCCAGAACAGCATTCCCGTGCCGGTCAGCATGACGAGGCTTTGCGCGTCCGACGCGATGCCACCTCTGGCCCAGCGCGCCACCACGCCATAGGCCAGCAGGTGCAGCACGATGACGACGATGACGAGAAAGATGACCAGCCCGATGCTGCGCGTCCGGCTGCCGCCGGTCAGCATGGCAACCAGTTCGCGCCAGGCCAGGGTCAGTTCGTGGCGTGCGAACCAGGGCAGCGAGGCGGGGGCGAGGTTCATGCCGCTTCGGTGCCCTGCGCCACGAGATCGAGGAAGATGTCCTCAAGGCTCGATTCGCGGCCGATGCGGGTGCGCAACTCGGCCAGCGTACCCTCGGCGATCAGCCGGCCCTGGCTGATGACGCCGATGCGTTCGGCCATGCGCTCGGCGACTTCGAGGATATGGGTGGTCATGATGACGGTGACGCCCGATCGCACCTTGCCGAGTAGCACGTCCTTGACCTGGCGGGCGGAACCGGCGTCGAGACCGGTCAGCGGTTCGTCGAGGATGATCAGTTGCGGGTCGTGCACCAGCGCGCCGGCCAGCGCCACCTTCTGCAACATGCCCTTGGAAAAGCCGCCGCACAGCTCATTGGCATGCGGCCGCAGGCCCAGCCAGTCGACCAGGTCATTGGCCTTGGCCTGGGCAGGGCGCCCTTCGATCTGCCAGAGGCCGGCGACGAATTCGAGATATTCGAGCGGGGTCAGCCGGTCATAGACCATGGGCTCGTCCGACACCCAGGCGACGACGCGCTTGGCAGCAATCGGGTCGCGCCGGGCATCGATGCCGAAAATGGCGATGTCGCCCCGGTCGGGCTGCAGCAGGCCGGCGACCATGCGCAGGATGGTGGTCTTGCCGGCGCCATTGGGGCCCAGCAGGGCGTAAAACTCTCCGGCGCGAATGGTGAGGTCGAGATCGACGACCACGGGCCGGTCGAAGCTCTTGGTCAGGTGCGAAAGGGCGAGGGCAGGGACGGTCAAGGCGTCGCTCCGGCGGAATGGCGCGGCAAGCCTATGCCGCTGGCCTTTCCCGGCGATGAATCGGCAGCGTTAAGATTTGCGGTATTGTTCAGGCGGTGCGGTCGAGTAGGCGATGGGCGGGCGCCGTACCGGGCGCTGCGCCGGCGCGTTGCTGGCCGCTGAGGCTGCCGCCGAACGACACGGCGGCCTGTTCGACGCCGTTGGGTGCGGCTGGGTCGATATTGCGCTTCGCGTTGGCGACGTCGTCGCAGTTGCGGCAGACATAACCGTTGACGGTTATGGGGCGGGGATAGTCGGTACCGATGGCCATTGGCGATCCTTCGCTGGCTGTTGGCATCCTATTCGGCCAGTATCGCCACAAGGTTACGGCCACCCGGTGGAAGCGGGCGGCCGTTGCAGGTCGTGGTTAGCGAAGGGTTAAAGGACAGTCAGCGTCACATCGACATTGCCGCGGGTGGCGTTGGAATAGGGGCAGATCTGGTGGGCCTTGGCGACCAGGTCTTCCACCACGCTGCGCTCGAAGCCGGGCACGGCGATCTTGAGCTCGACTGCAATGGCAAAGCCAGCGCCCTTGGCGTTTTCGCCGAAGGACACATCGGCGTCGATGGTGGCTTCATCGGGGATCTTCACCTTCTCGCCGCGCGCGACGGCCTTCAGGGCGCCCAGGAAGCAGGCCGAATAGCCGACGGCGAAGAGCTGCTCCGGATTGGTGCCGGCGCCGCCATTGCCGCCCATTTCCTTGGGCGTGTCGAGCGTCACCGACAGGCGGCCATCATCGGTGGCGCTGGTGCCGGTGCGGCCGCCCGTGGTGTGGGCGTGGGCGGTATAGAGGGCGGATTTGATCGACATCGGATGCTCCTTGCAGTGCGGTTGAAACTCGCTTGATGAAAATTAGATAGTGCACAATTGAATTGTGTACAATGGATAAATGCATGCTAGTTTGTGGCAAGGACCGGAGGGTAGGCGCATGACCGAGCAGGCTGATCCGCTCAAACTGGACTCGATGCTATGCTTTGCCGTCTATGCGGCCGAGCATGCCTTTACCCGCTTCTACAAGCCCCGGCTCGACGCCCTTGGCCTGACCTATCCGCAGTATCTGGTCTTCCTGGTGCTGTGGGAAAAGGATGGCCTGACGGTCAAGGCGTTGGGCGAGAAGCTGTTTCTGGATTCCGGGACCATTACCCCCCTGATCAAGCGCCTTGAAGCGCGCGACCTGGTGCGCCGCCAGCGCGATGATGAGGATGAGCGGCAGGTGCGCATCTTCCTGACATCAGAGGGCAGGGCCCTGCGGGCCAGGGCGCTGGCGGTGCCGTTGGCGGTCAGGACGACGCTGGGGGACGAACCCGCCGCTGGCGATGCGCTGCGCGAAAGCCTGTATCTGCTGCGTGAGCGGCTGGATACCTCGCTGTAGCGCTACCTGATCCCCACCGGGTCGACCATGCCGGAATTGCAGCCGCCTTCGGTGGGGCTGGCCGCGGCAATCAAAGTTGCCAGATCGTCCGGACCGTGGATGGTGCCGGTGAGGCCGATGGTCAGTTCGGTGATGATGGTGCGGTTGCCATCGGCCTCGCAGGCCATGCGGACACGGTCTCCGGCGCCGAGGCCGAAGGCGATATCGAATGCCTGGCGCACCTGGCCCAGGGTGATCTTGCGGCCGATATTGGCGGCGAAGAGTTCGGCGACTTCGGAGACGTTGATGGCCAGCATCAGGTCGAGGGAATCGGCGAAATACTCGGTCTGCGAGGCGCCATAGCAGGTGCCGTGCTTGGTCCATTCATGTCGGTCGAGGCCCGAGCGCGAGCCGGGCATCACCTCGTCCAGTTCATCGCGCAGGGCGGCGTTGAGTGCGACCTCGGGCAGGTCGAACCAGCGGCCGTTCTCACTGGCCCAGGCGTGGTCGTCCGGCACACCGCAGAACACATTGCTGCGCGGCTGCGGCCAGAGGCCGTGCAGGGTGAAACTGGTTGCTTCGAAGCTGTCCAATGTCTGTGCCCGGCATTCCGGCTTGCTGGGGCTGGTCTCGCAAAAGGCCGGCTGCCAGCTGATGGCGAGGATATACTGAGTGCCGCGATAGGTCGGGGCCGGGGCGGGTGGCGGCGGTTCGGCTAGTTGCCCCTCGGCGTCGGTCGAGCGCTCTCCGCAATCGACCGCAACCCAGCGGCGTTCCGGCGAAGCGCCGGGGATGACGATCCAGAGATGCGTCGGACGCTCGGTATTGCCGGCGATCAGGTCATAGGCCGTTCCTGGACTCGTCATCACCTCGCCCGGATTGGTCTGGCGGTTGATCGACTGGTAGGCCGGGCAGGCGGCCGTTGCGGTGAAGTAACCGGATAGCGCCACCTCCGCGCGCGCCGGAACTGCGGCAAGCACGAGCAGCAGCAAAGCCAGAATTCGACGCATGCCCATTCCCCAAAAGCAATGAGGGAGCCATAGCGGCCCCCTCATCAAATGGCCAGACGCGGGCCTAAAGCGTGATGCGGTAGAGGCCGAAGCCGTCGGCATTGGTCTCGCCGGTCGCCTCGATCTTGACGGCCGTCACCTCGGCCAGGTGTTCGGCGGCCTTGGGCCCGGTGGCGAAGAGCACGGTGGTGTCGCCGATCGGGGCGAGCGACCAGTTGCTGTCGGCCTTGGGATTGATGGTGCCGTTCTCGACGATGAACCGCACGATCAGGTCGCGATTGGTGTCGGGACCCTTGAAGATGATGTGGTCGGCACCAGTGCCGGGGAATGAGCCGCCGCCGCCGGCGCGGTAGTTGTTGGAGGCGATGACGAATTTGGCCGCGGGATCGATGGGCGCGCCATCGAACTGCAGGTCAACGATGCGGTTGGCGTCGGGGTTGGTCACTTCCTTGCCGTCGCTCGAATATTTCGAGGGCTGGGTCAGGTCGATCTTGTAGGTGACGCCGTCGATGATGTCGAAATTGTAGGACGGGAAGTCGGGATTGATCAGGTCGGCATCCTTGGCGCCCTTCTCGACCTGGTTGAAGATGCCGGCCGAGCGCTCCAGCCAGTCCTTGACCTCGGCGCCGGTGACGACGAGTGCCTGGATGGTGTTGGGGTAGAGGTAGAGATCGGCGACATTCTTGATCGCCACCGGACCCACTGGCACGTCGGTATAGTATTCCGGGCCACCGCGGCCGCCGGCCTTGAACGGCGCCGCTGCTGACAGGATCGGCAGGCTTTCCCATTCGGTGCCCTTCATCATCTGCGTGACGTACCAGGTCTGGGCCTGGCTCACGATCTGCACCGACGGATCGTCGGCCACGAGCGCGAAATAGGAATGCAGCGGGGCCGAGGTCTCGCCGACGGCACGGCGCACATATTCCAACGTCTCGTCATGTTCCAGCTGGGCGGCCTCGGCCACCTCGGCTTCATTCTCGACCAGGGCATGCACCTTGCCATCGACGCGCTCGAAGATCGGGCGGGCTTCGGAGGTGTGGGACACAACGGTCCATTTGCCATCGGCATCCTGCTCGAGCAGCAGGTCGATCAGGCCCATATGGCTGCCCCAGAAGCCGGCCATCACGGCGGGCTTGCCGCTCAGCGTACCGGCGGCGACGTCGGCGCCTTCGACACCCTCATAGTCCGGGCCGGGGAACACCAGGTGCTGGTGGCCGGTGAGGACCACATCGATGCCCTCGACCGCGGCCAGCTGCAGCGAAGCGTTCTCGGCGCCGGTCCCCTGGTCGGCGGCAATGCCGGAATGGGAGAGCGCGACGATGATGTCGGCGCCTTCTTCCTTCATCCTGGGCACATAGGCGGTGGCCGTCTCGACAATGTCGCGGGTATTGACCTTGCCGGTCAGGTGGGTGGCGTCCCAGGTCATGATCTGCGGCGGCAGGAAGCCGATAAGGCCGATCCGAATCGTCTTGGTGGCGCCCGAGCCGTCGGTCAGTTCCTTCTCGACGATCAGATAGGGCTGGATATAGGTGTCGTCGCTGAGGGGATCGGCGGCCAGTTCGCCGCGCACCAGGTTGGCCGAGACGAAGGGGAAGCTGGCGCCCGACAGGGCCGTGTCGAGGTACTCGAGGCCGTAGTTGAACTCGTGATTGCCCAGCGTTGCGGCTTCGTAGCCCAGCGTATTCATGGCGGCGATGATGGGGTGGACGTTGTCTTCAAGGCCCTTCTCATAGGCGATATAGTCGCCCATCGGGTTGCCCTGGATGATGTCGCCATTGTCGACCAGCATGGAATTGCCGGCCTCGGCGCGAATGCTCTCGATGATCGAGGCGGTGCGGGCCAGGCCCATCGTCTCGTTGGGGGCATCGGCGTAGTAGTCATAGGGGAACACGGCGACGTGGAGGTCGGTGGTCTCCATAATGCGCAGATGCGCCTGGTTGGCCTGGGCCAGCACGGCAAAGGGGTGCATGGCGGCCATGGCCCCCACGCTCGCGGAACCCGCGAGGAAGGTCCGTCGAGAAATCTTGGGCAGGAAATTCATTCATTGTCTCCCTGAAGCGTTCAGTCGCTGAACAGTCCGGGGGCGCCGCGCTCCCGGAGGGTGGACTCATTGGTCCGGCGTGTCGCTCCCGTGGAGCGCGCATGCTCATGCCGTCTGCAGGTGACGCTGGGATGACGGCAGCGAAGCGAGGCTATGGAATTTTGACCGGGCGGTCAATTTATGACAGTGGGGCGCGCGCAAGTGCCGCCTGTGGTGCGGTTGTCGCTGTCTTAGTGCTCAACCCGGTGAGACGCCAAGGGGGCGCTCAGAGAGCTGTGGTGGCGAGCCGCTGGCCCCGGATAGAAGGTAAGGAAGTGAGGCCATTGCCTCGCCACCACGCCAGGATTTTCGCGGGTCCGGGCCAGGTACGCTGTGTCGCAAGCGCAGCTGCCGAGTTCCCCCCGCCCGATGGGAGCGACCTCCCATCCCCGACTGCCCTCACGGTCATTCACTCGTCATGACCGGCTCTGCCGTGAAGGTGCGGAGAGAATAGGCCAGGGTTTGGGGGGCGTGGATAAGTTCATGGAGCGCTGCCTGCAACAGGGCGGAGGCGAGGAACCGATTGCATCGATCCGGCTTGTTGCTACGCTGGGGACAATTCGGAGATCACACACCATGAAATGGCGCGGCAGGCAGCAGAGTTCGAACATCGAGGACCGGCGCGGCCAGGGCGGTGGACTGGGGGGATTGGGCGGCAGCCCGTTCGGACGCGGCGGCGGCGGCATTCGTATCCCGACCGGCGGCGGTTCACGCGGTGGCATTGGCAGCCTGATCGGTATTGTCGTGGTGCTGGGCATCATCTGGGTGGCCACCGGCACCAATCCGATCGACATCCTGACCGGTGGTTCGAGCGGCGGTGGATCGGCCGCCAGTTCATCGAGCCGCCCGCCGACAACGGGTGAGCAGGCCGAATTACGCGATTTCGTCGGCGTGGTGGTGAAGGAAACCGAGGATCTGTGGACCGAGGTGTTCCAGGCGTCCAACGAGGACTATCCGGAGCCGACCGTGGTGCTGTTCTCCAACCAGGTGAACACTGCCTGCGGCGCCGCCGATTCGAGCACCGGGCCGTTCTATTGCCCGGGCGATCAGAAGGTCTACATCGACCTCAGCTTCTACGACCAGTTGCGCGAGCAGTTCGGCGCGCCCGGCGACTTCGCCCAGGCCTATGTGCTGGCGCATGAAGTGGGGCACCATATCCAGAACATTACCGGCGTGCTGCCCGAGTTCAACCAGCGCCGCCAGTCGATGAGCCAGGAAGAGGCCAATGCCTACTCCGTTCGCGTCGAACTGCAGGCCGATTGCTATGCCGGCGTGTGGGCCAATTATGCCGGGCAGGAGGACCTGCTCGACAATGGTGATATCGAGGAAGCCGTCAACGCGGCCATCCAGATCGGCGATGATACGCTGCAGGAGCGCATGCAGGGCTTCGCCGTGCCCAAGACCTTCAACCACGGCACGTCGGCGCAGCGAAAAACCTGGTTCGAGCGTGGTTATACCTCTGGCAATCCGGGCGATTGTGATACGTTCTCGGGCAACGTGTAACGATACAATCGGCGGATTATAGAGTGTTGGGTATTCCCGAAAGCGTGATGCCGCATGTGCGGCGCTTCGGCTTTTCTGGCGCCATTGCGCTTGGCGTGGTGGTGGTGATGATCTTTGGCATCAATCCGGTGACGGTATTGACCGGGCAGGTGGCCCAGCCATTGCCGCATACGACGCTGACCGCGCTGGACGCCATAGCCAAGGGCGAAGGCACGCCCGAGGATCTGGTGGGCGCGGTGGAGCGCGAGGCCAATGGCTTCTGGGAACGCGCCTTCCGCAGTGCCGCCGTCTACTATCCGCCGGTCACGCTCAAAATGGTGCCATCAAGCAGCGAGCTGGGCTGCGGCATGGCGGGCTCGAAGCTCGGCGCCTTCTATTGCCCCGATGACAGCATCGTCTATGTCGACATGGACAGGTATCAGGACCTTGTCGCCGCCTTTCCCGAGCAGGGCCACAAGGCGCAGGGTTATCTGATCGGGCTGGCCTATGGCCACCATGTGCTAGAGGCGCTCGACCAGTTCGCCACGCTCGGCAGCCTTGATGATGCCGAGCGCGTCCTCCGCGAGCAGCAACTGGGCGCGCGGGCGGCCTGCTATGCCGGAGCATGGACCAAGTGGGCGGGACTTGAGGAGCTGCTGCACGATCCCCAGATGGTCAGAGCGATCGACTCGACCGATACGGGCGGCGATGTGGCGCAGATGCCGTCGCGCGCGCCTGTTCCGCGTGCCCTCACGCCACCCAGCCCGGCCTATCGCCAGCTCGGCTTCGATCTGGGCTACGCCATTCCTGCAGCGGGCAGCTGCCGTGACGAAAAGATAGGTCCACCGATCTGAACGCTACCGTTCCGCGCCGCGTTGTCCCCGTAGCTTCGGAGGATAGTATGATCGGCAATATGAGCGGCATCGGGCTTGAGTATTTTGCAGACGATGGGCGGTTTCCCAATTCCGTCCATCCCGTCATCGTCTACCGGCAGGCAATATCGTCCGCGGATGCGACGCCGGAGGCCATGGAGGCCCTGTTCGACGGCAATGGGTGGCCCAGCCAGTGGCGGGCCGGCGTTTATGACTATCATCACTATCATTCGACGGCCCATGAATGCCTGGGCATAGCCCGCGGCTCGGCGACCCTGCAGCTGGGCGGGCCTGCTGGTCGCAGCTTCAGGCTTGAGGCGGGCGACGTGGTCGTTCTCCCTGCCGGCACGGCGCATCGACGCGAAGACGCCGATGCCGATTTCCTGGTGGTTGGCGCCTATCCGTCCGGCCAGCGCTGGGACATCCTGCGCGGCGACCCCGCCGATCGGCCGGAGGCCGATCAGCGCATCGCCAGGCTGCCGCTGCCCGTCACCGATCCGGTCGGCGGGCAGGGCGGACCCGTGCTGGAAAAATGGGCCTAGGCAGCCGGCGCGGCGTATTCGGGGCGCTGTTCCATGCCCTTCTGGGCGCGCACATGGTTGAGGAAGCGCGTGAAGAGGTAATGGCTGTCGCGTGGGCCGGGGCTGGCTTCGGGGTGATACTGCACCGAGAAGATCGGCTTGCCATCGACGCTGAGGCCGGCATTGGACTGGTCGAACAGTGAGATATGGGTCTCGGTGACGCCTGATGGCAGGCTCGCCTTGTCCACGGCAAAGCCATGGTTCATCGAGGTGATCTCGACCTTGCCGGTCGTCAGGTCCTTGACCGGGTGGTTGGCGCCATGATGGCCCTGATGCATCTTGGACGTGGTGCCGCCCAGGGCGAGGCCGAGGAGCTGGTGGCCAAGGCAGATGCCGAAGACGGGCTTGCCCGTCTCCATCAGCTTCTGGATCGTCGGCACGGCATATTTGCCGGTCGCCGCTGGATCGCCCGGGCCGTTGGAGAGGAAAATGCCATCGGGATTGTGCGAGAGCACATCGGCGGCGGTCGCCGTTGCCGGCACCACGGTGACACGGGCGCCCTGGTCGGCCAGGCAGCGCAGGATGTTGCGCTTGGCGCCATAGTCGATGGCCACGATGTGGAAGTCGGGGTTCTCGAGCTTGCCATAGCCCTTGTCCCACTGCCAGCCGGTCTGGTCCCAATGATAGGTCTGCGCCGTGGTGACTTCCTTGGCGAGATCGAGGCCTTCGAGGCCGGGGAAGGCCTTGAGTTCAGCCATGATCGAGCCTTCGTCGAAGATGCCCGTTGGTTCATGGGCGATGACGCCATTGGGCATGCCATGTTCGCGGATCTGCGCCGTCAACGCGCGGGTGTCGATGCCGGTAATGCCGACGATGTTGCGCTTCTTGAGCCAGGCGTCGAGCTTTTCGGCGGCGCGATAGTTGGACGGATTGGTGATGTCGGCCTTGAGCACGACGCCGCGGACGCCCGAGAGCGCGGCCATGTTGACCGTCTCGATGTCCTCGTCATTGGTGCCGACATTGCCGATATGGGGGAAGGTGAAGGTGATGATCTGGCCGGCATAGGAGGGATCGGTCAGCACTTCCTGGTAGCCGGTCATGGCGGTGTTGAAGCACACTTCGCCGGCCGCGTGGCCGACCGCACCGATGCCGCGGCCTTCCAGGCGCGTACCGTCTGCAAGGATCAGAAGGGCGGTCGCGGGGGATTGCTGCCAGCCGGTCACGGTGGGCCTCCAAGGTTCGTTTCAGGTGGTCGCGCGGCCGAACCGGAAAGTCTCGCAACTTTCCTGACCACGCTCACGACGATGTCGATTGAGGCCTCCTCATAGAAGGCTGGGCCGGGTAGCGCAAGTGGCGCGGGCGGTTGTTTGTGCCTATATGGGGCCAACAATATGCATAGCAAGAGGATCAAAACCCATGCGCGAGCAGTTCAGCGAAGGCCTCAAGACCGCCCTCAAGGCCCGTGACCAGCGCCGCACCGCGACGCTCCGGGCCATCACCGCCGCCATCAAGGACAAGGATATTGCCATCCGCCAGGAGAATCGCGGACCGGCGACCAATGAGGAAATCCTCGCCATCGTGCAGAAGATGGTCAAGCAGCGCGAGGAGAGCTTCGCCATCTACGCCCAGGCCGGGCGCGCGGACCTTGCCACGATCGAAAAGGAAGAGATCGATATCCTCAACGAGTTCCTGCCCAAGGGCTTGTCCGAGGAGGAAATCGACGCGGCCATCCGTGCGGCTATCGTGGCCACCGGCGCCGAAGGCGCCAAGGACATGGGCAAGGTCATCGCCCAGCTCAAGGCCGACTATCCGGGGCGGATCGATTTCGGCAAGGCGAGCGGCAAGGTGCGGGCGGCGCTCAGCGCCTAGTTTCAGGCAACAAGACGCGGGGCGGGGGCGTGCACACGGTTGCGGCCGGCACTCTTGGCGGCATAGAGCGCGTCGTCGGCGCGCTTCAGCACCACCTCGAACGGCTCACCATCGACGCCGCTGATGGCGACGCCGGCGCTGAGCGTGGTTTCGGCGATACCCCGGTCGGTGGGAAAGCGGGTAGCCTCGAAGCTGGCGCGAATCCGCTCGGCGACACCGGCGGCCGAGCGTTTGGTGAGGTCGCGCAGGACGACGCAGAATTCCTCGCCGCCCAGCCTGGCGGCGACGTCGTCGCGGCGCAGTTCGGATCGCACCAGGGCGGCAAACCCCGCGAGCACGGCGTCGCCCGCGGCGTGGCCCAGATGGTCGTTGATCGACTTGAAGTGATCGAGATCGAACATGATGACGGCCGCGCCCGGTGCCAGGGACACGTCCATGGCGCCGAACAGCGCCCGTCGGTTGAGGAGGCCGGTGAGTGCATCGGTCATGGCCTCGCGGCGGTGATGGCGGGCCCAACGCGACTGGTTGAGGGTCAGCGAGACGGCGCCGATGCCGGTTATGCCGACGATGAGCACGATAGAATTGATGTCCTCGGCCCAGTTCCTCGGCTGCGCCGTCAATGTCCAGCGCTGCTCGAAGACCAGGACGGCGGCACAGAGCACGAAAGACACGGCCGAGATGGCGTAGAGTGCGGCATTGGAGACCATGGGCACGCGCGACTCGCTGCGGCCCGACCAATACTCATAGGCGGATAATGCCATCAGCAGGGCCATGCTGAGATTGGCGAAGATGGTGCCGAGCCCGGAAAGGCCGGCAAGAAAGGCGACGCCGGTCAGGCCGATCAGGCCGAGACCCATGATGGCGATCGCGGCCATTGGCAGCGGCCTCGCGCGGAACTGGATGGCTCCGGCATAGATGCAGGCAAAGCCGGCTAGCATCAGGGCGAAGGAAGCGAAATTCTGGGTCGCATTGTAGCCCTCGGCAAGCATGCCGTAGAGCACCACACCCCCAACCACCAGCAAGAGGCCGCTAGACCAGCTGAGCAGATAGGTATCGTGGCGCGCACCGAGCCAACCCACGAACAGGGTTATGGTGAGTGCCGCCGATGATAAGGCGATGGCGGTGAGCAGCGATAGTTGATCGAGAGGCATGGCAGATCCGGACGAGCCGCGCGCGGCTCCGCAAGGCGTCATTCTACCCCCTTGCCGGATACGGGCCGATCACATGTCGGAGCTTGGTATGCAAACCGTTATGGCCGCCATGTCGCCCACCCGACGGAAGCGGTTTCAGGCCAGGGCCAGGCACTTGGCTGCAATCCGCAAGATACTGTCACCGCTACGGAATAGCTGCGGCATTCAGCCGTTTGGCGCGGCCACGGACTGCGCTACACTGCTGCGGGCGGCGAGTCCGCATGGAGGGTGACGATGACGGTTTCGGTTGAGACGAAGAGGCGGTTTGCGCTGGCGACGGCGTTGCGGGGCGCGCTGATGCTGTTGGCAGGGCTCTACGCGATTATCTGGCCATCCGAAGCACTGACCGTGCTGGTGCTGGCGGGCGGGATCCTGCTGGTCATCGACGGGGCGCTGGGGCTGTGGAGCCTGACCTTTGGCGGCGGCAAGAGCGGCAACTACTGGTTCGACGTAGCTGCCAACGCCCTGTCGCTGATCCTTGGCATCCTGATCCTGATCAGCCCGCTGCTGGCCACCATCCTCACGGTGACGTTCCTCGGGTCGCTGGTGGGCATCGTGGCGCTGGTCGTCGGTGTCATGCAGATTTTTGTCATCACCCGCGAGCGCGAGCATTATGCCCGCATCTGGCCGGTGGTGCTGTCGGGCGTGTCCTATATCCTGCTTGGGCTGGTGTTCCTGTTCTTCCCGCTGATTGCCAGTGCTACGGCAGTTATATTCGGTGGGGTGCTGCTGGTGATCTTCGCCTTTGGCCTGTTCGGCTGGGCGTGGCGACTGTACCAGCGCAGCAAGGCTTAGGCGGGCGGCGCGGATCAATTGAGCACTATCGAGTCGCCGACGCGGGGACGCTCATACATGGTGTCCTGCATCACGTAGCCGCTGCGGCCCAGAATGCCTTCGAGCAGGCTGGAGGACAGGGTTTCAAATGTGTAGTCCACCCTGACTGCCACGACCTGAACGCCGTTCTCTGCCAGGTCAGCGGGAACCGGGAAGCGCGGCTCCGATCCCGCAGTTTCGGCAGTCGCCTGGTAGGAACGGGACCAGGCGACTGTCTGGCCCTGCTCCGTGACATTGACCACGGACAGGACAATATCGAGGTCGGTCGTGTCGTAGGGGGCGAGCAGCGATGCGCTACCCTGAAGCGTCATGGTTATCTCGGCGGACGTTATTTGGCTGCGCTGCGCGACAAGGTCGGTAACGGTCGAAGAAATCTGGCGCATCTTGCGATAGACCGTGAGCCCCTCGTTGATATCGACCATGCCTATCAACAGTATCAGGATGACTGGAACGATCAGCGCGAACTCTACCGCCGAGACCCCGTGATCATCGCGGACGAAACAGGTTGAGCGGATTGGCATCGGGCTAGAACGGTTCATTGCGGAACAATGCACTGGCCACGAGGAGCCGCTTGCCATTGCTCAACCCCGGCGAGAGCGCGCCAAAGACATTGAACAGGGGCGCAAACTGAAAGTAACCGCGCACCATCACATAGGAATGGCCATTGCCCAGTTCGAAGGTCGCCGTGGAGATGAAATCTCCGTTCGCCTCGACGGGCAGCGCGTATGTCGGAGCGACGAGGTTATCCAGGGTGTCGACCAGAATGTAGCTGTTGGACGAGCAGTCAAACAGGTTCAGGATATCGGAACACATCGCACTCCTGATATCGCTGATCGTCATGTTCTGGCTGTGAGCCTGCCCGGTGCGGATCAGGCGCGCGGTGCGCTGCACTGCGGCATCCAGGGCGCCCGAGACGAAATACTGCATACTGACCTCCATGATCCCCATCAGAAGGAAAAGGAGCGGAATGATCAGAAGGGCGAATTCCACGGCCGTGGCGCCGCGCTGGTCGCGGCATATTCGGCGGGACAGTCTGCGCAGTCCGCGCCTCATCGGGTCAGGCGCACTGTGGACAGGTATCGGGAAAACAGGGTGTTGAGGCTTTCGGTGATCTCGCTGGCATCGGTTGCCTGCATGAAATACTCGGACGAGGTCGCGCAGTCTGACAGGGCAATGGGCAGATAGTCATGCCGGGTGATGTTGGCTGGCGCCGAAGGATTGAGTGTGCCGCCCCAGGTCGTCGTCCATCTGCTGCTGGCCATGGTGGCGCCGACCGTGGTGTTATAGCCCCAGTCATAGGTGACGGGCAGATAGGTGGTGTAGACCGTGGCGAAGGTGGCCCCATTGGTCTTGATGGGCTTGCACCAGTCAGGATTGAGCGGCCCGATCTTTCGGCTGTCGGCGGACGGTGGACAGGTGGGGGTGCTCGACCAGATGCAGCCACCCCAATTGGACGTGGTCACCCAGGAACGGCGCGACTGAACCCCGTCCGTAATCATCATTACAAGCTTCAGTGGGCTTGAAGCTGTGGTGCCGTCGCCATTGCTGCCGACCAGCGGCGTCAGGGCATTGAGCGCCACATCAAAGAATGTGCCGTCGGTGGACGAGGCACTGGTCAGATTCTTAGAGGAATTGTTGAGGGTGCTTCTCACGGTCGACATGGAAAAGGTAGGGGCCAATGTCTGTTTCGTGGTGGCCGCAAGCCGGTAGAGACCCACACGGATGCGCGTCCCGGACGGGTCGAGGTCTTCGATGGTGGACAGCACTCCCTCGACGGCATCGAGCAGCACGTCGGACCGCAGGTCCACATTCTTGGGCGTGCTATAGGCGTAGTTCGTCGCGTAATATTTTCCGTTGACCCAGTGTTCGTCGCCGTCGTGGCAGGCGAAGGCGCAGCCGAGGGCGGAGGTCAGCAATGACTGACCACTATTGGTTGCGGCCAGCATCATTGATGCTGATTTGTCGAGCACCAGATAAACATTGAGGTACGAGGTTGCGGGGCCTGCGACCTCGCTCACCACGCCGATCGGCACCGTGTTGATGCCGGCGATCTGCATCAGCGTGGTGTCGACATGGGCGCGCACGGTAGCCCGAATTATCGACCCGACGGTATCGACAGTCACGTCTTCCAGCGAAAACCCTTCAATTCGGGTCTGCGTGCTGAACCACTCGCCGATCACGGTCTCGAGTTCGTCGGGGGAGAGATTATCGATCTTCTTGATGGCTGCGATGAGGGCAATGTCGAGTTCGGTCTGCATCTCCGAATAGGCGCCATAGGCCCGCAGGTAGTCCACGCTGACGCCGGCCCCGACAAGCAACATCGGCAACAGCAAGCCGAATGTCAGTGCGACATTGGCCTCAACATCTCGCAGAAAGGTGTTCAGCCACCTGGGCATAGGTCAGCCGCCTCAGAATCATTGCCCGTTCGTAAACGTTTTCGATCCTCAAGCTAGTGATACATTCCTAAGTGGAAGTTAATTCGTATTTCGCACAAACCCGGCAATGGCGCACTGTGCGCCTGCAGCTAGCTGGGCGGTGCGCCTACTTGTAGATAATGGCGACGCCGGCCGCCTCATCCTGCTGCTGTACCACGACGGCACCCGGAGGGATGGTGACTTCAAGGTTGCCGTAGGCATCCCAGCGGGCGTCGGGGGCATGCGGGCCCTCAAGGGCCAGAAAGCCGGTTGCGTCCCCTTCGAGCGTGCCCCCGGCGGGGATGATCACGGCCTGGGTGTTGAGACCGTCGGCGCCGCAATCGCGGGTGAAGACCACCATCGTCCGGCTGCCATTGGGCGAATCCAGCTGGCTCACCTGTATATTGGCGCATTCCGGCACGAGGCCCGTGAGCCACCAGAGCACGCCGCCAACCAGGGCGACTGGAATGACCGTGAGGGCGACCAGGCTGCGGGTGCGAGCGTTCAAGATCGTGATCCTGGCCTGCTGTGGAAAAGTTCGCGGGCCGTGACTCGCAGCCCTTGAATGCTTACTTAACACCCCATGCGCTTTTCCGATCAATTCCTCGACGAAATCCGCCAGCGCCTGCCGATCACGCAGGTGGTGGGCGAGCACGTCATATGGGATAAGCGCAAGAGCCAGCCCGGCAAGGGCGATATGTGGGCCTGCTGTCCGTTCCACGGCGAAAAAAGCCCGAGCTTTCACGCCGATGACCGGCGCGGCATCTATCATTGCTTCGGCTGCGGCGTATCGGGCGATCACTTCCGCTTCCTGACCGAGAAGGCAGGGATGAGCTTCCCCGAGGCGGTGGAAAAGCTCGCCGGCATGGCCGGGGTGCCGATGCCGGCGCGAGACGAACGGGCCGAGAAGCGCGAAGCCGAGCGCAAGAGCCTAATCGACGTCATGGAACTGGCCACCAAGTATTTCGAGGCGGCGCTGAGCCATAATATCGGCGCGCGGGCGCGGGGCTACCTGCTGGAGCGGGGCGTTTCGGCGCAGAGCCAGACGCGGTTCCGCATCGGCTTCGCCCCGGACAGCCGCAACGGGCTCAAGGAGCATTTGGCAGCCAATGGCGTCTCGGCACAGGACATGATCGATACGGGGCTGGTGGCCAGCCGCGAGGACGATCCCCTGACCTATGACCGCTTCCGCAACCGCGTGATGTTCCCGATCATGGATTTTCGCGGTCGCGTCATTGCCTTTGGCGGGCGGGCCATGTCGGCGGACGTGCCGGCGAAATACCTCAATTCGCCCGAGACCGAGCTCTTCAGCAAGCGGCGGACGCTCTACAATGGCCAGACGGCCCGGCAGGCGGCGCGTGATGGCGGTACGGTCGTGGTGGTTGAGGGTTATCTCGACGTGATAGCGGCCGTGGCCGCTGGATTTGAGGGCACCGTGGCGCCGCTGGGCACGGCGCTGACCGAGGAACACCTGCAACTGCTCTGGCAGATGAGTCCTGATCCGGTGCTGTGCTTTGATGGCGACAAGGCCGGTCTCAAGGCTGCCGAGCGCGCGGCCGACCTCGTCATGCCGCATCTCAAGCCCGGCTTTACGGTGCGCATTGCCACTCTGCCGGAGGGGCAGGACCCCGATGACCTGATCAAGGCGCAGGGCAGGGGTGCGTTTGCCGACGTGATTGAGCGGGCGCGAAGCCTATCGGACGTGATCTGGAGCATGGAAACCGGCGGGCTGGTGCCAGAGACGCCGGAGGCGCGCGCGGCGCTGCAGGCGCGGCTGCGGGAGCGTGCAAACAGCATCCAGGACAGCTCGGTGCGCTTCCACTACGCCCAGGCCTTCGACGAGAAACTGCGGGCCTTTCTTGCGCCAGTGCGGCAGAACCGGTTCGAGCCGCGTGGCGGGCAGCAGCGCTATGGACAGAGCGGCGCCTATGGCTATCCGGGGCGGGGCACGCCGAGGCTCGTGGTCAGCGATACCCTGCGCAATTCCCGGCTGCTCAAGCCCGGATCGATGGCCGAGGCAACGCCACGCGAAGCGGCGATCATCCTCAGCCTGGTCAACCACCCGGCACTGGTGGAGGACAAGTTCGAGACGCTTGCGGCGCTGGATTTCGATACGCCCAGTGCACAAAAAGTGATGAGCGAAATCCTCAGCCTCGTCGTGCGCCACCATGACATCTCCGCCGACGATCTCAAGGCGGCCCTCGGCGTGCGCGGACATGGTCCGGCGCTCGACAAAATGAGCGACGTCCTCAGCCGGCAGGGTGTGTGGCAGATCGCCTCGGAAATCGCTTTGGTCGATGCCGAGACCGGATTAAGTCACGCCTTGGCCTTGCATAACAAGAAAGTTCAGCTAAATAGGGAACTCAAGGCAGCCGAAGCGGCGCTGGGCGAAGACCCAAGCGAAGAAACCTTTGAAAGGCTGCGGGACATCAAGAACCAGATTACCACTGTCGATGGCACCGAGGCATTGATCGAAGGATTTGGTTCGCTATCGGGACGCGCGACACGCAGCTTCTAGAGGGACTCTGGAAGTCGGCGGGTACGCGCGATTTTGCATATGGCGATATGTGAATTCAGCCGAGGCGAACCATGGCCGCATCCAGGCGTTAACGCCTGAGTGACCAAACCTTTACCTTGCCTTGAGGTGTCACCACTTAAGCCTTACCCGGACCCGGGCGCTCACGGGTCCGACGGAGTACCACATGGCCACCAAGGCAGCACCAAAGACCACCAAGGAAACCGAGAAGCCGGAAGCCGGCGCCCCCGAGGCGACGAATGACTCCCCGCTGCTCGACCTTTCCGACGCCGCCGTAAAGAAGCTCATCAAGGTCGCCAAGAAGCGCGGCTACGTGACCTATGAAGAGCTGAACGCGGTCATGCCGTCGGATGAAGTGTCGTCCGAACAGATCGAAGATTTCATGTCCATGTTCTCCGACATGGGCATCAACGTCGTTGACGAAGACGAGGTCGAAGAGACCGAAGTCGAGAAGGACGAGGAAGACCAGGGCCAGGAGGTTTCTACCTCCAGCAGCAGCACGGCTGTCTCCACCACGTCGAACACCAAGGCCGGCGCGGACCGCACGGACGACCCGGTGCGGATGTATCTGCGCGAGATGGGCTCGGTCGAACTGCTGAGTCGCGAGGGCGAAATCGCCATCGCCAAGCGCATCGAGGCCGGTCGCGAGACGATGATCGAGGGTCTCTGCGAGAGCCCGCTGACTTTCCAGGCGATCATCATCTGGCGCGAGCAGCTCGCCCAGGGCGAAATCCTGCTGCGCGACATCATCGATCTCGAGGCCACCTATGCGGGCCCTGACGCCAAGCAGGCGGCGCCGTCGCCTGATATGGTCAACCTCAACGCCGCCCCCAAGATGGAAACCGTCGTCGAGAAGCCCAAGGCAGCTCCGGCGCCCAAGCGCGCTTCGTCGGGCGAGGATGACGATTATGTTCCCGAGGAGCCGCAGGCGCCCCAGGACCCGGTCGAGGACGACGACGACGAATTCGAGAACGCGCTGTCGCTGTCGGCGATGGAAGCCGAACTCAAGCCACAGGTGGTCGAGACCTTCGATCGCATCGCCAATGCCTATGGGCAGATGCGCGAAATGCAGGACAAGCATGCCGAGGACCGAACGGCCTCGGTGTCCGATGCGGAGGCCAAGAGGCTCGATGTGCTGCGCGGCGAGGTGATCGCCGACGTCAAGTCGCTGTCGCTCAATGCCAGCCGTATCGAGAGCCTGGTCGAGCAGCTCTATGACATCAACAAGCGCCTCGTGAAGCTGGAAGGGCGCCTGCTGCGCCTGGCCGAGAGCTATGGCGTCAAGCGCGAGAAGTTCCTCGAAAGCTACTACGGGCAGGAAGTGAATCCGGCCTGGGAAGAGGGCCTTGCCTCGTTCGAGGGCAAGGGCTGGGGCGAATTCGCCAAGCGCGAAGCCGATACGATCCGCGAAATCCGCAGCGACGTGGCGACGCTGGCGACGGAAACCGGTCTCAACATCGCTGAATACCGCCGCATTGTGCACAAGGTGCAGAAGGGCGAGCGCGAAGCTGCGATCGCCAAGAAGGAAATGGTCGAGGCCAACCTGCGCCTCGTGATCTCCATCGCCAAGAAATACACCAATCGCGGCCTGCAATTCCTGGACCTGATCCAGGAAGGCAATATCGGCCTGATGAAGGCGGTCGATAAGTTCGAATATCGCCGCGGCTACAAGTTCTCGACTTACGCGACCTGGTGGATCCGCCAGGCGATCACCCGCTCGATCGCTGATCAGGCCCGCACCATCCGTATTCCGGTGCACATGATCGAGACGATCAACAAGATCGTCCGGACCAGCCGCCAGATGCTGCACGAAATCGGGCGCGAGCCGACCCCCGAGGAACTCAGCGAAAAGCTGCAGATGCCCTTGGACAAGGTCCGCAAGGTGCTCAAGATCGCCAAGGAACCGATCTCGCTCGAAACCCCGATTGGCGACGAGGAAGATTCGAACCTGGGCGATTTCATCCAGGATGTGAACGCGATCCAGCCGATCGACGCCGCGATCCAGAGCAACCTGCGTGAGACCACGACCCGCGTACTGGCGTCCCTGACCCCGCGCGAGGAGCGTGTGCTGCGCATGCGTTTCGGCATCGGCATGAACACCGATCATACGCTCGAAGAAGTCGGCCAGCAGTTCTCGGTGACCCGCGAACGCATCCGGCAGATCGAAGCCAAGGCCCTGCGCAAGCTCAAGCACCCCAGCAGGAGCCGCAAGCTGCGGAGCTTCCTGGACAACTAGGAGCGGCTGGTCATGGCCGCTCCGCGCCTCAAGGTAACGACCATCCGCGCCATCGTGCCGTTCAAGTTGGTGGTGACGTTTTCCGATCAGTCCTTTGGCACGTTCGATGCCGCTGGCATGATCGGGGAGCGCGGCGAGGGGACGGAGCCGTTGCGGGACCGGCGGTTCTTTGGCACGGTCGAGCTGAAGAATGGTGTGCCGACCTGGCCGAACCATTTTGATATCTCGCCGGGCTGGCTGCGCGAGGAAATGGAGAAACGCGGCGAACTGCAATTGCCGCTGCCGGTCCGCCGCAGGCGCTGACCGGACGACAAGAAAGAGGAGACGACCATGTCGTTCTGGAAGAATTTGTTCGGTGGCGGTTCCTCGAGCGCCGAGCCTGCGGGCGACAAGGTGCTGGGCGAGGAAAGCTACAAGGGCTTCCTCATCAAGGCGATCGAGATGAAGGCCGGTAGCGAGCTACAGCTGGCCGGCACGATCGAGAAGGATATTGGCGGCGAGCTCAGGACCTACCGGTTCGTGCGCGCCGACCGCATGAGTTCACGCGACGACCTGATCGCCCTGGCACTGTCCAAGGGGCGGCAGATCATCGACGAGCAGGGCGAAGGCATCTTCCGCTAAGCCCCGACTAACCCGATTTCTGGCAGGCGCCTGATCTCGCGGACCGAAAGGGTCCGGCGGGACGGGCCTGTCGCACAGGAGAACAGACATGGCCAAGAAACCCACAGCACGCAGCGAATATGTGATGTTCGACGTGATCTACGAAGACGGCAGCCAGCGCTCCAACCGCAAGGTGGATGCAGGCCTGCTGGGCGGGCTCGACGGCGACGAGCCGGCCCGCGAAGCGATCATGGACCAGGATCGCGCCATTGCCGAAAAATCCGGCCTCCCGCCCCTGGCGATCAAGACGATCAGGCGCTCGGGCAAGTAGCACCATGAGCGACGACCTGCAGCTTGGCCGGGATGTGCGGGCGCCGGACCGCCCGGAGGATGCCGTGCTCGACCCGGTGCCCAATCCGCATCCGGACGTGAATTACGTTGCCCGCTATGTGGCGCCCGAATTCACTTCGTTGTGCCCCGTTACCGGCCAGCCCGATTTTGCCCACTTGGTCATCGACTACGTGCCTGACCAGTGGCTGGTGGAGTCGAAGTCGCTGAAGCTCTACCTCACCTCGTTCCGCAATCATGGGGCCTTCCACGAAGGCTGCACGATCGATATCGCCAAGAAGATCATTGCAACGATCGCGCCGCGCTGGCTGCGTATCGGCGGCTATTGGTATCCGCGCGGCGGCATTCCCATCGACGTGTTCTGGCAGACGGGCGCGCCGCCGGACGGGGTTTGGCTACCGGACCAGGGCGTTGCGCCCTATCGGGGTCGTGGCTAGGCCAGTGCCTTGTCCACGGCGGGCTTCACCACGGTTCCATAAAGCTCGATAGCCTTCATGACCTTGTCGTGCGGCAGGGTGCCGACGCTCAGCTGCAGACCAAAGCGGTCGTGCTTGAACCACTCATGCTGCATCAGGATCTTGTCGATGATCTCCTGCGGCGACCCCATGAAATAGGCGCCCTGCGGGGTTGCACCGGCGTCGAACTGGGCGCGCGTGGTTGGCGGCCAGCCGCGCTCCTGGCCGATGCGGCTCATGGCTGCGCTATGGGCCGGAAAGGCGATGTCGCGGGCGTCCTGACTGTCGGCAGCGATGAAGCCATGTGAACTGATGCCGACGGGCAGCGATTTGGGGTCGCGACCGACCTTTTCGGCCGTTTCGCGATAGAACTGCACCAGTGGCGCGAACTGCCTGGGCTGGCCGCCGATGATGGCGATCATCAGGGGCAGGCCATAATAGGCGGCGCGGGCAACCGAATTAGGCGTGCCGCCCACGGCGATCCAGATCGGCAGCGGGTCCTGCACCGGCTTGGGATAGATTTCGAGACCGGGAATGGGCCTGGTATGGGCGCTGCCGGGCCAGGCGACCTTACCGCCCTCCCTGATCTTGAGCAGCATTTCGAGCTTCTCCTCGAACAGGCTGTCATAATCATCGAGGTCGTAGCCGAAGAGCGGGAAGCTCTCGATGAACGAGCCCCGACCAGCCATGATCTCGGCACGGCCATTGCTCAGCAGATCCAGCGTCGAAAACTGCTGCCAGACGCGGATCGGATCGTCCGAGCTCAGCACGGTCACTGCGGTCGAGAGCCGGATGGTCCTGGTCCGGGCGGCAGCGGTGGCCAGAATGGTCACCGGGGCGGAGGCGACGAAATCGGGCCGGTGGTGCTCGCCCAGGCCATAGAAGGCGAGCCCGAGCTGATCGGCCAGTTCGACCTCCTCCAGCAGATCGCGGAGCCGTTCGGACGGACTTTGCAGCGTGCCGCCATTGAGCGGGTCGGGCGTGTTTTCGGCGAAGGAATAGAGTCCGAGTTCCATCTGGATAGCTCCTGTTGGATCACAGATGGCTTGCCGGACGGATGCGATCAAGAACGCACATGGGTGTAACCGCGCGCCGTCAGCGCGCGGTTCGTGCAACGGTCAGACGTTGCTGCCAGATGGCGTGTAGGCGAAGGGCGGGACTGGGGCAGCGGTCGGCGCAGGAGCATGCTCACCCGCGGCCTTGTGGATTTCGACAACCAGTGCCGGGGCGAGGTTGAGCTTGCTGGCCAGCGCATCGAGGTAGGCGCGCTCCGAGGCGGTATCGGCGGTGATGGCGACCAGCGAGGCGGCGTAGATTTCGGTGGCGTGCTCGGGGGTGTCGGCGCGGGCCACGACGGCGTTGATGTCGAGCGGGGTCGAGAGTTCGTCGAACACCCAGGCTTTCTCCTCGGCGGAGAGGTTCATCGTCTCCAGCTTGCCGAAGATGGCTTCCTTCTCGTCCGCATCGATGCGTCCGTCGGCCTTGGCGGCAGCGATCATGGCGCGGACCAGCGATTTTCCGAGTTCCTCCTGGCCGCGGGTGTCGCTGGCTGCGGGGATGAAGGCGTCATGGCCGGGCATCGACGCGGCGCCCTGCTGGTTCCGCTGGTAGTTCTGCCAGGCATTGTAGGCGAGGCCACCCACGGCAGCGACGGCGCCGATCTTGACCGCGTTGCCGGCCAGCTTGCCCAAGCCACCGCCGCTGAGCAGCATGCCTGCGGCCAGACCTGCTGCGCCCGTCATGGCGGTGCGCCGGGTGTTGGGATCCGTCTGGAGGGCTTTGACGATCTGGTCGATGTTGAACATGGGTTCTCCCTTCAATATGTCGACTTGGCAGATGGGAACGCACGACGGATGGCGCAAGGGAACCTAGCCAAGACGTAATGTCGCGTCACAAAAAGCAAGACCCCGGCGGGGCGGCCGGGGTCTCCTTCGGTGTCATCAGAGGGAGGGCTGATGACATTGGGAAGTCAGACTACGCGTCGCTTAAGTGGCGGGCGTCGTAGCTGGTTCCGTGGCCGGGGCCGGCTCGGCAGCAGGAGCCGCCTCAGTCGCCGGAGCCTCGACGGCCGGGGCTTCCGTAGCCGGAGCCGCGTCAGTAGCCGGGGCCTCGGTCATCGGGGCAGCGTCAGCCGGAGCCGCAGGGGCTTCAGTCATCGGGGCCGGAGCCATGGCTGGATCGGCCGGAGCCTCGGTCGTTGCCGGGACGCCATTGACGTCAACCGTGGTCGACGGGCCAGAATTGGCCGAGAAGACAAGGTAGCCGATGGCCAGCAGGGCCAAGGCGACGATGATGCCGACAAACCAGCCGGTGCCGCTGCTTTCGCGGGTGTAGACAGTGCGGTTGGTGTCGTTGTTGTAAACGGTATCGCGTTCAGGGATAGCCATGATGTCGCTCCTTTGTTTCACCGTATGGCAAAGAAACGCGGGCTTTTTGTTTTCGTTCCCGAATGCGTGATCACTCTATGTGCGCATTATGCGGCGAATAATTATGCTTTTGATTCAAGAGATTGCCGACGAGTGGCGGTCGTAAAAAGTCGGCTCGGCCAGCCTTGCCGACAAGAAAACTTCACAAATCGGGCTCTTTGCCCTTGCCCGGCTTCCTGGAAATGCGGTCGATCAGCGCCAGGAACAGCGCCGAGACGATGAAGGTCAGGTGGAGCAGGGTGTACCACATGATCTGGTTGTCGGTGTATTGCGGCACGTTGAGGAAGATCTGCAGCAGGTGAATCGAGGAGATCGCGACGATGGTCGAGGCCACCTTGATCTTGAGCGAGCCGGCATCGATCTGCCCGAGCCAGTGTACGTCATCCTCATTGTCGAAGCGCGACACGAAATTCTCGTAACCCGAGATGATGACCATGACGACCAGGCTGGCAATGAGCGCGGCGTCGATCAGCCCCAGCACCTTGAGAATGGTCTCGGTCTCACCCATGCCGATCATGTGGGTGGCGAAATCCCAGAGCTTGAAACCGAAAGTGATGGCATAGAGCGCCAGCGCAAGGCCAAGGCCGATATAGAAGGCCACCAGCAGCCAGCGGGACGCCAGGATGACGCTCTCGACGAAGATTTCCAGCCGCTTCATGGGACGCTCCAGCCTTTGGTGCTGCTCAGATAGCAAGTTCTAGGCGTCTGGCAAGGAGGCGCCGACGCATCCGGACAGCAAAAGGCCGGGCGCATGGCCCGGCCTCCTGTTTGATCCTGCCGTTGGTGTTAGTTGCCGGCGACGGTGATCAGCGGCGTGATGCGGCGGATGGTTACGCGACGGTTCTCACGTTCCGCGGCTTCGGTGCGGATCTTGAGGTAGCGCTCGCCATAACCCTGGGTAGCCAGGTTTTCCGGCGGGACACCGTAGAAGTCGGTCAGGATGCGGGCCACGGTGGCAGCGCGCAGGTCCGACAGACCCAGGTTGGAGATTTCCGAGCCGACGGCGTCGGTATGGCCCTCGATCAGGAAGGTCTCGCCCGGATTGCGCTCCAGCAGGGCCAGCATGGCGTTTGCCGTAGCAGACAAGGCTCCCACCTGGTCCCGGCCGATAGTGGCGGCGCCCGTGTCGAAGGTCAGACCACCAACTTCAAGGCGACGCACGCTGTCACGAATACGGGCAGAGCGCTTGACCTCATCGATGGAATAGATGCGGGCAACCTGCTCGACCGGCGGCTGGGCGAAGAAGTCCTCAACCTCGTTCTCGTCGGCATAGCGGGCGTCAAGGATGTAGTCCTCGACGGGGATATCGAGACGCAGCGGCGGCAGATCCTGGCCCGGGTCGCGCCAGATGATCAGATCATCGTTATAGCGGTCATCGAAATAGGCGAGGACATATTCGCGACCATCAGGCGTGATGCGCGAGCGACGCAGCACGTCGCCATTGCTATTGCGCACCGTTATGATCTGAGAGCCGTCCGGGCGCGTGATGACTTCACGGACGCGGCCGTTGCTCAGGTTCTCGTAGTAGATCTCGTCCTGCTCAGGATTGTAGAAGCGATCCGTATCCTGGCCGACCGAGTTGACGATCAACTGGGTCCCAACCTGCAGGATGACCTGGGTGATCAGGTCGCCGGCATTTACGGAGGCCACGGGTGCCTGTTCGACAATCGTGACGTTGTTCTGCTGGCCGATATTGGTCTGGGTGTTGTTGGTGACGTCACCATTGACCGTGTTGTTCGTCACGTTGTTGGTGATGTTGTTGATGTAGTTGTTGATTACCGTCTGGTTGACGGTGGTGTTGTCGGTCGCGGTGACCTCGGTGCCCTGTTCGGCGGCAACGGCTTCCATCGGCTCAGCAGCAAAGGCCCTCAGGTCTTCGGACTGGGCGTCGACATCGCTCTCGGGGAGTGTTTCGAGGGTGACGACCGTAGCTTCCTGCGCCGGCGCGGCGGGAGCGGCATCGGCCGGTGCCGTCGCGTCAGCCGGGGCGGCTGCGGCAGGGTCCACGACCAGCGTGTCTTCCTTGCCCGAGTCGGTCAGCGGGGCGGCCTCGCCGGTCGTGCCTTCAGGCACGGGCTCAGTCGGCATTTCTGTCGCATCGGCCGGCTGATCGGAAGCACGCGGATCGGTCGTCGGCTCGGCAGCCGCCGGCAGGCCGGGGACTGCGGGCAGGGACAGGCCATACTGCGCCAGGCAGGCATCGACGTCGGCAAAGCCCGCCTCAGCGCAAAGCGCGGCGATCTGGGCCTGGGCGTCGGCAATCTGGGCCTGTGCCGCGGTGGCATCACCACCCGCCATCAGGTCGGCAACGGCGGCATTGTAGAGGTCAACCTGCACCTGCAGGTCGGCCGAGATGTCAACTGTAGCGGCAGCGTCGGCTGGCGGAGCGTCAACTGCCGGAGCAGGCTCTTCCGCAGTGACAGCAGGCTGTTCGGCAGGTGCGGGCTCGGCTGGGGCCTGGGCCGCTGCAGCAGCTGCTGCTGCGGCCTCTGCCTCGGCGGCTGCCTGGGCATCCGCAGCAGCCTGGGCTTCGGCGGCCGCCTGTGCGTCAGCGGCGGCCTGAGCTTCGGCAGCAGCCTGGGCATCAGCCGCAGACGCGGAAGCCCAGGCTGCGGCTGCCTGGGCGTCTGCCGCAGCTTGAGCTTCGGCAGCGGCCTGAGCGTCAGCCGCGGCCTGGGCCTCGGCGGCTGCCTGTGCATCTGCTGCTGCTTGAGCCTCAGCGGCGGCCTGAGCTTCGGCTGCGGCTGCTGCTTCCGCTGCGGCTGCGGCGTCGGCATCTGCCTGCGGGTCTGCGGCAGGCGGGGGGGCTGCTTCGCCGGGCGCCGGCGCCGCCGAGACGGCGGCGATGCATTCCTCGAAGGTGGCATAGCCAGCGACGATGCAGAGCTCGGTCAGGCTGGCCTGCGCGGCCTCCAGAGCGGCCGTGTCACCGGATGCCTGGGCGGCTACATAGGCCTGGTAGGCGGCGACGAGGTCGCCGTCCTGGGCACGAACGCTCAGCGGCAACAGGGTCATCAGACCGATGCTGGTGCCGGTCAGGAGCCAATTTCTAAGGCGCATTGTTCTTTTTCCTTATGTCGATAGACATTCGTGCCAAGCATCGCGAGACCAGTCTGAATGGAAACTGAATGGAACTGGTGGCTCGATGTAGCGATGCTAATTCCCCGTAAGCCCAGCAACGCCCGGCCCCAGCGATGGTTCCTGCGATGCGGGCAGATCGAGCGTGGCGGCTCGATCATGGCGCAAGTGCGGCACAATGGTCGGATCCGTCGGCGATGCGCTTGGCCCGCGAGGCGCGAACATGATAGGTCGGGACCATGCAGCAAGCCACCGAGATACTCACCATTCCGACCCAGGGGCAGGGGCTCTATGAATTTACCCCCGCTTTGCGCCAGTTCGTGACCAATGCGGACGTGGCGACCGGGCTATTGACGGTCTTTGTGCGCCACACGTCGTGCTCGCTGCTGATCCAGGAAAATGCCGATGCCGATGTGAAGACCGACCTCGACGGCTTCTTTCGGCGCCTGGTCCCCGAGGGCATGGAGTGGCTGGTCCATACGACTGAGGGACCCGACGACATGCCGGCCCATATCAGGGCGGCGCTGACGCAGACGTCGATCGGCATTCCGATCATCGACGGTCAGCCGGTCTTCGGCACCTGGCAGGGTATCTATGTCTTCGAGCACCGGCGCCGGCCGCATCGCCGCGACGTGGTGCTCCACCTTATCGGAGACCGTTGAATGGACTGGGCGACGCTGGTCGGCTATTGGCCGTTTGTATTTGGGCTGATGGCGACCGGCGTGGTCTCGGGGATCGCTGCGGGGCTGCTGGGCATCGGCGGCGGCGCGATCATCGTGCCGGCGCTGAGCAACGCGCTGTTGCTACTGGGCTATGATGCGGATGTCGTCCAGCATGTGGCCGTGGGCACCTCGCTCGCCATCATCATCCCGACCGGCATCATGAGCGCACGTTCGCATTACAAGCGCGGTGCGCTGGACCTCAAGGTGCTGCGGCTGTGGGCGCCGTTCATCGTCGCCGGCACGTTTATCGGTGGGCTGATGGCGGGGCTGTTTTCCGGCGACGTCTTGCGCATTGTGTTTGCGGTGATGGCTTTCGTGATCGCCGCCAACATCATCTTCGCCTTCCAGACCAGGCTGATGGGTCATCTCAAAGGTTCGGCCGCCACGCATCGCGCTTCGGGGTTCGTCGTCGGCTATATCTCGGCTCTGATGGGGATTGGCGGGGGCTCGCTGACCGTGCCGACGCTGGTGGCGTTTGGCGCCACGATGCACGCGGCCGTAGGCACCTCGGCCGGCATCGGCGTGGCCATCGCGGTCGCGGGGACAGCAGGCTTCCTCATTTCGGGCTGGGGTGCGACGGGCCTGCCGCCGCTGAGCCTGGGCTATATCAACCTGGTGGCTCTGGTGCTGATCGCCGTGCTGGCCGCCGCCTTTGCGCCGCTGGGCGCCGCGGTGGCCCACCGGCTGGACCAGAAGACGCTCAAATATGTCTTCGCGGTATTCCTCGTGCTGGTCGGGTTCAACATGCTGTGGAAGGTGCTGGCCGGCTGAAGGCAAGAAAAGCAAAGGCCCCCGCTTGCGCGAGGGCCTTGCCGCATCAGGTTGGTGGGGACGGGTGACTACGGTATATCCGATCGTCCCCACCGCCCAAGCCCCCTCGAGAGGGGTATGGGAATTGATTACTCGGCGCCGGTGCCCAGTTCCCACTGGACGTTGACGTTGATAGCAAAGGCCAATTCGCCCGCCTGCACGGGGACCGGTGCACTGGCCGCCATGTCCGCCCGTGCGTACATGGGGTAGGGCTGCGGATCATTGAAGGTCTGGCCTTCAGAAATCGACAAAATGTCTTCGAGCGTGCTGCCGGCCGCGGTGGCATAGAGCTCAGCCTTCGCGCGCGCATCGGCGAAGGCGGCCTTGCGGGCCTCGTCATAGAGCTCGGACGGATCGGCCACCGAGAAGCTCACGCCGTTGATGGTATTGGCGCCGACCGTGACCGACTTGTCGAGGATGCTGCCCAGGGTATCGAGCTTGCGCACTGTGACGGTCACGGTGTTGCTGACCTGGTAACCGTTGATCTTGGGCGGCAGGGAATAGCCGTTTGCGTCGCGCTCGTCGGTATAGACGTAGTTCGGATTGACCGAGAAGCCGGAGGTCTGGATGTCGCGTGGCTCGATCCCGGCTGCCTTGAGCTCAGCAATTAGATCGGCCATGGCCGCGGTATTGGCGTCGAGTGCCTCGCGTGCCGTGGCGCCCTGGGTGGTTACGCCCGAATTGATCTGCGCCATATCCGGAGTCGCCATGACTTCGCCGCGACCTTCGATGGTGATGGTGCCGGCATAGGCCGGGAGCGACAGGCTGGCGAGCAGGACGAAAGGCACAAAGGCAGCAAAGCGACGCATGGGACACTCCAATAGGTATCGGGGGGACTACTCCCCATCCATTGCGTCAGTATTGCGGCACAGATGAACCGGAGTTGAACGGGCTGTGGAGATCGGTCATCACCAAAAGTATGACTTTTGAGGCTTGCACTTGAGGGGGACGGTGGGGTAGTCACTGCACTGACATTTCAGGGGGCGGACCATGGGCGACAGGCACTATCCCGACGGCATCCTGCTGGGCCGCGCCCGCGTTCCGGGCCATGAGCACCCGCGTATCGTGACGGTTCGCGATGGCGAGCTGATCGACATTACGGCCAAAGGTTTGGCCACGGTGCGGGACGTTGCCGAGAGCGGGAATGCCGCCCAGCATGTGCGCAATGCCGCCGGCACGAGCCTGGGCAGCGCCGACGCCGCGCTGGCCAATTCGGTGGCTGCGAGCTCGGATAGGTCCAAGCCCAGCCTGCTGTCGCCTATCGACCTGCAGGCCATTAAGGCCTCGGGCGTGACCTTCGTCGTATCGCTGTTGGAGCGGGTCATCGAAGAGCAGGCGCGCGGGGACAAGGCGCGGGCCGATGCCCTGCGCGGCGATATTCTGGGGCTTATCGGTACCGACCTGAGCGAGCTGGTGCCTGGCTCCGACACGGCCATGAAGGTCAAGGCGGCGCTGATCGAGCGGGGCGTGTGGAGCCAGTATCTGGAAGTCGGCATCGGTCCGGATGCGGAAATTTTCACCAAGGGCCAGCCGATGAGCTCGGTGGGTTATGGCGCCGAAGTTGGACTGCACCCGGTGTCGAGCTGGAACAATCCCGAGCCGGAAGTGGCGCTGCTGGTGACCAGCAAGGGCGAGATCATCGGCGCGACGCTGGGCAACGACGTCAACCTGCGTGACGTGGAGGGCCGCTCGGCGCTGCTGCTGGGCAAGGCCAAGGACAACAATGCCTCGGCCTCGCTGGGTCCGTTCATCCGGCTGTTCGATGGCGATTTCACGCTCGAAACGGTCAAGCAATCCGAGATTGCGCTGCGGGTCGAGGGCGACGACGGCTTCGTGCTCGAGGGGCATTCCTCGATGAACCAGATTTCGCGCACGCCGGAATCGCTGGTTGCCGCGACCATCGGCGGCCACCACCAGTATCCCGATGGCCTCGTGCTTTATCTCGGCACCATGTTCGCCCCGGTGAAGGATCGCGACGGCGCCGGCAAGGGTTTTACCCACAAGCTGGGCGACGTGGTCACGATATCGACTTCTGAACTGGGCACCCTATCTAACAGGGTGAACCTCTCCACCAAATGTCCGCCCTGGACCTATGGCGCCAGCCATCTGCTGCGTGACCTAGCCAAGGCCGACCTCCTCTAAGCTCCCTCCCGAAAGGCAATCCAAAATGGCTGAACTGCACAAGAACCTCATCAACGGGGAATGGGTGGGCTCGGATGGGGTCGAGAACATCAACCCGTCCAATATCGCTGAAGTTGTCGGCGTCTATGCGCGGGCGACGGCGGAAGAGACCAAGCAGGCTATCGCCGCCGCCAAGGCGGCATTCCCCGCCTGGTCGCGTTCGGGCATCCTTGAGCGCCACGCCATCTTGAGCAAGACCAGCCAGGAAATCCTGGCGCGCAAGGTCGAGCTGGGCGAGCTGCTGAGCCGCGAAGAGGGCAAGACGCTGCCCGAGGGCATTGGCGAAGTGACGCGCGCGGCGCAGATTTTCGACTTCTTTGCCGGAGAAGTCTTGCGGCTTTCTGGTGAAGTTCTTCCTTCTGTCCGGCCCGGTGTCGGTGTGGAGATCACCCGCGAGCCGATCGGGGTGATCGGCATCATCACGCCGTGGAATTTCCCGATCGCCATCCCGACCTGGAAGATGGCGCCTGCTTTGGCCTATGGCAACACGGTCGTCATCAAGCCGGCAGACCTGGTGCCGGGCTCGACCTGGGCGATCGTGGATATCCTGGTCCGCAACGGCCTGCCCAAGGGCGTGGTCAATCTGGTCATGGGCAAGGGCTCGGTGGTCGGACAGACCATGCTCGACAGCAAGGACGTCACCGCCATCAGCTTCACCGGCTCGGTGGGCACGGGCAAGCGCGTTGCCGCGGCCTCGATCGAGGTCGGCCGCAAGTTCCAGCTCGAAATGGGCGGCAAGAACCCGACCGTTGTCCTGGACGATGCCGATCTCAAGGTGGCGGTGGAAACGGTGGCGCAGTCGGCCTTTTTCTCGACCGGCCAGCGCTGCACGGCGTCGTCGCGGGTGATCGTCACCGAGGGCATCCACGACGCCTTTGTCGACGCTCTGTGCGAGCGGACCAAGAACCTGCGCGTGGGCGATGCCCTGGCCAAGGACACCGAGATCGGGCCGGTGGTCGATCCCAGCCAGCTCAAGCAGGATATGGACTATATCGGCATCGGTCAGGATGAGGGTGCCGAGCTGCGTGCGGGCGGGCAGCGGGTCAATGCGCCCACCGAGGGGTATTTCCTGCAGCCGGCGCTGTTTACCGGCGTCACCAACCAGATGCGTATCGCGCGCGAGGAAATCTTCGGACCGGTTGCGGCCGTCATCAAGGTGAAGGACTACGAGGAAGCCCTGGCCACGGCCAATGACACCGAATTCGGCCTCAGCGCCGGCATCGTCACCACCTCGCTGAAATATGCGACGCATTTCAAGCGCAACGCCGAGGCCGGCATGGTGATGGTCAACGTGCCGACAGCCGGCGTCGATTTCCACGTGCCGTTCGGCGGGCGTAAGGGGTCCAGCTATGGTCCACGCGAGCAGGGCAAGTACGCGGCCGAGTTCTTCACGGTGGTGAAGACGGCTTATACCGCAGCGGGTTGAGGGGGCCGAGGCTTACCCGCAGACGCGATCGTCACCCTCGGGTTTGACCCGAGGGGGCTGCACTTTGCCAATCGCTCGGCTAGCATAGAGCCCTCAGGTCAAGCCCGAGGGTGACGTGCGGCGGTGCGTAGGATCACCTCAGCTCACATTCACTGCCTTTGCCATCGCCTGCTGGCCGATCAGGCTGCAGAGCTTGAAGATGCCCACCTCGATCTGGGCTTCGTCGCTGAGGGAGAAGCTCAGACGCATCGTGTTGCGGCCCGAGCCATCGGCGTGGAAGGCGGCGCCTGGGACGAAGGCGATGTCCTGCCGCAGGGCCTGCTGCAGCAGGGCATCGGCGTCGAGATGCTCGGGCAGCTCCAGCCAGATGAACATGCCTCCATCGGGCTTCTTCCAGCGCAGGCCGGACGGGGCGTGGCGCTCCAGCGCGCTCAGCATGGCATCGCGGCGGGCGCGATAGACCGACCGGGCTCGGGCAACCTGGGCCTCATAGCCCTCTGACGCGACGCGGTGGATGACCATCTGGTTGGTCGTGGCGGTGTGCAGGTCCGCGCCCTGCTTGAGCAGCGTCAGCTTGCGGATCAGCGTGGTGGGTCCACAGACCCAGCCAACGCGAAGTCCGGGCGACAGGGTCTTGGAGAACGAGCCGCAATAGAGCGTGCGAGATGCCTCGATGCCCGCGACCGCTGCGTCCAGGGCGGCGATGGGCGGGAGGTCTTCGCCATCGTAGCGCAGGGCAGAATAGGCCCCGTCCTCGACAATGACCGCGTCGAGCGCACGCGCCCGGTCGAGCGCATTGTGCCGGGCAGCGCGACTCAGCGTGGCGCCATCGGGATTGGCGAAGTCCGGCACAAGGTAGACCAAGCGCGGCGCGTCGGGCCCTGTGGGCTGGGGCGCGTCGAGGCCGACGAACTTTGGCTGATAGGCGGAAAACGACTGCAGCGCTCCCAGGTAGGTGGGGCGGGCAAGGGCGACGCCACTGCCCGGATCGAGCAGCAGCTTGCCGATCAGATCGAGTGCCTGCTGCGAGCCAGACGTGACGAGGACATTGTCCGGTCCGGCGGGCACGCCGCGGCCCGCCATGTGGTCGGCGATCCATTGACGCAGGGGCAGGTAGCCCTCGGTGGTGGAATATTGCAGGGCCTCGCGGGCGATCGAGGGCCCGGCAAAGACCTGCCGCCACGCCTCCTGAAACAGGCCCACATTGAACAAGGCCGGGTCGGGAATGCCGCCTGCAAACGAGATCATCGTGGGCTTGCCGACCAGCTTCAGCAGCTCGCGGATTTCGGAGGCCTTGATGGCCTGCGCACGGGACGAGAGGCGAAATTCCTGTGGCGTCATTTGTATCACCATGTAATGATACGAGAGATACAAGCACCCCCATATTGTTATGTCAATAGAGCTGACCTTATTGTACAGGTGGGGTATGGACACCGCCCTGAATGCCGTCCAAAATCTAGTCCAATCAACCGCTATCGACGCGGTGGAACGCTCATTCGTATCGCTCAGTCTGCGGATATGACGATTGGCCGCGTGGACAATCTGGTCCTCGGGCGGATAATATCAACCGATGAATGATACAAACACCAATACAATCAGCCTGCCGGATAGCGGCCATCCGCTGCATGAGCGATTGGCCAGGGCGGTAGAGACGGCGATTGCCGCGGGACGGTTTCGCCCCGGCGAGCAGCTGCCGACCCATCGGCAGCTGGCGCAGCAGTTTTCGGTTTCCATCGGCAGCGTGACGCGGGCCATCGACACGCTGAGCGCGCGTGGCGTGGTGCGGGGGGAGATCGGACGCGGGACGTTCGTGCTCGACCAGGCGGGAGCAAGGCCGGATGCTGGCGGCATTATCGACCTGACCATCAACGCGCCGCCGCCGATCATCTCGGCGCAGCGGATGGCTGCGGCGACGGACCTGGCCAACCGCCATGCACTGGCGCTGTCTCATGGCGGCTATGGCGATCCGAGTGGGACCCCGCGGCAACGCGGAACGGTGGCGCGCTGGCTGAGCGCGGAGCGTACGGCGCTCGACGCCGACGAGATCCTGCTGTGCAACGGTGCGCAGCAGGGGCTGCACCTCGCCTTCGCGACTTTGCGCGAGACATCCAGTTTCATCCTGACCGAGAGCGCGACTTTTCCCGGTGCGCTGGCAGCGGCGGCGAGCCTGGGCATGACCATGGTGCCAGTGGTCCATGACAGCGAGGGCATGCTGCCCGAGGCGCTCGACGTGGCGCTGGCGGCTTCGGGGGCGCGGATCATCTACACGACGCCGGTGTGCCAGAACCCTCTGGGTTTCGAGACGGGGCCAGACCGGCGGCGGGCGATTGCCGAGGTCGTGCGGCGGCATGGCGCGATGATTGTCGAGGACGACATCTATGGAATCTACGCGGCCAAGGGCAAGCTGACCTACCGGGAGCTGATGCCCGACCAGGTCATCTATGTCACGAGCCTCTCCAAGAGCCTGACGCCGCTGATGCGACTTGGCGTTGTCGCGCCGCCGGCGACGCTGCTGGCGGCGATGCGCAAGCGGATGCGGGCGGAAAGCTGGGGTCTGCCGCCCTATGTTGCGGAGCTGGGCACGGCCATGCTCGAAATTGGCATGGGCGAGGAGGCAGCCGCCATCCTGCGAAGCGAGGGTTTGGCGCGGCTGGAATTGACCCGGGCCAAGCTGGGTATCGGCGCCGTACCCATGCCAGGTGGCGCACCGCATCTGTGGCTGCCGATGACCCCGCTCAAGGCGGAGCAGTTTGTCCGACGGGCCAGCGAGGCCGGGGTGCGGATCACGCCACCGTCGGCAACGCAGGTCGGCGATTCCCCGGTGGCCGGCGTGCGGCTCTGCATCATGGCGCCATCATCGCGTGCGGTACTGGAGCGTGCCCTGGTGGCGCTGGCCGGAATTCTGGGCAGCGACGAGGACGTGGTGGTCTAGACCGGACACCTGGTGCCGGAGATGGACGGCGCGGATGGTCGTGCGCGGGTGTGCGCAGCTCCGTTCCGCGGCCTAGCGTGGTTGCAAGGCGACTGATGGAGCCCTAGACAGACAGATAGCGAAAGGAAGCTAGATGGCTGATCGTCCATCCGTATTGGCGCCGTTCCGGAACGAGACGTTCCGACTCTTGTGGCTGGCGACGCTGGTGTCGAACCTGGGCGGGCTGGTGCAATCGGTGGGCGCGGGGTGGATGATGACCACGCTAACCTCTTCGCACAACATGATCGCCCTGGTGCAGGCCTCAACCACTCTTCCCATCATGGTGTTCTCGATCGCTGCGGGAGCGCTGGCCGACAATTTTGACCGGCGCACGGTGATGCTCGTCGCGCAGGGCGGCATGATGGTGGTGTCGTTGGCGCTTGCGGCGCTGGCCTTTTTCGGCCTGCTCAACCCGTGGCTGCTGCTGGCCTTCACCTTCCTGATCGGTTGCGGCACGGCGCTGTTCAACCCGTCCTGGCAGGCCTCGATGGGCGATATCGTGCCGCGCAGCGACCTGCCGGGTGCGGTGACGCTCAATGCCATGGGCTTTAACATGATGCGCAGCGTCGGCCCGGCCGTGGGTGGGCTGATCGTGGCGCTGGCGGGGGCGGCCGCGGCATTCGCGGTCAATGCGTTCTCCTACATACCGCTGATCGCGGCGCTCTGGCGCTGGCAGCCGGAGCGGGCGCCCAACCGGCTGCCGCGCGAGAGTTTCGGCAGCGCCATGTGGGCGGGCATCCGCTATGTGTCGCTGTCGCCAAACCTGATGACGGTGCTGTTTCGCGGCTTCCTGTTCGGCTTTGCGGCGACCGCAATCCTGGCGCTGCTGCCATCGGTGGCGGCGGAATATGTGGGCGGCGGAGCGCTGATCTATGGCACGCTGCTGGGCTGCTTTGGCCTGGGTGCCATTGGCGGGGCGTTCCTCAATGGCCGCATCCGCGAGCGCTACAGCAATGAGGTGATCGTGCGGCTTGCCTGCATCGGCTTCGCTGCCAGCAGCGTGGCGCTGGGCTATAGCCGCGATCCGTGGCTGAGCCACCTCGCGCTATTGCCCGCGGGCGCCTGCTGGGTGCTGGCATTGTCGCTGTTCAATGTCTCGATCCAGCTGTCCTCGCCGCGCTGGGTGGTGGGGCGGGCGCTGTCGCTCTACCAGACGGCCACGTTCGGCGGCATGGCAGGGGGCTCCTGGGTCTGGGGCCTGAGTGCAGACGCGCTCGGCCCGGATGCGGCGCTGGTATTGGCAGGGTCGACAATGCTGCTCTGCGCGCTGGTTGGGTTCCGGCTGCCACTGCCGCAGTTCAACGCCCGCGACCTCAATCCGCTCAACACGTTCAACGAGCCGATCCTGGGGCTCGACCTCCGCCCGCGCAGCGGACCCATCATGGTGATGATCGACTACATCATCGCCCAGGAGGATATTCCGCGCTTCCTGGCGCTGATGGCAGACAGGCGGCATATCCGCATCCGCGATGGCGCCCGGCAATGGGCGCTGCTGCGCGACCTCGAGCATCCCGAGACATGGACCGAGTCCTACCACGTGCCGACCTGGATCGACTATCTGCGGCACAACCTGAGGCGCACCAAGGCCGACGCGGAGAATGTCGAACTGATCCGCGCGCTGCACCGGGGTGAGAACCCGCCGGTGGTGCGGCGGATGATCGAGCGACAGACGGTGCCGCTGCGCGACGACACGCCCCTGCGCGAAACGCCGGAAGTCTAGCGCAGCGCTCCAGAGGAGGGCACTCTAGGCAGTGAACCGGGAAGCCGGCTGCAGGTTCGCCGTGGGCGGCGAGGCGGCATTGCTGGCCAGTGTCTCGGTCAGGGCATCGGCGGATACCGGCTTGGACAAAAGATAACCCTGAAGCTGATCGCAGCCCATGGATGCCAGGATGCGCTGCTGCTCGGTGGTTTCGACGCCTTCGGCGGTGACCAGCATATGCATGGCTCGGCCCAGTTCGATGATGGACCGGACAATGCCCTGGATTTCCTGGTCCTTGCCGATTGCTGATGTAAAGGACTGGTCGATCTTGAGCTTGTCCACGCCATAGGTGCGCAGGTAGCTGATCGAGGAATAGCCCGTGCCGAAATCGTCGAGCGCAACCCGGATGCCGCGCGCTCGCAGGCGGTTCAGGGTGGATTGAACCAGCGGGGAGTTCTGCAATAACAGCCCCTCGGTAATTTCCAGTTCGAGGCGGCGGGCCGGCAGGCCGGTTTGCTCCAGCACCTCGAACACCCGATCGGCATAGTGTTCGTCCCGGAACTGCAGCGGCGAGACGTTGACCGCCACCCAGGGGAGACTGGTGCCGGCCGCGAAGCTGCAAGCGGTGGTCAACACCCACGTTCCCAGCTGATCGATCAGCCCGCGGTCTTCCGCGAGGCGGATGAAGGTGGCCGGGGAAAGTCGGCCGCGCGTGGGATGATCCCACCGGACCAGCGCCTCCGCGCCTACGATGGTGCTGGAAAGGGTGTTATAAATGGGCTGATAGACGAGACCGAGACCTTCCTCGTTTGCGAGGGCGGATCGGAGGTCCATTTCCAGCCCGCGCTGGTCGCGGACGTTTTCGTCCATCTGATCGACAAACAAGTGGTACCGTCCCCGGCCGTCACCCTTGGCGCTATAGAGCGCGATATCGGCCTGACGCATCAGCTCCTCGCCGGTGGAAGCTGCGTCAGACGTGGCGACCACGCCGACGCTGGCGCCGACACGAATCTCGTGACCGGACAGCTCGAATGGCGCGCCGATCACCTCGACGACCGTTTGTGCCAGGGACAATGCGAGGGAGGTATCGGCGAGGCCAACCTGGATGATGGCAAACTCGTCGCCCCCGATCCTGGCGACGGTGTCCACGTCGCTGACGCAGGCCGACAGGCGCTGCGCCACCGCCTTGATGAGTTCATCGCCTACCGGATGCCCCAGCGTATCGTTGACATGCTTGAAGCGATCCAGATCGAGGTAGTGCAGCGCCACCATGGCGCCCGAACGCCGCATATGCGCCAGCGCCTGCTCCAGCCGATCCTCGAACAGGGCACGGTTTGGCACGCCCGTCAGCGCGTCGTGAAATGCAAGATAGGAGGCCTCTGCGCGACTGTGCTCCAGCATGGCGCTTGTGCGCCTGAGGCGCCCGAGCAGCAGGGCAGCGGCCAGCGCGGAAAAGGCCAGGGCCACGGCCAGGGCCGGCGCCGTTTCCCGTATCAGGGCATATGCCGGCTCGTCCGGCACCCAGGTGAAGAAGCCGATGATCCGGCCGTTATTGTTGAGAATGGGCGATGCGACCTTGTCGCCATCGGCGGCGTCAAATTGCGAATAACCGATACCATCTATGGCGTACTTCTTCGAGATCTCCTCGGCGACCTTGTCATTGATCTCGCGGATCGAGACATGGACGAATTCGGACCCCGGCGATTGCTGGACAGCGTCGCTGCTCGGCACGATCGGGCGCAAACTGATGATTGCCGGCTCGCCGCCCGGGAGGGCCACGATGTCTTCCACACCAAGGCCCGTCACCGAAGCGGTGGAGTCGCTCTCATCGGCCGATGCCACAGCCATTGCGTCGCGCAAAGTCGTCACCAGTGGCGTAATGACGTCGCGGACGGTCTCATAGGCTGCCGGGTCGGAGGCGGCGCCATCGTGTGCCGCATGGGTCACCTCATTGGCGCTGTCGAGAATGTAAACCTCATCGTGCCCGAAGTAGTCGCTCATCCAGACGGTGAGGTTTTCCTCGATCCATGGCGCGTTGCCGGATCGGAGGTTCAGGACGGCGTCATCCCAGATGGCGGAACTGTTCTGCTCGACCGGTATGCGCGCGGCAATGTCGGCCAGCCCGGTTTGGACGGCGCGGGCTTGTCGGGCTATCGAGCGATCATCGATCCGCGAGGCGGCCCACCACCCAAGGAACCCGACAGCGGCGATCAGCGCCAGGGCGAATACGATCGACAGGTTGGTAATCTGGCGGGAAAGGGGGGACTGTCGTGTGTTCAATTCGGGCCTCGGCACCCAAAGGTACCGCCTCAAACCCTAACGACAGATCAAAAGCGCAATTACATTGCAATTTGTGATCGCATTGTAGCCATACGGCTCATGTCAGGTTTGGCGGCTCGCTGGACGGGGTATCCGTTCCGCGGCAAAGCCGGGCCAGGTGCGGCTGCGGGAGTTGATAAGCATGTCGACCGAATAGCTCTTTTCTGGATATTCCAGCGCGATTTGAGCCAGCAGGTCCTGACCCTGCTCCAGCTCGCGATAGAGCGCATCACTGTCCTCGCGCGTGAAACCACCCACGGCCATAGTCCACGCCTTGAGCAAAGAGCGGTACTTGCTGATAAAGGCGGCGGCTTCCTGGTTGGTCATGGAATGGTCCCGATCACGAACGACGTTAGCCTCACCAAGGATGCCGCAACTCTCCGATGCGGATATCCGGCCAGGGTTGGGCGCCGCATTGAATCTGGGCGCCAACAGGGCAAGCGTATGGCATTGCCGCTGTTGGAACGATGACGCGTCTCGTCAGGGTTTTGTCAGCCACACAGGAGTAAGGGTAGGGCACCATGAAACGCTTATCGTTCGCAATCGTGCTTGTGGTCCTGGCGATCCTGTCGCAGCCCGTGTCGGCACAAGGACAGGGACAAGGGCAGGGGAACGGCCAGAGCTCCGGTGAAAATGGAGGTGGCCAGGGCGGCGGCAACGGACAGGGACAGGACGGGAATGCCGGTGGCGGAGGCAATGGCCAGAACGGCAATGCCTTTGGCAATGACAGCGGGGAGGGGAAAGCAAACGGCCCCCCCTCAGGCGCAACAGAACTGTCGGAAGACGATGCGCTCACGGCCGTTGAGTCGGGCAGAGCGGTCGAACTGGCGACCATCCTTCCCGATGTCAGGGCCAGGACCGGCGGCGAAGTGATCAATGCGCAATTGCAGCAGGTGGGGGCATTCCTCATCTATGCAGTGACGGTACTGACCCCTTCCGGACAGGTCCTCACCGAGCACTATTATGCCAGTTCCGGCGCGCATGTGGAGCGATGAAGCTGTACCTTGCGACAGGCTGACACGCCTATTATCGAAATTTCATGTTTAAAATCAATAATTTAGTGGAACCTATGATGTTTCACTTTGTTGTCCTGCGGGGGGCGCCAAAGGAGAAATTACATGCATAAGCTCACGTCCCTGGCACTTGCTGGTGCCATCATGTTCGCCCCTGCCGCGTTCGCGCAGGAGGGCACCGTAACCGTTGACATTGCCGGTGTCACAGCTGACCTCGCCGCCAGCCTCGGGATCGATGTCGATGACCTACCCTCGAGCGTGCAGCTCTCCGCAGAAGCTGCCGCAGAAGCCTGCGGGGTCGATGTGAGTGCACTGGGCGACACCTGCGTGGCCGTCACCGCGACAGACGCGCTGGGCGCCGCCATCGAGGACCAGGACGACGACGGTCCAAACGAAAACAGTGCACGCGAATTTGCGCCGGGGCAGCAGGACGGACCGGCGCGTGATTCCGCGCCCGGCCATCAGGACGGCGACGCCAAGGATTCGGCGCCCGGCCAGATGAAGAAGAACGACTAAAGCAACAGGGGCCCGGCTTCGGCCGGGTCCGCTACCTGCCGGCGGTTCGCGGCAGAAGCCCGATGGTGGCGAAGGTGACGATCGACACGACGCCAAGCCCGACGATTGTCCAGATTGCTCCGGCAACCCCTGATGCCCCGATGAGAAGCGCCAGGCAAAACGGCGCAACGGCCGAGGCGATCTGGCGGGCGGAAGACAGCCAACCCAGTCTGGCGCCATAGTTCTCCCGGCCCATCAGTTGCAGGGGAAGCGAGCCCGACACGATGCTGATCAGGCCCGAGCCGAAGCCGAACAGCACGGCAAACAGGATTGCGCCCGGCAGCGAGGGCGCCGTCAGAACCAGCGCCAGCGCGCCGAGCGGCAACAGCATGGCAGCGATGATGGCCACCCTGGTCGGCAGGAAGCTTCTGCCCAGGAAGAGCAGCCGGCTGAGCACCTGTGCGGGGCCGAACAGGCTGGTGACCAGCAAGCTCCCGGCGCCCAGCCCAAGACCCTGCAGCAGTGGAATGATCTGCATCAGCACCGCTGAGAGTATGAAGCCCTCGATGGCAAAGCCCAGTAGCATCAGGCCGAAGCCGGTCGAGCGGTTTGGCCCCTGCAATGCACCAGCGGGGGCAGGTGGTGTGGCGCTTTCCTGCGGAGCGGGCGTCACGTCGGGCCTGGGGAGACGGGAGAGCCAGTAGTGGAGCGGCGCACAGACTACAAGGTTGAGCCCGGCAAACACCAGATAGGCGCCGCGCCAGTCTATCAAGGTCAGCAGGACGCCGGTCATTGGCCAGAACAGCGTCGAGGCGAAGCCAGCGATGAGCGTCAGATGGGTAATGCGCTTCTGGGCGTCCCGCCCGCCGGCCTGGACGATGGCGGCAAAGGCAGTTGCATAGAGCACGGCGCTGGACGCCACCTCCATGGCGACCAGAGCGATGGCATAGGCCGGGCCACTGGGGGAAAGTGCCGCAGCCACTAGGGCAATGGCAGCCGCGACCGAGCCGATCGCCATCGTTCGGGCTGCGCCGAACCTGTCGGCGAGGTGTCCGGCAACCGGGGCTAGCAGCCCGCCGGCGAGCAGGGCCACCGTCAGCGCGCCATAGACCCATTGGGGTGACCAGCCGAACGCGAGCCCGATTTCGGGGGCGAGCACGCCGAAGGAATAGTACAGGGTGCCATAGCCGATGATCTGCGTGATACCCAGCGCCCAGATGGCACGGGCAGGCAGGTGGTCCTGCATGGCGGTCTCCGGGTCGGCGGTGCGGCGGGTCCTCCGCTCCGGCAGGACCTATCTGGCCGCCGCGGCGACGGGCTGGTTGGCGGCGAAGCGCTCATCGAAAGCATAGCCGGCGCCGCGTACCGTGCGGATGGGATCGGATTCGCGACCGCGATTGATGGCACGGCGGAGACGGCCGATATGGACGTCGACGGTCCGCTCATCCACATAGACATCGTTGCCCCAGACGCCATCGAGCAGCTGCTCGCGCGAATAGACGCGGCCGGGATGGCGCATCAGATATTCCAGCAGGCGATATTCGGTCGGGCCCAGATGCACGTCTCTGTTGGCGCGGCGGACGCGATGGGTGGTGCGATCGAGTTCGAGATCGCCGACCTTGAGCGCGGCCGTGACGAGGTTGGGATTGGCGCGGCGCAGCAGGGCATGGATGCGGGCAGCCAGTTCGGGCACCGAGAAGGGCTTGACCACATAGTCGTCGGCACCGGTGGCGAGGCCCCTGACCCGCTCTTCTTCCTCGCCGCGGGCGGTGAGCATGATGATGGGGATACGGGAGGTTTCTTCCCGGGCGCGCCAGCGACGGCATAGCTCGATCCCGGAGACTTCCGGCAGCATCCAGTCGAGCAGGATCAGATCGGGCAGTTTCTCCTGCAGGGCGCGCTGCGCCTCCTCGCCGGTCTCGGCGGTGACGACGCGGAAGCCCTCGGCTTCGAGATTGTAGCGCAGGAGGATAGCGATATCGCCTTCGTCTTCGACAACGAGGATGGTGGCGGGCATAGGAACGTGCTCCGTCATTCGGGCCAAAGCCCGATGCTTCAAAATGGGCCTCCCTCCCCCTTGAAGGGGAGGGGCGGGGAG
>NZ_JACZKG010000028.1 GCF_014860165.1 Devosia sp.
CATCGAGAGGCTCGCCTGACGCGAAAAGGATAGCTTCGAGCACACGCAGGTTGCGCTCCAGCACCTCGCTGCGATTGTCGGAAACCTCGCTCACGGCCGGTCCGCCTTGCGGCGGCGCATGAACAGCGGACCGAACGTCTCGGTCTGCCGCAGGTCGATCTGGCCGGTGCGGACCAGTTCGAGGCTCGAGGCAAAGCTCGAGGCGCGGATGGTGGCGCGCTCGGCCGGGGTGCCAAGATAATCGGCCAGGTAGTTGTCCATCGACACCCATTCGAAACTATCACCGATCAGGCGCTGGAGGATATCTCGCGCTTCCTGCAGCGACCACACAGTGCGCTGGATGGGCGAATAGTCGGTAGTGACGCCACGCTCCCGCTGGCCGGCATAGGCCTTGAGCAGGTCGTAGAGGGTGGCTTCCCAGAGGCTGGTGCGGTTGACCTCGATCGGCTCGGGCATGCCGCGGGCATAGACCTGGAAACCGAGACGCGGCCGGTTCATCAACTGGCTGGCGGCACGCCGCATGGCCTCAAGGCGCTTGAGACGGAACTGCAGCATGGCGGCGAGCATCTCGCCTGAGGGCTCATCGTCGGACGGCGCCTGCGGCACCATCAGGCGGCTCTTGAGATAGGCAAGCCAGGCCGCCATCACGAGATAATCGGCGGCAACTTCGATGCGCTTCTCGCGCACGGTCTCGATGAAGGCGAGGTATTGCTCGGCCAGCGCCAGGACGGAAATGGCGGCAAGGTCGACCTTCTGCCGGCGGGCCAGATCGAGCAGCAGGTCGAGCGGGCCCTCATAGCCGCCGACATCGACATACATGACATCTTCGGCCGCCGGCTCAGCGGGCGTGTCAAACCAGTCGGTCTGGGCAGTCGTCATGAACTCGGTGCCGCGCTGCAGATAGATGAGGCCATCCTTGGCCGCTGGGTTCACGGGCGTCAAGCGTCGGAGCCATGACGCGCAGGAATGTGCACCGGTCCCTCGGGACCGGCGCGACTACATCAGGACGCAATCGCCACCGGCGGCCACGACATTGGTGCAGATATTGCTGGCCGCTGCGGCGGAATCGGCCGGTACGCGAACGCGGTAGTAGATGCCGCGCGCACCGAGATCGACACGCTGCACTTCCATGTTGGCGCCGCCAAACAGCGGACCGAAACGGGCGACCAGGGCCTGGGCCGCCCGGCGCGCCTCCTCTTCCGTGCGCAACGAGGCCAGTTGGGCGTAGGCGGGCGCGGAATTGGGCAGTGCTTCGACTTCGACCGCCCCGGGGATGCTGACGGCCGCCGCCGGCTCGGCCGGGGTGGGCTCGGCCACGGCCTCGGGCTGAGTGGTGGCCGCAGGCTGGGCGGTGGGCAGTGCGCCCAGCGTCGATGCAGCAGGCGGCGGCGGCAACAGGTTGCCCGTAGCGGCCGGCGTTTCGACGGCGGCGTCAACGGGCGTGGCCGCAACGGTGGGGGCCGTGGACTGGACGAGACCGGCCGGGCGCTGCAGCGGCACTGGCGCAGTCTTGCCGGCGAGCAGATTGCCGGCGGCATCCACGGCGGGCACGGTGGAGCCAGGCTCGACGGGCGTGACGGTCGCGGCAGGGGCCGTCGCAGTTGTGTCGGGCGCAGGAGTCGCCGCCGCCGCGGGCGTGGCGGCCTCAGCACCGGCACTGGCCAGCAGGTCGGCGCTGGGGGCTGCGGCCCCGGGCACTTCGGGCACAACGGGACGATCCACCGGCAGAATGGCGCTGCCGGCAACGCTGTCGTCACCGCTGACAATGGTGCCATCCGGCCGGACGGTGACTGTCCGCACCTTGCGATTGGCCAGACCCTCTTCACTCAGATCGGCAGCGGCCGGCACCTGGGTGACTTCGTTGACGTCGGCCTGATCGCGCGACACGAGCTGTTCTTCGGCGCCGGGCACGACGCCATCAATCTCGTTGAACACGACGGATTGCTGGGCGGCGGTAGCATCAGGCTGCACCGCCGGTGTTTCCTTGGTGGGGCTCGCATCGGCGGTCAGCAGCGGTGCCGGGCCGGATTCAGGGCCCAAGCCAAGCACCCAATAGAGACCGAAGCCAGCCGCCAGCAGCAGTGTCACCGCCACCAGCGGGCCGGCGACGGCACGGGTCATGCCCAATGAGCGGCGCGGACGCGGCCCTGCAGCGGGCGCGGCAGATTCGAGTTCGTTCACCTCCGGCGCCTCGACCCAGCCAATCTCGACCCCGGTCGCCTCGGCGGCAGCCAGGATGGCTTCGTCAGCACCGGATAGTGCGCGTGGCGCAGGTGCCGGGCTCTCGGTGGATCGCGCAGTTGCTGTCGGCACAACCGGAGCCACGGGCGTGGCGAGCGTCCGCAGGGCCGGACTGGGCGCGGGACGCGCTTCAGCTGCCAGCGCGGCAGGCTCAACGGGAGTGTCGAATTCGACACGCATGGCGCGGCCGATCAGATCTTCGATCTCGTCTATCGGATCGCGGCCAAAGTCATTGTCCCGCGCGCGTGGTGTCGACGGCATCTCGACGGCAGGGGACGGCTGACGGAGCGACGGCTGCGGCACATCCGGGGTCGCGGTCGGGGTCGGGACCGCAGCGGGAGCCGGCGTCGGTTCGGTGAATTTGGACGTAGCAGGCTTGGTGCCAAGGCCAAAGACTGGCGGTACCTTGAAGCGGTCCTGCTCCGGCCTGGATACCGGCTGCAAATTCAGAGCGCGGAGCGCCGGGCGCGGCGACTGATCTTGACTACCAAGGTTGGGTACGACGGCAGCGGGGGTCCAGCCCGAACCGGGCTGCGGAGCCGGGCGCGCAGCGACAGGCGCGGGCGTCACCGCTGCCGGGGGCTCCATGGCAGGCTCGAATGCTGGCGCCGGCTCGGTCGAGAGTTCGGCGGCGATGAGATCGGCAATGCTGTCGTGATCGACCGTGGACTCGGCGGCAACCGCCGGCTCTACCGGCTTGGGAGCGGTCGCGGCAGGCGCTTCAACCGGCGCCGCTGTCTCTCGCTTGAGCGGGCCAAGGTCAAAATCGAAATGGAACGGTTCAGGCGCCGGTTCCTCAGCCTTGGGAGCGGCCGGCGCAGCGGCGGCAATCGGCGCCTGCGGCGGCGCTGCAGCCGGAGCCGTCGTGCGCGCAATATCGAAGTGGGGAACGGGCTCGGGAGCCGGTGCGTTATCTCCGCCTGGGATGCGAACGGAGAAACTGGGGGTGATCACCTCGGCCGGGCGGTTGCCATTTGCGTCCTGCGCCATGAGCTTGGCGAGCTCGGCGATCAGATCATCTGCGGCGTCGGATTGTCCGGCCATCGGCTGCGGTTTCGCTGTCATCAAGCAGCGCCCTCTAAATTACGACTTTTACTACGGAGCCTGAACTCAGACATCGTCGCGCGAGTCATCATAGTATTGCGCCCGAATTATGAAAGCTCCTCGGGGGCGGAGACGCCCAGAATTGCTAGTGCGTTGAGGATAACCTGACGCACGGCATCAACGAGCGCGAGTCTAGCCAAAGTCAGCATTGGATCGTCAAAGTTAACAAATCGTAACTGCGGGTCATCCTTGCCCTTGGCCCAGAAGCCATGGAAGGCCGCGGCGAGCTCATGAACATAGAACGCAATACGATGCGGTTCGTGGGCGACGGCCGCCGCGGCGACGGTGCGCGGCCATGCGGCAAGGACCCTGACCAGGTCCAGTTCAGCCGGCGTAGCGATGCGTTCGATGTCGGCTGCGGCCAGGGCCGACCGCGAGACATCGAGCGCCGGCAAGTCGCGGGCCGCGGTCTTGAAGATCGAGTGGGTCCGGGCATGGGCATACTGGACATAGAAGACCGGGTTGTCCTTGGTCTGCTCCTTGACCACGGCGAAATCGAAATCCATCGCCGCATCATTCCGCCGATAGAGCAGCATGAAACGGGTGGCGTCGGCGCCCACCTCCTCGACCACGTCGGCAAGGGTGACCAGGTCGCCGGAGCGCTTGGACATCTTGAACGGCTCGCCGTTCTTGAGCAGCCGCACGAGCTGGCAGATGCGCACGTCCATATCGGCGGCGTTGAGTGAGACAGCCTTGGTGGCCGCCTGCAAGCGCTTGACGTAGCCGGAGTGATCGGCGCCCAGCACGTTGATCATGTGCTTGAAGCCGCGCAGGAACTTGTTGCGGTGATAGGCAATGTCGGCGGCGAAATAGGTGTAGGAGCCGTCCGACTTGATCAGCGGGCGATCGACATCGTCGCCATAATCGGTGGCGCGGAACAGGGTCTGCTCGCGATCCTCCCACTCGTCCGGCGTCTTGCCCTTGGGGGCCTCGAGCCGACCCTCGTAGATCATGCCCATTTCGCGCAGCCAGGCGAGGGTGAGCTCGATATCGCCGCCGGCCCCGTGCAGCGTGCGCTCCGAGAAGAACACGTCATGGTGGATATTGAGCTGGGCGAGGTCGGCCCTGATAAGGTCCATCATGGCGGCCAGCGCCTTCTCGCGGGCGATCAGGGCAGCCTCATGCTCGGGCATATCGAGCAAGGACCGGCCATGTTCTGCCGCGAGTGCCTGCCCGACCGGGATCAGGTAATCGCCGGGATAGAAGCCAGAGGGAATTTCGATGGTTTCGCCCAGGGCCTCGCGGTAGCGCAGCAGGGCGGATCGGCCCAGCGTGATCGTCTGCCCACCAGTATCGTTGATGTAGTATTCCCGCGTCACTTCATAGCCCGAATAGGCCATGAGGGAAGCCAGCGTGTCGCCGAAGACGGCGCCGCGGGTGTGTCCGACATGCATGGGGCCGGTGGGGTTGGCCGAGACATATTCGATATTGACCGCCTCCCCCTGCCCCAGGGTAGAGCGACCATAGTCGTCGCCCAGCTCGGCGATGGAGCGCAGGACCTGATGCCAGATCGGCGCGGCGAGGCGGAAGTTGATGAAGCCCGGGCCAGCAACCTCCACGGAGGTCACGTCGGCATCGTGCCGGAAATGCTCGACCAGCGTATTGGCCACCTCGCGCGGGTTCATCCCCAGCGGCTTGGCCACGACCATGGCGGCATTGGTCGAGAGATCGCCATGGGCGGGATCTCGCGGGGGCTCCACCACGATACGGGCCAGCAGGTCCGCCCCGGCCTGGGGGAAGAGAACCTGCATGGCATTGCCGATGCGTGCGGAAAAGAGCGCGAAAACGTCCATGGTAGACCTGACTATTAAAGTGGGCCGGGGTTAACGGAAATCCGGGCGAGCGTCAAACAAGCGCTGGTATTCGTCGAGGGCATAGGGGTCCGTCATGCCGGCGATGAAATCGGCGACGATGCGCGCGAGATGGGCGATATCGGGCGCGGCGGCGGCGGCCACGCCCCAGCGGCCCGGCAGATCGCGGGTAGCGAGGTAGCGGGCGAAGAGATCGGTGACGACAGCCTCGCTCTGGCGCACCGGCACCATGACCGCCTCGTGGCGATAGACCCGCTCGAACAGGAAAGCCTTGAGGCCGCGCTCCGCCTGCGCGGCTGATGGCGAGAAAGTCACGAGCGTGCGGCCGGCATTGCGGACGTCCTCAGCCGTCTTGACGCCGGCTGCGGCGATATTGCCCGACGTGGTGGCGATGACATCCTCGATGGCGCGGGTGATGAGGCGGCGCTGGACTTCGTGCGCCTGCCGCTTGGGCGCGACGTCGGGATAAAGGGCCAGAACCTCGCGAACGATTGGGCCGGCCAGCGGCACGTCGGCGAGATCGGCAAGGACGATGAGGCCGGCGCGTAGGGCATCGTCGATGTCATGAGCATTGTAGGCGACGTCGTCGGCGATGGCGGCGGTCTGCGCCTCCAGCGAGGCGAAGCTGGAAAGGCGCAGGTCGGCAACCGCGGGGATGTCGTCGAGGCCACCAGGCAGGCCCTCCTGGGCATATTTGCCATAGGGGGTGCCGTCCGGATTGGTCAGCGGACCATTATGCTTGAGGATGCCTTCGAGCGTTTCCCAGGTGAGGTTCAGCCCGTCATGCTCGGCATAGCGGTTTTCCAGCCGCGTCACGACCCGCATGGCCTGGATATTGTGGTCGAAGCCGCCATAGGGCGCCATGGCGGTGTGCAGCGCGCGTTCTCCGGCATGGCCAAAGGGGGTGTGGCCCAGATCGTGGCTGAGGGCGATTGCCTCGGCCAGGTCTTCGTCCAGCCGCAGGGCGCGCGCCATGGACCGGGCCATCTGGCTGACCTCGAGAGTATGGGTCAGCCGATTGCGGAAGTGCCCGCCATATTGCAGGAAGACCTGGGTTTTGTGCTGCAGGCGCCGGAATGCAGTGGAATGGATGATGCGGTCGCGGTCGCGCTGGAACTCCGAGCGCGTAGGGCTTGGCCCGGTGCCGTTGACGCGGCCGAGAGAGTGTTCGGGCTTGCTGGCGTAGGGAGCGGTATCGCTCATCGGTGATGACAGCTCAGTTTTTTGGCCCTTTTCATTTCCGGCAAGAGTTACTATTTTAGCCTGACCGTTATGACATTACGTCGTGGAACTCTCATGACCGCAACCGCCCTAGCTTCAACCGATGTCGTGCTGACCGATCGCGCCGCCAAGCGCGTCGCGCGTATCCTAGCGAAAGAGCCGGAAGGAACGGTGCTGCGCATCTCGGTAGCGGGCGGTGGCTGCTCCGGATTCCAGTATGAATACAACCTCGTACAGGAAAAGCCGGCGAGTGACGACATCGTTCTGAGCAAGGGCGACGCGGTGGTGCTGATCGATTCGATGAGCCTGGAATTCATGGGCGGCGCCGAGATCGACTTCGTCGATGACCTGATCGGACAGGCGTTTCAGATCAAGAACCCCAATGCGGTGGCCTCCTGCGGCTGCGGCACCAGCTTTGCGGTCTGAGCCCGGTTGAAATCCTGACGCACAGGTCATAGCGTCCTCCGGCTTGTCGGAGGAAATCATGAGCATAGTGGAACGCGTGAACGCGGCAGTCGATGCCGCGCTGGGGCAGCGCATTGTCGGCTGCGTCATCCTGATCAACAAGGATGGCGAGGAAATCTATGCCCGTGCCGCGGGCCTCGCCGACCGCGAGGCCAATGTGCCGATGCAGCGCGATGCGATCTTCCGGCTGGCTTCGGTGACCAAGCCGATCGTGGCCACGGCCGTGCTGCGGCTGCTGGACCTGGGGCTTATCGGCCTCAATGACCGGGTGACCCGCTACCTGCCGTGGTTCACGCCGGCCAATCCCGATGGCAGTGTGGCCGATATCCGCATCCACCACCTGCTGAGCCATAGTTCGGGCCTGACCTATGGCAACCTGCCTGCCGATGCCAGCGGCGGACTTTCGGGTGTCGTCAACTCGCTCACCGAGACATTGCAGAACATTGCCCGGGTGCCGCTGGCCTTTGCGCCAGGCACCGGCTGGGATTATGGCACCAGCATCGATGTGCTGGGCGGTGTACTGGCGGCGATCAACGGGTCCAATGTCGAGGACGCGCTGGCCCGATACGTCACAGGCCCATTGGGGATGGCGGACGCACATTTCTACGTCACCGACCCCGCGCGGCTCGCGACGCCCTATGCCGATGGTACGCCGCCGGTGCGCATGGGCGAGCCGCATGGCATCTGGGACGCCGCCGGCACGACCGTCACCACCTTTTCGCCGTCGCGCATCTTCAACCCGGCCGCACCGCAGAACGGCGGCGCCGGCATGGCGGGCACCGCCGACGACGTGATGAAAATGCTGGAAGTCTATAATGGCAGGCCGGGCCTGCTCGAGCCGGCAACCGTGGCCACGGCTCTGGCCAACCAGATCGGCAACCTGTCGCGACGGGAGCAGGATGCCGGCAAGCGCTTCGGCTTCATCGGCGCCGTGCTGGAGGACAAGCAGGCGGCCAAGAATCCCGCGCCCGCGGGAACTGTGGATTGGGGCGGCGCGTGGGGGCATAACTGGGTCGTCGATCCGGCCAACCGGATGACGATCGTGGTGTGCACCAACACCACGTTCGAAGGCTGCAACGGCCCGTTCCGGGACGACATCCTGCGCGCGGTCTACGCCTGAACATCGGCGTCGGAGGAATGGATATGGAGACGCGTCTCGATGCGGTGGTGAAGCGTGCGCTGGCCGAGAACCGGATCGTCGGCACGGTGCTGATCGTGCGCCGGAACGGAGAGCTGGTCTATGAGACGGCGCAGGGCCTGGCCGATTGCGAAAGCGGCCGGCCGATGTCGCTGGATACGATCTTCCGGCTGTCATCGCTGACCAAGCCGATCGTCGCCGCGACGATCCTGGCGCTGGCGGATGCTGGCAGGCTCCGCCTCGACGACCAGGTCACCGATCACCTGCCCGATTTCCGGCCGCGGCTGGCGGATGGCGTGGCGCCCGACATCACCATCCATCACTTGCTGACGCATACGTCCGGGCTCAGCAGCGCCAGCATCCTGAGCGCCGATGAACAGGCAGCTGGTGTCAATCGCTGGCGACTGGGCACCGGCGAGATTTTCGACCGGCTTGCCGCACTGCCGCTGTTGTTTGCGCCGGGCGCGGGCTGGTCCTATGGGCCTTCGATCGATGTGCTTGGGGTCATCGCGGGCAAGCTGGTGGGCGGACTGCCCGAGGACGCCATCAGGCAATATGTAACCGACCCGCTACGGATGATCGACAGCCGCTTCGGCGTCACCGACCCGGCCCGGCTGGCCGCCGCCTATGCGGACGGGGCCAGCGGCCCGGTGCTGATGGGCGACCCGCATACAGTGCCCAACCAGTGGGGGAGTACCACGACCTTCGACCCCGGCCGGATTTTCGATGGGCAGGCCTTTCAATCGGGTGGCGGCGGCATGGCGGGCACCGCGCCGGACTTCATGACTCTGCTGGAGACACTGCGGACCGGCGGCGGGGATATTCTGCGCCCCGAGACGGTGGCCCAAGGCCTGGCCGACCAGACGCCACAACTGGTTCACGCCCAGGGGCCGGGCTGGAAGTTCGGCTATTTCGGCGCCTGGCTCGACGATCCGGCACTAGCGCAATCGCCAGCGCCGCGCGGCACCGTGCGCTGGGGCGGCATTTACGGGCATAACTGGTTCATCGATCCGACCAACGGCCTGTCGGTGCTGTCGATGAGCAATACCGGGCTTGAGGGAAGCGACGGCGCCTACCGGGACGAGGTGCGCAACGCTGTGTACGAGGCGCTGGGCTAGTTGCCCCCTGCCCGACCGACCGCTAGCCTGCGGGCAACGGAGACTCGTCATGCGCATCGCCACCTGGAACATTGCCGGCGTCAAAGCCCGGATCGAACTGCTGCTGAAGTGGCTGAGCGAGGAAAAGCCGGATATCGTGGTGCTGCAGGAGATCAAGACGGTCGATGAGGCCTTTCCGCGGCTCGAAATCGAGGCGCTGGGCTACAATGTCGAGACGCATGGGCAGAAGAGCTGGAACGGCGTGGCCATCCTGTCGCTGCTGCCGTTCGACGAAGTCACGCGCGGCCTGCCGGGCGATGACAGCGACGAACAGGCGCGGCTGATCGAAGGCGTGTTCTCGGTGGAGACAGGTGCCGTTCGCGTGTGCGGCATCTACCTGCCCAACGGCAACCCGGTCGACAGCGAGAAATTCCCCTACAAGCTGGCATGGATGCGGCGGCTCGAAACCTTCGTCGATGGCCGGCTTGCGCTGGAGGAACCGTTCATCCTGCTGGGCGACTTCAACATCATCCCCGCCCCGATCGACGCCCATAATCCCGAAGGCTGGTGGGGCGACGCGCTGTATCGGCCGGAGAGCCAGGAGCGGTGGCGGTCGCTGGTCAATCTGGGGCTGACTGACGCCCTGCGCTCGGTCACGTCGGAGCCTTCATACACATTCTGGGACTTCCAGGCCGGCGCCTGGCGCCGCAATGCCGGCATTCGCATCGACCACCTGATGCTGTCACCGCAGGCGGCCGACCGGCTGGAAAATGTCGTCGTGCACAAGGATGTGCGCGGCTGGGACAAGCCCAGCGATCACGTGCCGGTCGAAGGGGAGTTCAGGTTTTAGGGCTTTGGAGAGGGTAGCCTCTCCTAGATGGAACCTGATGCCGTTCTGACACCGGCCGTCACCCTCGGGCTTGACCCGAGGGCTCTTCACTTGCCGGTCCAAGGAAGTGCAACACCCTGGGTCAGGCCCGAGGGTGACGATCTATGGGCGGCGCCGGGCGGTGCTCACAAGACGCTCAAAATCCGGCGAACTGGGGCGCAATGCTCTGGGCCAGGGCGAAGGCTTCGGCCTGCTGTTCGGGCTGGGCGATGGAGACCGCACGGTTGAGCAGTTCGTCAATCCAGGCCGCATCGCCCGTGCCGGCGCAGCGCTCATGGGCGATGGCCAGCCACATCAGGCCCTCGACAGGCTGGGCCTCGATGCCGTCGACGCCGTTGAAGAGCATGTCGCCAAGCTGAGCCTGGGCTGGGCAATGGCCCTTGCGGGCGGCTAACGAGAACCAGCGCGCACTCTGCAGCGGGTTCACGCCCATTTCCTCTTCCTGCGTGTAGAGCAGGCCGACCCGATATTGTGCGTCTGCATCGCCGAAATAGGTGGCGGCATGCAGCAGCAGGGCATGGGAACGCTCCGCATCCGCCGGGATGCCGGCGTCGGGAAGGCCTTCCTTGTAATAATCGCCGACCTTGACGAAGGACTGGGCCACGATATCGGCCTCCACGCCCCTGGGCGCGGCGTCGGCATGCTGATTGGCAATCTGGGCGAAATAGCCGAAGGCCTTGACCGGGTCGCGGTCGACGCCTTCGCCATTCTCATACATGGTGCCGAGCTGCCACATGGCCATGGGCTGGCCGGCATCGGCAGCATCCTCAAGCGCGGCAAGCAGGTCGTCGCCGGAGACACCGCCACCAGCTCCATCGAGCATGTTGGCCATGTTCAGCGCCGCGTCGGCCGCGGTCTGGGCGTGCACGGGCAGGACCGACACCGCCAAGGCGAGGAAGGCTGCCGTTGTCACGGAAATCAGGGAATTGTCCCTAATGGTCCGCATCTTGCTCCTTTGTGCCTGCCTGCGGCAGGCGAACCTTGTTTGCGGAACCAGCCAACCCGGCTCCGTAGCGGCGCCGCGGCCAGGGCCGCGCTCCGGTCACCAGCTTTGCCCATGTGCGTTGACCGGGAAAGCGGACGTTAATAATTCGGTAAACTCCGTTTGTGACCGCATTCAGCCGGGCTCGTGGCGAACCGGAGGCATTGCCTTGATGGCAATAATGCAGGCACGTCGTCGTTTCACCGTACAAGGCCAACCATCCGCACGTCACCAGGGCGCGCCGACAGCCTCTGCTCAGCAGTGGGGGAGGAAATACGCAAGCGCGCGGCCTTACCACGTCGCCTACAGGCCATCCGCCCCCAGATGCCTATGCCGTCTCGTTTAGGGTGAGATTGTGGCGACAAACATCGCCAAATGGTTGCCGCAAGGCTCGGCAAAATCGATTCACAAACGTTGTTGCGGAATCGTCACAGACTCCGCCACGCGACGCCCACCATGGGGCCCTGATCTCGCCTGTGTGGTTGCCCTCACGAGCCAGACAGTCATACTCGGCCGACTGCGAACCAAGGAGCAAACCATGAAAACCCTGTCCATGACGAAAGGAGCACATCTTCAACAGGACATGATCGTTCATGCATTCGCGGATTCCCAAACCTGGGCAGTACACAAGCGCAAGCCGTAGCCCGCACTTTTTCAGACTTCCCGCCTGGCTGACCAGAGGCCGGGACACGAATACCGCCCGGGCGACGGCCCGCGCGCGAAAGTTTGTCGCCTATTACCAACCCTATGTTCCGCTGCTGCTGGCGGACCTCGCCTGCGCCGTGCTGGTGGCGGCCGGGGCAATCGCCCTGCCTCTTTGCGCCAGCTACATCACAGCGCGCCTGCCTGAGCTGGCCCAGAGCGACGATGCCATAATGCAGATCCTGGCCATGGGCGGGATCATGCTCGGCGTGTTCTTCGTCCAGTCGCTGGCGACATTCTTCGTCGACTATCAGGGACACGTCATGGGCGCGCGCATCGAGGCGGATGTGCGCAAGGAACTGTTCGAACACTGCCAGAAACTGTCGTTCGGTTTCTATGACCGGCAGCGCGTCGGCCAGCTGATGAGCCGCATCAGCAATGACTCACTGTGGCTGGGCGAACTGTTCCACCACGGACCGGAAGACCTCGCCATCGGGCTGCTCAAGTTCGGCGGGGCGATGACGGTCCTGACCATCATCGACCCGGTGCTGGCGGGGCTGATCGCCCTGCTCGTGCCCTTTGCGGTGCTCTATGCGCGGCACTTCAACAGCCGGATGAATGTGGTGCTCAAGACCAGCAAGGAGCGCATCGCCGCCGTCAATGAGCGGGTGGAAGACGCACTGGGCGGTGTGCGCGTGGTGCAGTCCTTTGCCAATGAGGCGGAGGAGCTGCGCCGCTTCGAGATCGAGAACCAGAGCTTCTTCGAGAGCCGCAGGGAGGGCTATCGCAGCGAAGCCCTGTTGTGGGTCGGCATGGATGGCTTTGCCCAACTGGTGACGATCATGGTGATCGTGGCCGGGGCGATCCGGATCCTCCATGCCGAGCTGACCGTGTCCGAGATGCTGACCTTCCTGCTCTGCGTTGCGGTGCTGGTGGACCCGGTGCGCCGACTCGATAACTTCATCCGCCTCTGGCAGGAGGGTGCGACCGGCTTCGTGCGGGCCATGGAACTGCTCGAGGAAGAGCCTGATATCGCGGACCGGCCCGGCGCGGTCGATATCGGGCGGGTGGCGGGCGCCATCAGTTTCCGGGACGTGAGCTTTGGCTATGGCGAAGGTCAGGGGCCGGTATTCAACCGGCTCTCGCTGGACATTGCTCCGGGTGAGTTCGTGGCCCTGGTGGGGCCATCGGGCGTGGGAAAGAGCACGCTTTGCGCCCTGATCCCGCGCTTCTACGAGATCAGCGGCGGAGCCATCACCATCGATGGCAAGGATGTGCGGGACGTCACATTGGCCTCGCTTCGCCGCAGCATCGGGGTGGTGCAGCAGGATCTCTACCTGTTCAGCGGCACCGTGGAGGAAAACCTGCGCTATGGCCGACCCGGCGCCACGGACCAGGAGGTGATCGCAGCAGCCAAGGCCGCCAATGCCCATGACTTCATCATGGCCCTGCCCCACGGGTACAAGTCCAGCATTGGCCAACGGGGCATGAAGCTATCGGGCGGCCAGAAGCAGCGACTGACGATCGCCCGGGCGTTTCTCAAGGACCCGGCCGTGCTGATTTTCGACGAGGCCACCAGCGCGCTGGACAATGAGAGCGAACGCGCCGTGCAGCAGGCTCTGCTGAGCCTGGCCAGGGGGCGGACCACCATCGTCATCGCCCACCGGCTTTCGACCGTGCGCCATGCCGACCGCATTCTGATGCTGACGCCTGAGGGTATCGGCGAGGAAGGCACGCATGACGAGCTGATGGCGGCCGATGGGCTCTATGCCGGGCTGCACAAGGTGTCGGCCAGCATATAGGCCGTGCGGCCGCCGCCTATAGCCAGCGGCGGCCGCGCATCCACCAGACGATGCCGAGTGAGAGAACGAACAGGGCCGCACAGACAGCCCAGAAGGCGTGCGGGTTATCGGCAAAGGGAATGCCCGCCACGTTCATGCCAAGCGCGCCAGTGAACAGCGTCAGCGGCATGAACACCACCGTAACCGCAGCGAGGATGAGCATGGTTCGGTTCATCTGCTCGGCGCGGGCGTCGATAATCTGTTCATGCACCAGCACGGCGCGTTCGGACAGGGCCTGCAACTCGTCCCCGATGCGGGCCGACCTGGCCGAAGCCTCGCGCAGGCGCAGACGGTCGCGGGGCGTAAAGTGGCTGAGGTCTTCGATCTCGAGCGTATTGAGCACGTCGCGCTGCGGCCAGACGATGCGCCGGAAGCTGATGAGATTGCGGCGCAGCTCGGCCAGGCGGGCGTTGGCCTTGGTATTGTTCTGGACGATGAGCGCCTCTTCGATATCGTCCAGCCGATCGCCCAGCATCTCGACCAGCGGCTCGAGGCGGTCGGCGGCGCGCAGCCCCAGCCGCGCCACTAGGTCGGCCGGCGTTGTTGGGGCGTGGTGGGAGGCCACCCATTTGTTGAGGCCCAGGAAATCGAGGATGTTGAGCTCGGACGCGATGATGACGCGGCCCTTCTCGATCCATAGCGTCAGCAATTGCCGACCGATATCATGGGGTTCGGCACCGGGGCGCGCCACGCGCAGGACCACCATGGCGCGATCCTCGATGACGGTGCAGCGCGAGCGGGCGCTGGGGACGGTCAGCAGGTCGGCATTGAACTCGCCCAGTTCCTGCTTGAGCCACACCTTGAACTCGGGCGACCTGGAATTGCCCGCGATGAGCTTGAAGCCGCGCACCGGCACCTTGGGCTCCTCGGCGGTCGGCTCGTGCCTGACCACGCCACCCTTGCCATCAAAGACCAGCACGGCGCCGACCCCGACCATGCCGTTGGCGACATGGCGGGCTGGCGGTTCGCGCGGGATGATGTCGTCCATGGCTTCCGACCTAGCTCAGGCGCTTGAGCGCTTCCAGGATGTAGTGACGACGTTCGATGGCGGCTTCACGACGAGCCTTCTGTTCCTCGATCACCTCTTCGGGCGCCTTGGCGACGAATTGCTCGTTGCCGAGCTTCTTGTCGATCTGGGCGATTTCGGCGTCGAGCTTGGTCACTTCCTTTTCGAGGCGGACCTTTTCGGCTGATATGTCGATGACGCCCGCCAGCGGCAGGGCCCAGGTGGCTTCGCCGACGACGAACTGGGCAGATTCGCCAGGGACGGTCGATTGCGGGGAGATTTCCTCGAGCCGGGCCAGGCGCGTGATCAGCGAGGTGCCGGCGACGAGGCGGCGCAGGGTGGTTTCCCCTGCCCCGACCACGACCATCTGCAGCTTGGCGCCGGCAGGGACGTTCATCTCTGATCGGACCGAGCGGACATTACTGATGACGTCGATAAGCCAGGTGAGGTCGGCGTCAGCCTCGGGGTCTTCGAGCCCAGCAAGGTTGGGCCAGTCGGTCAGGATCAGCATGTTGGCGCGCGGGGCGCCGAATTTGCCGGTTTCCACCCACAGCTCTTCGGTGACGAAGGGCATGAAGGGATGCAGGATCGTGAGGATCTGGTCGAGGGCCCAGGCGGCGGTCGCACGAGTCTCGACCTTGGCGGCTTCGTCCTCGCCCAGCAGCACGGGCTTGGCGAATTCGACATACCAGTCGCAGAAGGTACCCCAGACGAAGTCGTAGGCGGCATTGGCGGCTTCGTTGAACTTGTAGTCGACGATGCCCTGGGTGACGGCGGCGGCACCGCGCGCCGTGGCCCCTACGATCCAGCGGTTGAGCGGCAGCCTGTTGGCCTTGGGATCGTAGCCTTCGACGCGGCGGCACTCGTTCATTTCGAGGAAGCGGGCGGCGTTCCAGATCTTGGTGACGAAGTTGCGATAGCCCTCGACGCGCTGGATCGAAAGCTTGAGGTCACGGCCCTGCGCAGCCATGGCGGCGAGGGTGAAGCGGGTGGCGTCGGCGCCGTATTGGTCGATGAGTTCGAGCGGATCGATGACGTTGCCCTTGGTCTTGCTCATCTTCTGGCCCTTCTCGTCGCGGACCAGCGCATGCATGTAGACCGTGTGGAACGGCTCCTCATCCAGGAACTCAAGACCCATCATCATCATCCTGGCAACCCAGAAGAAAATGATGTCGAAGCCGGTGACCAGAACGTCGGTCGGGTAGTAGCGGCGCAGCTCGGCGGTGTCGTCCGGCCAGCCCAGGGTCGAGAACGGCCAGAGGGCGGAGGAGAACCAGGTGTCGAGCACGTCCTCGTCGCGCTTGAGGGCGACGGGCCGGCCATAATGGGCGGTGGCGAGCGACTGGGCCTCGGCTTCGTCATAGGCAACGAAGGCCTCGTTGTCCGGGCCATACCAGGCGGGAATCTGATGCCCCCACCAGAGCTGGCGGGAAATGCACCACGGCTTGATGTTTTCGAGCCAGGCGAAATAGGTGTTTTCGTATTGTTGGGGCACGAACTTGGTGCGGCCTTCGCGCACAGCCGCGAGCGCGGGCTGGGCGAGGATGTCGGCCTTGACCCACCACTGGTCGGTCAGGAACGGCTCGATGACGACGAGTTTGGACTTCTCGTCATGGGGGACCATGATCTTCTTGTCCTCGATGTGATCGAGGCCACGGGTGGGGTTTTCCTCCGCCAGGGCCGTCAGCCTGGCGACGATGGCCTTGCGGGCAGCGAAACGGTCGAGGCCGCGCAGGTCTTCGGGGATGAAATCGGCCGAGATGATCGCGCCGTTGGTGGTGAAGACGTTGATCTGCTCGAGATCGTTGCGGACGCCGACCTCGAAGTCGTTGAAGTCGTGGGCCGGGGTGATCTTGACCGCACCGGTGCCGAGGGTCGGGTCGGCATAGTCGTCGGCCACGATGGGGATGCGGCGGCCGACCAGCGGAAGTTCCACGAACTTGCCGACCAGCGAGGCGTAGCGCTCGTCATCGGGATGCACGGCAATGCCGCTATCGCCCAGCATGGTCTCCGGACGGGTGGTGGCGACGATGATGTAGTCGCGGGTTTCCCACTCGGTCGGCTTGCCCTCTTCGTCATGGGCGATGGGGAACCGGTAGGTGACGCCATCAGCCAGGGGATAGCGCAGGTGCCACATGTGGCCCTTGATCTCGATATTCTCGACTTCGAGATCGGAAATGGCGGTCTCGAGGCCCGGATGCCAGTTGACCAGGCGCTTGGCGCGGTAGATCAGGCCGCGCTTGTGCAGCTCGACGAAGACCTTGGTGACGGCCCGCACCATCTGGTCGTCGGCGGCACCCTGCTCGCCCATGGTGAAGCGCTCGCGGGAGAAGTCGGCCGAGGCGCCCAGGCGCTTGAGCTGGTTCATGATGGTGCCGCCGCTCTCGGCCTTCCATTCCCAGACACGCTCGACGAACTTCTCGCGACCCATTTCGCGGCGGCCGGGCTGCTGGCGCTCCATCAGCTGGCGCTCGACGATCATCTGGGTGGCGATGCCCGCATGGTCGGTGCCCGGCTGCCAGAGCACATCCTTGCGCAGCATGCGATTGAAGCGGATCAGGATGTCCTGGATGGTGTTGTTGAGCGCGTGACCGATATGAAGCGAGCCGGTGACGTTGGGCGGCGGAATGACGATGGTGAACGTCTCGGCGCCGGGTGCGGCCCCTGCCCCGGCGGCAAAGGCGTTGGCCTTGAGCCAGTCGGCATAGATGCGGCCTTCGACCGCTGATGGCTCATAGGTCTTTTCAAGCATTGGTCACTCGCAACAGCAGCGACCCGCCAGGATGATCATGGCGGGCCGGATAAACAGGTTGGCAGACTTCAAGCAAATGCGGGATGCGGGGTCAACTGGAACCGCGCAGCCCCGGGCCGATCACTCGCCGCGGGAGATGCGGGAGATTTCGCGTTCCACCATGCGCTCGACGACGGAAGGCAGGTTTTCGTCCAGCCATTCCTTGAGCATCGGGCGAAGCATGTCGCGCATCAGCGATTCGATGGTCGCACCGGTATTGCCGAGGCCGAGGCCGTTGAGCTTGGTGATGGAGCTGCGAACGGCCGCCTGGGTGGCCGGCTCGAGCAACTGATCGGCCATGTCGCTCGACAGCGTCGGATCGGGCAACGGCGCTGCCTGGGCAATGCTGGGCTGCGGGCGCGGAGCCGGTTGTGGCTGCGGCGCCGGCGCTGGCGCAACGAAGGCCTTTGGCGGTGGGTCGAAGGCAGGAAGTTCTTCCTCTTCGGCGGCAGCACCCATGTCGAAGGTGATGTCGTCGGGATCGACCAGTTGTGGCGCGGCGGCAACCGGCTCGTCGTCGACGGCGGTATCGGCCAGGATGGAATCGAAACTGAAGCCACCGACATCGTCGTCATCGCTCTTGTCAACGATCTGGCTGGGCGACAGCGCCAGCGGCTCGATATCGTCGAGCATGTCGCTCAGGTCGCGATCGAGCGATTCAGCCATGGGGCGAGCCGGAGTGGCCTGCATGGGGGGGGGAGCCGCCTGAATGGCCGGTCGGCGTGGCACCCCGGCAGCATCGTCATCGGCAATGATCTGCCGGATGGACGACAGGATTTCGTCCATTGAGGGTTCTTTTGGAGCCGGCTTGTTCATCAGTGCCTCTTACTCATGCGCCCGAACCAGTCCGCGGCCTCCGCCAATGCGGCCAAACCTGATTCGTCACGACTACCTTAACGCCAGCCGCCGCAATTAGGAATCGCCGCAGCGGGGCACAAGCCCATCTTCCACTAAAACTTGTGGCCGGGCATGACCCGGCCACCAAGTCTCGATTCAATGTGGACGCAAGGCGTTGCCGAAGCACGAAGGCGACCTGACGCAGTTTACCGAAAACCTGCGCGCGGGTCGATCATTCGGCGACGGTGCGCAATTCCTGCCAGACGTCTTCGACGGCCTGATTGTAGCGCACGGCAGACTTGACCTCGACGGCGAGGCCCAGATCGGTCGCCGTCAGGCGGCCCATGGCCGACAGCAGCGAGAACGTGGCGATGACCTTGTTGGTGGAGGCATTGATGAGCCCCTCGCGTGCGGTGGTCAGTTCGGCCTGGGCATTGAGGACATCGAGCGTGGTGCGAGTGCCCAGATCACGCTCCTGGATAACGCCATCGAGCACGGTGCGACCGGCCGACACGGCGGAGTTCGCCGCGGAAATCTGCGCATCGGCGCTCTGGATGCCGGCCCAGGCGGAAATGACCGCCTCACGGATCTGATCATAGGCAGACATGGCGTCCACCTCGGACTTGATCTGCTCGATATTGGCCTTGCGCACATTGGCGCCGATAGCGCCGCCCGCATAGAGCGGAATGGTGATCTGGAAGCCGATGGAGCCGCTGAGGCCGTCCTGCGGACTGCCACCGACACTGAAGCGACTGCCGACCGAGCCGGTAACCGACGCGGTTGGTCCGAACGCCGCCTGTGCAGCATCGGTGCCGGCCTGCGCAGCCCGAATGGCCGCCTTCGAAAGCAGGATCGCAGGATGGCCGGTCTCGGCTTGGGAAATGGCAGCTTGCAGGCTGGAGGGAACCAGCCGGCCGTAATTATGCGAGGAATCAAGGTTCTGCGGGGCTGCGCCGACGTAACGCTGGAACGTGGCCTGGCTGATTTCGAGGCTGCTCAGCGCCGCGCGATAGGCGGCGTCGCCCTGCGCCAGCCGGGCCTCGGCCTGGGCGACGTCGATGCGGGTGCCCTCGCCTACATCAAGACGATCGCGCGCCGACTGCAGCTGCGCCTGGAAGAAATTGACGTTTTCCTGACGCAAAGCAACCAGTTGCCGGTCGCTCAATACCGACATATAGGCCTGAACGACGGCGAGCAGCACATTCTGCTCGGTATTGCGGATTTGATACTCGGCCGCTTCAGCACCGGCGCGCGCTGCCTCGACCTGCGCGTCGGTCTTGAAGTTGTCGAAGATGGTCTGGTTGTAGGAGACGCCGGTGGTGAAACTGGTGCTGTCGACCCACTCAGTGCTGCCCGAAGCAAGGGAAAGACTCTGCGTCCCGCTCAGCGACGCCCCGATGGTCGGCCGTTTGCCGGCCTGAGCCAGGGCAACATTTTCCGCCGCTGACTTGGCGCTGAGCAAGGCTGCTTGCAGATCGGGCGCGTGATCATAGGCCACCGTCAGCGCCTGGGTGATCGACTGCGCCTGGGCCCCGCCCACCGACGCGGCCGCCAGCACCAAAGCCAGCGCACTGGCGACCAAATTTACGCGAAAACCCATGCCCGCCTCCGACGACCCCGAAACACTATGCGCGGCACATGGGGTACACAACCTGCCGCGACAATCCCTACCAGCACCCAAAGTGCGATTAACTCGCCTACGTGCCCCAAGGGCAACAGGACGACTATCGCGCTAAAATGTGAATTCCTCGTTCGGCCGCTGCACCAATGGCGGCAGGAAGGCATTGAACTCCGCGCGCGCCGTAACGCCGCGACCCGATTTTACAAAGACATGGGCCACCGAGACGGCGCCATTTCGAATCAAGGCAACCAGCCGCCCACCCTCGTTCAGCGCCGCGAGGAAGGCATCGGGGACACTGTCGAGGGCCCCCTCTACGATGATCGCGTCAAAGCGAGCCAGGCCCACTTGATCGATATCCCCGGCGACAATGCGCGCATTGGCCAGGCCAAGTGTGGCAAGGTTGGTGGCAGCTGTGGCAGCCAGGGCAGCGTCCTGTTCGAGCCCGGTGACCGAGGCGGCGAGGCCGGCAATGACGGCGGTGGAATAGCCCGAGGCCGCGCCGATATCGAGCACGGTGTCGTCGCTGGTGATTTCCGCGAGTTTGATCAGCTTGGCCAGCGTGGCCGGGGCCGCCATGAAGCGGCCGTTGCCCAGCCACTGGATATCGTCCGCATAGGCGAGCTCACGACGGCCGGGATCGACAAAATCCTCGCGCGGAATAGACCGCATGCAGGCCAGGATTGGCGCATTGGTGACGCCACCAGCCCTGAGCTGGCTCTCCACCATATGTGCGCGTGCGCGCTGGAAATCGACCATGCAGAGTTGCCCGCCCGGGTGAATTCATATGACGGACGTGAATATAGTCGGTGGCTGGACATGGCAAGAGCCGACAGGGAATATGCGATAATATGCAGGCGCATGAGGGGCATGCATATTCGCGGGTGACGGGATTGGACGGGCGGCACCAGCGGGCCGGTACGGCACCCCCGGGGCGCGCCCAGGTCGAAGATCACGAAACTCTGTCGCTGGGAATATTGGAGGCCTCGTCCGGAATTGAACCGGAGTACGCGGATTTGCAATCCGCTGCGTCACCACTCCGCCACGAGGCCTCACGTCCGCAGTACGTATTGGACGGCAATTGCTTATGCAATACCCCGCCTAACGGACAGTGAATTTTCTGAGTGGTGCGCGCCCGGATGAATAGCTGGCCCATCGCCAACCAAATGGCTAAAGATGATGGCAGTATAACCTGACACCCCGGAGTTGCCGGCCCACCGGCGCATCGCCTGGGGTAAAGCAGGCTGTTTCATAACCGGAGGTGCATGTGGCGCCGCGCATGATCGATCCCAGAATCAAGCTCCGCCACCTGGTATGCTTCCTCGAGGTGGCGCGGCTGAAGAGTGTGGGCAATGCCGCCGACCTGCTCCATATCAGCCAGCCGGCGGTGTCCAAGACCATCCAGGAACTCGAACAACTGCTCGGTGGCAGCCTGTTTGACCGCAGCAAGCGCAAGCTGTTCCTGACGCCGTTCGGGGAGGTGTTTAACCGCTATGCCTCGACCAGCCTTGCCGCCTTGCGCCAGGGCATCGACGTAGCGCGGGGGACGCATGAGGCCACCACCGTCAGGGTCGGGGCGCTGCCCACGGTTTCCGCCCGTATCCTGCCCGATGCGGTGGAGGCGTTCACGGCGACCGGCACGGGCGTTCATACAAGGGTGATCACCGGCCCCAACGACTACCTGCTCACCCTGCTGCGAACGGGAGACGTCGATTTTGTCATCGGGCGCATGACCGAACCTGACGCCATGGTGGGGCTGTCGTTCGAACACCTCTATTCGGAGCGCGTGGTGATGGCAGTCCGGCCCGGGCATCCCCTGCTGGCAGAACGGCCGTTCGAGCTGCCGATGATCGAGGCCTACCAGACCCTGATGCCGACGCCCAATTCGGTTATCAGGAACCTCGTGGACCGGATGCTGCTGGCGCACGGCATTACCCATTTGCGGGACGAGATCGAAACGGTCTCGAACGCTTTCGGCCGGGCCTATGTCCGCCAGACCGACGCCATCTGGATCATCTCGGAGGGCGTCGTGGCCGTCGATGTGGCAGAGGGCCAGCTGGCATTGCTGCCGGTGGATACCAGCGAGACTACCGGGCCCGTGGGCCTCACGACGCGGACCGACATGGTGTCCACCCTGGCCGCCGACAGCCTTATGCAGGCCGTGCGCGACGTTGCCGCCCGCATCCGCCGCGGATGACTATCGGTCGGCCTGCCGGCGAAATGTCAGGGGCGGGACGCCGAGGACGCGCTTGAGCATGCGGGTGAAGTAGGCGGGATCGTCATAGCCCAGCCCTGCCCCGATCTGCTTGATCGACAGGGTGGAGAACAGGAGTTGCCGCCGCGCCTCGAGGGCGATGCGCCGCTCGATCACGGTCAGGGCCGAAGCGCCCAGCACCTGCCGGCAAACCCGACTGAGATGGGTCTGGCTGATGCCGAGCGCATCGGCGTAGTCGGCGATGCGGCGCGTTTCGCGAAATTTCTCATCCACCAGCAGGCGGAAGGCGCCGACATGCACGCGAGCCCGCCCCTCAGATGCACCCAGGGAGGCCGGCAGGCTGCGGGCGCGGTGCAGCGCCACCTGCAGCAAGGTGATATGGGCGCGCATGGCCAGATCGTGCTGCTCGCCCGGGCGATCGGCTTCGGCGAGCAAGCCATCCAGCGCGCGATGAACCGGGTCGGTGCCCGTGGCGATCACGCCAGCGGCGAGGCTCTCCATGCCCTCGGCCATGTCACGCGCCATCAGCGTGACGATCACCCCCTCCACGTCCCGGCTGAAGTCGTAACCGTGCACCGTCAGGGCCGGCACGACCACGATTGCCGGGGGTGCCAGGCCGAACGCAGTGCCATCCAGCGTCACCTGGGCCCGCCCGCCGGTGAGGCTCAGAATCTGGAAGAACTGCTCGTGCCGGTGCGGCGCGATGCGATAGCGATGCAGCCGGCTGCGCGACTGGATGGTTTCCCAATGCAACCAGTCATGCTGCCGGTCACTGACCGCTTCTCCATAGAGCGCATATGTCAGAACACCTTTCATGTTCGGATAGTGCAAGCAATTGCGCCAGCTGTCCATTCCCGACTGCCCGGGGGCGGAGCATGCTGGCGCGAAAATGTGGAGGAACAATGCGTCATCAGGTTGTGATTGTAGGGGCGGGTCCGGCCGGCCTTATGCTCGGGCGGCTGCTCGAGCTGGCCGGCGTCGATGCCGTTATCATCGAGCGCAGGAGCGCTGACTATGTGCTGGGCCGCATTCGCGCCGGCGTGCTGGAACAGGGCAGCGTTGCACTCATGGACCGCGCCCAGGCCAGCCAGCGCATGCATGCGGAGGGGCTCATCCACCACGGCATTGAACTCAGCTTTGACGGCGACAGCCATCGCATCGACTTCTCGGAGCTGATCGGCCGGCAGGTCATGGTCTATGGCCAGACCGAAGTGACCCGCGACCTGATGGGCGTGCGCGAAGCGACCACGATCTACGAGGCCGAGGATGTGGCGCTGCATGACCTGGATGGGCGACCATGGGTCACATACACCAAGGACGGCCAGACGCACCGGATCGACTGCGACTTCATCGCCGGCTGCGACGGCTACCACGGAGTGGCGCGGCAGAGCGTGCCGCAGCAGGCGCTGACCACGTTCGAGCGGGTCTATCCGTTCGGCTGGCTGGGCGTGCTGGTGGACCGCCCGCCGGTGGCGGATGAGCTGATCTATGCCCATCACCAGCGCGGCTTCGCCCTGTGCTCGCAGCGCTCGCACAGCCGCAGTCGCTACTATGTGCAGGTGCCCGCCGACGAGCAGGCCAGCGCCTGGTCGGACGACAGGTTCTGGGACGAATTGCGGGCAAGGCTAGACCCGGCAACGGCCGAGGCGCTGCAGACTGGCCCCTCGATCGAGAAATCGGTGGCGCCGCTGCGCAGCTTCGTCGCCGAGCCATTGCGCTTCGGGAGCCTGTTCCTGGCGGGCGACGCGGCCCATATCGTGCCGCCTACGGGGGCCAAGGGGCTGAACCTGGCGATGAGCGATGTCGCCGCGCTGGCCGATGCCCTGATCGAGAATTTTGTCGAGAAATCGGCCGCCGGCATCGACGCGTATTCGGCCAAGGTGCTGTCGCGCATCTGGAAGGCGGAGCGGTTCAGTTGGTGGATGACCACCCTGCTCCACACCTTCCCTGAAACTGGCGCTTTCGGCCGGCGCATCCAGCGGGCGGAATTCGACTACCTGGCCGGCTCCCGCGTCGCCCAGCAGGGCCTGGCCGAGAACTATACCGGCGTGGTCACCTGGGAATAGCCGAGCCGCCGAAACGGTCTCGCACCCGGAAAATGCTCAGCGCGCGTGGTTTGGGCCTTCACCGGCAGGGCGGGCTTGCTTAGGTTGCTGCCGCAACCGAGCGGGGACAGGCAGTGAGTCAGTGGACGGAGAGCGGCGGCAGGCGGGAACTCCTGCAGCCGGTGATGGCGGGCGCGCTAGCGGCCATCGTGGGCTATGCCAGCACGTTCACGCTGGTGCTGGCGGCATTGACAGCAGGGGGCGCTTCGCCGCAGCAGGCCGGCTCGGGCCTCATGTCGGTGTGTATCGCCATCGGCATCCTCAACATCGTGGTCAGCGCGCAGGTCAAGCTGCCGGTGAGCTTTGCCTGGTCGACACCCGGGGCAGCGTTTCTTCTGACGGTGGGCGAGCCGGTGGGCGGATTTCCAGCCGTGGCAGGCGCGTTCCTCGTAGCAGCGGCGCTGATCGTGCTGACAGGCTTGATCAAGCCGCTGGCCCGCGCCGTTGGCGCCATTCCTGCTCCAATCGCCAATGCCATGCTGGCGGGCATGCTGCTGACCCTGTGCCTCGCGCCGATCACGGCGGTGGCACAGATGCCGGCCCTGGCGCTGCCGATCCTGCTGGCCTGGATCATCGGGCTGCGGTTCGCCAAGCGCTATGCCGTGCCGATCGCGGTGGTAGTGACCGGAATCATGCTGGCAACAACGACGCACCTGCCGCCGGGCGCGCTTGACGGCAGCTGGCCGAGCCTGGTGCCGGTCATGCCGGTCTTCACGCTGGACGCGATCGTGCGGATCGGGCTGCCGCTCTATGTCGTCACCATGGCGTCGCAGAACCTGCCGGGCCTCGCGGTGATGCGGGCCAATGGCTATGTGCTGAAGCCGGCGCCGCTATTCATCATCACGGGCCTCGCCAGCGGTGCCACGGCCCTGTTTGGCGGGCATAGCAGCAACCTGGCGGCAATCACGGCGGCGATCTGCGCGGGACCGGAGGCCCATCCCGACAAGGCGCGCCGGTGGCCCGCTCCCGTGTCGGCGGGCGTGGTCTATCTGCTGCTGGCGCCAGCGGCGAGCCTGGCGGCGGCATTCGTGGCGGCGTCGCCGCCGCTACTGATCCAGGCGGTAGCGGGCCTCGCGCTGCTGTCGAGCCTGACGGCGGCACTGTCGGGCGCCCTGGTTGCCGAGGAGACAAGGCTGCCGGCCATCCTGACCTTTGTCACCACGGCATCGGGCATCACCATTGGCGGCGTCGGGTCGCCGTTCTGGGGGCTGGTGGCCGGCATCGGCATGATTCTGCTGCTGCGTTTCGGCATCCGGCCTGAACCGGTCAGCACTGGCAAATGACCCTGCCCCATGCCGTGATCATCGCCGGGGGCCGGGGCGAGCGGCTGGGCGGCGTGCGCAAGGCGGATCTGCGGATCGGCGGCCGGCGGCTGGTGGACCGGGTCGCGGCAGCGCTGGGTACGGTCGACGGGCCGCTGATGATCGCCACCGGACCCGGCGACAAGAGGTTTCGCCTGCCGGCCGGGGCAGTCGCTGTTGCCGACCTGGACGCGCCTGTGGGCGGTCCCCTGGCGGGTCTGGCCGCGGCTGTCGAGGCGCTGCGAACGCGGGGCATCGGGACGGGCCTGCTGGTCACTGTTGCCGTAGATACGCCATTCCTGCCGGCAGATTTCGTGACAGTCATGAGTAAGGGACTGGGAAGCGCCGCAACTGCCTATGCCGCCTGCGGCGACCAGTTTCATCCGCCCAATGCCATCTGGCGCCTGGAGGCGCTGGCGACGCTGCCGGCACAGGTGCGGGCAGGCAGCGCGGCGCCCAGCCTCAAGGCGCTGCAGAAAATGCTGGGCGCTGCGCCAGTAGACTGGGCCAGTGTTGCGGGCGCGGACCCGTTCGCTAACGTCAACACTATGGATGACCTCATCGCCCTCGGGCGGATCGCGGGGAACCACGGGCCGTCACCACTTATTCACATGCCGGGCAATTGAGGGCTTGGCAAAGCAAATCAAGTCCGCTAAACGGACCTCGCTTCCCCATGGGAAGCCCGACAGGGCTCCCACGGGAGGCCTTGGTGTTCCGCGATAGCTCAGTTGGTAGAGCGTTCGACTGTTAATCGAATGGTCGCTGGTTCGAGTCCAGCTCGCGGAGCCAATTTCCTGAAATCATTGCACTTCTTGCAGCTGCCGGATGGCAGTGTCGGTCTGGCGACACTAGGTCCCCGGCCCATTAGTCTGACCGCTGCGCCAGACGGTTTCGGCTGTCACATCGGCGTCGCGAACCACCACCTCCACATCGGCGTTGCTGACCTTGCCGGCGGCCTGGATAGCGGCGCGGATGGCATCGGCCTTGCTCGTGAACGGGCCCGTCACATCGCCACGGAAGCTGAATTGCCAGACACTGTCGCGCTGCGAGATCACGAAGTGATTGTTGATCATGGCGATGGTTCTCCTGTTCAGGGAAACGCCGGTCCGTGCGGGGACGTTGCATTGCCGGCAAGCATTGCCAGAGGAGACGGAGCGCGCTAGGGGTGCGCCCATATTTCTGGCATTTTGGACTCCCCGTCATGGACGCCGTTTCGGCCAAGGCTGCACCCGCAGTGCAGCGGACATCGCTCGCTATTATCCTGGCGGTCAGCGCCTCGCATCTGCTCAACGACCTGATGCAGTTCCTGCTGCCGGCGCTCTATCCCCTGCTCAAGGACGCCTATGGGCTGGACTATATGCAGATCGGCCTGATCACGCTCGCTCAGCAGATGACAGCGTCGATTCTGCAGCCGCTGGTGGGGTATTACACCGACAAGCATCCCATGCCCTATGCACTGGCGGCCTCCATGCTGTTCGCGCTCGCGGGCATCATGCTGATCGCGACCGCGAACAGTTTCGGGCTGCTGGTCCTGGCCGCGATGATCGGCGGCGTCGGTTCGGCAATCTTCCACCCGGAGGCCTCGCGCGTGGCGCGGCTGGCTTCAGGCGGAAAACTGGGATTTGCGCAGTCGCTGTTCCAAGTGGGCGGCAATCTGGGTACATCGATCGGCCCCCTCGCAGCAGCCTATTTTCTCCTGCCGCGGGGCCAGGCCAGCACCGCCTGGTTCGCCATCGTCGCGGTAACCGCTCTGGTGATCCTGACGGCGGTAGGGCGCTGGTATGCTGCACACCAGCGGGCCCATTCGGGCAAGGCCGTGCTCAAGGCGGCACAGCAAATCCTGTCGCGGCGGCGGCTGACGGTGGCGTTCCTCGTCATCGGCGCCCTGCTGCTGAGCAAGTATGTCTATATTTCCTCGATCACCAGCTACTACAGTTTTTTCCTGATCGAGAAGTTCGGGCTTACCGCGCAGGAAGCACAGCTTTACCTGTTCCTGTTCCTGGGTGCGATCGCCGCCGGCACCTTCATCGGCGGCCCCGTGGGCGACCGGTTCGGGCGGCTGACCGTCATCTGGTGCTCGATCGTGGGCGCCCTGCCCTTCACGCTGCTGTTGCCGCATATGAACCTGTTCGGCACGGCGGCAGTCAGCGTCCTTGTCGGACTGATCCTGTCCTCGGCGTTTTCCGCCATCGTGGTCTATGCGCAGGAACTGGTACCAGGCAAGGTTGGCATGGTAGCCGGCTTTGTCTTTGGTTTTGCCTTTGGCGTCGGAGCCATCGGCGCGGCGGTGCTCGGGGCGTTGGCCGACCGGATCGGCATCGTGGCAGTCTTCGGTCTCTGCGGCTTCCTGCCGTTTCTGGGCTTTCTCACCATCTTCCTGCCGCGGCATGCGGAACTGCACCGGGCCGGCTGAGATTGAGCAATAGCCGCCCCATACAAAACTCAAACCCGCAACAGAAGGAGCCGGCAATGAGCAACGGCAATGGCATTGATCTCGATAGCGAAAGCCAGATCACGCTGACGCGGACCATCGACGCCAATATCGACGACGTATTCGCCGCCTGGACCGACCCGGCGCTGATCGAGCAATGGCAGGCCGACGAGGCCGAGCTCGATGCGTTTGAGGGTGGCGAATACAAGTTCACCACCTTTGGCGACGACGAGGACCCGGAAGACCATGTGGTCAGCGGGGAAATCCTGCAATTTGTGGAGAACGAGAAGCTGGTCATGTCCTGGGTGCATCAGGACGGCGAGGGCGAAGATGCCGAGGAGCTGATCTTCGTGCTCGAAATCGCCTTCAAGGCGCTGGGCGAGGATCAGACCCAGATCACACTCACCGAGCGCGGGCTGGCCCATTCGGACCCGGAATCCCGCATTTTCTCCATGGAGGCATGGAGCGCCGCGATGGAGCATCTGGCCGAGGTGATGGAGTAGGGTGAAACCATCTTGTGCTCCGGCTCGTATCGTTAGCCGGAGGCTACAGAATGGGTTCGACCTACATTGCATGGCTGCGCAACGACCTGCGCATTGCCGATAACCCGGCGCTGAGCGCGGCTGTCAAAGCCGGCGAGACCGTCGTTGCCCTCTATATCCACGAGACGACAAAAGGTATCCGTCCGCCCGGCGCCGCGGCGCGCTGGTGGCTGCAACAGAGCCTCGACACATTCGGCGCGGCCCTGGCGGAAAGGGGCATTACGCTGGTGGTGCGCGACGGCGACGCGCTGACCCTGCTGCCCGGCGTCGTTGCCGAACTCAACGCCAAAGCAGTGTTCTGGAACCGCCGCTATGCCCCTGGCGAACGCGACGCGGATACCGCGATCATGACGCGTCTCAAGTATGACGGCGTCGCCGTACGTTCCTTTGCCGGCAACCTACTCATCGAGCCTTGGGAAATCGCCACCGGTCAGGGCAAACCCTATTCGGTGTTTACGCCGTTCTGGAAAACGCTGCGCGAGATGGCGATCGCCGTGCCGCTCGGCAGGCCAGATGGCGGCGAGCCGATTGCCCACAAGCCGGCCGACGGGAGCTATCATGCCCCCGGTTGGAGCCGAAAGCTGGCGCAGCACTGGACCATCGGCGAGGCCGCGGCGCAGCAGCGGCTGGTCGCCTTTCTCGACGAGCAGCTGGATGATTATGCCCAGGGCCGGGACTTTCCCGGCAAGGATGCGACCTCCCGGCTCTCGCCGCATCTGCGGTTTGGTGAAATCAGCGCGCGGCAGGTTTGGCATGCGGCGCAGGCCATCGCCCATGCCGACCATCGGCGGCAGGCCGCGGTCGACAAGTTCCTGTCGGAGCTGGCATGGCGCGATTTCAGCTACCACCAGCTCTATCACCGGGACGATATTGCCAAGGTGCCCATGCAGCCCAAATATGCCGATATGGCGTGGCGGGATACGGGAACGGACCTCGCCGCCTGGCAGCAGGGGTGCACCGGCCTGCCCATTGTCGACGCGGGTATGCGCGAACTCTGGGCGACCGGTTATATGCAGAATAGGGTGCGCATGCTCACCGCGTCGCTACTGACCAAGAACCTGCTGATCGACTGGCGACTGGGGGAGCAGTGGTTCTGGGACTGCCTGGTCGATGCGGATGTGGCGAACAATCCGGCGAGCTGGCAATGGGTCGCCGGCAGCGGGCTCGACGCTGCCCCCTATTTCCGCATCTTCAATCCGGCGGTCCAGGGCGAACGCTTCGATGCCGATGGCGACTATATGCGGCGCTGGGTGCCGGAACTGGCCGCGCTGCCGGATGCGTGGATCCACCGACCAGCGGAGGCACCGCGGGAGGTGCTGCACAAGGCTGGGGTTGCCATCGGGGAAACGTATCCGAAACCGATTGTCGACCTCAAGGCCAGCCGATTGCGGGCGCTGGAAGCGGCGGGTGCGCTCTAAAGGACCTCGTGGTGAGCATGAGGGCCACTGCCGCGACATGGGTGGAATGATATTGCGCCGACCCGCGATAGGCGCGCTGGCGTTGCGCGGGAGGGCCGAATGGCGAAAAGCCGTGCCGCCAGAGGCGCTTATAGCTTGCGGGCGATTGGCGGGGCCCCTAGCATAGGCATTCCTCGCCCCTGCAGATTGCCCCTATGTCCAAGCACAAAGACCTGATCTCCGCCATCGGCAACACGCCGCTGATCCGCCTCAACCGGGTTTCGGCACTCACGGGTTGCGAGATCTGGGGCAAGGCCGAGTTCCTCAATCCGGGCCAGTCGGTCAAGGACCGTGCGGCCCTGTTCATCATCCATGATGCCGTCAAGTCAGGGGCGCTGAAGCCGGGCGGGACGATTGTCGAGGGAACCGCGGGCAATACCGGCATCGGGCTGACGCTGGTGGCCAATTCGCTTGGCTTCAAGTCGGTGATCGTCATCCCCGATACGCAGAGCCAGGAGAAGAAGGACGCGCTGCGCCTCTATGGCGCCGAGCTGATCGAGGTTCCGGCCAAGCCCTACAAGAATCCCAACAACTACATCAAGATTTCCGGCCGACTGGCCGAGAAACTCAATCGCGAACTGCCTGGCGGCGCGGTGTGGGCCAACCAGTTCGACAACACGTCCAACAAGCGCGCCCATGTCGAAACGACTGGGCCCGAAATCTGGCAGCAGACCAATGGCCGGATCGATGGCTTCATCTGCGCCGTGGGCTCGGGCGGCACGCTGGCCGGCGTTGCCGAGGCGCTGCGGTCGCGCAACCCTGACGTGAAGATCGGGCTGGCGGATCCCGAGGGCGCGGCGCTCTACAACTACTATGCCCATGGCGAGCTCAAATCGTCGGGTAATTCAATCACCGAGGGCATTGGCCAGGGTCGCATCACGGCCAATCTGGAGGGCCTGACGATCGACAATCCGTACCAGATTTCAGATGCCGAGGCCCTGCCCTACATTTTCGACCTGCTCGAGCATGAAGGATTGTGCCTGGGCGGATCGAGCGCCATCAACATCGCCGGTGCAGTGCGCATGGCGCGTGACCTGGGACCGGGCAAAACCATCGTCACGGTGCTCTGCGACTATGGCAACCGCTATGCCAGCAAGATCTTCAACCCAGAATTCCTGCATGGGAAGGGCCTGCCCGTCCCGGTCTGGATGGAAGGGCGCACGCCGATCGACATTTCCAGCGTGATCGAGCCCGAATAGGCCACCTACGCAACGGATTGTTCAATCGCCCTAGGCTGATAAAGTGGCGCCGCACGACTCTCCGGAGGCGTTTTGTACGGCATCGACGACATCTTGAGGGCGATCATCGCCGACCTGCATATCGTGGCGGCGATAACGGCGGCGTTTTACCTGCTCGCCCTGGTCTGCGCGGTGCGCGAGGTCATGAATTCACGCACCTCGCAGGGCTCCATCGCCTGGATCCTGGCGCTGGCGCTGCTTCCGTTTCCGACGACCCTGCTCTACCTGGTGATCGGCTGGAAGGCCTTTGACGACTATGCCACGGACCGCATCCGCAACGGCCGTGCCGCGCGGCCGCTGCGGGCCAAGGACCTGGCGCTGATCGACCGGGAAACCAGCCAGAAGTGGCCAGTGCAGGTGAAAGTGTCGGAAGTGCCGTTTCTCAACGGCAACGACGTCGAACTGCTGGTCGATGGCAGGGCGACGTTCGACTCGATCTTCGAGGGCATCGCCAAGGCCAAGGAATACCTGCTGGTGCAGTTCTATATCGTGCGGGACGACAGGCTGGGCCAGGAGCTGGCCGAGCGGCTGATCGAGCGCGCCAATGCCGGGGTCAAGGTCTACCTGCTCTATGACGATATCGGCAGCACGGGCATGCCCAAGCGCTACCGGGCCGAGCTGCGCAAGGCGGGAATCAAGGTGGCGGGGTTCAATCAGCGCCACAAGTTCCTGCGTGTCTATGGCCCGACGCGGATCAACTATCGCAACCACCGCAAGATCGTGGTGGTGGATGGTGAACACGCCTGGGTCGGCGGGCACAATGTGGGCGTTGAATATCTGGGCGAGAACCTGCGCTTCGGACGCTGGCGCGATACGCATGTGCGGGTATCCGGGCCGGCGGCCCTGGGCTGTGCCCTGCTGTTCCGCGAGGATTGGGAATGGGCCACCGGCGAAACTCTACCGTCCACTCCGCCAGATACGGTGGCAACCCCCGGGGACCAGTCGGTGCTGGTCATGGGCAGCGGGCCGGCCGACAAGCTGGAAGAATGCGCCATCGCCTTTACCGACATTATCGGCCGGGCGCGGGAACGGCTCTGGATCGTCAGCCCCTATTTCGTGCCCGATACCGATATTCGCACGGCGCTGTTTGCGGCCAAGCTGCGGGGTGTGGATGTGCGGGTGATGCTGCCCAACGAGCCCGACCACAAGACGGTCTGGCTGGCGAGCATCGCCCATGCCGACGCGATGATCGAGCATGGCGTATCGGTCTATCGCTACCAGGATGGCTTCCTGCACCAGAAGGTGGTGCTGATGGATGACCAGATCGCCACTGTCGGCAGCGTCAATTTCGACAACCGATCCTTCGCCATCAACTTCGAAATCACGCTGTGGTTTGCCGATGGGAAGACGGTTGCCGATGTCGAGGCCATGCTGGTGGAAGACTTCAGGCTCTGCCGCCAGGTCGACATGGCCGAGGTCAAGGGTCGGTCGCTGCCCATGCGCTTCCTGACCCAGGCCGCCCGCCTGCTCTCCCCCCTGCTCTGAGTATTGCCATGACCGAATTCCTGTTCCGCGACGACAGCTACCTGCCTTCGACAGAGGCCCGGGTGGTGGAGGTCACGGCGGATGGCGGCATCGTGCTGGATCGGACGGTGTTCTATGCCGCATCGGGCGGGCAACCAGGCGACCACGGGTCGATCATGCAAGCGGATGGCAGCGTGATTGCCATCGCGACCGCCGTACACCCGGAGGGTGACAAGACACGCATCGTGCATATGCCGGTGGAGGCGCAGGGCTCGCCAACAGTCGGCGAATTGGTGACGGCCACGATCGACTGGGACCGTCGCTACCGGCTGATGCGCATGCATACGGCGCTGCATCTGCTGTCGGTGGTATTCCCGTTTCCGGTGACCGGCGGCTCGGTGGGCGAGGACAAGGGCCGGCTCGATTTCGACATGCCGGAGGTGCCAGGTGACCTTGCGGGGCTGGAGGCCAAGCTCAACGAGATGGTCGCGGGCGACCATGCGGTGACGCAGGAGTGGATTACCGACGCCGAAATGGCCGCCAATCCGGACCTGATCAAGACCATGAACGTCAAGCCGCCCATGGGCCAGGGCCGCGTGCGGCTGATCCGCATCGGCGACGTGGACCTGCAGCCTTGCGGGGGCACGCATGTGTGCAATACGCAGGAAATCGGCAGGCTTGCTCTCGGCAAGATCGAGAAAAAGGGCAAGCAGAACAGGCGCGTAAGCCTGGTGTTTGCCAACTAGATTCCGCTACCGTACCGGCGCGGCGTAGAGCAGTCCGCCATTGCCCCAGAGGGCATTCTGCCCGCGCAGCAGCGCGGCGCCGGTCTGCGGGCCGAAATGGCGGTCGTAGAGCTCGCCGTAATTGCCGACGGCGCGGAGCACATCGGCCATGAAGGACGGCGTCAGGCCCAGCGCCGTGCCGAAATCGCCATCCACACCCAGGATGCGACGCACGGCCGGCGTGCGGGCTGCGAGCAGGGAATCGACGTTGAGCTGCGTGATGCCGACTTCCTCAGCGTTGATCAGGGTGAACAGCGTCCAGCGCACGATGTTGAACCATTGCGTATCGCCTTCGCGCACCACCGGGCCCAACAGTTCCTTGGAAATGCGCTCCGGCAGGATGCGATGGGCTGACGGATCGGGCAGTGCGCGGCGGATCGCCTGGAGCTGACGGCCGGAAGCTGAGACGACCTGGCAGAGACCCGCCTGATAGGCGACTGCCAGATCGGCCACGTCCTCATATGGGACCTCGGTATAGCTCGCCTGGTTGGTGAAGAAGAACTCGGCGACGCGCTCAAGCTCCTCGCCGCCATCGATGATGCAGACGCTGATATTGTCGAGTTCAAAAGCGGAGACCACCCCCATCGACTGGGGCACCAGGAATGCCTGGCCATCGAAGAACGCCGTGCCGGTATAGGCGGCGCCGTACAGGGTGTCGCGACGCTGGGTCCAGGGGCCACTGCGCGTCAACACGTCGACCATGCCGGTCTGCAATGGCGCGAAACGCGCCTCGCCGCGCAGCGAGCGGAATTCTATCTTGTCTGCATCGCCAAGTACGGCGGCCGCGATGCCGCGGCAAAGATCAACGTCAAAGCCCGACCAGCGGCCCTCACCATCCTGCTGGGCAAAGCCGGGAAGCGGATTGGTCGCCCCGCAGATGAGGAAGCCACGATCGCGCACCGTCTGCAGCGTCTGCGCGCCGGCCGGTACAGTGGCAAGCGTCAACGTGCAGGCAAGGCCTGCCACCAACGGCAGCAATCGCTTGAAAAAACGTGTCAAATCGGGTGGCTTCCCTGCCTTGCGCTCACATATTGGCAGCCGCATAGACCGGGTCAAGCCGGGAAGCGGATTGCCCTGTGCATTATCCCGCCAGGGCAATCCGGCTGCAGCCTCAGTGAAGAATCTGGCTGAGGAAGAGCTTGGTGCGTTCGTGCTGCGGGTTGGAGAAGAACGCCTCGGGTTCGTTCTGCTCGATGATCTGCCCCTGATCCATGAAGATGACGCGATTTGCCACCTGGCGCGCGAAGCCCATTTCGTGGGTCACGCAGATCATGGTCATGCCTTCTTCCGCCAGGGAAATCATGACCTCGAGCACTTCTTTGACCATTTCCGGATCGAGAGCCGAGGTGGGTTCGTCGAACAGCATGATCTTGGGCTGCATGCAGAGCGAGCGAGCGATCGCCACGCGCTGCTGCTGGCCGCCGGAAAGCTGGCCGGGATATTTGAGGGCCTGTTCGGGGATCTTGACGCGTTCGAGATAGTGCATGGCGGTCGCCTCGGCCTCGGCCTTGGGAATACCGCGGACCCAGATCGGCGCCAGGGTCAGATTTTCGAGGATGGTCAGGTGCGGGAACAGGTTGAAGTGCTGGAACACCATGCCCACTTCGCGGCGCACCTCGTCGATGCGCTTGAGGTCGGCGGTCAGCTCCGTTCCGTTGACGATGATCTGGCCTTCCTGATGCTCCTCGAGCCGATTGATGCAGCGGATGAGCGTCGACTTGCCGGAGCCAGAGGGACCGGCGATGACGATGCGCTCACCCTCCATCACCTTGAGGTTGATGTCGCGCAGCACATGGAAGTCGGAATACCACTTGTGCATGCCGATGACTTCGATCGCCACGTTGGTCGACGACACCTTCATGTGAGACGTGTCCACCGGACGATCGACGGTAGTTTCGGAAACCTGAGACATTGGAACTACCTCTTGTAGCCAGTATTGAGACGGCGCTCCATGTACATGGAGTAGCGCGACATGCCGAAGCAGAAGACCCAGAACACCATGGCTGCAAACAGATAGCCGGTGGTGGCTGTATTGGCGGACTGCCATTCGAGAGCGGTATCGTTTTTGGTCTTCACCGCCTCGAGCAGGTCCTTCATGCCCACGATGTAGACGAGCGACGTATCCTTGAAGAGCGAGATGAAGTTATTCACGATGCCCGGGATCACGTGCTTGAGGGCCTGCGGCAGGATGATGAAATACATCCGCTGCCAGTAGCCGAGGCCGAGCGACGCGCCGGCCTCGTATTGCCCGCGCGGAATGGCCTGGAGGCCGCCGCGCACCACTTCGGCCATATAGGCCGAGGTGAAGAGTGTAACACCCACCAAGGCCCTGAGCAGCTTATCCACCGTCGTGCCCTGCGGCATGAACAGCGGCAGCATGATCGAGGCCATGAAGAGAATGGTGATCAGCGGCACGGCCCGGATGAGCTCGATGAAGGCGATGCAGAGCGTCTTGATGACCGGCATCTTGGATTGCCGCCCCAGCGCCAGGATGATGCCCAACGGAAAGGAGCAGGATATGCCGACTACCGAGATGATCAGCGTGACCAGCAGGCCACCCCACTTTTCGGTCGGAATCGGCTTGAGGCCGAATACGCCGCCGGCCAGCAGGAAATAGCTGACGACGGGGAAGACCAGCAGGAACAGCACGGCATTGGTGCGCTTGAACGGCACCTTGGGGATCAACAGCGGAATGAGCAGCAGAGCGCCCAGGGCAAAGACGATGTTGGGACGCCATTGCTCGGGGATGTCGTAGAAGCCGTAGATGAAGAACTCCATCTCGCTGCTGATATAGGCCCAGCAGGCGCCGGCATTTTCCAGGCGGCATTCCTCGACGGTGCCGCCGGGACCAACGGCATGGCCGATGAAGAAGTTGTAGAGCGGCGGCACGATCCAGACCAGGAAGACCAGCCCAAGAATGGTCAGCACGCCATCCAGGGGGGTGGCGAACAGGTTCTTGCGAAACCAGGCCCCTACCCCGCTGGTGTTGATCGGCGCCGGTTTGGACGGGACCATGTCTGCACGAACGAATCCAAAATCTGTCATGGCGAGTTCCTACCGCTCCACCAGGCTGACGCGGGCATTGTACCAGTTCATGATCGCCGAGGTCAGCAGAGACAGGGTGAGATAGACCAGCATCACCATCGCAATGCATTCGATGGCGCGGCCGGTCTGGTTAAGTGACGTACCTGCAAAGACGTTGACCAGTTCGGGATAGCCGATGGCGGCGCCAAGCGAGGAGTTCTTGGTGAGATTGAGATACTGGCTGGTCAGCGGCGGGATGATGACCCGCATGGCCTGCGGCACGACCACGAGGCGAAGCCGGTCACCGTCCTTGAGACCCAGCGACTGCGCCGCCTCTGTCTGCCCGCGGCTCACGGCCTGGATGCCACCGCGGACGGTTTCGGCGATGAACGCCGCCGTATAGATGGTCAGGCCAAAGGCGAGCGCCACGAATTCCGGGGGCAATTGCAGGCCACCCACGAAGTTGAACCGCTGCAGCACCGGCACCTCGAAGACGAGGGTGGCACCGGTGAGCCAGTAGACCAGGCCCGGCACGCCGAGCGCGATCAGCACCAGCAGGGCGAGCGGGAAACGCGCTTCGCTGGGGGGGCGTGAAAGCGCGCCCACATAGCCGACGCGGGCAATGGTGAGCGCGATCATGGCGCTGAGGACCGACACCAGCAGGGAGGGCACCCAGGCGAACATGGCGCCGACTATGGTGTCGAGCAGCACGAAGGCGATCAGGAAGGTCAGCACTCCCCTCGAAATGGCCGCGAACCGCGTTAGCGAAAATGCGGCCAGCACGACTGCGACAACAGCTGCGACTAGGGGCGCATGCGACAGGGGGAAAGCCACGCTGAACAGTATGAACAGCGCAGTGAAGGCTACGAGGAAGGTGACGCATGCATCGGCCACTTTGCCGGCCAGCACGACCTCGCGCGGATATTTTCCGGTCAGGGTACGGACCCGCGTCGCCCAGATGCCCAGCGCGATGGCGCCGGCAAGCGCAAGGCCGAAGGTCACCAGCACCCAGGTGAATTCCTGGTCCGGCGTGGGTCGCGGCACCATCAGGCCACGCTGGTTGATGAAGATGTCGAGTGGCAAAGCCAGCGATTCGCGCACGGCGGGCATCGCCTTGAGAACGGCGAAATACCAGAAGAAGAGCTGCAGCAGCAGCGGGATGTTGCGGATCGTCTCGATGTAGATCGTCGCCAACCGCGCCACGATGAAGTTGCTGGAAAGGCGCGCTATGCCGATGGTGAAACCGAGCATGGTTGCCAGGATGATGCCGATGAAGGCGACCAGCAGCGTATTGGTGATGCCGACGAGAAATGCTTCCCAATAATAGGACCCGCGCGACCATGGCAGCAGGGAGAAGCTGATATCGAAGCCTGCGGTCTTCCACAGGAAGTCAAAGCCGGTCGTCTTGTTCTGCGCTGCAAGATTTGTCGCAGTGTTGCCAACGATCCAGGCAATGAACGTCACCAGCAGGACGGCGACGACGACCTGGTAGATGATGCCGCGGATTACCGGGTCGTTATAGAATGCAACCCTGGGGGCCGCAGCGGGCCCCGTATCAAGTGTGGTCATGTTACAGATGTCCCCGGGCCGTAACGGCCGTTCCACGCGTCTCTGCGATGCAAAGAGCGACGGAACAGAAGCGCCCGGCACTCCACTGGGGAGCGCCGGGCCTTGTTCAGTTTAGCGGATCGGCGGAGCGTACTGGATGCCGCCGTCGCGCCACAGGGCGTTCAGACCACGCTCAAGTCCGATCGGGGTTGCCGGACCAACGTTGCGCTCATACGATTCGGCATAGTTGCCGACGAGCTTGACGATCTGGTAGGCCCAGTCCTTGGTCAGGCCGAGCGGGGTACCAAAATCACCTTCGACGCCGAGCAGGCGCTTGATGGCCGGGTTGTCCGAGCCGAGCATCTCGTCAACATTGGCCGAGCTCACGCCCAGTTCCTCAGCTTCGAGCAGTGCGAAATAGGTCCAGCGGGCAATGTTGAACCAGGCGGAGTCACCGGCGCGGACCACAGGACCGAGCGGCTCCTTGGAGATGATTTCCGGCAGGATGATATGATCATCCGGAACGGCGAACTTGGAGCGTTCAGCGGCCAGGGCCGAGGAGTCAGTGGTGTACACGTCGCAGCGGCCGTCTTCGTAGGCCTTCACGACTTCGTCCTGGTCGACGAACACAACGGTGTTGAACTCGAGGTTATTGGCGGCGAAGTAGTCGGCCGCGTTCAGCTCGGTGGTGGTGCCCGATTCGATGCAGATGGCGGCGCCGCTCAGGTCGAGGGCAGAAGCAATGCCATCGGCCTTGCGGACCATGAAGCCCTGGCCATCATAGAACATGGTGCCCACGAAGCTGATGCCGAGCTGCGTATCGCGGCTCATGGTCCAGGTGGTGGTGCGCGACAGAACGTCGATTTCGCCGGCGGAGAGGGCGGTGAAGCGCTCCTGGCTGGTCAGCGAGGTATAGCGAACGGCGTCGGCGTCATTGAAGATGGCGGCGGCCAGAGCGCGGCAGTAGTCGACTTCGAGGCCGGTCCACACGTTGTTGGAATCGGGAGCGGAGAAGCCCGGCACACCGCCGGTGACACCGCACTGCACGTAGCCCTTGGCCTTCACGTCATCGAGAATGGCCGCCTGTGCCGTCGTCGCCGCGAGGCCCAGCGAGGCCGCGAGAGCGATCGTTACGAGCGTTTTTTGCATTGATATTGCCTTTTGTTTCCTGACCCTGTGTCCCGGAGCTCATCAGGCACTAGAGCCAGCGTCCCCGGTGGCACCGCCGCCTTTGTGTGGCGGTTGTGATGCTGCTAAGCATGCAAGCGTCTATTGAACCGTGCGTCAAGGGCTGATGGGCGCATGGGACAGCAAACCTGTCGCTTATTTAGACACACATACCCAGTTGACCGGATTTTGGGCATAGAGCTTAGTATGATTGACAATAAAAGCGGCAGCATTGCCGCCCCTTCCGTGGAAACAGTGCTGACCCACTCTGGCCGCGAGCCCGATGACCAGTTTGGTTTCGTCAACACGCCGGTTTATCGCGGCTCGACAATCCTGTTCAAAACGCTGGATGATATCGAGGCGCAGCAGCAGCGCTTTCTCTATGGCCGTGCCGGTAACCCCACGACCGAAGGTGTCGAGGCCATCGTTACTGAGCTCGAAGGGGCGTATCGCACGCGCCTGGTGCCGTCTGGCCTGGCGGCCATCACCATTGCGCTGCTCAGCTGCGTCAAGGCCGGCGATGACGTGCTCATCAGCGACAGCGCCTATGAACCGGGCCGCGTGTTCAGCGACGGTTTCCTCGCGCGCATGGGCGTGACGGCGCGCTACTACGACCCGCGAATCGGGGCCGGCCTGGCCGATCTGATGCAGCCCAATACCAGGGCGGTCCTGGCGGAAAGTCCGGGATCGCTGACCTTTGAGGTGCAGGACATTCCGGCGCTGGCCAGGGCGGCTCATGCCGGAGGCGCCAGGCTGATTGTCGACAATTCCTGGGCCAGCCCGCTCTATCACCGGCCCCTGGCGCTGGGTGCGGATCTGGTGGTGCATGCCGGCACCAAGATGTTCGTCGGCCATTCGGACGCCTTTGCGGGCACCATATCGACCACCGAGGCCGCCTGGCCGGAAGTGGAGCGGACCCGCGCGCATCTGGGCTTCTTCACCTCGGGCGACGACGCGTTCCTCGTGGCGCGCGGCTTGCGGACACTGGCGATCCGCATGAAGGAACACCAGGCGCGGGCGCTAGCCATCGCAACATGGCTGGAGCAGCAGGACGAAGTGGTGCAAGTGCTGCACCCTGCCCTGCCCAGCCATCCGGACCACGCCTTGTGGAAGCGGGACTTTACCGGGTCGGGGAGCCTGTTCAGCGTGCTGCTGGCCCCTGCCCCGCGGGCTTCAGTCGCGGCATTCGTGGATGGGCTGAAGCTCTTCTCCATGGGTTATTCCTGGGGCGGGTTCGAGAGCCTCTGCCTGCCGGTTAGGCTGGGGAAGAACCGCACCGCCCGACCGTGGACGGCCGAAGGAAACCTCTTCCGCCTGCATGTCGGGCTGGAAGGGATCGACGATCTCAGGGCCGATCTCGCGGCGGCGATCGAACGCTATGCCCGGGCGCGCTGAATGGCACGCGCGTGATGGCGTCGAGCGGGCGCGCCACGTTGCGCCCGTGAGGCCCAACGGCCGGCGTTTGGTGAGATCGAACAGGTGTGTTTCCGGGATAAGCGGCCCCGCCCCGTCAATAGTGTCCACAGCCGCATCGGGCTGCTTGCCCTTTGGAACCGAACACGGTAACGGAATGGGCGATCTCGGAGTGTAGCTCAGCCTGGTAGAGCACCGGTTTTGGGAACCGGGGGTCCAAAGTTCGAATCTTTGTACTCCGACCATCGCATCTTAAGCGTAAGCGCATCGTGTTGAGGACCTTGCATGACCGCCCGTATCTACCGCCCGGCCCGTAACGCCATGCAGTCGGGCAAAGGCAAGTCCAAAAGCTGGATACTGGTGCACGAGCTGGCTGAGTCCAAGAGCATCGATCCCCTGATGGGCTATACGACTTCGGGCGACACCCGCCAGCAGGTACGCCTGAGCTTCGACACCCAGGAAGAGGCAGAAGCCTATGCGCAGCGCAATGGCATTGCCTATTCGGTGCAGCCAGCGCATGACGCCACGCCCAAACGCGTGAGCTATCCGGACAATTTCCGCGCCGATCGCAAGACTCCCTGGACGCATTGACCCTGCTCCCACGTTGATTCCGCGAAGCGCCGCAAGCGATTGTGGCGCTTTTGTTTTTTGGAGCCGACCATGGAACTGTCGCTGCTGATCGTGCTGGCCGGGGCCGCCGCCGCGGGATTTGCCCAGGGTGTTTCGGGCTTTGCCTTTTCGCTGGTGGCGTTGTCGGTCTGGGCCTGGGCGGTTGAACCGCAAATGGCCGCGCCGATGGCCGTGTTCGGAGCCCTCACCGGGCAACTGGTCGCCCTGCCCTGGGTCTGGCGCGGCTTCGACCTGCGCAAGCTGTTGCCCCTGGTGATTGGCGGGCTGATCGGCGTGCCGCTGGGGGCATTCCTGCTGCAATGGCTCGACCCGGTCCTGTTCCGCTTCAGCCTTGGCCTGTTTCTCCTGGTCTATTGCCCACTGATGCTGTTGCTGCCGGCGGACTTCAACTGGCCGCATGGCGGGCGGCTCGCCGACGGTGCCTCCGGCTTTGCAGGAGGCGTGCTGGGCGGGTTGGCCGGAATATCCGGACCGGTGCCGACGCTGTGGACGACGCTGCGCGGCTGGGACAAGGACACCCAGCGCGGCGTGTTGCAGGCCTTCAATATCGCGATGCATATGGCAACCCTGACGGCCTACGCGCTATCAGGCGCCATTACCGGCGAGACGCTGGTGATGTTCGCCTGGATAACCCCGGCGTTGGCAATTCCCGCAGTGCTGGGCGTCCTGCTGTTTCGCCGGCTGGCCACAAGGACATTCCGCCGCCTGATTCTGCTGCTGCTCCTTGTGTCGGGGTTGACGCTGGTATGGGGTAGCGTGGCGCAGTGGCTGTAGTCGCGCCATACGTGCCGCCCACAGGAGAGCCACCATGACGCTGATCGCCCGCCGCCTGCTCGCCGCCATCGGGTTCTCGCTCGGCCTGGTTTCCCTGCCCGCCTTGGCGGCGCCTGCAATGTGGGAGATACGCGACGATGACAGCACCATCTGGCTGTTCGGTTCGTTTCACGTCCTGCCCGAAGGTACGGCCTGGCGAACAGGCCTGTTCGATCGAGTACTGACCGAAGCGGAGCAGGTGGTGTTCGAGGCGGACATACGACCCGCGGCCGTGGCGCAGATGGGCGCCGAGGCCTTCGTGCGCGGCGTCTATGTCGACGGCACCATGCTGACCGACAGGCTGGACGACGCCGTCGAAAGCCTGTTGCGCGAGAAGGCCGCGGCGATCGGCCTGCCCATGGGCTCGATCCTGGCCATGCGGCCATGGATGGCAACCAACACGATCACGATACAGGCCCTGGCCGCCGAAGGTTATCGTGCGGAAGGCGTTGAATTCGTGCTGCAACCCGACCTGCAGGAGGGGCGCCTCAGTTTTCTGGAGAGCGGCGGGCAGCAGCTTGACGTATTGGCCGGCGCCCCGGAGGACGAGCAAGTTGCCATGCTGGCAGCCACGCTCGAACAACTCGAGGCGCTGCCCAAGCTGATGGACAAGATGCTCGACAGCTGGGTGGACGGCACGCCCGAGGCGTTGGGCGATCTGTTCCTCATGGAAATGGGTGGCTTCGAGGAGGCGTTCCTCGATCGTCTGATCTACCAGCGCAACCGCAACTGGATGGTGCCGCTTGAGGCGATGCTGGCCCAGAACCAGGAAAACCTGGTCGTCGTGGGCGCGGCGCATCTGATCGGAGCTGGCAGCGTGCTCGACCTGCTGGAGGACGCGGGCTACGAGGTTGAGCGCATTCAATAAAAAGGGCGCCATGCGGCGCCCTTCTGCGTGCGGCTATGGTGCGATCGCGATCAGACGTCGCTGAGCTTGGTCCACTTGCCGTCGTTCTTGCTCGATTCGACCGAGGCCACGATGAACTGCATGCCTTCGACGCCGTCTTCGAGGGTCGGCAGCAGGCCTTCATAGGCAGCGCCGTCGCCGCGGATGATGGCGGCGAATTGGCTGTAGAGCGTGGCAAAGGCTTCCAGATAGCCTTCGGGATGGCCGGAGGGGATGCGCACATTCATGGTGGAAGCAGCATTGCCGGAGATGGCGCCGCCGCGGGTCAGCAACTGCTTGGGTTTGCCGAATTCGGTGAACCACATGTAGTTCGGGTTGTCCTGGCGCCATTCGAGGCCGCCCTTGTCGCCATAGACGCGGAGCTGGAGGCCGTTCTCGCAGCCGACAGCGACCTGGCTGGCCCAGAGCATGCCCTTGGCGCCGCCTTCGAAGCGCAGCATGATATTGACGTTGTCATCGAGCTGGCGGCCGTCGACGAACGCCGTCAGGTCGGCCGAGACTGCCTGTGTTTTCAGACCCGTGACGAAGCGTGCCAGGTTATAGGCATGGGTACCGATGTCGCCGATGCAGCCGCCGGCGCCGGAGCGGGCGGGGTCGGTGCGCCAGGAAGCCTGCTTGTTATCCTCGGCCGCCGGCTCGGTCAGCCAATCCTGCGGATATTCGGCCTGGACGACGCGGATTTTGCCCAGGCGGCCGGACTCGACCATTTCGCGCGCCTGACGGATCAGCGGGTAGCCGGTGTAGTTGTGGGTCAGCAGGAAGCGGGCGCCCTTAGCGGGCTTGATGGCGGCAAGCTTGCGGGCATCTTCCAGCGTGCTGGTGATCGGCTTGTCGCAGATGACATGGATGCCGGCTTCGAGGAAGGCCTTGGCCGGACCATAATGCATATGGTTGGGCGTGACGATCGACACGGCCTGGATGCCATCCGGACGAGCGGCTTCGGCGCGGGCCATTTCCTCGTAGGAGGTATAGATGCGGTCTTCGGCGAGACCGATATTGCGGCCGGATTCCTTGGCCACGTCGGGGCGCGACGACAGGGCGCCGGCCACCAGTTCGTAATCACCATCGATGCGGGCGGCGACGCGATGGACGTAGCCGATAAAGGCCCCCGTGCCGCCGCCGACCATGCCCAGACGAATGCGCTTTGCGCCGTTTTCAGCCATTGATGCCTCCTCAAGTCTTGTGTTGTAGCCAGCCCGGGAGGGTGGACGGGTTTGCGCAAGAGCGGCAACGCCCCCGCACCCCCACCCCTCCCCTCAAGGGGGAGGGGAGCCGACGTTCAGAGTTTAGCTCAACCCCAGCATCTTGCGATTGGCGGCCGTATCGGTGCCTGATGACGCGAAGTCGTCGAAGGCCTTCTCGGTGACGCGGATGATGTGGTTCTTGATGAACTCGGCGCCTTCGCGGGCCCCGTCTTCGGGGTGCTTGATGGCGCATTCCCATTCGAGTACGGCCCAGCCGGCAAAGTCATATTGCGCCATCTTGGAGAAGATGGAGGCGAAATCGACTTGGCCGTCGCCCAGCGAGCGGAAGCGCCCTGCCCGGTTGATCCAGCTCTGGTAGCCCGAATAGACGCCCTGGCGGCCGGTCGGATTGAACTCGGCATCCTTGACGTGGAACATCCTGATCCGCTCGTGATAGATATCGATGTAGTCGAGATAATCGAGCTGCTGCAGCACGAAGTGGCTGGGATCATAGAGCAGGTTGGCGCGCGGATGGTTGTTCACGCGCTCGAGGAACATCTCGTAGGTGACGCCGTCATGCAGGTCCTCGCCCGGATGGATCTCGTAGCAGACGTCGACGCCATTTTCGTCGAAGGCATTGAGGATCGGGGTCCAGCGGCGAGCCAGCTCGTCGAAGGCTTCTTCGACGAGGCCCGCGGGACGCTGGGGGAACGGGTAGAGGAAGGGCCAGGCAAGCGCGCCCGAAAAGGTCGCGTGTTCGGTGAGGCCCAGATTCTTGGAGGCCTTGGCGGCCCAGTGCAGCTGCTGCACGGCCCATTCCTGTCGAGCCTTGGGGTTGCCGTGCACCGATGCGGGCGCAAAGCCGTCGAGCATGGTGTCATAGACCGGATGCGCGGCGACGAGCTGGCCCTGAAGATGGGTCGAGAGCTCGGTGATGGCGAGGCCGTGCTTGGCGGCGGTGCCGGCCAGTTCATCGGCATAGGTCTTTGACGTCGCGGCCTTTTCAAGGTCGATCAGGCTGCCGACCCAGGTCGGGATCTGCACGCCCTTGTAGCCGTAATTGGCGGCCCAGCCGCAAATGGCGTCCAAGGAATTGAACGGCGCCGCGTCGCCCGCGAACTGCGCCAGAAAGATTGCCGGCCCCTTGATGGTGCGCATGTCGTTTCTCCTCGTGTGGGCGCTTCGCGCCTTGGTCTTTTGCCGCTTCATGCAAACAGGCGGCGGGTGTCCGCCGCCTGTCTGGCTCATTACATCGCAATGTTGACCGGCTGGTGATGCCTGTCAATGAGGTACGCACCTCATTACTTCAGCAGGGCCTGGGCCTGTGCCGGCGTAAGGGCCAACGGCCGTTCGCAGGTGGTCGACAAGGTCAGCACCTGGCCGCTTTCGCCGGCCTTGAGCAGGCTGGTCATCACGTCCACCGCATGCAGCGCGACATCGAGCCCGCAGCGGGCACGGTAGCCTCCATCGATGGAGGCCATCATGTCGGCGAGGCCGGCAGCGCGATAGTTGGCGCGCGGCTGGTCGGTATCGAGGCCCTGATTTGGCTTGCCGAAGGGATGATCCCAAGGGGTGACCTTGGAGCGTTCGCCGGCAATGTTGGCCGTGACCAGGTCGCCGCCGAAGAAGTTAGGATCGGGCACGAAGATCGAGCCATCGGTGCCGTAGAGCTCGATATTGTGGTGGCCATGAGCCGCCACATCCCAGCTGGCGCCGATGGTGACGATTGCGCCGGAGACGAATTCGAGCACGCCGTGGATGGTCGTGGGCGTACCCACCTTGACGAAGGTGCCCTTGTAGGGACCTTCGGCGGTCACTTCACGCTCTGATCGGGCCATATTGGTGAAGGCCGACAGGCGCTTCACCGGTCCGAGCAGGTGGATCAGGTCGGTGACATAGTAGGGGCCGAGATCGAGGATGGGGCCGGCACCGGGCTGGAAGAAGAATTCCGGATTGGGATGCCAATGCTCCATGCCGCGGCTCATGACATGCATGGTGCCGCTCATGATCTTGCCGAGCTGGCCGCTGTCGATGATCTCACGGGCCTGCTGATGAGCGCCGCCCAGGAAAGTATCGGGAGCAGAACCGACCTGCAGGCCACGATCGTCTGCAGCCTTCTTGAGCGCCATGCCCTCTTCGAGCGACAGCACGAAGGGCTTTTCCGAATAGGCGTGCTTGCCCGCCGAGACGATATCCATCGACACCGAATAGTGGGTCGCCGGGATCGTGAGATTCACGATCACGTCGATTTCTCTGTTCTTGAGCAACTCGTCGGGAGTCTGCGCCTTGACGCCGAATTCCTCGGCGCGCTTCTGGGCGGCGGCGGGGAGAATGTCGGCGACGGCGCGGACCTCGAGCCCCTTGAACAGGGGCGCGAGGCGCAGGTAGGCACTCGAGATATTGCCGGCACCCATGATGCCGACGCCAAAGGTCTTGGCCATGCTAAACTCCGTAGCCCTTGAGGGTTGCCATCGACGTCCGGGCAAAGCGAATGGCGTCGCTCGGCTTGTCATGCTCGAGAACGAAGTACTTCGCCTGCGTCTTGGCCTTCACTTCGGCAATGTAGTGCTTCCAATCCAGTGTGCCGGTGCCAACGTCGGCCCAGCCATCTTCATCTGCCTTCTCGCCAGCGGGGGCGATATCCTTGACGTGGACGGCGGTGATGCGGCTGCCGAACCGGTCCAGCCAGACCAGCGGGTCTTCATTGGCCTTGATGACCCAGGCCAGATCCATTTCCCACTGCGTGTCGGGGGAAGCCGCCAGGATCAGTTCCATCGGGGTCTTGCCGCTCGCATCCTTGGTGAATTCCCAATGATGGTTGTGATAGCCGAAGCCCTTGCCCGCCTTCTTGAAGGCGGCAGCGATCTTGCCGAGACCCTCGGCGAATTCCTGCCAGTCGCCGGTGCCGTTGCGATAGGCGTCAGAGGGCGGCGCCGGGCAATAGACGGTCTGGATACCGACCGTGTCGGCGATCTTGAGCGCGGCATCGGTGTCGGTCAGCTGACCATAACCCATATGGGCAGTCGGCATGGTCAGCCCGGCGGTCTTGAGGCTCTGCGCCAGCGCTGCGGGGTCGGCGAACTGGCCGCCCCAACCTTCAACCTGAGCATAGCCCAGCGACTTCAGCGTCTTGAGGGTCTCATCGAGCGAAGCTTCGTTGCGGGCGCTGTAGAGTTGGTATGAGAAGTCCATTTTGGCCTCTTGTAACGTTAGAATGGGCACTTGGCCCCGCAAATGGCGGGGTCTGAGCTAAAGATGTTCGATTGGTCTGTCGCGCATTACCGGCAGGCGCAATGCTTGAAAAGTAACATCGGCGGGCAAAGTCAGGCGAAAGCGGGGCGCCCGGAGGCGCCGCCGCGGAACGGGCATCGAATTAGTCAGAGACGGTTGGTCGTCTCCGAGTTGAAGATGGAACCACGAGCCGGGTCGAAGCCGACGACCAGCTTCTGGCCGACGGCCAGATGCACGTCGCTGTCGACGCGGAAGGTCACCGCCTTGCCGGCGATCTTGGTCCAGGCCAGCGTGTCGGAGCCCATGGGCTCGACAATCTCGATCTCGATTTCCTGCGTGAAGGGCATGCGCTTGACGTCGTCACCCAGCACGATGTGTTCCGGGCGTACGCCCAGCACCGCCTTGGTGCCGGCAGCAGCCGGCGTGGTGAACTCGTAGGTACCCACCGGGATCACCGTGCCGTCTTCGGCGGTGAAGGTGTCGCCGTTCAGCGTGCCATGCAGCATGTTCATCTGCGGCGAGCCAATGAAGCCGGCGACATAGAGATTGACCGGCTTGTTGTAGATGGTGTGCGGGTCGCTGAGCTGCTGGATGACACCATTCTTCATGACGGCGATGCGGTCGGCCAGCGTCAGGGCCTCGATCTGGTCGTGGGTCACGTAGATCATGGTGTTCTTCAGGCGCTGATGCAGCCGCTTGATCTCGACGCGCAGATCCGAGCGGAGCTTGGCATCGAGGTTGGACAGCGGCTCGTCGAACAGGAACACATCCACGTCACGCACCAGGGCACGGCCGATGGCTACGCGCTGGCGCTGACCGCCGGACAGTTCCACCGGCTTGCGCTGCAGCAGCGGCTGAATCTGGAGGATTTCGGCGGCGCGGGAAACGCGGCGTTCGATCTCGTCCTTCTTCATGCCGGCAACGCGCAGGCCGAAGCTTAGGTTACGCTCCACGGTCATCTGCGGGTAGAGCGCATAAGACTGGAACACCATGCCGATGCCGCGGTCCTTGGGTTCTTCCCAGGTGACATTCTTGCCACCGATGAAGATCTGGCCATCGGAGACGTCGAGCAGGCCGGCAATGCAGTTGAGCAGGGTCGACTTGCCGCAGCCCGAAGGCCCGAGCAGGACGATGAATTCACCCTGGGCGATGTCGAGGTCGAGATGCTCGAGGACCTTCACATTGCCGAAGTTGAGGGACAGATCCCTGATGGAAACACTGTGTTGCGTCATGGATTTAACCCTTCACCGCACCGGCGGCGATGCCGCGGACGAACCATTTACCCGAGATGAAATAGACAGCCAGCGGCACGGCAGCGGTCAGGATGGTCGCTGCCATGTGCACGTTGTATTCGCGCACGCCAGTTGTCGTGTTGACGATGTTGTTGAGCTGTACGGTCATCGGCATGTTTTCGCGACCGGCGAAGACGGTGCCGAACAGGAAGTCGTTCCAGATGCCGGTGACCTGCAGGATAACCGCCACGATGGTGATCGGCACGGCCATTGGCACCATGATCTGGAAGAATATCTGCCAGAACCCTGCCCCGTCGACGCGCGCTGCCTTGAACAATTCGGGCGGCAGGGCGGCGAAGAAGTTGCGGAACAGCAGTGTCAGGATGGGCATGCCGAAGATGGTGTGGATGATGATGATGCCCGGGAAGGTGCCGAACAGGCCGATTTCGCGCATGCCGATGATCAGCGGATAGATCACCACCTGGTAGGGTACGAAGGCACCGAAGACCAGCAGGCCGAACAGGACGTTGGCGCCCTTGTACTTCCAGAACGACAGCGCATAGCCATTGAGGGCCGCGATCACGATCGAGATGGCCGTGCCAACCACGGTGATCTTGACCGAGTTCAGGAAGCCGGGCTTGAGGCCGTTGCAGTCACGACCGGTACAGGCGGTGTCCCAGGCCTTGAGCCAGGGCTCGAAGGTGATCTGCTGCGGCCACTGGAAGATGTTGCGCAGCTGGATTTCCGGCATCGCCTTGAGCGATGTCACCACCATGACCCAGAGGGGCATGAGGAAAAAGAGCGCGGCCAGGATGAGGAACACATAGACGCCGACGCGGGCGATGGTCAGCGTTTTCGGCTTGGCGCCACGCGGACCGGCCTCGATGCGAGATCCGGTGACGGCGGAGGAGGCGAGCGTTTCCGTGGTCATCATGCCTTCTCCTTGACCTGGTTGGCGCGCCACTGCGCGAAGGCCTGCACGCCGAGCAGGACGATCACCGGCAGCAGCATCATGGTCGCGGCGGCCATGCCCAGGCCGACATTGGAGCGGTCGGTAATATGCTGGATGACGAAGACGGCGGGCATCTGGGTGGAGATGCCGGGGCCGCCCTGGGTCATGGCGACGATCAGGTCATAGACGCGGACAACGCCGACGCATTGCAGAATGAAGGCGGTGAGGATGGCGCCGCGCATCATGGGCAGCACGATGAAGAGATAGGTGCGCCAGGCCGGGATGCCGTCGATCTTGGCGGCCTTCCAGATTTCGCTGTCCACGCCGCGCAGACCGGCCAGCATGATGGCCATGGTCACGCCAACGCCGTTCCAGATGCCGGCGACGACGAGGCCGTAGATGGCAGTGCTGGAATTGACCAGCGGCGCGAAGGCGAACTCGGTGAAGCCCCAGCCGCGAACGGTGGCCTGAATGCCGTAGTTCGGATCGAGGATCCAGCGCCAGACCAGGCCCGTGATCACCAGCGACATGGCGAATGGATAGAGGAAAATCGAGCGGAACCAGTCTTCCGCCTTGATGCGCTGGTCCATGAACACGGCCAGCAGATAGCCGGCGGTCATGTTGGCAACGATCGAGAGCAGGCCGAAGAACCAGATATTGTTGACCGAGATCAACCAGCGGCCGGTGGACCACAGGCGAGCATACTGGTCGGTGCCCACGAAGTTCTCGGCGGCGAAGGCCGGGAAAATGCGGGAATTCGTGAACGAAAGCACGAATGAATAGATGATGCAGATGACGAAGACGCCGACAGCGGTGGCGATCATCGGCGTGGTGCCGACAATGGACATGAGCGTCGACAGGCGGAACGGCTTCCGCCCAGAGGACGAGGCTGCCTTGATGACAGCACCCCCCTCTTTGGCCGTAGCAAGCTGAGCCATGACGATTTCCCTTATGGGTCGATGTGAAGGGCGGTCCGACTCAGGCGCGACCAGTTTTGCCCCAAATGCAAACCGGGTGGCCCTTGATGGGTCACCCGGTTCGTCCACTATGGATTATTCAGCCGACGCGATGATGTCGACGAAGCGCTGCTGGATCTCCTCGACCGTCAGGTCGGGGTTGGACCAGGCTTCAGCCCACAGATCGTCCATCTGGCCGATCGAGTCCTGGGTCAGGTAGATGCCTGCGCCCTGGATCACGTGGTTCGGGTCCTTGAGGATCTCGAGGCCAGCCTTCATGCAATCGTCGGCGAGGGACATGTCAACGTCGTCACGCACCGGGAGCGAACCCTTGGCGTTGTTGAACAGGGCCTGGACCTGCGGATTGACCATCATGGAGGCCATCTTCAGCTGGGCAGCTTCAACAGCTGCGTCGTCCTGCTTGGGGAACAGGAAGATGTCGCCGCCGGTGTCGAGGTACGGCTGTTCAGCCGGGCCAGCGATACAGGCATAGTCGACACCGGGCTGCTCGCCGGCAACGGCGAATTCGCCACGAGCCCAGTCACCCATGATCTGCAGGGCGGCCTGGTCCTGGATCACGAGGTTGGTCGTGTCGTTCCAGGTGCGGTTGGCCGAACCTTCGTCGGTCAGGCCCTTGAGGCTCTTGAAGATCTCGATGGCATGCTTGACTTCGGGGCCACCGGCAACGTCGAGGTTGCGATCCTTGTAGATGGCCTCGTGGCCTTCCTTGCCGAGCTGGGAGAGCATGACGACGCCCATGGCGCCACCGATCTGCCAGGCTTCACCACCGATAGCGAACGGAATGATGCCCGCTTCCTGCAGCTTGGGAGCGGCAGCGATGAAATCGTCAAGGTTCTTCGGCAGCGGAACGCCAGCCTTTTCAAAGGCGGGAACCGAAGCCCAGGCCCACTGCCACGAGTGAATGTTCACCGGGACGCAGTAGATCTTGCCTTCGAATTCGCAGACTTCGAGAATGGCAGCCGGACGGATGAAATCGCGCCAGCCTTCCGAGTCGGCAAGCGGGGTCAGGTCGAGCAGCAGGCCGGCTTCGGCGAGTTCTTCGAACTGACGGCTGATGTTGAACTGAGCGGCGCCCGGAGGATCGCCACCGAGGGTACGCTGCAGCGTAGCCGAACGGGCGTTTTCACCACCGGCAATGGCGGTATCGACCCACTTGTCTTCGCCCAGGGCGTCGAACTCGCGAGCGAAAACCGAAACGGCGGCCTGTTCGCCACCCGACGTCCACCAATGGATAACTTCGACGTCCGCTGCATTAACAGCGGTGGAGCCGAGCAAAGCAGTTGCCATAGCGGCAACCACTGCAAACTTCTTCATAGGTTGTCCTCCCAACGATCACTTGGAGCGAAACGCTCCCGCGAAGCTGCCAGCCGCAAGGTTGCCTTCTTGTGAGACATCCCGAGCTGGCGGCGTGTAATCGATTGCATTTTCGGGTCCCGAAATCTCTGCAATCGATTGCATGAGTTTCGTACACGCCTTGCGCACCTGTCAAGATCGAATTAGACAGAATGGGTTACTGACAGCGAGAGGGGGCGCTGCCAGACATGAGTTTGGTAAAAAAAACGCCGACAATTCAAGATGTTGCGCGTTTCGCCAACGTCTCGACGGCCACTGTCAGCCGCGCCCTTTCGAGCCCCGAAAGGGTGAGCGAGCAGACCCGCGCGCGCATTTCAGAGGCGGTGCGCGTCACCGGCTATACACCCAACCAGTCGGCCCGCTCGCTGCGCCAGAAGACGGCCCGGACGATCCTGGTTGCCCTGCCCGATATCGGCAATCCGTTCTTCTCGGTGATCCTGGACGCGGTGGAGCGCGAGGCGGCGGCGCGCGGCTATGGCGTGCTGGTGGCCAACCGTTTCTCCGGGGGCGATTCCGGGGTGCGGATGCGCGACTATTTCATGTCCAACCGGGTGGATGGGCTGCTGCTGTTCGACGGGTCGGTCGATCTTGAACAGCTGATGATGCTCACCGGCGAGCCGACGCCGTTTCCGCTCATCGTGGTCTGCGAGGAAATTCCCAATGCGCCGTTCCACACGGTGAAGACGGACAACAGCTATGCGGCGGAGCAGGCGACCCGCCACCTGATCGAGCTGGGTCACCGCCGTATCGGCCATATCAGAGGACCTGATGGCAATGTGCTGACCGGAGAGCGCGAGGCCGGGTTCCGGCGGGCCATGCAGGCCGCCGGCCTTGAGGCGCGGCCGGAATGGATGCTGCCGGGCGCTTTTGACATGGATTCAGGGGTGGTCGCGGCGCAGCATTTCGTGCGTCTGGAGGCTCGCCCGACGGCGATCTTTGCGGCCAATGATGAAAGCGCCATCGGGTTCATTTCCGGCCTGCGCCAGCACGGGCTCGATTGCCCGGGCGATGTCTCTGTCGTTGGCTTCGACGACCTGGCACTGGCGGCGCATGTGTGGCCACCGCTCACCACGATGCGGCAGCCACGGGCGGCGCTGGGGCGGATCGCGGCTGGCGCCCTCATCGACGTGATCGAGGGCGAGCGGCACAGCCGGGTGCCCATGCATATGGTGCTGAGCTCTGAATTGATCGTGCGCGGCAGTACGGCCAGACCCCCTGCCCTCGTGGCGCCGCTCGCCACCCCGCCTGCCCTCGCCGCACGCTGATCGCCGCAACAAGGGCGTTTCCTTTGGGCAGAAATCGGGTAAAGGGGACACCTGCGCTGGTCCCGTAGCTCAGCTGGATAGAGCAGCAGCCTTCTAAGCTGTTGGTCGGGGGTTCGAGTCCCTCCGGGATCGCCAGTATTTCAACCACGTTTGGTAAATCCCGCCCTGGGGAAGTTGATTTACCGGGACGATCGATCGACAGCCAACCCGACATCTGCCACGTTGCCGCGACTGGAGATTTGTCTATGCCGCCACGATTTGCAAAATTGCTGCTTTCTGCCGCGCTCATCATGGGCGTTACCCAAGGCGTCATGGCCGAAACCTACCGCCTTGAAGTATCGGGGATCAGGCCATTCAAACTGTTTGTTGAAGGTGGCACTGTGCGTCGGCTCCCCACCGAAAATGGCAGCATCTATGAAGTCACCATGGAAGACGACCGTTGCGAGACCGTCGTAAGGGCCCAGATGCACGGGGACACGCTGCGCATCAATTACAATGTCTGTACCGGACAAGGCATCAGCATCGGCATGCGGCGGTAGAACCTCGGCATGTCTGAAGCCAGAAGTCCCGCCGAGAATCGATCCTGGCCGGGGCACTGCTTGCCGCGGTCTTTCAGCGGTATCCAGCCAAGGCTCTCATTTGGCCAGCCCTGGTCATGCTGGCTTCGCTCGCACCGTTCCTGCTCATCTATACCGAGACCGACCACCCGATCGAGCTGCTGTTGGGCTGGCGCGGGCTCGCGCTGACAGCAGCAACGATCGCTTTCGTGTGCGCGGCGGTCTATCTCAGGGAACCAGCCGGTTATGCCAGAGAGGCAGCGAAGATCGTCGGGGCCCTGAGTTACCCCATCTACCTGCTGCACCCGTTGGCCTATCTGGCTGTTGAGAAACTGGGCGTTGTCAGCACCTGGCCGAAACTGGCGGCGGCGGCGACCATGACCGTTGTCCTCTCGCTGATAGTCTGGCGGATTGTCGAGCTTCCGGCCCGTGAATTCGGACGCCGGGCGTTTCCTTAAGGGGAGATCCAGTCTGGCCTCGACGCAGGTGCGTGGTCCGTCAACCAAGCGCGACCTGGCCAAGGCTCGCTAAAATTGTGCGGACGCGGTTGGGGCGCCGCTAACGGCGTTTCGTCGCGGATAGCGGGGCTTAAGAATTCGGCAAGGCCCACCCCGCTAGCTGGAGGGTATGCGTGACCTTACTACCCTCTTCGCCGGCAAGTCGCCCCTCAAGCTCGAACGCCGCATCGCACCGCGCCGAAACACCGCCATCGAAGCTACGATCACCTTTGGTCACACTCGCCTTGGCTGCATTATCCGTAACGTTTCCGATACGGGTGCGAAGCTGGAAGTGGCCAAGGTTGCGGGTATTCCCGACATTTTCCTGCTGCATGCGCCCGGGCACCGGCCGCAGACCTGCCGCGTGGTCTGGCGGGCGCTCAAGGAATTGGGCGTGGAGTATCGGGACTAAAAGTCGAAGCCCATCTGGGATGCAGCCTTTTGCGGAGGTTGCGGCGCCGGGGCTTTAGGGGCCGCTGACGTCGCCACTGGCGTGGCTGCAACCCGGATGGCCTTGTCCGCCACCGGCCTCGTCTCCGGCTTTGTCGCCGCCCCCTGCACCGTGTCCAGCCAATCGCGCACCGGCTTCAGCCGTGCGGCATGCAGCGCGTAGCGATTTTCCCGCCCCGCCTTTTTCTCGCTGATCAGCCTTGCCTGCTTGAGCACACGCAGGTGGCGCGAGATCGCCGGGCGGCTGATGTCGAACGACCCAGCCAGTATGTGCACCGGTTGAGGCCCCTTGTGCAGGATTTCAATGATGCGGCAACGGGTTGGGTCAGCGAGAGCGACCAGGACGGCGATGGGCGGCATGGCGTATCCGTAAGGTTGTCCGCTGCAGTAGTAACGGTCGCGTTACGCGTCAAGTGCGGGCCTTGCGAGGCAACCGGTTATTCACCAGATGCGTTGAGGTGGGCTTTACGATGCCGTACCAATCCGACGGCCATGCAATAAACTGGTGACTTCCCGGCGCCACACTCGGGACAAGGAGCAGGCCCGTGCAGGAATCGGCGACCAAATATTCATGGTGGAGCCGCGAACAGCGGCCCTATAGCCGCGCCGAACTGGTGGTGGACGGCGCGGTCCATGTGTTCGGCCTTATCGTCGCCATCGCCGCGGGGTCGATCCTGCTGGCCTTTGCGATTCTTGAAACCGCGCCGGAGGTAGCCCCGGCCCTGGTGGTCTATGTCGGTTCGCTGGTGGCCGTGCTGGGCGTGTCGCTGGCCTATAATCTGTGGCCGGTATCGCCCATCAAGATGGTGCTGGCGCGGTTTGACCAGGCGGCCATTTTCCTGTTCATAGCCGGGACCTATACGCCGTTCCTGGCTGTGCTGGGCGGCACCACGACGGGCGTGCTGATGACGAGCTTCGTGTGGGGCGCGTCGCTGGTCGGGGTGGCGCTCAAGCTGATCGTGCCCGAACGCTTCGGGCGGCTGGCCATCGCTCTCTATCTCGCCATCGGCTGGAGCGGCATCCTGGTGTTCCAGTCACTGGCCCAGACGTTGCCAGCGACCACCTTGTGGCTGCTGCTGGCGGGTGGCGTCACCTATTCCCTGGGGATCGTCTTTCACCTGTGGGAAAGGCTCAAGTTTCAGAATGCGGTGTGGCATGTCTTCGTGGTGACCGGCGCCAGCCTGCATCTGTGGGCGGTGATCGACTGCATGGTCATCCACCGGCTGTAGTCAGTCCGCCGGCTTGCCCACCAATGCGTGTTCCATCGTGTCGCCCGGCTCGAGGCCGATCTCGACCGAGCGGCCGCCGGGGATTTCCAGCACAAACTGCACCGGCACTTCCGAGGGAATGGACGTGACGTCATGTGGCCGGGCGTTGACGTGAATGGTCTTCACCACCCCATCGGACCCCACGAAGATCATATCGAGCGGGATGAAGGTGTTGCGCATCCAGAAGGAAACCTCGCGCTCCTCCTTGAAGTCGAACAGCATGCCCGCATCGTCGGCGAGCTCCTGCACGAACATCAGCCCCTTGGCCCGGCTTTCGGGCGTATCGACGACTTCGACGTTGAAGCCATAGTCGCCGGTGGCGGTGTGGAGCACCAGCTTGCCCTCATCGCTGCAGGCCGCCAGCGGCAGGGCCACCATGGCGATAGCCATCGCTACCGCGGCGCGGCGGAGCACCGGGGCGAAGCCTTGGGCAAAGATGAACATAGAGTAGTGATCCTAGTGGGAGGACGGCGCGTCGCCCCAACCGTCGGGCCGAATTTCGGCGACCATAAGGCCCTTGGGGCCATTGCCGTAGCGAACCAACACATACTGGCCCGGCCGGAGTTCGGTGATGCCGAAACGGCGCAGGGTTTCCATATGGACGAACACGTCGGGCGTACCCTCGCCGGCCGAGAGGAAACCGAAGCCGCGGATGCGGTTGAACCACTTGACCTCGAGCCGCACCATGCCGGAGGTCGGCTCCACCACGACATGGGTGCGCGGCGCTGGCATCTGGGCGGGGTGGCGGGCGGTGGATTCATCCATCGAGACGATGCGGAAGGCCTGCAGGCCGCCGGGGCGATTGAGGGCCTCGACGACAATGCGGGCCCCCTCATAGGCGGTCTGGTAGCCGTCGCGGCGCAGGCAGGTCACATGCAGCAGCACATCGGGCATGCCATTGTCGGGTACGATGAAGCCGAAGCCCTTGCCGGCATCGAACCATTTGATGGCGCCGGAGACCTCGATGGTCGCATCGGGACCGGCTTCACCGGAGGACAGGGCATGGCCACGGCTCGCCGACCCTGCCTCTTCGGACAGCATCGCGGCATCATCGCCTTCGCCAGTGAACTTGGCCCCCATATTCCCAAAGCCCTTTTTTACTCGCCCCGCCGCCGCGAGGTACACCACAAGACACGAAGCACACTGTGTCCGATTCAAATGCAATTGTTAAGAGTCTGTTTGGAATTGCGCCGGTTGCGGCGCACGACAGGGCTTGATAGGCCACCGGTATCGATTTCGACAGGAGGAATGCACCGTGAAATACCTGCACACCATGGTCCGGGTGACCAATGTCGAGGACAGCCTGCGCTTCTACTGCGAGGGGCTGGGGCTGGAGGAGGTGCGCCGGAGCGAGAACGAGAAGGGCCGCTATACGCTGATCTTCCTGCGGGCGCCCGGTGACACGGGCGGCGAGGTGGAGCTGACCTATAACTGGGATCCGGAGGAATATACCGGCGGCCGCAATTTCGGCCACCTGGCCTATCGCACGGACGATATCTACAAGCTCTGCCAGCACCTTATGGATATGGGCGTCACCATCAACCGGCCGCCACGCGACGGGCACATGGCCTTCGTGCGCTCGCCGGACGGGATCTCCGTGGAGCTGATCCAGGACGGGTCCCTGCCCCCGCAGGAGCCGTGGCTGTCGATGCCGAACACCGGCAAGTGGTGATTCCGTGCTAGCGGATCGTTAACGCTTCGCTAACCCTTGTGCTTAGCCGGGGGTTAGCGAAACCGCTGGTATTTTAGCGACTTCACAGAACGGGCCATTGCCTGTTGCGTCCGCGCAACAGGCGGTCACTCGGAAGCCGCCATGCATACCACAACCCGCTCCATTGCCGCCCTCGTGGTCACCGTCTTCATGCTGGCGGCCTGTGCGCCGCTGGCGATGTTCGCCAGCTCCAGCGGCGCCGGCTATGCCGGCAAGCGCAGCGACTGGGGCACCTTCGTCTCGAGCCGCGAGGTCAACGCGCTCTGCATCGCCCCCAAGCTGCGCTTCCTGATCTGGGAATTTGAGGGTCACTTCGGCAAGAAGGTAATCATGAGCTCGGGCTACCGGGACGGCCAGCATAATTCGGCGGCCGGGGGCGCGGATAATTCCTATCACACCAGGTGCATGGCCGCCGATTTCTACATTCCCGGCGTCGACAAGGGCCAGCTCATCGCCTTTGCCATGAATACCGGCAGCGTGGGCGGGCTGGGCTGCTATCCGGGCAAGCAGTTCATCCATGTCGACGTGCGCGATCGCCCGCGCGGCTACAACCGGCCCGTGACTTTCTCGGGCTGTTAAAAAAATCCCGTTTGCGCCAACAAGGGGTTGCGCATCGGAAATCACCCAACTATACGACCACCAGCGCTTAGGCGCCCTTCGTCTATCGGTTAGGACGGCACCCTTTCACGGTGCAGAGAGGGGTTCGACTCCCCTAGGGCGTACCATTCCTACTTCAGTGGGAATGGCCTATACTAAGTTAGAAGTTCCTAGGTTCGCGGCCATCGTCTATCGGTCAGGACGGCACCCTCTCACGGTGCAGAGCGGGGTTCGATTCCCCGTGGCCGTACCAGGAACTCTTCCCTCAGTGTTTGTGACAACAACGCCGCTTCGGGCGTCGGCATCTGGTGGCGGGAGCTTGAGTCAGACAGCGAGCGGCGGCCTAAGCCGGCTTGCGATACTGATAGATCCCGACGTCGATCGAGCCTTCGGTGAAGCCCGCCTCGCAATAGCTGAGGTAATAGACCCATTTGCGCTTGAATTCTTCGTCATAGCCGAGCGGGGCGATCATCGGCCAGCGCTCGAGGAAGCGTTCGCGCCAGAGCTTGAGCGTACGGGCATAGCTGAGGCGGAAGGTTTCGACGTTTTCGAGCACGAGATTGTACTTGTCGCCGAACTCCTGCATCACCGTCTTGGTCAGCAGCATGCCACCGGGGAAGATGTAGCGCTGGATGAAGTCCGGACCGCTGCGATAGCCGTCGAAATCGGCCTCGTTGATGGTGATGGCCTGGATGGCGGCCGTGCCGCCGGGCTTCAGTCGATCGTGAATGGTCTGGAAATAGCTCGGCCAGTTGTCCTCGCCCACGGCCTCGATCATCTCGATGGAGCCGATATGGTCGTATTGACCCTCGGTGTGGCGATAGTCTTCGAAGACCAGGGTGGCATATTTGTCGAGGCCCTGCCGCGCCAGCCGCTCCAGCCCGAACTTGAGCTGTTCGGCCGACAGGGTGATGCCGCGCAGGTTGGCCTTGTAGTCGCGCGCCACGGTTTCGGCGAAGCCTCCCCAGCCGCAGCCGATCTCCAGCACCGAGGAGCCTTCGGTGATGCCAGCCATGTCAGCCACACGGTGATATTTGGCGAGCTGGGCTTCCTCCAGGCTCTGATCCCCCGACGTGAAGACTGCCGACGAATAGGTCATGGATGGATCGAGCCATTGGCCATAGAAGTCGTTGCCGAGGTCGTAGTGCTCGGCAATGTTCTTCTTTGAGCCTTCGAGCGTGTTGCGGCGCGACAGGTGATAATGCAGGTCGCCCGCGGCGCGTCGGAAAAACCCCGGATTGGCGTTCTCGAACATGTCGCGATTCTGCAGGAAGAAGCGGAACAGGGCCGTCAGGTCGTCCGCCTCGACATCGCCTGCCATATAGGCAGCGGCGAAGCCGACCGTGCCGCGCTGCATGGCCTCGCTCAGAACCCGGAAATTGTTGAGGCGCAGGATGGCGTGCTCGCCGGTCGACGGATTGCCGACGGTGCGCGTACGGCCATTGGGAAAGATGACGGTCAGGGCGCCGTGGCGGGGCTTGCCGATGAGCGCGACGCCAATGCGTTCGATTGCCCAGGAGGCAAAGCTGGTCCAGGGCGTTACGCCGGTATTGGTGTTGTCAGCTACTGACTTGGTCATCGTGCCGCTTGATCCAAATTAAAAACCTGGTGGCAGCGCTTGCGCGACCGCCTCAATCTGAGCATCGGTGGCACAGCAACAAGCGATGAAAAACAGCGCGTCTCAAGCATGCCCACCACCACACTCTAGCGGTGATAAATGGATATGCAAGCAGCAGTTTCAATAGGCTAGCGGGGGCCGAGCGGCGGGCTAGGCCTTGGGCCTGGCGAGGTCCGTCAGGCGGAATTGCACCTGCTCGCGGCCCTGGTAGTGATCGATGGAGAGCGAGCCGGCGAAGTGGAACGCGGAGTCGCCGTCGCGCAGCAGAGCATCGCCGATGGCGGTATTGGCGGCGCGGAAGGCGATGGCCTTGAGGCGGGCGCCATCTTCCGAGACCAGCGCGAAGCTGACATGGCCGCCCTTGCCGACGACCTGGGCGAACTTGGCGCGGTGGGCAGGAAAGGCGAAGACCGGGCCGGGATTGCCTGCGCCGAAGGGCCCTGCCCGCTCCAGATCATGCACCAGATCGAGGCTGGCGCCGCGCGCGGTCAACGCGGCGTCGACGGCAAGCGCCGTGGCAGCGCGGGCCGCGGTGACGTCGAGCGACAGCGCGTCAGCGAGGAAAGAGCGGAACGCGCCGAGTTGCCCCGGCTTGATGGTGACCCCCGCCGCCATGGCATGGCCGCCACCCTTGGCAATGAGGCCTCGCTCCACCGCCTCGATGACGGCGCGGCCGAGGTCGACGCCCGGCATGGAGCGGCCGGAGCCGGTGCCGGCGCCGTCCGGCCCGAGGGCAATGGCGAAGGCGGGGCGCTCGAAGCGCTCGCGCAGGCGGGCGGCAATGAGGCCGGCGACGCCCGGATGCCAGTTGGCGGAGGCAAGGACGAGGACCGGTGGCCCCTCGCCGCTGCCGATTTCCATCTCCGCGACGGCGGCGGCTTCTTCCACCGCCTCCACCTCGATGCGCTGCCGTTCGGAATTGAGTTCGTCGAGCCGGGCGGCGATGGCGAGGGCGTGATGCTCGTCGTCGATGGTCAGGAGTTCCGTGCCCATGGCGGCATTGCCGATACGGCCGCCGGCATTGATGCGCGGACCGATCAGAAAGCCGAGATGATAGGGGTTGATGGGTCCGCTGAGCCGCGCCGCCAAAGCGAGGGCCGCGATGCCCTTGTTGTCGCCGCGCCGGGCGACCTCCAGACCACGGACGACAAAGGCGCGGTTGAGCCCGGTAAGCGGAACCACGTCGCAGACCGTGGCCAGCGCCACCAGGTCGAGCAGCTTGAGCAGATCCGGCAGGCCGGTATCACCCCGATTGCGCAGCGTGCGGTTGACCGCCACCAGCACCATGAAGGTGACGCCGGCGGCGCAGAGATAGCCGAGTCCGGAGATATCGTCGGGGCGGTTGGGGTTGACCAAAGCCGTGGCGTCGGGAAGCTCGTGGTCGGAGAGATGGTGGTCGATGACCAGCACGTCGGCACCCCTGCCCCGCGCATGGGCAATTGGACCGTCACTGGTGGTGCCGCAGTCGAGGGTGATGATCAGCGTCGCGCCGGCATCGATCAGCTTGTCCATGGCGGCGACGTTGGGGCCATAGCCCTCGAAGATGCGGTCGGGGATATGCACCTGCGGCTCGATGCCGAAATGGCGCAGATAGCGCGCCATGAGCGCGCAGGAGCAGGCGCCGTCGACGTCATAGTCGCCGAACAGGGCAATGGACTCGTTGTCGGTAATGGCCCTGGCGAGCCGGTCGGCCAGCGCATCCATGGCCGTCAACGTGGAGGGATCGGGCATCAGCCCGCGAATGGTGGGTTCGAGATAGGCCTCGGCCTCGTCCAGGCCCACCCCGCGGGCGGCGATGACGCGGGCGAGAATTTCGGAAATGCCCGTGCGCTGCGAGATGGCAGTGGCTATGCGGGTGGTGGTGGCATCGAGCCGGTCGATCCACGCGCGGCCGGTAACCGAGCGGGAGACGTCGAGGAAAGGGCGCGGCGCATCGAGCATGGGGCAGAGGTAGGCGATTTGGGAGGTGGTGGGAAGAGCCGGGCGTGAACCAGCGGCACTTCAAAAACTGGATCGTCACCCTCGGGCTTGACCCGAGGGCGTTGCACTTCCCGTAACCCGGCAAGTGAAGAGCCCTCGGGTCAAGCCCGAGGGTGACGGCCGGTGGGGGGGAACGCTACCGTGCGTGCCTCGCCTTGATCCAGCGCACGGTCTGGCTCCAGGAGCGCATGACGATGGTGCTGGTCTGGACGGAATTGCGCCGCAGGCGGACGCCTTCGAGCAAGGTGCCGTCGGTGACGCCGGTAGCGGCCACCAGCACGTCGCCGGCGGCCAGCTCGCTCACGTCATAGATGCGGTTCGGGTCTTCGATGCCCATGGCGCGGGCGCGTTCGCGCTTGGGGGGCGTGTCGAGGATGAGCTTGCCCTGCATCTGGCCGCCGATGCAGCGCAGCGCCGCAGCGGCGAGGACGCCCTCAGGGGCGCCGCCGGAGCCGAGATAGATGTCGATGCCGGTATCCTCGGTATTGACCGCGTGGATGACGCCGGCAATGTCGCCGTCGCTGATCAGCTTGACGGCGACGCCGGTGGTGCGCAGTTCCTCGATCAGGCCGGCATGGCGCGGTCGGTCGAGCACGATGGCGGTAATTTCGCTCAGCGGCACGCCCTTGGCCTTGGCGAGGGCCCGGACATTTTCGGTGGCCGTCCAGTCGATATGGACGGTGCCGGGTGCATATTCGGCGCCGATGGCAATCTTGTGCATGTAGACATTGCGGGCGACGTTCAGCAGCCCGCCGCGCTCGGCCATTGCCAGGACCACGATCGAATCGGGCTGGTTCTTGGCGCAGAGGGTGACGCCTTCCAGCGGGTCGACGGCGATGTCGACTTCCGGCCCCTGCCCGTTTCCGACGGACTGGCCAATGAAGAGATCGTCGCACTCATTGGCTTCGCCTTCGCCGATGACGATGCGGCCGGAAATGGAGACGCGGTCGAGTTCGGCCTTCATGGCCTTGACGGCAGCCTCGTCGGCGGCCTGCTCGTCGCCCTTGCCGCGCCATTCGGCAGCCGCGATGGCCGCGCGCTCGGTGACGCGCACCAGCTCCAGGGTCAGGCTGCGGTGAAGATTGGCGGGGCTCTTGTCGCCCTCGACCTTGCTCAGCTTCATCTTGGTTCCCCCCGGGCCAGACTTGCCCGAGACGGGTGTCAGAGCGTTTCGATCCGGATCAACTGCGGTTCACCCACGATAAACCCGTCGGCGGCGATCTGCGCAAGCGATTCACGCACAGCCGATTCCAAAGTCTGTTGAGTGATCATCACCACGGTGCGGGTGGGCGAGCCATCCAGCGCCACTGCCTTAGCGTTCAAATCCGACCGCTGGATGACGGAGTCGATGGAAATGGCGTGCTCGGCCATGCGGCTGGCAATGGCGGCGAGAGCGCCGGGCACGTCCTTGGCGTTGAGGCGGATATAGTAGCCCCCGTCATGGGCGCGCATCGGGGCCTGCTTGTAGGGCAGCAGTTCCTCGCTGGGCACGCCAAGCGGCGGCACGCGCGTGCCGCGGGCGATATCGAGGATATCCGACAGCACCGAGGACGCCGTCGGCGGGCCGCCGGCGCCGGGGCCGGCCAGCAGCAGTTCGTGCACATGGTCGGTTTCGAGGGCCACCGCGTTCATCACCCCATCGACGCCGGCAATGGCGCTGCCCTTGGGCACGAAGGTGGGATGCACGCGCTGCTCGATGCCCTCATCGGTGCGCTGAGCGATACCGAGCAGCTTGATCTTGTAGCCCAGTTCGGCGGCCACCTTGATGTCGTGCTGGGTGATGCGGGAAATGCCCTCGACCCGGATCTGGTCGGGGGCGATCTCGTAGCCGAAGCACAGGGTGGCGAGGATCGAGAGCTTGTGGGCGGTGTCAAAACCCTCGACATCGAAGGTCGGGTCGGCCTCGGCATAGCCCAAAGCCTGCGCATCCTTCAGGCAATCGGCGAAACTGATGTCCTCGTTGCCCATGCGGGTGAGGATATAGTTGCAGGTGCCGTTCATGATGCCGAACACCTTGGCGATGCGGGCCGAGCCCAATCCCTCGCGCAGGGTTTTGATGACGGGGATGCCACCGGCGACAGCGGCCTCGAAGCCGAGCTGGGCGCCCGATTCCTCGGCCATGCGGGCCAGGGTCACGCCATGCTTGGCCAGCAGTGCCTTGTTGGCGGTGACCACTGGCCTACCGATTTCAAGCGCGGCCTTCACGGCCGCAAACGCGGGACCGTCTTCGCCGCCGATCAGCTCGACGAAGAGATCGATGCCGTCGGATTTGGCCAGTGCCACCGGGTCGTCGAACCACTCGAGGCCGGAAATATCAATGCCGCGGTCGCGGGAACGCGAGCGCGCGGCAACGGCCGTCACGACGAGCTGGCGCCCCAGTTTTTTCGTGAGTTCGGCGCCGTCCTTCTGGAGGATGCGGACGAGCGTGGCGCCGACATTGCCAAGGCCGGCCACGCCGACGCGCAGCGGCGCCTGGGTCTCGCCATCGCCGAAATCCTGCATGGCCTTGAGGATGCGGGCGCGCGTATCGGAGCGCGGTTCGCGGCCCTCGCGCAGGTCGAACACGAACAGCGGATCGCCCGCAACGGTGCGGCCAAACCGGGTCGGCGTCCAGCCGCGGGCGGAGATGAAGGATTCGACGGATTGGCGAAAGGAGGCGATGTCACTCATGGTGGCGCCATCTGCATAGGAATTCGCCTAGCCGTCAATAGGAGTGTGGTGTGGTTACCCGGTTTCGGCATGCCCTCATCCGGCGCTGCCGGATGAGGGATTAGTGCGAGACGGTGGGCGCGTTATCCCACCAGGGGAACCACGTTCCCGGCCCCGGTCTGGGAACCCAGCAGCTTCTTGATGTTGCGCGCCGCCTGGCGGATGCGCTGTTCGTTCTCGACGAAGGCGAGGCGGATATACTGGTCGCCATATTCGCCGAAGCCGACGCCCGGCGCGACGCCGACGCCGGTCTCCCGGATCAGCAGCTTGGCGAATTCGAGCGAGCCCAGATGGGCGAACTGGGCCGGGATGGGCGCCCAGGCGAACATGGTGGCCTTGGGCACCGGAATGTCCCAACCCGAGCGGCCGAAGCTCTCGACCAGCACGTCGCGTCGGTGCTTGTAGATCTTGCGCACTTCCTCGATGACGTCGTCCGAGCCATTGAGGGCCGCCGTGGCCGCCACCTGGATGGGGGTAAAGGCGCCATAGTCGAGATAGGACTTCACGCGCGCGAGCGCCGCGATCAGGCGTTCATTGCCCACGGCGAAGCCGACGCGCCAGCCGGGCATGGAATAGGTCTTGGACATCGAGGTGAATTCGACCGTGATGTCGATGGCGCCGGGCACCTGCAGCACCGATGGCGGCGGATCGTTCTCATCGAAGTAGATCTCGGAATAGGCGAGATCGGAGAGGATGAAGATGTCATTGGCCCGACAGTACTTGACCACCTCGGTGTAGAAATCGAGCGAGGCAGTATAGGCGGTTGGGTTGGCCGGGTAGTTCAACACCAGCGCGATGGGCTTGGGAATGGAGTGCCGCACGGCGCGATCGAGCGAGCGCATGAAGTCTTCATTCGGATCGGCGGGCATGGATCGGACGACGCCGCCGCTCATGATGAAGCCGAAGGAATGGATGGGATAGGTCGGGTTGGGCACCAGCACCACGTCGCCCGGCGCCGTGATGGCCGAGGCCATGTTGGCGAAACCCTCCTTGGAGCCCAGGGTCGCCACGACCTGCGTATCGGGATTGAGCTTCACGCCAAAGCGGCGGCCATAGTAGCTCGCCTGGGCCTTGCGCAGACCGGGAATGCCGCGCGAGGTGGAGTAGCGGTGGGTGCGGCCGTCCTTGACGGTCTCCTGCAGCTTCTCGACGATGTGCTGGGGCGTCGGCATGTCCGGATTGCCCATGCCCAGATCGATGACGTCCACGCCTTCGGCGCGCGCCTTGGCCTTGAGCGGATCGATATGGGCAAAGACGTAGGGGGGAAGACGGCGGATTTTATGGAAGTCGGCGCTCATGATTTCCTCGACGGTCCTTTTTGGGACCTGACTGGCCGCGACGCGCTGCAAATGCGCCACGCCTCACATTGAGGCCGTGATTATCGCGGAATTATGGTTGTGGACGGGTTAAACGGCCTGCTTGCGGCCGGAATATCGTGTTCGGCTCTTCCCTGCCCGAGATGGGCCAGATGGGAAGAGCTAACGGGCGTTTGCCGCCGCCACGAGGGCAGCGCGGGCGGTTGCAAGGGCAACGCCGGCGATTGCAAGGGCGACGCGGGCCACTGCACTGCCGGCGAGCGAGGCTCCAACCCTAGCAACAGTGTACAGAGACTGCATGTCCCTTGCCCTTCAGATGCGATTTTTGTAAAGGAAATCAGCTATCGACAGGCCGTTCATAAATCCTCCTCGGGGTATTGTAAATGGTCCGGGGGACGCCAACCTTCGGCTCCAGAGCGGTGTATGGTGAGGTAAGACTTTGAAGCGCATTGCCCTGGTGACGATCGGCACGCAAGGCGACGTTCAACCCTATCTGGCCCTTGCCATCTCCCTCAAGGAGCGCGGCTACTCGGTCGTCCTGGGGGCCTCCGAAGAATTCCAGGGCATGGTGGAAGGTTACGGCATCGAGTTCCACACGCTGGGACCTTCGATCCAGTCCTTCCTGACCCAGCAGCGATTCGAAAATGCGATGAGCCAGTCCATGCTCATCAACGGCCCATCCCTCTTGCGGCAGGGCCAGCAGATCGTCGATACGGCGGCGCGGCATGCCTGGCATATGTGCCAGGGCGCCGACATGCTTATCCTCAACATGAATACCAGCTTCGGCATCGACATTGCCGAGGCGTTGCATATTCCGGCCATCATGGTCGCCCTGCAGCCGCTGAACTCGACCAGCGAGTTCCCGCTCTGCATCTACTACGATTATGGTGCCGACTTCGGGCCCGCCTTCAACAAGCTGAGCTACACGGCCATGACCGTGCAGCAGATTTACTACAACCTGCCGCGCAACAAGCTGCGCCGCGAGTTGATGGGGCTGGAGGCGCGCAAGAAGGGCGGGTTTTTCCGCAATACCGACGGCACGGCACTGACGACGCTCTACCCTTACTCGCCCGTGGTCTCCCCGCGTCCGCGCGACTGGCCCAAGAGCGCCATCGTCACCGGCTACTGGAACCTGCGCGACCGCACCGACTGGCAGCCGTCGCCGGAGTTCCAGAAATTCCTCTCGGAGGGGCCGGCGCCGGTCTATATCGGCTTCGGCTCGATGCCGTTCGGGGCCGAGCGCAATACCAAGATCCTCAAGGAAGCGGTAAGCATGTGGGGCGGCCGCGCCGTGGTGGCCCGCGGCTGGGGCGGCATCAACCCACATGACCTGCCCGACACAATCTTCGCCATCGAAAAGGCGCCGCACGACAAGCTGTTCAAATATGTGTCGGCTGTCGTTCATCATGGCGGGGCCGGCACGACTTCGGCGGGCCTGCATCTGGGCCGGCCAACCTTCGTTGTGCCGCAGACGGTCGACCAGCCCTATTGGGGACGGCGCGTTTTCGAGCTGGGCTGCGGACCCAAACCCGTGCGCCTGCGCAAACTGACTTCGGAAATCCTCGCCGGCGCCCTGGCGGACCTGTCGACCAACCAGGATTACCGCCGCAACGCCGCCGATATTGCCGAACAGTTGCAGGGCGAAAACGGCACGGAAAAGGCGATCAAGGTCATCGAGCGGGTGATGGCCAACTACGTGCCGCGCGTGCCGAAGGTGAAGAAGACCAGGAAGATCAAGCCGGCGCTCAAGCTGGTCAGCTAGGCGCCGGCGCCCCCCTATTCCTTGCTGCAGACGATTTCGAGGTTGTTCCCGTCCGGGTCCAGCACGAAGGCCGCATAGTAGCTCGGGGTATAGTCGCGTAGCCCCGGAGCGCCGTTGTCCTTGCCGCCATTGGCGAGCGCCGCTGCATGGAAGGCATCCACCACGGAACGGTCGTCGGTCTTGAAGGCCAGGTGGATGTTGGAGCCGCCCTTGTCGTCGGCGCCGATCCAGAAATCGGGATAGTCGCGTCCGAGGCCTGCCGTGCCCGGATATTCCATCATCACGGTATAGCCGAGGGGTGCCAGGGCCGCCCGGTAAAAGGCCAGCAGGCCGTCAAACTGCTTGGTGCGAAGGCCGATATGGTCGAGCATGGGATGTCTCCGGTTTGGTTGTCCGGCCCGTGTGCCATGGGCTGCTGACAGGCTATGGCATGAGCGTAGCAGGGCGACCGCGCGAGACAAAAAAGGCGCGTTAGCGGGCGCGCATTGCCAGGGTGATGATTCCGGCGAGCAGCGCGGGCGCCAGGAGGGAAGCGGCGAAACCGGCGACGAGCAGGCCCATGCCCATATCGAACCACGCCATGGCCAACAGGGCCAGGCCGGCGGCGCCATAGGCGAGCCCCGTTGCCCGATGCACCACGCTCCAGGCGAAGTCGGAGCGCACGGGCCAGGGCATGCGCAGGCCGGCATAGGTGTGGCGCTCAGCCTCGAACAGCACCACGCCGAGCAACAGCAGCGCCGCGCCCAGGCCGAAAGCTGTCAGGCGGACAAAATCGAGGTCGGAGCCGATGCCGGACAGCAGCAGCCCGAGCTGGGTGGCGGTCACCACGGCCAACAGCAGCGTCAGGGCGGGATCGAGTATGTGCTGGGACTTGGCATACTGGTTTTTGGTCAGCGAACGCCCGAGCAGAAGGAAGACCGCCAGTAGTGCAACCTCGACGAGCGGAGCGACGAAGATGACCGCTCGCGGCCAGAGCCAGTCGGGCGTGCTGCCCTGCCAATGCGCCTGATAGACATGGTCGGCGGGAATGCGAAAGGCGGCAACCCCGGTAATGGCCAGCGTCACGGTCAGCAGCAGAAGGTGGAAACGGGTAATGAGAATCTGCATGGTCCGGACGGTTCAAAATCCACGGAGGCCAGAAGTGGGAAGCTCCAGACAAAAAGAAAGGGCCGGTTTCCCGGCCCTCTCCAAAAAACGATCCGAAGCTTAGCGCTTGGAGAACTGGAACGACTTGCGGGCCTTGGCCTTGCCGTACTTCTTGCGTTCGACGACGCGGCTGTCGCGGGTCAGGAAGCCGCCCTTCTTGAGGATCGGGCGCAGAGCGGGCTCGAAGTAGTTCAGCGCCTTGGAGATGCCGTGACGAACGGCACCGGCCTGGCCGGAGAGACCACCACCGGCGACAGTGACGACGACGTCGTACTGGTCGGTGCGTTCGGTCGCGACGATCGGCTGCTTGACGATGAGCTGCAGGACGGGGCGAGCGAAGTAGGTGGCGAATTCACGGCCATTGATGACCAGCTTGCCCTTGCCCGGCTTGATCCAGACGCGAGCAACGGCGTTCTTGCGCTTGCCGGTGGCATAGGCGCGGCCCTGGGCGTCGAGCTTCTGGACGTGCACCGGAGCGGTGTTCACAACCGGAGCGACAGTCGAGGTGCCGAGGTCTTCGAGGGAGTTGATGGTTTCGGCCATATTACTTCACCCGCGCATTCTTGGGATTCATCGCAGCAACGTCCAGCTTGGCCGGGTTCTGCGCTTCATGGGGATGCTCGGCGCCCGAATAGACGCGGAGGTTCTTGAGCTGGGCACGGGTCAGCGGGCCGCCCGGCATCATGCGGCGGACGGCGTTCTCGAGCACGCGCTCGGGGAAACGGCCTTCCAGGAGCTGACGAGCCGTCCGGTCCTTGATGCCGCCGGGGAAGCCGGTGTGCCAGTAGAACTTGTGCTGGTCCAGCTTGCGGCCGGTGAGCTTCACCTTGTCGGCATTGATGACAACGATGTTGTCGCCCATGTCCATGTGGGGGGTGAAGGTCGGCTTGTGCTTGCCGCGCAGGCGGCTGGCAATGATCGAAGCGACGCGGCCCACGACGAGGCCATCGGCGTCGATCAGGACCCACTTCTTTTCGATCTCGCTCGGTTTTGCCGAGTAAGTGCTCATGCTTGAATTCCCTAGATTTCTTGGGGCTTGCAGCCTTCATCCAAGGGAGAAAGCGGCACGTTCGGCGGCTCGTTTAGGGGGGATTCCTGATGTCGTCAAGGGGGTTGATTTTGTGACGTGAAATCAATGGGTTACTGTTGCGGTATTATATTACCGTGCTCCTCCGCTCCCGCCTCCTATCACTGCGTCATTCCCGCGGAGGCGGGAATCCACTCTTGCTGTTGGGGTCGAAGGGAAGAATGGATTCCCGCCTTCGCGGGAACGAGGTTGCGGATGGGTGGCAAGCCATATTCGGGGACGGAGCAAGGCCCCCTCACCCGGCGCTGCGTCCCGACCTCCCCCTAAGACGCCCGCCGCATATCGGCGATATAGGCCATCGTCACCCCCGCCAGCATGAAGGCCAGCGCCTGGTGGCCGACGGCCAGGGAGATTGGGACCGCGCTCAGCAACGTGGCGATGCCGAGACCGACCTGCAACAGAACCAGCGCGCCCAGGCGCGGCAGCCAGCCATGTATGCCGGCAAATCCGCCGGCCCTGTGCTGACGCCACAACATCAGCGCCACATAGGCCACAATGATGTAGGCGATGCCGCGATGGATGAACTGCACGGTCAGCGCATTCTCGAATAGATTGCGCCACAGCGGCTGCATCACGCCCAGGCCATTGGGGATGATGGCGCCGTCCATCAGCGGCCAGGTATTGTAGCCCATGCCGGCATCCAGCCCAGCCACGAAGGCCCCTGCCCCGATCTGGAGGATGATCAGCACCAGCAGAATGGTCGCCGCCCAGAGGTTGCGGCTGGCAACACGCCCGGCGACGCGTCCCGGCTCGAGCGAGCGCGGCACATAGACCAGCGCGATGAACAGCAGCGAGGCCGCGGTGAGATGCGCAGCCAGGCGATATTGCGACACCGAGGTCAGCTCGGTAAGGCCGGACGAGACCATCCACCAGCCCAGCGCGCCCTGGAAGCCGCCCAAGATGAACAGGCCGAATAGCGGCCAGGCCAGTTGCGGCGTGAACCGCTTCTGCACGAGGAACACCAGGAAGGGCACGGCAAACAGCACGCCGAGCACGCGACCGAGCAGGCGATGCAGGTACTCCCAGAAGAAAATGACCTTGAAGTCATCCACCGTCATCCAGGAATTGTTGACCTCATATTGCGGGATCTGCTGGTAGGCCTCGAACTCGGCCTGCCACTGAGCGTCATTGAGGGGCGGGATGGTGCCGGATATCGGCTTCCAGCTGGTGATGGAGAGGCCCGATTCGGTGAGGCGGGTAATGCCGCCGACGACCACCATCAGCAGCACGAAGGCGGCCATGCCATAAAGCCAGATGCGCACGGGGCGCAGCCGGTCGCCCGCTATGCGGGTCTGACTGAGTGCGGCGTTTTGGACTGATGTCACGGCGGTTTCCCGGTGTCGGTGGGCGAACGGGAGTGGTATGCCCGAAGCCAACGTCCCCGCAATAGGCGCGATGCCGCATGACCCAGCGCAGCCGCAAGGCTCTCGGAATAGTGTTGATCCTCGGCTCGATCGTGGCCTGGCTGTCCGTCTTCACGTCAGTCTACCTGGCGTTTCCTCCCGACCTGCCGATCTGGATCCTGATGCCCTATTTCATCGTGGCGGGGATGGGCTGGCTGTTCCCAGCCATGTGGATCATCCGCTGGATGGCCAAGCCGGACGCGTAGACCCAAGACCTACTTCATCGCGTGGTACCAGTTTCCCGCCCAGTCCCGATCCACCGTCTCGTCGGATTCCGACGTGAAGCCGACCCGGTCAACGCTGTCTGCCGGGTAGCCGCAATCAGCAACGATGCGCCGCATCCTGTCCGCGAAGGCGGCGTCCCCCAGCAGGCTGTCGCGCTGGGCATCGGTGGCCACGCAAATCCAGAAGGCGAGGCAGCTCGGATAGAGATCAATGGCGCCGAACGATGTGACCCTGGCGTCGGGAATTGCCCTGCGGACTTCGGTGGTAATGGCGATCTCGGCCCGCCTCACCGCTGCTCGCAGGAGGGGTTCCTCGCCAGCCATTGTCCTTCTGCCGTAATCCATCACCCTGCCTCCTACCCCGTCAGTCTACCCATGGCCGAGAAGATGGCGCCTGTCGCAAAAACATCGACATAGCGGCGGGACTGAAAGTATCCGTTGAGCGAGACGCGCGGCAAAGCATGCGGCGCCTTGGCGTGGCGGGCATAGAGGCCACCGGGGCGCGTGGTGACCGCCGACTTGAAGCCGAGCTCGCGCGCCAGGTCGAATTCGCGCTGGCCGGCCGAAAGCGGGCCGCCCAGCGGATAGGAAAAGTGCGCCGGACGCTGGCCGAACTGGGCGGCGATGATGTCGGCCGACTGCGCCATTTCGCTGCGCGCCTGCTCGATAGGCAGCTTGGCCAGCTCGTAGTGATGCACGGTGTGGGCGCCTATCGTGCAAAGCGGATCGCCGGCAAAGAGCCGCAGTTCCTGCCAGTCCATGATCAGCGTGCGACACTGCTTGTCGAGGTCATAGCCATAGGCGGTAGCGAAACTGCGGACTAGGTTCACCCGCTCGGCCTCGGGCATGCGCCGCATCTGCCAGTAGAGCGTGTCGAATGCCTCGCGCTTCTGCCCCACGGTGCGGGTATCGACATAGTCGGTTTCCCCCTCCGAGGTCATGGCGATGGCGTCCTGACGCGCGAGAATGTCCTCGATGGCCTGCCACCAGAGTTCTCCCACGCCATCGACCAGCGCGGTCGGCACATAGAGGGTGAACGGCGCCTCGTGGCGGCGCAGGATGGGCAGAGCGTGGCGGAGATTGTCCTTGTAGGCATCGTCGAAGGTCAGCACCACGAAGCGGCGGCCGGGCTTGGGCGCGGCGAGGCGCTCAAGGGCTTCGTCGAGACTGACGATATCGAGCTTGAGATCGCGCACACGCTCGATGACATAGTCGAGGAAAGCCGGCTGCACCTGCAGGATCGCATTGGGTGAGAAGTCGGCCGGCTCCTCGGGCAAGACGCGATGCAGGGTAAAGATCACCCCGCGCGAGGAGGACAGCGCCCGGAGCAGGCCCGGCAGGCGCGATAGCCACAGGGCCTCGAACAGCGCTCTGATGGCCGCATATTTGGCTGACATGACGGATCAGGCAGCGACGCGGGTGGGCGCGGCGACGATTTCGCAGCGATGGAAACCGGCGGACAACAGCTTTTCCCGCGTCTGACCGACGGCGTCGAAGTCATCGTCGCTGCCGGCGACGAGCACCAGGCGTCCGTCGAGGCTATCGAACAGTGGCAGGGTTGAGGTGGCCCCCACCCGGCCCGTCATCAGCACCACCACTTCATAGATATCGCCCAGCGCCTCCACCAGGGTCAGCGGCTTAGTCGAATTGCGATCGATGATGCGGCCCTGCCCCCACGGCACTTCGGCAAAACTGTTATCGGCGGATTTCTGCACCACGTCGCCGAAGCTGGCAGCATCGAGGCTGAGATCGGCAAGGCCGGGCTCGTCGCCCGCACGGGCACTGCCGGCATCGACCAGGGCCACGCTGAGGCCCCGCGCCAGGGCATCGGTGACGAGCTTTTCGGCCAGGATTTCGCAATCGGCATTGGCGGCATGCGCGGCCAGGATCAGCAGGTGGGTGCGGCCCAGCACCAGATCGGCAGTGAGGTCGGCAGAGGCGACGATGCCCGGCAGTTCCGCGGGCGCCGCTGGACGCCGCTCCGGGCGCGTCTGGACCGTTGCCGCCACCGGCTCCGGCGCGGGCTCTGGAGCGGACTCGCTGGCGCGGGTCAGGGTCTGGATGAAGCGCTCGACTTCCGCTGTCTGGTGCTCCTCCGGCATCGGCGCCGTGTCCATGTCCGCCGCGGGAGCATCCGGCACCGTCTCATCGAGCTCGGCTACTGGCTCTACCGGCTCGAGATCGCCGACCGGCTCTTCCCACCGCTGTTCCGGTTCCAGTTCCGCCTCGACGAAGGGAACTTCGTCGAGTTCGTCCTGGCTGCGCATGGTGTCGCGGACCGGCACGATGGCCCGCCCGGAAACCAGCTCGCCAAAGACGATAATGCCAACCTGGGTGGCGAGCGCCACGAGGCCAACCGCCAGGAGGATGAGCTGCGTCTTGGGCGAGGCGGGGGAAACAGAGGGCGCGGCGACGCTGACGACGCGCACATCGGGCAAGGCCGAACTGGACTGGATACGCGACACGGCTTCGCTGTGGCGCTGCAGGTAGCTTTCAAGCAGGTCGCGCTGCGCCTTGGCTTCGCGCTCGAGGCCATCGAGCGTCACGTTGTCCTGCGTCGCGGTGGAGGCGGAGGATTTGGCGCGGGTCATGTCGGCGCGCAAAGATGCCTCAAGGTCGGCCTCGATCTGCGCTTCGGCTTCGAGCGCATCGGCCACGCGACGGCCTTCAAGGCTGATCTGGTTGTTCAGTTCGGCGATCTGTGCGGTCAGCGCCTGGATGGTGGGGTGATTGCTGAGCAGCGTGGCCGAGCGCTGGGCTTTTTCGCCCTGCAGGCGCGCCTTCTCCTGGCTGAGCTGCTGGATAACGACGGATTCGCGGACATCGGCCACGCCATCGATGGGCTGGCCCTGCTCGATCATGCCGCGGATGAGCGCAGCCCGTGACAGCGCAGTATTCTTGCGCTCCTGGGCGGCGTTGATCTGGGCGGCGATGGTGGACAGCTGCTGGTCGGCAAGGCTGGTATTGTTGGAGCCGATGAACAGGTCGTTGTCGACCTTGAAATTGGCGACGGCGGTCTCGGCCGCGGTGACCGACACCCGCAGCTTGGCGATCTCGTCGGCCAGCCAACCAGAGGCTTCGGCGGTGTCGGACAGGGAAAGCTCGGCGCGACGGGCGACATGGGCATCGGCCACGGCATTGGCGATGTCGGCCGCCAGTTGCGGGTCGGTCGAGCGCACCAGCACCGAAATGAGCCGCGAGTCGCGCTCCTGGATGACGGTCAGGCGGTCGTAAAGCGCATTGAGCACCACCTCGTCGACGCTGACAGGCGTCGATTTGCGCCCGAGCAGCTGCGAGACGACAGCGAGCGGTGAGAAGCCTCCGGCGCCAGTGCCGTTGAATTCAGGAACCGAGCGCAGGCCCAGCTTGTCGACGACAGTCAGCAGCGTGTCGCGCGACTTGATCAGTTCGATCTGGCTGGAAACGACGCCGGCATCGCCGCTCGAGCTTGCGGGAGCCTGCTCACCAGCCGAGCGGAAATAGACGTTGCTGCGCGGCTCGACCAGGATGGAGGCCGAGGACTCGTAAAGGCGCGGCATGAACATGATGACGACGAGGGTAGCGACCAGAAGCGCGGCGGTAACGATCACCACGCGCGGCAACCGCTTGACCACGGCACCAAGCACCGCGCCGACATCGATCCGGGCGTCGCGTGCCATTTGCGACTCAAACGCCATTGCCATCCCTCGTTCTGCTGAGCGATCTATCGCCCCGACGTGGTAAGCAATCCGTTAACCCACTTGCAGATCGCAAGAATAACGGCGCCAGAGAAGGGATTTGTTAACCACGACCGCGCGACATTGGCACACCTTGAATTGCGCGGGATTCTCATGCGCTGGCTGCCCGTCCTCACAATCGCCCTGATGCTGCCACTGGCGGCATGCGCAACCACGCGCCCTGCGACCTACCTGGTGGAAACCAAGGGGCCGTACCAGCTCGACACCGGCGATACCGTGCGGGTCACCGTTTATGGCGACGCCGAACTCAGTGACAGCTACAAGATCGACGATAGCGGGGCGATCGCCTTCCCGCTGGTCGGCCCGGTGCAGGTGCGCGGCGTCACCACCAATGTCGCGGCCGGCCGGCTCGCCGCCGCCCTGGCCAACGGCTACATGCGCAACCCCGATGTTGCGGTGGAAGTGGCGGAGTATCGGCCATTCTTCATCCAGGGCGAGGTCAAGACCGCCGGCCAGTTCCAGTATGTCTATGGCATGACGGTCCGTGCCGCGATCAGCACCTCTGGCGGCTTCTCCGATACCGCCGATCGCAGTCGCGCGGTGGTCTATCGCCGCCAGGGCGACCAGATGGTCAAGGGCACGGTCGATCTCGACTTCCCCATTTATCCAGGCGACACCGTCGTCATTCTCGAACGCTGGTTCTGACGGACCATGGCCGAAGGCAAGCTGCGTGTCCTCCAGGTCATGCGTGCGCCTGTCGGGGGGCTGTTCCGGCATGTCGCCGACCTGACCCGCGCGCTGGCCGAGTCCGGTCATTCGGTGGGGCTCGTCGTCGACAGCCTCGCCAATGACGCGCAGACCGAGGGCAAGCTGGCGGCTCTGCTCCCATATGCAGCGCTGGGCATCCACCGCTTCCCCATGCCCCGGGTGCTGGGCGCGGGCGACCTCAGGACGCCCTTCGCGGTCCGCGGGCTCGCCCGCTCGCTCGATGTCGACATCCTGCATGGACATGGCGCCAAGGGGGGCTTCTATGCCCGCCTGGCGCGGATCGGCGGCAAGGCGGTGGCGCTCTATACGCCGCATGGCGGTGTACTGCACTTTTCGCGATCGTCCTTGTCCGGCCGGGTGTTTCACCGGCTGGAGCGGGCATTGATGGCGCAGACCGGCGCCATCATTTTCGAAAGTGCCTATGCGCAGGCAACCTATGCCGGGCTGATCGGTCAGCCCACCTGCCCCACCGAAGTCATCCACAACGGGCTTGCTCCGGACGAATTCGTGCCGGTGGCCCCCGCTGCCGATGCGGCCGATTTCGTCTTCGTGGGCGAATTGCGCGACCTCAAGGGCATATTCGTTCTGGCCGAGGCCTTGGTCGGGGTCACGCGCGCCGATGGCAGCCCGGCGACGCTGGTAATGGCAGGGGACGGCCCCAGCCGGGGTGAGTTCGAGGCCCAAATTGCCCGGCTGGGGTTGCAGCGCCGGGTCACGCTGCTGGGCGCACAGCCGGCGCGGCCGACCTTTGCCAAGGGACGCGTGGCCGTTGTGCCATCGCTGGCCGAGTCCCTGCCTTACGTCGTGCTCGAAGCGGCCGCCGCGCGGCTGCCTGTGATTGCGACGGCCGTTGGCGGCATTCCCGAGATCTTCGGCCCGACAGCGGCGCAGCTGGTTCCGGCGGGCGATCCCGCCGCCCTGGGCGCGGCGATGCAGCGGGTGCTCGATCACCCGCAGGTCGCCCAGGCCGAAATGCAGGAGCGCCTCGCCCATATCGAGAATCGCTTTTCGTTGGGTACGATGACGGCCAGCATCGAGGGGCTCTACCGCTCGGTATTGGCACGAGCTTAGGCCCGCAACTTCACCTGATATAAACCCCTTTGCGGCGACTATGCCGGGAACAGTTCTGTCCCGGTAGCGTCCATGTATCGAGTTGATCCCAAACAGGCCGTGCTGGAGCACGTATCCAAGCAGGCGGCGGCAGGCGAGGCCGGGCGCTCGCTGTCGGATCAGGCGGAGGCCATCATTGCCGCGCCGGTCGAGCGCCGCGTCTCGGGCGCCGTGGTCGCGGGTGTGGCGCAGGTGGTGGAATCCACGCTGCTGACCGTGCTGGGCTATGGTATCTATGCGTTTTCCGCCGAGCTGGGCTCACCGACCTTCTATGTCCCGGTCATCCTGGCCTCGTCCCTGCTGGCCAATGTGCTGTTCAATGCCGCGGGCGCGCACCGCATTGCGTCCTATCGGACCGTGTTCAACCAGATCGCCCGGGTCCTGATCAGCTGGACGCTGTTGATTGCGGTACTGGCGGCGGGCATCTACTTCTTCAAGGCCGGAGACCTGTTCGCCCCCGCCTGGCTGATCAACTGGTACATTGGCGGCGCCGTGTTGCTGGTCGGCTTCCGCCTGGGTCTGCGCACTCTGGTGAAGCGCTGGACCGCCCAGGGGCGCCTGCGTCGGCGCACGGTAATCGTCGGCGGCGGCAAGGATGCGGAAACGCTGATCGAGCAGATCAACGCCAGCGCCAGCAACGACATCATGCTGCTGGGGCTGTTCGACGACCGCATCGATGATCGCTCGCCCGAAACGGTCGGGGGCTATCCCAAGCTCGGCAAGGTCGCCAATCTCATCGAATTTGCCCGGCGCACGCCGGTGGACCTGGTGATGGTCTCCATGCCGCTATCGGCCGAGAAGCGCGTGCTCGACATGCTGACCCAGCTCTGGGTGCTGCCGGTGGACATTCGCCTGTCGGCGCATATGAGCAAGCTCAAATTCACCAGCAAGGCCTATTCCTATGTCGGCGATATCGCCGTGTTCGACATGGCCGACCGGCCGATTTCGGACTGGAACCTGGTCTTCAAGTGGGTGTTCGACAAGGTCGTGGCGCTGACGGCGCTGATCCTGCTGTCGCCTGTCATGATCGCCACGGCCATTGCCATCAAGCTCGAGAGCAAGGGGCCGGTGTTCTTTATGCAGAACCGGCACGGCTTCAACAATGAGCTGATCAAGATCTACAAGTTCCGCTCGATGCGCACCGACATGCTCGATGCCGGCGCGGCCAAGCTCGTCACCAAGGACGACCCGCGCGTCACCAAGGTGGGCAAGTTCATCCGCAAGACCTCGATCGACGAGCTGCCGCAGCTGTTCAACGTGCTCAAGGGCGAGCTCTCGATCGTCGGCCCGCGCCCGCATGCCCTGCAGGCCAAGGCCGAAAACCAGCTCTACTACGAGGCGGTCGAAGGCTATTTTGCCCGCCACCGGGTCAAGCCCGGCATGACGGGCTGGGCGCAGGTCAATGGCTGGCGCGGGGAAACCGACACGATCGACAAGATCATGCAGCGGGTGAACCACGACCTGCACTATATCGAGCACTGGTCGATCCTGTTCGACCTCTACATCGTGGCCATCACCCCGATATCGCTGATCTCCAAGAACGAGAACGCCTATTGAGCGCAGCCGGCACCCTTGATGGCGGTGGGTCGGAGGCCGGGTCCCATGGACTCGGCCTTGCCGTCATCAGGGACCGGGCCATGCGCTGGCTCGATTTCATGGTGGCCTTCTGGATCTTTACCGGCGGGCTCGTGCTGTTCGAGCCATCGCCCTATGAGCTGACCTTTCTGGCGGTGCTGCCGCTGGCCTTCGTGGCCGGCATGGGCCTCTACCGCTCGACCTTTGGCCTTTTCGCCATCCTCATCGGCTTCACGCCCTTTGCGCTGATCGCCTGTTTCCAGGTGCGCTTCAACCCGATCGGCGACGCGCTGCTGTTCTCCATCGTCACCATCTTCCTGCTGCTGACGGCCTATTTCATCGCCAATTATGTGGCCGAACAGACCGAACGGCGGATGCGGCTGGTCATGCGCGCCTATACCGCAGTGGCGTTGATTTCGGCAATCGTGGGCACGCTGGCCTATCTGGGCCTGATGCCCGGGGCCGATATCTTCCTGCGCTATGGCCGCGCCAAGGCCGCGTTCAACGACCCCAATGTCTTCGGCCCCTTCCTGGTGCTGCCGGCCATGTATGCGCTGCAGCGCCTGCTGCTGGCGCCGGGGCGCAGTGCCATCATAGCCGGTGGCATCTATATGGTGCTGTTCGTGGGCGTCTTCGTCAGCTTTTCGCGCGCGGCCTGGGGGCATTTCGCGCTGTCGTCGCTGATCGTGCTGGTGCTCTGCTTCTGGCTGGAAGCGGCGGCGCGGGACAAGGTGCGCATCATGATCATGTCGCTGCTGGGCGCAGCGATGCTGGTGGTGGCGCTGGCCGGATTGCTCAGCATTCCCCAGGTGGCCTCACTCTTCGAGCAGCGGGCGGCCGGACAGAACTATGATTCAGGCGAGACCGGCCGCTTCGGCCGCCAGGGCTATGCGTTCGAGCTGGCGCTGGATCATCCGCTGGGCATCGGCCCGCATGAATTCCGCAACCTGCGCATCATCGAAGAGCCGCACAACGTCTATGTCACGGTGCTGCATGTCTATGGCTGGGGCGGCGGCGCGTTCTACTATCTGCTGGTGATCCTCACGCTGTGGCGCGGCATCGCGGCGCTCACGCGCCCCTCCCCCTATCGCCTGATGATGATCCCGCTGGTGGCCACATTCGCCATGCTGGTGGGGGAATCGGCGATCATCGACACCGACCACTGGCGGCACTATTTCCTGCTGGTCGGGCTGATCTGGGGCATCTCGACCGCTATTCGCAATGACGAGCGCCGGGGCGTGCCGCGCCGGCAGATGCTGATCTAGGGCCAGATGGGCCCGCGCAGGTAGCGCTCGGCGAGTTGCGCCGTGCCATCGGCGAAGCCGCGCATATGCTGCTGGGCCAGCTTCGTGTCGGCATGCGAGCCGATCCAGGCCAGCAGCGCCATGCGGCGCAGCATGACCATGGAATCGATGGCGGCAATATCCTCATGCGACAATGACCGCACCGAAAGGTAGCCCTCGATCCACGCGGCCCTGAGTGCCGGAATGGCTGGATTGGTCTCGTGGAAGGAAATGGCGGCGGCAAAGTCATAAGCGAACCAGCAGAAGCCGCAGTCATCAAAATCGATCAGCGTGACCTTGTCGCCGTCAACCAGCAGGTTGCCGAGCCGCATATCGGCATGGATCAGCCCATAGCGGTCCGCGCCCGTGCCATAAGCACCAAGGCGCAGCCACAGGGCGGAATCCAGCCGGTCGAGCATGGCTCGATTGCTGTCGTTGACGCCGGGCGCCATGCGCCAGTCGCCCCAGGGCCCGTCGGAATCGAGAATCGTCGCCGCCTGCCAGACCTGCCGCTCAAAACCCGCGGGCCGCGGCCACGCCGTGACGTGGTTGTGCATTGTGGCCGCATAGCGGCCCAGTGTGACGAACAGGTCGCCCAGATTGCTATCGGGCAGCGGCTCGCTGCCCTCGATAAAACGGAACAGCACGGCCATGCGCTCGCCGCGCGGCGTGTCGAAGCGTTGCAGCAACTGCCCGTCGCGGCCGGGAACCGGCTCGGGAATGGACAGATCGGTATCGCGCCGCAGCGCCATGAGCCAGGCTAGTTCACTGTCGATCGATGCCCGGGACTGATAGCCCGTGCGGTGGACCCGCAGGGTGAAACTGCCCTGCCTGGGCGTATCGATCTGGAATGTCTGGTTTTCGGAGTGATTGATGAGTCGGGCGGCGGCGCCATCAACTTCATCCCACGATGACAATGCAGGCCCGACTTCACGCGCCGTCAATGGCATCGGCAAGGCTCCAGGCTGGCAGCGCGGCGCCTGCGGGCGGCATCGCTAGACTGAGAGGTGGGGAAGATGGTCGGAGCGGCCGGATTTGAACCGACGACCCTTTGTCCCCCAGACAAATGCGCTACCAGGCTGCGCTACGCCCCGACTGGTGCGGAGACATAGAGAAACGAGGGATTTGGCGCAACCCCGTTTTTTAGGAGAAATGGGGGATGGCAGAATTTGGGAGCTATCGCGCCGCGCCGTTCGGAACGTTGCGTTTACCCTGTTCCACTACCCTCAGAGCAGGAATTACTCCGCTCGGGGCGCTGGGCACAAAGCGACATGAGATGCCATGAGCGACCTGGACCTGTTTGCCGACGATACGGAAGCCGCCGAGGCGGCCACGCTCACCCAGCAAACGCTCGTCGATACCCAGCAGAACCTCGGCAAAATGCTGGAGCTCATGCCGATCGGGCTCCTGATTCATACCGAGCAGGGCATTGTCTTTGCCAACAGGCAGGCCTGCAGCTTTCTGCAAACCGGCTCGGACATGCTCAGGGGGCAGCACCTGCTCGACTATGCCTCGGCCGCCGACGCAGAAGCCATCTCGCAGGCCTTGAAACTGACCTTTGCTGACCCTGATGCGACCTGCGACACCGAATGCGCCGTCACGCGACCCGATGGCACCAGTCGCCTGATGAAAGTGATTACCAGCTCGCTTCCCTGGCCCGGCAATCCCGTGGTTCAGGTGTTGATGCAGGACATCACCGACCAGAAGAAGGCCGAGGTGTCGCTTCGCCAGATGACCATCACCGACGAACTGACGGGGTCCTACAATCGCCGCCATGCGACGTATGAGGCCAGTCTCTACCTGGAGGCGGCTTCATCGGGCGGGATGCCGCTGAGCGTGGCGATGATCGACATCGACCATTTCAAGCGTGTGAACGACACCCATGGTCACGATGCAGGCGACGCGGTGCTCAAGGCGCTGACGCGTCTTGCCCATGAGTTCCTGGCCACCAATACCAAGCTCGATTCGCCCCTCTTTGCGCGGTTTGGTGGGGAGGAATTCCTGTTCCTCCTGCCGGGAGCGGGCTCGCATACGGCATTCGCGCTGGCCGACGCCTTCCGGCAGCAAGTCGAGCGCCTCGCCGTCGACCTGCCAACGACAACGCTCAAGGTCACTATCTCCGCGGGAACGGCCACGTGTCGGAGCGGGGACACCAGCATCGACACCATGCTGAAGCGGGCGGATACGGCACTCTACGAGGCGAAGGCCAGCGGTCGCAATCGCGTGCATTCGTCCGATTGAAGGGAGCGGCCCTCAGGCAACCGACTGCAGCGGGGCGAAGTCGCCTGCGCGGTTCGCGCTGGCATCGTAGAAGTCGATAAGCCTGGGATCGATCGCCATGGCGAGTTCGCGGCAACGGTCCAGCGCGGCCCCTGCCCCGGCTGCGTCAGCCAAATCCGCCAGCAGCTCTTCATGGGCCGCAGCCAGGGCCGCAAAGGCGTCCGACTGCGCCAGTTCAGCGTCTCCTACCAGCAGGTGGATCGGCTCGGGTTGGCTGATGCCCTTGAGCACCACCGACCCGGCGGCGAGGAAGGCCAGCTCCGGCGCCGCCGCACGTGTCTCAGCGGTCACCAGGATGTCGTAGCAAACAGTCTTGCAGGCGCCCTCGATGCGGCTCGCCACATTGACGGTGTCGCCGATGCAGGAATAGTCGAAGCGCGCCTCGAACCCCATATTGCCCACCAGGGCCGGCCCGGTGGAGATGCCGATGCCGATGGCGATCGGCTCGACGACGGTGTGCCGGGCATTGAGGTCGCGCAGCGCCTTGCGCATGTCGAGCGCCGCTTCGCAGGCGTGGCGAGCGTGGCGCGGCACTTCCACCGGCGCATTCCAGAACGCCATGATGGCGTCGCCCATGAATTTATCGATGGTCCCCAGATGCGCGACAATGGCGGCGCCGAGGCCGGCAAACAGCCGGTTGAGCATGGCGACCAGCTCGGCCGGCGCCGTGCGTTCGCTGAGCGCGGTGAAATTGCGCACGTCGGAGAACATCACCGTCATGTCGCGCACGTCGCCGCCCAGCTTCAGCAGCCCGGCATCGGCCTCGATCTGGGTGAGCAGCGAGGGCTCGACATAGTGGGCAAAGGCCCGACGGATACGGCGCTTGTCGGCGTCTGTCACCGCGAAGCGGAAGAAGGCCATGGCGGCATAGACCACCAGCACGGCGAAGAGGGCGAAGCTCGCATCCACCAGAATGCCGAACTGGCTGAAGGCCAGCCAGCTGCCGGCGGTCGCCAGTGCGGCGATCATTATGGAAAACGCCAGGCCCACCAAGGGTCCGGTCAGCAGCAGGATCAGCACGACCGCCAGCCCGCTCGCGGCAATCACCAGCAGCTCGATCCCGCCCACCCAGTCGGCGCGCTGCAGGAAGGTGCCCGTCAGGATCTGCTCGATCGCCTGCAGGTGGATCGATACGCCGGGGACAGGCTCGCCCAGCGCGCTGGCCCTGATATCGAGCAGGCCGGTGGCCGAGGTACCTACCAGCACGATATGTCCGGCCAGCAGCGGCGCCAGCTGTGCTTGATCGTCGCCCAGAACCTGCGCCGCCGACACATAGGTCGAAGCCGGCAGTTCGCGGTAGTAGAGCCACATATCGCCGCTCGGGCCGGTGGGAACTTCGAGTGCGCCGATGCGCAGGCCGGCAACGGTCGGCGCGCCGGACGCGTCCCCCAGGACCACCAGGGTGGACACACCCTGCGCCACGCGCAGCGCTTCCACCGCCAGCGTGGGCAGCGGCGCGGAACCATTGGACCATAGCAGCGGCAGGCGGCGCGCCACCCCCGCCCCTTCGCGATCGAGGCTGGCGACGCCCAGGCCGGTCGCCGCCTCGGCGAGCAGCGGCAGCGGCGCGGCGACGCCATCAAGGCGTGGCAGGCTGGCGAGGGGATCGGTGCCGGTCATGGCAAAGCCGGCCTTGGGGCCCGGCGCAGCGATACCCGTGCCCACCCGGCTCATCACCAGGACGCTCGGGCCAGCGGCCAGCGCCCCGGCGAAGAGGGCGTCGTAATCCTCGCCGCTGCCCAGGATGGTCGATGGCGACAGCCGGTCCGGCTCGGGAAACAGAATATCGAAGACCACTGCGGCAGCCCCGAGTTCGGTCAGGCGGCTGGCGATAGCAGCCATGTCCTGGCGCGACCACGGCCATTGCCCGATAGCGGCGAGCGACGCCTCGTCGATATCGACGATCCGCACCGGCAGGCCCTCAGGCGCTTGTCGTGGCCGGATCTGCTGATAGGTATCAAAGGTCGTCTCGCGCGCCACCCGCACCGCATAAGGATCGGCAGCGCGCAACGCCACCAGGCCGACGACCACCGCGGTGCCGAACAGCAGGGCCGAGAGGCGCCGTTTCCACATGGGCTAGTTGATGCGCCCGGACGATGGCGTACGCAGGGTTACCGGCGCGCCGGGACGGCACCGGACATCACGGCGGAAATCGGTCGGCGACATGCCGGCAATCTTGCGGAATGACTTGTTGAACGCACTGAGCGAGCCAAACCCGCTGTCCATGGCCACCTGCAGGACATTTGCCTCTTCCTGCATCAGCAGGGCCTGCGCATAGCTCAGCCGCATGAGGTTGACATAGTCGTTTAGCGTCATCCCCGTGGTCTTCTTGAAGACGTTCATCGCGTATTTTGGATGGATATCTGCGGCCGAGGCGATATCGGCGGAATCGATGTCCTCGCGGAAATTGTCGGCGATGAAATCGCAAATGCGCACGACAATCGGTGAGGAATGGTGATCGAGCCCGACCACCGACTTCACGATATCGGCGGGCCCCGGCAACAGGGAATAGGGGTCGAAACGAATTCGCTCTATGCGCAGCAGCAGTTCATCCACCGCCATGCCGGCCTTCATCGGGTCGCCCGAGCGCGCATAGTCGTTCCAGCGGGCAAAGTTGAGCGTATCGGAGGCGTCGGTGGCCTGGGTGATCAGCGTGGCACCCTGCATCAGCTTGGACTGCACGTTCTGCGGCAGCCTCAGCCGAAAGAAATGGACCAGCGGCAGATGTCCACCGGCGTAGATCACGTTGTCGGCCGCGTCGTCCAGTTGGTGGGGCAAGCCACCCCAGAACAGAGCCAGGTCACCGGCACTGAGGCGAACTTCGTGGCCGCTCATTTTATAGTGAGCCCAGCCGCGCACGATGTAGTTCACCTCGACCTGCGCATGCCAATGAGGTGCCCGCATTACCGGCGGCGCCGCGTGAAACATCGACAGGACAGTCGGAAGTCGCTCCACCCCGTCGGGGCGGGGTTCGTAATAAACCCTTTCTGCTATCTTACTTTCCGCCAACTCCGCATGCCCTTTCGCATGGACGTATTGCACCAGAGGCATAGCTTAGGAAGCGCTCGACGTAAGAGCAAATGAAAAGGGAGGACTACATGATCCGCACAACTTCGCGGTGGCGCAACACGCTTTCTGTCGCACTCACGGGCATCAGCCTGTTCAGCGTCACGGCCGCCTCGGCCGGAGAAATCTCGGTCTGGGTCTGGGACAAGGCTTTCAACGGCGACACCATGCGCGAAGCTGGCGCGCTCTACACCGCGGACCATCCGGATGTGACGTTCAACGTCGATGACACTGCCAGCCAGGATGACATCCGCGCCAAGCTGCAGACGCAGCTGCTGGCCGGCAGCACCGAAGGCCTTCCGGACATCGTACTGATCCAGGACGATATCGCCCAAAAATACCTGCAGTCATTCCCCGGCGCTTTCGAGCCGCTGTCCGATTACATCGATATGTCGGTCTTCGCCCAGTACAAGGTGGCAGCTGCTACCCATGACGGCAAGTCCTACTCGGTGCCCTTCGATTCGGGCGTCACCGGCCTCTTCTACCGTTCGGACTTCCTCGAGCAGGCCGGCTTCACCGCTGCCGACCTCGAGAACATCACCTGGGACCGCCTGATCGAAATCGGCACCGAAGTGAAGGCCAAGACCGGCAAGCCGCTGCTCGACCTCGACCTCAACGATACCGGCGTCATCCGCATGATGATGCAGTCGGCCGGCGAGTGGTATTTCAACGAAGACGGCAGCCTGCACATCACCGACAATGCCGCCCTCAAGAAGTCGCTCGAGACCTATGCCAAGCTCTTCCAGGCAGATCTGGTGAAGCCCGTGTCGGGCTGGGCTGAATATACCGGCGCCTTCACCTCGGGCGAAGTGGCCGTGGTTCCCGTCGGCGTCTGGATCACCGCGACGATCAAGGCCAATGCCGATCAGTCGGGCCTGTGGGGCGTTGCCCCGATCCCGCGCCTCGACATGGAAGGCGCGGTCAATGCGTCCAACCAGGGCGGCTCGAGCTGGTTCGTGCTGTCGTCCTCGGACAACAAGGAAGAGACCATCGACTTCCTCAAGACCGTCTGGGCCGGCAATGTCGACTTCTACCAGGACATCCTGATCAAGCGCGGTGCCGTCGGCTCCCTGCTCGCGGCCCGTGAAGGCGAAGCCTTCAAGGCGTCGGATGACTTCTTCGGCGGCGCTCCGGTCTGGCAGAACTTCTCCACCTGGCTGAGCCAGGTCCCGAGCGTTGACTACGGCACCTTCACCGCCGAAGTCGACTCGGCCGTGCAGGCCCAGGTCCCGGGTATCATCGAAGGCGGCGACCTCGACGCCGCGCTCCAGGCCATCCACGACCAGGCCCAGCAGCAGATGCAGTAAGCTGCGGTCGCGGGCGAGACTTCGCCTCGACAACCGGGCGCCGCCATGCGGCGCCCGGCATCATTGGGTTTGATGACGTTGCGAGTTCGGGGAGGCTGACGATTGGCACAGGCGCGACTTGATCGCAGAGAGAATATCACCGGCTGGGTGTTCATCGCCCCTGCCCTGATCCTGCTCGGATTGTTCATGATCTATCCGATCGTCTGGTCGCTCTGGATGAGCTTCCAGGTCGGCAAGGGCATGAATCTCAGCTTTGGCGGATTCGCCAATATCCTGCGGCTGACCAAGGATCCGGTCTTCCTGAGGGCGCTGGGCAATACGTTCACGTTCTTCATCTTCCAGGTGCCGATCATGATCGTGCTGGCGCTGCTGTTTGCAGTGGCGCTGAACGATTCCACCCTGAAATTCCGCGGCTTTTTCCGCACGGCGATCTTCCTGCCCTGCGCCACGTCGCTGATCGCCTATTCCACCGTGTTCAAGTCGATGTTCGCCATCGACGGCGTGGTGAACCAGACGCTGATGCAGCTCCACCTCATCGGCGAGCCGATCTCGTGGCTGGGCGATCCGTTCTGGGCCAAGGTCCTGATCATCATGGCCATCACCTGGCGCTGGACCGGCTACAACATGATCTTCTACCTGGCGGCGCTGCAGAATATCGACCGCTCGATCTATGAGGCGGCGCGTATCGACGGCGTTCCCGCCTGGGCGCGCTTCCGCTACCTCACCATCCCGATGCTCAAGCCCGTGATCCTGTTCACGACCGTCATCTCGACCATCGGCACGCTGCAGCTGTTCGACGAGGTGGCCAACTTCACAGCCGGCACGGGCGGCCCGTCGGATTCGACGCTGACCCTGTCGCTCTACATCTACAACCTGACGTTCAAGTTCATGCCCAGCTTCGGCTATTCGGCGACCGTGTCCTGGGTGATCGTGGTGCTGGTCGGCATTCTGAGCTTCCTGCAGTTCCTCATCGCGCGCGACCGGAGGACGTCATGACCGTATCCTCGATGACCACAACCGTCGATCGGGCGGTTGCCCAGTCCAGGGTCCCGGCCAATCCGTGGGGCCTGGTGCGCCGCGCGCTGGTCTATGTCCTGCTGTCCCTGGCCGCCTTCGTCTCGATCTTCCCCTTCTACTGGATGGTGGTGGGCGCGACGAATACTTCGGCCGACATCATCAAGGGCAAGAGCTCGCTCGGTTCGGCCCTGATCACCAATGCGACGGCCTTCTTCACCCAGGTGGATGCGGTCAGGATTTTCTGGAATTCCGGCGTCATCGCCGTGGTGGCGACTGTCCTGACGCTGGCGATCTCGTCGCTGGCCGGCTACGGCTTCGAGATGTTCCGCTCGCGGGTGCGGGAGCGCATCTTCGGCTTCCTGCTGCTGCTGCTGTCCATACCCTTCGCGGCGATGATGGTGCCGCTGTTCGTCATGTTCAGCCAGGCCAAGCTGGTGAACACCTTCGCGGCCGTCATCCTGCCGACGGTGGCCTCTATCTTCATCATCTTCTATTTCCGCCAGACCACGAAGGCCTTCCCCACCGAGCTGCGCGACGCCGCCAGGATCGACGGGCTCAAGGAATGGCAGATCTTCCTCTACGTCTATCTGCCGGTGATGCGCTCGACCTATGCGGCGGCCACGATCATCGTCTTCATGGCGAACTGGAACAACTACCTCTGGCCGCTCGTCGTGCTGCAGACGGCGGAGAACAAGACCATCACGCTGATCCTGTCTGGCCTGACGGCGGCCTATACGCCCGATTACGGCCTGATCCTGTTCGGCACCGTTCTCGCCACCCTGCCCACCCTCGTCATCTTCTTCCTGCTCCAGCGCCGCTTCGTCGAAGGCATGCTGGGCGCGGTCAAATAAGGTTCAGAACCCATGAGCAGCCTGAAGCTTACGGACGTCCGCAAGACCTACGGGAAACTGGAGGTCATCAAGGGCGTCAACCTCGAGATCAAGTCCAAGGAGTTCGTCGTTTTCGTCGGCCCCTCCGGCTGCGGCAAGTCGACCCTGCTGCGCATGATCGCCGGCCTCGAACACATCACCGCCGGCGATCTCGAGATCGGCGGCCAGCGCATGAACGATGTCGATCCCAGCAAGCGCGGCATCGCCATGGTGTTCCAGTCCTATGCGCTCTATCCGCACATGACCGTGCGGGAAAACATGGGCTTTGCCCTGCGCTTTGCCGGGGTAGCCAAGGAGCAGATCGCCAGGCAGGTGGACGACGCCGCGCGCATCCTGGCGCTGGGGCCGCTGCTGGATCGCCTGCCCAAGCAGCTGTCCGGCGGGCAGCGCCAGCGTGTCGCCATCGGCCGGGCCATCGTGCGAAACCCGCAGGTGTTCCTGTTCGACGAACCGCTGTCGAACCTGGATGCCGAGCTGCGCGTCCATATGCGCATCGAGATCGCGCGCCTCCACAAGGAGCTGCAGACCACCATCATCTATGTGACGCATGACCAGGTCGAGGCCATGACGCTGGCCGACACCATAGTGGTGCTGCGCGATGGCATTATCGAACAGGTTGGCGCCCCGCTCGACCTCTACGACGATCCGGCAAACCAGTTCGTCGCCGGCTTCATAGGCTCGCCGCAGATGAACTTCCTGGCCGCCGTTGTCACCGAGAAGACGGCCGCCGGCACCACGGTGGCGCTGCCGAACCACGGCGGGGTTCGTCTCACCCTGCCCGTGACCGGCGGCAGCGTTGGCGACAAGGTGGTGCTGGGTGTCCGCGCCGAGCATTTCGGGCTGCCGGGCGCCGGCGATGCCGATCTCACGCTCAATATCGACGTGGCCGAACACCTGGGCTCGACGAGCTATGTCTATGCCAATGCCGGCGGCGAAGCGCTGGTGATCGAGCGCGAGGAATCGCGCCATGAGGCCAGCAGCGAGACCATCACCGTCTCGATCAGTTCAGGCAAGGCGTACCTGTTCGACAGCAAGGGCGCCCGCCTGCGCTGAACTTTAGGGTGGCCCGAGCCATCCCCATCCACGGCGCTTCCCTCGGGCTCGACCCGAGGGCCGCTCGCCACACGTGCCGCGCTGATAGAGGCCCTCGGGTCAAGCCCGAGGGAAGCGCGGCGTGTTTTGAGACATTGACGATAACTCCCCCGCCATGGCGGGGCATCAAGGACCATAATTATGACCGACCAAAAAATCCGCTGGGGCATTATCGGGCCCGGCAGCATTGCCAAGGCCTTCCGGGGTGGCGTCGCCGGCTCCAAGCACGGCGTGCTGGCCGCCATTGCCACGCGCGATCCCGGCAAGCCCAACCTGGCGACCGATTTCCCCGGCATCCGCGTTGTCCACGGCTATGAGGCCCTGCTGGCGGATCCCGAAATCGATGCGGTCTATATCGCCGTGCCCCATACCGGCCACGCCGAATGGGCCATCAAGGCCGCCGAAGCGGGCAAGCATGTGCTGGTCGAAAAGCCCTTCGCCCTGTCGGCCTTCGAGATCGACGCGGTGCTGCACGCCCATCGCAAGGCGGGCACCTTTGCCGGCGAAGCCTTCATGTACCGCCTGCACCCGCAGACGGCCAAGCTCGCCGAAATCATCCGCTCCGGCGCCATTGGCGAGGTGCGCATGATCCAGTCCAGCTTCGGCTTCTCGATGGGCAAGTTCCAGCCGCAGCATCGCCTGTTTGCATCCGACCTCGCCGGCGGCGGCATACTCGACGTCGGTGGCTACCCAGTATCGATGTCGCGCTTCATCGCCGGGGTGGCCATGGGCAAGCCCTTTGCCGACCCGGTCAAGGTTTCCGGCACGGCCAAGCTCAATGCCGAAGGTACTGATGACTGGGCTGCCGCCATTCTCACCTTCGAGAATGGCATCGTCGCCCAGGTCTCCTGCGCCGTGATGGCCAATCTCGACAACGTGCTGCGCATTCACGGCTCAGAAGGTCGCATCGAAGTGCCGGACTTCTGGTTTGCCGGCGGCAACCGCGACCAGGGCCTTGGCCGCATCGACATCATCAAGGGCGGCAAGACCGAGACCATCAGCGTCAACGAGACCGGCCACGTCTATTCCTTCGAAGCCGATGCGGCGGCCGAGGCCATCCTGGCCAAGCGGCAGGAACTGGCGGCGCCGGGCATGACCTGGGCCGATAGCCTGGGCAATGCCCGCGTGCTCGACGCCTGGCGCAAGGATGCCGGCATCGAATACTCGGTCGAGAAGTCCAGCAAGCGCGTCAATACGCTCGCCAATCGCAAGCTCGGCCCCAATACGGGCGTCATTCCCAAGCGGCCCATTCCAGGGCTGGGCAAGCAGGCTTCGGCCGTGGCGCTCGGCTTTGAGGACTTCAAGACCTTCGCCTCCGGCTCGATCCTGCTCGACGCCTTCTGGGAAAAGGGCGGCAACATCTTCGACACCGCCTTCGTCTATGGCGGTGGCTATACGGAAAAGCTGTTCGGCGAGTGGCACCGCAACCGCGGCACCCGCGAGGGCGCCGTGCTGATCGGCAAGGGCGCGCATAGCCCGCTCTGCTACCCAGATGTCATCGCCAAGCAGCTGACGGTGTCGCTCGATCGCCTGCAGACCGACTATGTCGATGTCTATTTCATGCACCGCGACAATCTCGACGTTCCGGTCGGCGAATTCGTCGATGCCATGGATGCCGAGGTCAAAAAGGGTCGCATCCGCGGGCCGTTCGGCGGCTCCAACTGGACCAGGGAGCGCTTCGACGAAGCCGTGGCCTATGCCGAGCGCACGGGCAAGACCAAGCCGATGGCACTCAGCAACAACTTTGCCCTCAGCGAAATGCTGGTGCCGATCTGGGATGGCTGCGTCACCGCCTCCACCGACGACTGGAAGGCGTGGCTAAAGCAGAAGCAGGTCACCAACTTCTCCTGGTCCAGCCAGGGCCGCGGCTTCTTCACCGACCGGGCCGGTCGCGACAAGACCGACAATGAGGAACTGGTGCGTTGCTGGTACAACGACAAGAACTTCTCCCGTCGTGACCGTGCCATCGAGCTGGCCAACAAGCTCGGCCACAACCCGATCCATGTGGCACTCGCCTTCGTGCTGGCCCAGGACTTCCCGTCCATCCCGCTGATCGGCCCGCGCACGCTGGCCGAACTCGACGACAGCCTCAAGGCCTTCGAGATCAAGCTGACGCCCGACCAGGTAAGCTGGCTCGACAACGGCTAACCCCTCCGAAAGGGCCCTGCGGGGCCCTTTCCTCTGTCTGACACTGCGGCATTTTGCGGACGGCCAGGAAAAGGGTGGCAAGGGGAAGGACTGGGTTCAAGCTCTTGGGATGAAAGCAGTCGCGAGTTGTATGGCTTATCTCCCCTGCCATAGCCATCAGGTGGCACTCTTCTGTGCCAGCCAGTTCAAGATCACCTGGTTGGTTTCCTCCGGCTTTTCTTCCTGGATCCAGTGGCCGCAGTCGAGGCTGACCACGTCCACATTGGGCACGAAGTCTGCCAGTTTTTCAGATTTCGGGATCACATCCCGGTCGCCATAGATCATGAGGGTGGGCTGATGGATGATTGGGTCCACGCCCGCCAGCAGGTGCCAGTTGCGGTCAAGGTTCCGATACCAGTTGATGCCACCGGTGAACCCCGATTTTTCGAATGCCGAGACGTAAACGGCCAACTCTCTGTCGCCCATCACGGGCTCGCCGAGTGGCGTTTCCGCTCTGGCCAGATTGATCATCGCCATGCCCGGCTCGGGTGCCTGGAGGGGCACGTTCTTTCGGTACAGGTTGCGAAGGAAGCGGGGTCCATTCTCGTCCAGTACGGCGTCCGCGACGCCCGGCTGCCGATTGAAGTGAACAAAGTAGTAGTCGCTGCCCAGGATCAGTTCCAGGAGCTCGATCCAGGGTGTTTCGCCACGCTCCTGGTACGGCAGGCTCAGATTGATCACCTTGTTGACGCGGCTGGGATGCAGCAGGGTCAGCCCCCAGACGACCATCGCACCCCAGTCGTGGCCGACAAAGGTCGCATCCTGGTATCCGTAGTGATCGAGGAGCGCGACGAGATCGCCCGTCAGGTGTTCGATATCATACTCCGTCACCTCTTCCGGACGGGACGAGTTACCATAGCCCCGCTGGTTTGGAACGATGACGTGGTAGCCTGCTGCGACAAGGGCAGGCACCTGATGGCGCCAGGAATAGGCATGCTCCGGCCAGCCGTGACAAAGCACAATGGGGTTTCCCTTGTTTTCTCCGCCTGCCTCGAAGACTTCGAGTTCCACCCCATTGACTGCGACAAGGGTGGGCTTGGGAAAGTCTGGTATATTGAGCATTGATTATTCGCCTTGCTAACATGTGCAGGCGCTGCCTAAAGGCGAATGGTGCCAAACTTTGACACCATTGAATGGCAGGGGTGCCGAATGACAGCTCGCCTCAGACAGGACGCCATCGTTCGCAGCCTTCGCCGCAACGGCACATCCACAATCGCTGATCTGGCAGCGGAAGTTGGAGCGTCCAGGCGCACGATATTGCGTGACATCAGCGCCCTGCGCGATGAGGGCTTCGTCATTCATTCCGAACCCGGTCGCGGCGGCGGTCTGCAACTTGATCCGCAATCGGTTCAGACCATGGCTCGGCTCTCGGTCGCCGAGGTCTTTGCGCTGCTCATCAGTGTTGCATCCATGCGGGCCGCCGGGAATTTGCCCTTCTCGGGTCTCGCAGATGCTGGACTTGCCAAGATCGAGAAGGCCCTGCCGCCGGACAAGTTGCGCGACTTGCGCCGGTTCCTGGGTTGCCTCTATATCGGGCAGCTTTCACCGCTGGTCGATATTTCGAACATGGGGGAAATGGACCCGGCCCTGCTCCCCGCATTTGAGACGGCATTCCTCCATAGGCGGCACCTGCGCATCCTCTACCGAGACGCAAAGGGCACCGTATCCGATCGAAATGTTGAGCCACAGGCCATGCTGATCTTGCCGCCACTCTGGTATCTGGTGGCCTGGGATCCGGCCCGCCAGGACTTTCGTCATTTTCGAATGGACCGGATCAGCCGGCCGGAGGTCGACGAAGGCACCACTTTTCAGCGGCGACACGTGCCGTTCGAGAATCACGTTCGCCCCGTTCGTGATTTATCCCGCTAAACGTCGCACCGTCAGCGTTTGAGACGCCGGCGTCGCGACTGGGGATGGCAGCTTTCAAAGAAGCCGTCTGGTACTGCGGCATTTGCGGACGGCCAGGAAAAGGAGTGGCCGGAACGGGGTGGGTTGCGGACCGGCGGCTTCTGGCGGTCACGATATGGATGCTGCCTTACCGGGCATATGACCGCTGGACTAACCAAGCCACTCCGAAACCATTGCAATCCACAGTGCGTACCGACAGACTGATTTGGGGTTGTGCTTGGGTGGACAATGGGTGAGCTGTTTGGTGCTGCAATAGGCACATTCTTCATCGGTGGTTTATTTGGTTGGCTGGTCCGCAAGCTGACTGGACAACCATTCGCCATTTCCGACGCGGTAGGGCTTGCGGGGGTAGTGACATTAGGCAGCCTTTCGGCTGCCGGTGGTCCTTCCTGGCTTCTTTACGCAGTTATGTCCTTCCCCGCCTACTTCGCACTTCAAAGGCTTCGTGATCACGGACCGCGAAGCGTCGCAGTTAAGACCGAGCGTATCCTTCCAACGATTGAGGAGTATCAGCCGCCAGCGAGCATGGAAGTAGCCGCGCAGATCGCTCTTGAAGAGGGCATTGCTCAATCGGTCCGGGAACAGTTCTTGCCCGTTGCGGAAGCAAAATCGCCCAGATCCAACCAACCAGTGAGTCGCAACTTTTTTGTGCGACACTGGAGGGGAGAGCTGTCCCTCCCCGTTTCATACTGGGCGATAAACTTCTGTACCTTCATCGCCAGCGCAGGGTTAGTGGCGGTCGTCAACGCGACACTAGTACCGTCCCGAGGCTACGAGCCTTCGTTGCTGCTCGCGGTAAACATCCTGACGTGGCTGACGTTGGCGCTAATTTTAGTGTGGCAAGTGGTCGGGCTGTGGCGTTCTGCTCGACGCCGCGCAATTGAACTTGGCAAACTACGCCGAAGTGCCTTTTGGCCCCTCGCCGCTCAATTGGCTGCAGTACTCGGGGTCCTTCAGTTCACCGCAACCTTCACTGCTACAGGAGCTCCCACCCTTACCGAGTTTTCCCGGATCGTTTTTCAAAACGACCCCGACATACCCGATGCAACGGTGACCGTCGCAGACGGCGGGAGAACGGTGAAAATTGAAGGCGGCATCAAGTATGGCCTGTCTCGCGAGGTCGAAACCGTATTGGATGCCAGTCCCTTGGTGACGGCCCTGGAACTCGACAGCTTGGGGGGTAGGATCGCTGAGGCGACAAAACTGTTCGACTTGGTTCGCTCGCGTCACTTGGACACTTTTGTCAGTGGCGAGTGCTCGTCGGCATGCACTCTAGTTTTCGCAGCCGGCGATAATCGCTTCGTTGATGCGGCAGGATTTTTGGGCTTTCACAGCGGTTCCTGGCCGGGCGCGACTGCCGCTGACATTGAAGAGATGAATGCCATGTGGGCCGCCAGCTTTGCGTCCGTCGGGATCTCGTCAGCCTTTCTCGAACATGCAATGGCGACGCCAAATACTGAGATGTGGTACCCCATTCATGACGAACTCAGGCAAGCGGGCGTACTTTCAGGCGACATAGCCAGCGTGCGGCACGTTCCCGAAGGATTTTCCGCTAGTGGCTCTATGGAAAGCGTTCGGCAGTCGATCTTGGCGCTTGGAACGCTCTATGAAGCCTTAGATAAATTCGCTCCCGATGCCGCATCAAAGATCTACGAGGCAGGCTCTCAATATGAGCTAGGCCTGATTACCGCTGAGAACTTCAGATCAGTGATTAGCCAGCAGATCGGCATGACGGTTCAGGCAAGAATGCCCAATTTGCGTGATGAAGCGCTGGTGGAGTATGCGTCATTCGCCGCTGAGCAATACGGCTACCTAAGACAAAATGATCCCGACGCGTGCTTTCGATATGCAGCCGGCACCGATCCGACTTTCGACATTTCTGCTCACCTCACGCCCGAACTTGTTCAACGCGACGTCGCTTTCAGCGAGCGAGCGATTAGGTCCCCAGTCATACCACGAGCGGTGTCGGGCAACCTTGACGCGAATTGGGATTTGGTTCGATCAATCATGCTCCTAACCGTATCCGACCAGCAAATGGCACTCTTAGCGCTGCCCACAGAAAGTATCCAAGTCGCTGACTACCCTAGCTACTGCTTGGCGTCTGAGGCGATGATGGATGCTATTTCGAGATTGCCGCCTGAACAGGCGGCACCGATAGTGCGTTTCCTGTTTGAGCAGCTCTAGGGCTGATCTGACGCTTGCAACGGCAGAGGCAACCGCTTGCTCATAAGTCCGACCCCATCCCGGGGCCATCAGCCGTTCACAATAAGCCAATTCGCCTGGAAACATATCGATGCCCCCACCATCCGGAGATACCGAGCGTCGCGCCAGTTGGAGGCTAAATTGGCTATCGAGTATTCAAGAGCTGGCCGATGTGGGCATGCAGAGGACGACGTGGCTGAACGCACACAGCGGAAACCGCCACTACTCGTTCGTTGAGTACGTCGAGAGCTACTTCAGCGACCTTGCTCTCTCCAAGGATGATGGAGGATACCCTGCCCGGATTGCTGACAACTTACTGAGCCAAGATGAAGCTGCGGCTGTCTCCCATTTCCACATCCTATTCGATAACTATGAGCCACGTACCGACAGGTTTGATCATCACGACATTCTAGCAGATCCGAATTGGCATCGTGTGGTTGAGGCGGCTCAAGCGGCGCAAGCCCTTCTTGCTACGATGATCGATCATCCGGGCGAGCGGGAGAGTTTGCTGCGGCCTTCCGTACACGCCCTGGCTGCCGCAGGAAGGGTCCATTGACTGCAGGTCCGCTTTTCGGAGACCAAACGTCGGGGCCGAACGACCGAAACGGGGTCGGTACCCGCCAGTTGAGAAAACTTATCCTCGCGCCACAGAACCTGCCGCATACTCCTTCCATCTTCACGGCAGAGCCGGTCATGACGAGTGATGACCGTGAAGACAGCCAGGGATGGGAGGTCGCTCCCATTGGGCGGGGGGAACTCGGCAGCTGCGCTTGCGACACAGCGTACCTGGCC
>NZ_JACZKG010000029.1 GCF_014860165.1 Devosia sp.
GTGGGGGCAGGGGTCATCGCGGTCAGCTCCGAATGCGCGAAATGAACCCGGCATGCGTCAAGCATGCCGGCAATTTGCTGCGAGATTGCTGGCGAATTGCTTGCCGCCAGCCGGCTGATTTTGATCTTGCATACGTATTCAAAATTTGCCAGAGTTTTCTGGCAAAATCGGTCTCGGCCATTGGTCGAGGTCGGCCTCGATGGTCGAGGCGAGCGGACAGCGATGAATAAAGTTATCCCCGCATCTGTTGAGATGGAGGGTGCCGTGACGGTGCCCCTGCCGCTGTTGCTGCTGCCGGGCACCGTCTGCGATGCACGCCTCTTCGCCCCGATGCTGCAGCGGCTCGGCGTACCGATTGCCACGGTCGTCGAAATGAGCGGCGAGGAGTCGACGCCCGACCTTGCGTCGCGCATCCTGCGCGATGCGCCGGAGCGCTTTTCGCTTCTCGGGTTCTCGCTCGGCGGTATTGTCGCCCTCGAAATGATCGCTCAGGCGCCCGAGCGGATTGCGCGCCTGGCGCTGATCGACACGACGCCGCGCCGCGATCCGGCAAGCAATGCCGTGGTGCGGCGCGCTGCCGTCGCCAGGGCTCGCGAGCACGGCATGGATGGTTACATCGTCGAAAGCTGGCCGCGCCTCGTGGCGCCCGCCAATGTCGATAACGCGGAGCTGAACAAAGTCATTTCGGCAATGGCCCGCGACGCCGGTGCCGATGTTCTCGCCAGCCAGTCCGAGGTGGCGATCCGCCGTGCCGACAGTCGGCGACGGCTTTCCGAGATAGCTGTGCCGACGCTAATCCTGGCCGGCGAGGCCGAGCAGGTCTGCCCGCTGGAGGCGCATCGCGAGATGGCAGTGGCCATTGCAGGCGCCCGGTTTTTTACCATTCCCGATGCGGGGCATTTCGCTCCGCTTGAAAATCCCGCCGCGGTGGCGCGTCATGTGCGCCACTGGCTGGATTGGACCGATATCCATCAAGCCATTCCGGCCGACGACCAAGGAGCGATCATGAGCGACAGCGACACCAACCCCAAGGCCAAGGGCGGTTCACCGTCGCTTCGCAACGACGAGCATGTGCTACAGGTCGAGCGCCGCGACTATCCCGATCTGGCGCCGACCAACCGCAAGCGCAGCCAGTCGCTGGAAGGCTTCGACGACATCTATACCGACATCGTCGACTACATCATCCGCTGCACCCACAAGATCTGGGACGAGCGCGATATCGGGCTGATCTACACCCACTACACGCATAACTGCGTGCTCTATGGCACGACGGGCACCATCTACAATCGCGAGGACGTGGTGCGCGACACCATCCAGCGGCTGGTCTCCTTCCCCGAGCGCCGCGGCATGGGTACGCAGGTGATCTGGAACGGCAATGACCAGGACGGCTTCTATACCAGCCACCTGGTGACCGGTTCGGGCCGCCATACCCAATATGGGCATCTCGGCCAGCCGACCTTCCGGCCCTTCGTCAGCCGCACGATCGCCGACTGCATGATCCACCGCAACAAGATCTACCGCGAGTGGGTCGTGGCCGACCAGATGGCCATTATCAAGCAGCTCGGGCTCGACCCCAACCACTTCGCCGCTCGCACCGCCAAGCAGAAGTTCGATGCCGGCCTGACCTCGCTCGATATCGGCGAGAACCGCCGCTTCCTCGGCCAGACGCCTCCCGCGGAGAAAGCCGATACTTCGCTGGCCCATAACGATATCGAGGCGCAGACCATCGAGATGCTGCACGAGGTGTTCACCAAGCGAATGTTCGGCCGCATTGCTCAGGACTACGCGCCCAATGCGCAATACCACGGCCCGTTGATGAAGGAGCTCTATGGCGTCGCCGCCATCATCCATCAGCATCTGGGCCTGATCGGTTCGCTGCCGGATGCGAGCTACGAAATCCAGCATGTAGCGTCCAACCCCTGCGAAGAGGGCGGCACCAAGGTTGCGGTGCGCTGGATCATGGAGGGCCACCACCTCGGCTACGGGATCCTCAACGAGCTGGGTGACCCGACGGGCAAGCGCGTCCAGGTCATGGGCATGAGTCATTACCACTGGAAGGACGGCAAGATCGTCGACGAGTGGAACGTCTATGACGAACTGAGCCTGCTGGTGCAGGTCAAGCTCGGCCAACTCGCCGAAGCCGCGTAGCTGCGGCGGCAAGTCATTGCTGAGGGGCCGGCTGCCTATTCCATTCTCAGGTAACCGGGCGCCCGCTTGGCCGCTGCCCTTCGAAGGCGAGGGCCGCCAAGTCGCCGCCCTGTGGAAATTAACGATGAGCGGCGCCCGGGGTGGACCCGTCCCGCAAACTGGGAGACCGTCTCCAAGAGCCTCGAGATACCGAGGAACGCCCACGAAAAAGCGGATTCGCCGCAACGACGCTTTTTCGGTTCCACTGTGTCGACAGACTCGGCGATGCCACAATGCGCAAGCAGGTGGTGTCGCATGGCCAGCCTGCTAGTCGCGGGCTGGCCGCTGTCGGGAACCAGTTTGCTTACCCAACACAAATCGCCGACCTCACGTCCCCTGGTCGGCGCGTGCGCCCGCTTGGCGCACCATGGAGCCAGGCTATGGAGTTGCGGCCAGAGCCTGGCTTCAATGCTGAACACCGGCAGGGATTGCTGGCGATGTGGAAACGAAAAACCGCCAGAGCGGGTGCAGGGAATGCAGGGCACCTATGCAGCAACTAACGAGTCATCGCCGCGTATCTGTGGGCAAGGGAAGGCTCGGAATAATCCGTTGAAGACCCCAGAGGGAGCGGTCACCGCCGCAACGATACCGCTCCCTCGGCACTCTCCCGATTGCGGCATCCAGCGTCCTGCCTGCGCGGGGGCGCCATCACAGCTTTCCGATGCCGGTGCGTGGCAAAACCGCCCCGCGAGGCAGGCAATCCTTAAGGATTGGCTGACACCTTGCTCGGGCCAGGGGAACTGACATGTATAACGGCATCAAAACCGAGCTATCGGAATTTTTGGGCATCACCAAGGATGCCCTCCACGTTCACATCGGGCTGGCGATCTTCTTCGGCGCCGCCCTGGTGTTCCGGCGGCCCCTGGCCAGCTGGATCCCGTGGCTGTCGCTTCTGGCCTTCGAGATCGCCAATGAGCTGATGGACATGTTCCACTGGCATGGCGGGTTCGGCTTCGAGCTGGGGGACAGCCCCAAGGACATCGTCAATACGATGTTCTGGCCCACGGTGGTGTTCGCCGTGGCGCGCTGGCTGAAGCGGCGGGAGGCGCAGCAGGGATCGACGCTCTCCAGCGGCACCGACGCGGCCACGGACCACGCCTGAGCCCCGTCCGGCTATCCCCTTACGATCGCAAAGCGCAGCAGGTCGGCCTCGCTGCTGACGGTGCAGTCATGCCCGTGCTGCCGGCAATAGAGCGGGATATCCACCTTGGCCATTGGATCGGTGGCCAGCACGACAAGGGCAGCGCCCGGCGGCAACGACGCCAGGCGCTTTTCCATCTTGAGGACCGGCAGCGGGCATTTGAGGCCGCGGGCGTCGATGGTTTCCGGCTCAGTCGTCAAGGACGAGGACCCAGTGCACGCCATAGGTGGAGGACGGGTTGAAGGCGACGGCGACGCCGGCCCTGGTGGCGGTCGCCTTGAGCGCCACGGCATCGGCCGGGCTGTTGCGCCAGCCCGAGAAGGTTTCGGCAAAGGTGGCATAGCCGGCGCTGAGCTTCATCACGGTCAGCTCCTGCGGCGCCCGGGGCGGCGTGCCGGTCTGGGCATATTGGTTGGCCAGCGCCTGGGCCGTGCCGTCAAGCGCCGCATCGGGCGTCAGGGCAGGCAGGCCGTTGGTGGCGCGATAGGCGTTGATCATCGAGATGGCCTGGGCGCGGTCGAGGCTGGCGCCGGGCTGGTCCATGCGGGCAGCAAGGCCCGGGGCCAGCGCGATGGCGGCGCCGCTGCCCCCGCCCATGCTGCAGGCGGCAAGGGTCAGCCCCGCTACAATGGCTGCGAGGGGGAGAATGGCCGGCCTGAAAGCGCGCAAAACGGTCATGGCAAATCCTGAAACAAAAGAGTGGTCGCGGCCCGGTTAGGGCGTCAGCAAGGCCAAAAGATGGTGACCCCTTCGATAGCGGCAAAGCCCTGCCGCCCGCTTAACGCCGTGCAGATTGCCCTTGCGCACTTGTATGGTACCCGACTACAAGTCGGGCAGTTAATTTGCATCCCGATTTAAATCGGGACGCCCGCCAGCGAGCCGCGCCTCTCCATGAAGACCGCCGATCCCGAACTGATGCGGGCCATCAACCGCTTCCATGTGCTCGACACCATCCGCCGGCACGGCGCCATTGCCCGTGTCGAGATCGGCGAGCGCACGGACCTCTCGGCCACCACCGTCTCGGCCATCACCGCCTCGCTGCTCGATGACGGGCTGATCACCGTGCGGCACGAGGGCGATATCCGCAGCCAGACCCTGCGCGGCCGGCCGCGCGTCATGCTGGCGCTCAATCCCGATGCGGCCTGGGTGGTGGGGGCCAAGCTGGCCGCCAACCGCATCGTCTTCGTCGCCACCAATTTCCAGGGTGACGTGCTGGCCAGCCTGGTCCTGCCGGTTCGCGTCGACCGGATTCCGACCTCCGTCATCGCCGACCTCGTCGAGGACGGGGTGCGCCGCTGCGTGCGCGATGCGGGCCTGGGGCTCGACCAGATCAAGACCATTGCCCTCAGCCTCCCCGGCATTATCGAGCATGGCACCGGCAAGGTGCTGGCATCGAGCGTGCTCAGCGATCTCGATGTGTCGCTGCACCAGGCCATCGCCACGCGGCTGGGCATCGATACCATCATCGAGAGCGACGCCAATGCCATCACCATGGCGCAGCACTGGTTCGGGCAGGCGCGCAGCCATGATGATTTCGTGCTGGTCGCCATCGAGGAATCGCTGGGGCTGGGCGTGATGCATGGCGGGCAGCTGTTCCGCGGCGCGCATGGGTTGAGCCTGACGCTGGGCGACATGATCATGGGCGCGGGCGGCGACAATGCGGTGCGGCTGGCCGATCTGGCCAGCGAAGGCGCCATTCTCGCCTCAAGGCAGCCCGACCCGCGCATGAGCGAGGCGGTGCGGCTGGGGCAGGGCATGGCACAGGTCAAGGGCCTGCTCGAGGCCGGCGATCCGGGGCTGCGCGAGGCGGCCGCCCGGGCCGGCGCGGCGCTGGGTATTGCCATTGCCAACCTCGTGGCCCTGTTCGCGCCGCCGCGGGTGATCCTGGTCGGTACGACGCTGGCGTTGGGCGAGCACCTGCTGGCGCCGCTGCGGCTGGCCTTTGCCAATGCCATTCCGGCGCCGCTGACGGATCTCGCCGAGATCGTCATCGATGATGCCGGCGATGAATTCTGGGCGCGTGGTGCCGCGGCCGTGGCGCTGGGCGAACTCTATGGCTCGCCCTGGGGCACCACCGGCCCGGCGCGGCACGCCGTGCACTAGTTTCATTCGCCGGACGCCAAATGGCGACGGCCCTATTATCGCGTGAGGAGAATATTATGCGGGAAGCACTGATCGTCTGGGGCGGCTGGAGCGGCCACGAGCCCGAGCAATGCGCGGGGATCTACAAGGACTGGCTCGAGCAGGATGGTTTCAAGGTCTATGTCGAGGATACGACCGAGGCCTTTGCCGACCCCTCCATCCATGACCTGAGCCTGATCATCCCGATCTTCACCATGAGCAAGATCGAGAAGGAGGAACTCTCCAACCTTACCGCCGCGGTCGAATCGGGTGTTGGCCTCGCCGGCCACCATGGCGGCATGGGTGATGCCTTCCGCGAGGCGGTTGACTACCAGTTCATGGTGGGCGGCCAGTGGGTGGCCCATCCGGGCAATATCATCGACTACCGCGTCGATGTCACAAGGCCGGACGATCCGATCATGGCGGGCGTCGAAAGCTTCCCCTACCATTCCGAGCAATATTACATGCATGTGGACCCCTCCAACGAGGTCCTCGCCACCACCACGTTCAATGGCGACCATGCCAGCTGGATCGATGGGGTCACCATGCCGGTGGTGTGGAAGCGCAAGCATGGCAAGGGGCGGGTGTTCTACTCGGCGCTCGGCCACGTCTCGTCGGAATTCCAGGTGCCGCAGATGGCCACGATCCTGCGGCGCGGGATCAACTGGGCGGCGCGGTAGCTCAGCGCGCGCGCGGTCCGATCGCGATTGTTACAGCAACGGCATCGCCGACGGTGATGCCGTTCTTCTTGCGCACTGCCTGCTTGACGGGCAGCAGATAGGTGCCGTCCCTAGGGAAGAGCGACGTGGTGAACGCCGTGCCGTCGATCTCCGCCGTGACGGGGATCACGCCCCAACCGTAGCTGGCCTGCTTCCTGATCTTTTCGATCTTGCCCGCATGCTCAAGAGGCACCGGCGCATAGACAAAAGGCGCCGGCCCTCGCCATTCAATGAGCGTCGTGTCGAACGAGAACTGCAGCATGGTGCCCTTTGGGGCTGCAATGTCATGTGGTGATCTCGGCGGGATTCGAACCCACGACCCCCGGATTAGGAATCCGGTGCTCTATCCTGCTGAGCTACGAGACCACGACAGCGTGGATAGCAAATGCGGGGGAGCAGCGAAACCCTGTTTGCGACAAGGGCAGGGTGAGGATGGGAGCCAGAGTGCCGGTGCAAACACATACCTCCAGGCCTCCCCATCAATGTGGAGGTGCCGTCGGTGTTCGTGACTGGATCGTGCAAATGAGTGGAGCGAAAACCTCCCCCTTGGTGAAGGTAGGAGGGTGCGGGGCCACGACCACGATCCTCGGACAAACAACTTATCCCCGCCCCCAAACCCTTCCTGCATACTCCACCCATTCCCGCCGCTCACGCGGTGTCGACGAAGCATCGGGCGGGGAGATGGGTGGATCGGGGTCGCCTGGTCCAGGCAGGGGAAACCCGGCAGCTGCGCTTGCGATACAGCGTACCTGGCCCGAACCTGCCCAAAACCCCATTCGTGTGAAGCGGCTTTCGCCTCTTCAATAACTCAAACAGGCGGCGCAAGCCGTCGGGGCGAAAGCCGCTTCATGCCGTGTAACCGCGACGCCGCAGGGCTGGGCGGCGCTTCCGCATGTCTTGCGGTTGCCGCATGTTTCGGGCAAACCCTTGCCACTTCGCATGAGGACTTTGCCATGGCTGCCCACCCGGTTTCCCCGCTCGCTCCCAAATCCTATCCGGACCTGCCCGCGATTGCAGGGGTGCGCTTTGCCACGGCCGAAGCCGGCATCAAGTACAAGAACCGTACCGACGTGCTGCTGATGGCCTTTGACGCGGGCACCACGGCGGCTGGCGTGCTGACGCGCTCGAAATGCTCGTCGGCGGCCGTCGACTGGTGCCGGGCCAACCTGCCCAATGGCACGGCGCGCGGGCTGGTGGTCAATTCGGGCAATGCCAATGCCTTTACCGGGGCCAGGGGCAAGCAGAGCGTGGTGCTGACCGCCGATTTCGCGGCCAAGGCCCTGGGCTGCAGCCCGAGCGAAATCTTTCTTGCCTCGACCGGCGTCATCGGCGAGCCGCTGGCCGCCGAGAAGTTCGCCGGCGTGCTCGATGAGGCGGCAACGCGTATGGCCGAAACGCCCTGGATCGAGCCGGCCAAGGCCATCATGACGACAGATACCTTCCCCAAGCTCTCGGGCGCGGTGCTCGACATCGACGGGGTCGAGGTCAAAATCAACGGCATCGCCAAGGGCTCGGGCATGATTGCCCCCGACATGGCCACCATGCTCAGCTTCGTGGTCACCGACATGCCCATCGCGGCGCCAGTGCTGCAGGCGCTGCTGGCCCGGCATGTATCGACCAGCTTCAACGCCATCACCGTCGACAGCGACACCTCGACGTCGGATACGCTGCTGGCCTTCGCCACCGGCAAGGCGGCGGTCGAGGCGATCGAGAGCCTTGACGATCCGCGGGCCGAGATCTTCGGCGAGGCGCTGCGGGATGTGCTGCTCGACCTTGCCATCCAGGTGGTGCGCGATGGCGAGGGTGCGACCAAGCAGGTCTCGGTGCATGTCGAGGGCGCCACCTCCGACGCCAGCGCCTTCCGCATTGCCAAGTCCATTGCCGACTCGCCGCTGGTCAAGACCGCCATTGCCGGCGAGGACGCCAATTGGGGCCGCGTGGTGATGGCCGTGGGCAAGGCCGGCGAACCGGCCGATCGCGACAAATTGGCTATCCGCTTCGGCGACCTGCTGGTGGCCAAGGATGGCGAGCGTGCCACCGGCTATGACGAGGCCGCCACCTCGGCCTATATGAAGGGCGAGGAACTGGAACTGACGGTCAGTCTCGGGCTCGGCGAGGGCCGGGCGACGGTCTATACCTGCGACCTGACGCATGGCTACATCACCATCAATGGCGATTATCGGAGCTGACATGGCGCTGCCCGATACGCTTGCCATCGAACGGGCGGGGCTCAAGGCCTGGCCGGGCATCGAGGTGGAATGGGACGGCGCCTGGGTGCGCCGCGCGGCTGGCGGCTATACCAAGCGCGCCAATTCCCTGCAGTGCTTCGATCCTGATGACGGCGACCATGCCGCCGATCGCCTTGCCGCCGGGATAGAGTGGTTCAAGGCGCGCGGCATTCCGCCGGTTGTCCGCAACACCCCGCTGGCCAGCCCGAGCCTCAATGCTGCCCTCGATACGGCTGGCTGGCAGACCATCGACCACAGCTACCTCTATGCCATGCCGCTGGGCGAGCATGAGCCGGATGCGGATGGGCGGATAACAGATCTGCTCGATCCCGATTTTCTCGGGGCGCAGCAGCAGCTGCAGGGCTATCCGGACGCGCAGGTGGCCCGCATGCGCGCCGTGCTCGCGGTCATGGCGGTACCCGCCGCGGGCATCGTGGTGGAGCGGGATGGCGTGCCGGTCGCCTCAGGGCTGATGGCGATCGCCGATGGCATCGTCATCACCGGCAATGTCATTGCGGACAAGACGCGCCGCCGCCAGGGGCTTGGCGCCGCCATGATGCGGACGGGGCTGGCCTGGGCCAAGGGCCATGGTGCCAGCGTGGCCGCGCTCAACGTCCAGGCGGACAACGAAGCGGGCAAGGCGCTCTATGCCGGGCTCGGCTACCGTCACCAATATGACTACACCTACCGCGTGCCGGCCGCGGCATGAGCCAGTCCCTGCTGCTCGTTGTCGCCGTGGCGCTGGTGGATGCCGACCGGCGGGTGCTGATTGCGCAGCGCCCCCAGGGCAAGGCCATGGCCGGGCTGTGGGAGTTTCCTGGTGGCAAGGTCGAGGCGGGTGAGACGCCCGAGGCGGCGCTGATAAGGGAACTGGAGGAAGAGCTGGGCATCTCCACCAAGACCGCGTGCCTGGCTCCCGTATCGTTTGCCAGTCACTCTTACGATAATTTTCACCTGTTGATGCCACTCTATGCCTGTCGGAAATGGCAGGGGACGCCAGAGCCGCGGGAGCATAGTGCCCTCAAATGGGTGCGTCCGCGGCAGTTGCGGGACTATCCCATGCCACCAGCGGACGAACCGTTGATCGCAGCGCTCTGCGATCTGCTCTAGTTCCGGTCAGGGGCAAGCATGTTGGCTGAGATGATCAAGGCTTTCCGCGACGATGACAGCGCCGCCACGGCCATCGAATATGGCCTGATCGCCGCGTTGATCGCGGTGGCTGTGATTGCCAGCTTCTCGATCCTGGGCAATTCGTTGGTCAACCTGATGAGCGACGGGACCGGCAGCGCAGCGGAAGTTATCGCCACTCAATCGGCAAAGATGAACTAGTCCGCCGGGCTATTGCAGCACCACGACCTTGTACTTCTCGCCCGACACCACCGGATCGCCGGGATAGAGGTCGTTGATGATGTAGAAGAGCTCGCTGCCGCGATGCAGGCCGGCCATCTGGCGGGCGAGCGAATCGGCACTGTCGCCGGCCTTGGCCGTCACGACGCGCACGGCCACCTTGCGCACTAGGTTGAGATCGGCGCTTTCGGCGCGGCGGAAGCTCTTGAGGGTCGCCTCGGCACCCTGGGCGAAGCGGCTGCTGTCGGACTTGGCGGCAAAGATGAAGCGGTAGACCTGCCCGTCCAGACGCATCACCGAAACGCGGAAGAACCACTGGTCGGTCTGGGCCAGGCCCGAGGCCATCTCGACGCCATTGTAGCTCTGGGTGGTGACGCTGTCGGCCTTTAGCCCGGCGATCCAACCCGAGCGCAGATAATCGGCCAGCGGCACGTTGGCCTGTACCTCGGCGCTGTCGAAGCGCACGGCTTCGCCATCGCCGGCCACGCCGACCACCGCGCTCTGCGAATTCTGCAGCGTATAGCCCTCGGGCACCGTGAAGGTGAATTTGGAGGCGGTATGGATGAACCGGCGTCCGACGATCGAGCCCTGGGCCGGGCTGTCGCCGAAGGTGAGTCCGGCGATCGAGGCGAGATAGCCGTCGCGATCGACCTCGCCCATATTGCCCTGGCCGAACATGGTGCGGGCGGTGTCCATCGCCTCCTGGATACGGGCAGGCGTGGTGGGATGGGAGGAGAGGAAGCCGGCGCCGCCATTCTCGCCCACCGAGAAGCTGGCAAAGCGGCTCATGACGCCGAGAAACCGGGCGGCGGCCTGCGGATCGTAACCCGCCTTGCCGGCAAACTTGATGCCCTCGCGGTCTGCTTCGAGCTCCTGGCTCTGGCCAAAGGCGGCCATCGACTGGCGCGTGCGGTTGGCGGTGGCGTCGGTCGAGGTGTCGCCGCCAAAGACGCCGGTGATGACGCGGTCGACGATTTCGGTGGTGCGGGTGCGATCGGTGCGGGCGCGGGCGTGGCGCAGGGTGACGTGGGCGATTTCGTGCGCCAGCACGGCCGCCAGTTCGCTGGTGTCGGAGGCGAGCGCCAGGATGCCGCGCGTCACATAGATATAGCCGCCGGGCAGGGCAAAGGCGTTGACCTCGGAACTGTCGAGGATGGTCACCTGGAACTGGGCATTGGGCTGGTTGGCGGCGGCCAGCAGGCGGCTGACGATGCGCGCCACCATGATCTCGGCCGGGCGGTCGGAATAGACCCCGCCATAGGCAGCGATGATGCGCGGGTGCTCGCGGCGGCCGATGACGACGTCATCGGGCTCGGTGCCTTCGGGCACGACGGTCGGCGCAGGACTGTCGCCCGTCTGGGTGACGGCGACATTGGTGCCGGTCAGGCTCGTGCAGGCGCTCAGCGCCAGCAGCGATGCCGCCAGCAGCCCATTGCGCATTCCCGTCTGCAAACCCCTGGCGATATGCCCGAACCCCATCATCGTGTCGCCAAAACCTCGATCTGCTCGGGATGGGTTATTTCGATGCGTGGACCATCCCGGTCGTCCACCCATCCACGGATACGCACCAGCGCGTTTTCCAGCACCAGCGGATCGATTCCGGCCTGGGCAAACAGGCGCAAGGCCGGGGCTTCGATCACGGCGGTGAAGTCTTCCTTCCAGAACCGGCCGAAATTGAGATAGACCCGCCCGCCGCGTTGTTCGGCGAGAAGGACCCTGCCTTCGACAAGTTCATATTGGCCGGCCCGGGCGAGGAGGTCGCCGGGCGCGTTCGCCGCACGAGTGCTGTAATAGGGATCGGACCAGATGCCAAGCCCGGCCAGCCGGGCGCGCCCTTCGGCCGCGAACAGCAAATCAAGGCAGGCGCGATTGTCGGGGAAGGAATAGACCCGAGCCAGACCCTGCGCAACCATGGCCTGCTGCGCCCAGACCTCGCCCTGTGGTCCATCGACAAACACATGGGCCAGCACCCGGCCATAACGATCCACGGTCTCGCCGCCAAAGCCCAGCCGCACGGGCTGGTTAAGAGTGACGGATGCCAGCGCCGCCCTGGCCTCTGGCGCCAGCGGCCAGGTGGGGAAATCCGGGCGGTCCAGCGGCAATTTGGGCGCCTGCGTGCCAATCATCCTGATCACGCGGCCATCGTCGAGAATCACCGTGTCGCCATCGGTGACCGCCGTAACGATGCCGCCCGGCTCCATGCGCAGCTGCTCGCAGGCAAGCGTTGCCACCGAAACGGAATTGAGCGCCGCCAGCGTTGCGAGGTGGACGAGACTGGTCTTGAACAAAGGGTGCCCCGGAAATGGTTCGTTCACCATGCACGCAAATGCGGCAAAAAAAGATGAACGATCGCGCAGGCGTGATGACGCCTGGGGCGTGTTTCAATCCGGCGAGACCGATCCATTTCGGTAGCGCCGCGCCATCCGCGGCCGGGAGGGTCACCGCAGGGCCCGCGGCCTTCGCCGGAATCATATCCGCGGATGGGGTGGGCGTTGTTGGCAAGCAGGTAGCCAACAACTTATCCCCCCGGTCCGAGATCCCGCATATTCTACTCATCACCCGCGTGGGCCGGCTTCAGGAGAACGGTGGCGGGATGGGTCGGGCGTGTTCCTTGCCTGTCGGGCAAGCGCATTCGGGCGGGCGCCCCGGCCGTGGCCGGGACGGGGTCAGGCCACCGCTTTCACCGGCTTCTTGCCGGCGATGAAGGCGCCGAAACGCTTGGTGATGAAGGGGACGACCAGCATGACGATGGTAGTGGCCATGAAGGGCACGAGGACCAGGCTGCGCTGCCACATTTCCCAGCCTGTGGTCAGCGGCATCAGGATGTAGAGATAGAGGGTCACGACCGGATAGACGAAGACGCTCATGACCAGGGCCATGCGCAGGCGGGCGGAAAGAGGGGGTTGCATCGGCAGACTCCATTGAAACGGTACGTTTCGTTGTATAACGGAACGACACGTTTCGTTCAAGTGCTTTGCTTCGGAGTCTTTTTGGCCCATATTGGCAGAATGAGCGAGCTTGCAGCAGACGACAGCGACGACCGTCGCCGATCCATCGGCGCGCGCCGCAGTCCGGAAACCGAACGGGCCATCCTGGAGGCAGCCGAAGCCATCATGGCGGAGGTCGGGATAGCGGGATTTTCCATCGAGGCGGTGGCCAGGCGCGCCCGGGCGGGCAAGCCAACCATCTACAAATGGTGGCCAGGCAAGACGGCCCTGCTGCTCGACGTCTATCACCGGCAGAAGCCGGACACGGTGCATATGGACACCGGAACCGTCGAGGGCGATGTCTTCGCGTTCCTGACGGGGGTTTTCGCCCATTGGGGCGATACCGGCGCCGGGCAGGTGTTTCGCTTCATCGTGGCTGAGGCCCAGCGCGATGAAGCAGCGGCGGAATCGCTGCGGGTCTACGCGGCTGAACGGCGCCTACAGAGCGGGCAGATCTTCCAGCGTGGCATAGACCGGGGCGAACTGGCCGACGATGTCGATGTGGGGCTTTGCGCCGATGTGCTGGCCGGCTTCATCTGGAAGCGCCTGCTGACCGGGCGGATCGAGCGCGATCCGGTGGAGTTGCGCAAGGTGGCGCGGCAGATGGTGCGGGGGTTGCTGGCTTAGGAGCTGTTGCTGCGGAGCCCGGATCGGCCTCCCTCCCCCTTGCGGGGAGGGACTGAGGGTGAGGGTCTCTCGGGCATTGCGTTCTGGACTTCCCCCACCCGACCCCTACGGGGCCACCCTCCCCACAAGGGGGAGGGAGAAGATCGGGGCTCCCAGATATCACGCCTTATTGTGCCGGGGCTTCCGCGCCGGCTTCGGTTTCGGTCTGGGCGTCGACGGCGGCCTTGAGGGCGGCGTCGGGGATGTCGATGGCGACGCCATCCATCAGCCGGGCCACGGTGTCGTCGAAGGTGGTCATCAGCAATTGCTGCTGCAGCTGGCCAGCGACCTGCTCGAAGGCGGGCGGGGCCGACTGGCGCTTTTCTTCGAGGCGAATGATGTGCCAGCCGAACTGGGACTGCACCGGGGCCGAGACCTGGCCGACATCGGCCAGCGCGAAAGCGGCGGCTTCGAATGGGGCCACCATCATGCCCTTGCCGAAGAAGCCCAGATCGCCGCCATTGGCCGCGCCGGGATCGATCGACTTTTCCTTGGCCAGGGTGGCGAAATCGGCGCCGCCATCGAGCTCGGCCTTGATGGCATTGGCTTCGGCTTCCTCGGCCACCAGGATGTGGCTGGCGCGGATTTCGTCGGCCGGGGTGAACTCGGCAACGAACTTGTCATATTCGGCGCGCACGGTTTCCTCGGTCACCGCATTGGCGATGGTCTCGGCAAAGAAGGCGCGGCGCAGCGCGCGTTCCTCGAGATAGTTGAGGCGCTGCTGGAACAGCGGCGTATCGGCCATGCCGGCATCCTTGCCGGCCTTGGCCATCACCTTCATGTCGATCAGCACGCGCAGCAGGAAGGGCTTGCGCTGCTCGGCGGGCATCTGGCTGAGTTCCTGGGTCAGGTCCTCGGCCGCAAAGCTGAGATCGGCCTCGGTTATCGGCTCACCGCCGACCGTGGCCACGACGGCGTCGGGCGAAACCGGCGCGGCTTCGGCCGCTGGCGCCGCGGGAGCAGCGTCCTGCGCCAAAGCGGGGGCAATGGCGCCAGCGGCCAGCATGAGCGCCAGGACGCTCACGGTGCGGGCGAGGCGGGAAGGGGAAAATGTCATCGGGTCGGTCTCCTGGCCGGCGCTTGGGTGTTCGCGTCCTGGCTCGTTGGTGTCGGCGATACGCACGCCCTGGTGGGCCGGCGGGTCTTGGGCCTGCCCCTCACACGCCAACGGGGCCAAAATGTGCCGCGCCGCGCCTTGTGAGCAACCAAGTGCCGAAAATCCCGTTTCCGCCGGGCCTTTCCGGCAGGGGCAGGAAGGTGTCGCCCATTTCGGCGGCGTTGACAAGACAGGGGGCCGCTCTTACATCTCACCCGCTTTTCCGCCGCATGGCGGGATACCAGAAATTCAAAGCCGGAAAGGCTTTCTCATCGCGTCGACGCGGCCGAACGGTCCCTTATTCCGCACCTCCCCAGCCCGCCCCGATGAGTCATAAAAGGACCTGACATATGGCACTTGCTGCGCTCGCCCGGCGGATCTTCGGGTCTCCGTCCGACAGGCACGTCAAGCGGTTCCAGGGCAAGGTGGCGCAGATCAACGCGCTCGAAGCCCAGTTCGAAAAGCTCAGCGACGAGGAGCTTCGCGCCAAGACCGCCGAGTTCCGGGCGCAGCTCGAACAGGGCGTCGATCTCAGCGACCTGATCGTTCCCGCCTTTGCCACGGTGCGCGAGGCCTCCAAGCGCGTGCTGGGCATGCGGCATTTCGACGTGCAGCTGATCGGCGGCATGGCGATGAACGAGCGCAGCATTGCCGAGATGCGCACCGGTGAAGGCAAGACGCTGGTGGCGACGCTGCCAATGTATCTGAACGCGCTGCCCGGCAAGGGCGCGCATCTGGTGACGGTCAACGATTACCTGGTCAAGCGCGACGCGGCCTGGATGGGCCAGATCTATAATTTCCTGGGCCTTTCCACCGGCATCATCGTGCATGGCATGACCGATACCGAGCGCAAGGCCGCCTATGCCGCCGACATCACCTACGGCACCAATAACGAGCTGGGCTTCGACTATCTGCGCGACAACATGAAATATACGCGCGCCCAGATGGTGCAGCGCGGCCATGAATTCGCGATCGTGGACGAGGTGGACTCGATCCTGATCGACGAGGCGCGCACGCCGCTGATCATTTCGGGCCCGTCGGACGACCGCAGCGAGCTCTATACCAAGATCGATGCGCTGATGCCCATCATCGACGAGGCCGATTTCGAGCTCGACGAAAAGCATCGCGCCGCCACCTTCACCGATGCCGGCATCGAGAAACTCGAGGCCAGGCTGGCCGAAGAGGGGCTGCTCAAGGCGGGCTCGCTCTATGACGTGGAAAACGTCGCGCTGGTGCATCACGCCAATTCGGCCTTGCGGGCGCACAAGCTGTTCCGCAAGGACAAGGACTATATCGTCCGCAATGACGAAGTGGTCATCATCGACGAGTTCTCGGGCCGCATGATGCCGGGCCGCCGCTATTCGGAAGGCCTGCACCAGGCGCTGGAAGCCAAGGAACACGTCAAGATCCAGCCGGAAAACCAGACGCTGGCCTCGATCACCTTCCAGAACTATTTCCGCCTCTACAAGAAACTGGCCGGTATGACCGGCACCGCGGCGACCGAGGCCGAGGAATTTGCCGACATCTACAAGCTGGACGTCGTCACCGTGCCGACCAACGTGCCGGTGCAGCGCGTCGATGATGAAGATGCCATCTTCCGCACGGCGGCCGAGAAGTTCGACGCCATTGCCGACCTGATCAAGCAGTGCCAGGACCGCGGCCAGCCCGTGCTGGTCGGCACGACCTCGATCGAAAAGAGCGAGATGCTGGCCGAGCTGCTGCGCCAGAAGAATGTGGGCAGCATGAACGTGCTCAATGCCCGCCACCACGAGCAGGAAGCCTTCATCGTCGCCGATGCCGGTCTGCCGGGTGCCATCACCATCGCCACCAACATGGCGGGCCGCGGTACCGATATCCAGCTGGGCGGCAATCTCGAAATGCGCATCCAGCGCGAGACCGAGGGGCTCGAGGGCGAGGCCCGCGAGGCCAAGATCGCCGATATCAAGTCGACCATTGCGGCCGACAAGGCCAAGGCGCTGGCTGCGGGTGGCCTGATGGTCATCGGCACCGAACGGCATGAATCGCGCCGCATCGATAACCAGCTGCGCGGTCGTTCCGGCCGCCAGGGCGATCCGGGCCATTCGGCCTTCTTCCTGTCGCTGCAGGACGACCTGATGCGCATCTTCCCGGTGGACAGTATGGATTCCATGCTGGGCAAGCTGGGGCTGGAGCAGGGCGAGAGCATCACCCATCCATGGGTGACCAAGGCGATCGAGCGGGCCCAGGGCAAGGTCGAGGCACGCAACTTCGACATCCGCAAGAACATCCTCAAATACGACGACGTGATGAACGATCAGCGCAAGGTGATCTTCGAGCAGCGCATCGAATTGATGGATGCCGAGGATGTCAGCGAGACCGTGGTCGAGATGCGCCATGACGTGGTCGACAATATCGTGAGCAAGGCCATTCCGCCGCGCTCCTATCCCGAGCAGTGGAATGTCGAGCAGCTCGAGGCGGCGGCCAAGACCTATCTCAATATCGACGTGCCGGTGAAGGCATGGGCGGCCGAGGAAGGCATCGACCCCGAGATCATCACCGAGCGGCTGATCGCCGCGGCCGATGCTGCTGCTGCCGCCAAGGAAGAGCGCACCATCGCCAATATGGCGGCTGCCGGTTCGCCCAACCCGACCATCATGCGGCAGGTGGAAAAGTCCATCCTGCTGCAGTCGATCGACGGGCTGTGGCGCGAGCACCTGGTGACGCTCGATCACCTCTCCAAGGTGGTGGGCTGGCGCGGCATTGCCCAGCGCGATCCGCTAAACGAATACAAGCAGGAAGCCTATGAGCTGTTCCAGAGCCTGCTGGCAAACCTGCGCGAACTGGTGACCACCCAGCTCAGCCATGTCGAGCTGCAGCCGCGGCCAGTGGCGCCGCCGGTGCCCGACCTCAGCCGCCTGCGCGAAACCCATATCGACCCGCTGACCGGCGAGAACGATGCCGATCAGGGCGGCGAGAGCATTGCCGGTGCGCTGGGCGCGACGGGCGGCGATCCGTCGCTGAAGCCGATCGACCCCAAGCTGCTCGAAGGCGTGTCGCGCAATGCTCCATGCCCGTGCGGATCGGGCAAGAAGTTCAAGCACTGCCACGGCGCGTTCTAGAGGCGCCTGCTGATGGAATAACGAAGGCCCGGAGCGATCCGGGCCTTTTGCTTTAGCAGGTCACCCTGATCTCGGCATAGCCGCTGATGGCGGCGCCGTCGGAGGGGACGACGCCGATCATGCAGGCGCTGTTGGGCAGGGCGATGTTGCCACCCTGGGCGATGACGGTGCCGTCGGCCAGCGAGATGAAGCCATCGTCGACCGAGCCGATTTCCACCACTGCGCCCGTGCCGCAAACGGGGTAGCGGTCGCCCGCCGCCACCATGAAGCGCGTGCCTGATGGCAGGCAGTCGCCGCCCTCGGCGGTCGTTGCCGGTGTCGCCGGTGCGGCCGCCGGCAGGGC
>NZ_JACZKG010000030.1 GCF_014860165.1 Devosia sp.
GGCCACCCTCCCCACAAGGGGGAGGGAGGGGTCGACTGAGGGCTAAGGAAGCTCGACGTCCAATGCCGCGATCAGTTGCTGGATTTCCTCTGGCGTCGTGTAATGCACGAAGCTGAGGCGCAGCACGCCGTGGTTGGGGTCGATGCCGACGGCTTCGAGCAGGCGATAGGCGTAGAAGTGGCCGCCGGCGGCCATGATGCCGTGCCGGGCCAGGCGGGAAGCCACCGCGGCGCCCGGCTCGCTCAGGCCGAGCGCGATGGTGGGCGCGCGCGTCGCCGGATCGTCGGGGCCGATGATGCGGACCGCGTTCTTCTGCCTGAGATAATCGAGCAGGGGCGTCGCCAGGGCGATTTCCTGCTGGCGCATGGCGGCATGGGCACGGCGGAAAGGGGTCTCGCCCTCGACGCTCGCGCCAGCAATGGCGGCGACGGTTTCGAGATAGTCGGCGATGCCGGAAGCAGCAGCAATCTGGGCGTGATCGGGACCGGCGGGGGTGAGACGATAGCGCAACTTGGCGTCGTTGAAATAGTGGCCCTGATTGGGCAGGGCCGCTGCCAGGTCCGGCCGGATGGCCATGATGCCCTGATGGGGGCCGTACACCTTGTAGGCGGAAAAGAAGTAGATATCGGCCCCCAGCGCCTGCAGATCCGGCAGGCCATGGGGCGCATAGCTGACGCCGTCGATGGCGGTGACAGCGCCGACCGATTTTGCGCGCGCGGCGATGTCGGCGATGGGGTTGATCTCCCCTGATATATTGGAGCAATGCGGGGCGGCGATCAGGCGTACTTTGCTGTCGAGCAGGGCATCGAGATCGGCGAGCGACAGGCGGCCGGTTTGCGGATCGACGCGCCATTCGCGGATTTCGGCGCCCATCCTGGCCAGCTTGCGCCAGGCGCCGGTATTGGCTTCGTGATCCTGATTGGTGACGATGACGACGTCACCCGGCTTCAGCCAGCCGGCGAATGCATTGCCCAGCACGTAGGTATTGGCTGAGGATGAGGGTCCGAAATGGATCCAGTCGGCGGTGACGTTGAGGGCCTGGGCCAACCGCTCGAAGCTCAGGTCCATCGCCTCGCCAGCGGCCTGGGAGGCGGGATAGATGCCATAGGGCTGCACCTTGGTGGCGCGATAATAGTGGTCGAGCTTGTCGAGCACCGCGCGGGACGTATAGGAGCCGCCGGCATTCTCGAAGAAGGCCTGGCCCTGGAGGGAGGGTTCGGCAAAGGCGGGGAACTGCTCGCGGATGCGGGCCGGATCGAGGGGCAGGGTGGTCATGGTCTATCCAGTCGGTGGGTGTCCGATTGGTAGGGGATCATGCGGCAAAAGCAAACCCCGGCCGTTGAGAGCCGGGGTTTGTGCGACGCCTGTTCGGGGGGCGGCAGGCATCGCCTGGCGGGTCAGCAACCGAGAAGGAGGTCGGCAAGCGGCGGCGGACCCGAAGTGGTTAGCCGTTGGTCGGCGCTTCCGGGGCGGTCGCGGGTGCGCCCATGGGGCCGCCCTGCTGCATACCCTGGTGATGCCGCATGCCGCCCTTGCCGAAGCCCGGCATGCCATCGCGATCGGGACGCTGTGGGGCCAACTGCGCCTTCTGCTCGTCGGTGAGGCTGTCGAAGAAAGCGTCGGCGGCGGGCTTCACGGCCTCGAGGGCGGCGAGGTGGGCCGTCTCGATGGCGATGCGGTTGTCGAGCCGCTCGGTCATATCAGGGGCGGTCGCCGTCGTCGTTTCGCCGGCAACAGGCGGCGTCGGCCGGAGGCCTTCGGTGGCGGCGGCGAAATCGGCGGCAGCAGACAGAGCGGTAGCCTTGAGCGCGTCAAACAGCGGCTGCTGCTCAGCGGTCAGCTCGATGCGGTGGCTGAGCCGAACCATGGCGATCTCGACGGCTTCGGCACCACGCGCGAAGTTGAGGAAATCGCCGCCGCCCCTCGGGCCGCCCATCTCGCCGCCCATCTGGCCATGACCCTGGTTACCCTGACGGAACTGCATGCCGGGGCCGTTCTGCGCCTGGGTCTGGGCGGTGGTGGCGTTCTGGGCGAAAGCGGGGGCAATGGCAGACAGGCCGATGGTTGCGGTCATCAATGCCACAATGGCTGATGTCGTGATCGTCTTCATGGAGAGGGTCCTTTGCATGGGAACCGGTTGATCCCGGCACGAATGACCCTAGTGGGTGTCGCCTGTTCACGACCTTGCTAGCAGATGAAGACTTGGTCAGGTTGGTAAGGAAGCGGAGGCGGATTTGATCGAGATCGTGACGGACCCCTTTCCCGGCGATGAAGCCATGCGAGGGCTGTGGC
>NZ_JACZKG010000031.1 GCF_014860165.1 Devosia sp.
CCCCCTCCCCGGCCCTCCCCTCAAGGGGGCGGGATGGAAAGCGCCGGCCTTCAAGGGGTCCGCCGAAACGCATTAGACCTGATCCAGCCCATACAGCAGGTCGGCGATCAGATCGTCCGGGCTTTCGAGCCCCACCGACAGCCGCAGCAGGCCGGGAGTGACGCCGGTTTCGAGCCGTACGTCCTCGGTCAGGCGCGCATGCGTGGTGGTGCGCGGGTGGGTGATCAGCGACTTGGCGTCGCCCAGATTGTTGGAAATCAGGATCACCGCCAGGCTGTCCGAGAGGGTGAACGCCGCCTCCTGGCTGCCAACGTCAATGGACAGCAGGGTGGAGCCACGCAGCATCTGCCGCTTGGCCAGCTCGTATTGCGGATGGCTGGGATGGTGCGGGTAGATCACCCTGTTGACCTTGGGGTGCCCGGCCAGGGCCGCAGCCACCTTTTCGGCGCTGTCGGTCATCTGGCGGATGCGTAGTTCGTAGGTTTCGAGCCCCTTGAGCAACACCCAGGCATTGAAGGCGCTGAGCGTCGCCCCGGTCTGGCGCAGGAAGGTGTGGATGTCGCCCTCGATCAGCGCCTTCGAACCCAGCACGATGCCGCCCAGCACCCTGCCCTGCCCGTCTATATGCTTGGTGGCCGAATAGGTGACGAGGTCGGCGCCGAGCTGCAGCGGCTTCTGGTAGAGCGCGGTGGAAAAGACGTTGTCGACGATGAGCTTGGCACCATGGGCGTGGGCAATATCGGCCACGGCCTTGATGTCGACTAGTTCCAGCGTCGGATTGGTCGGCGTCTCGATGAAGACGAGCTTGGTATTGGGGCGCATCGCCCGCGCGAAATTCTCCGGGTCGCGGCCGTCGACGAGTGTCGACTCGACGCCGAAGCGCGGGGCGTAATCTTCCACCACGTAACGACAGCCGCCGAACAGCGCCTGGGCAGCCACGATATGGTCGCCAGCGCGAACCTGGCTCATCACCGCATTGGTGACCGCGGCCATGCCCGAAGCGAAGGCCCGGCCGGCTTCGGCCCCCTCGATCAGCGCCATGCGGTCCTGGAACATGTCAACAGTGGGGTTGGCGAAGCGCGAATAGTTGTGGGCGCCCGGAAGCTTGTTCTGGAACAGCAGTTCGGCGTGTTCGGAGCTGGGATAGGAATAGCCCGAATTGAGAAAAATGGCCTCGCTGGTCTCGTTGAACGGCGAGCGCTTGCCCCCGCCATGGACCATCTGGGTGGCAGGGCCATGCCGTTTCGGATCAAGGAGGGGGTTCTTATCTCGGGACATTTCACGCCTTCAAAAACAAAAAACCGGCACGCATAGAGGCGGCCGGTTCCCAAACGGTCTTTAGCAACTTGTTTTAAGTGGCTGCAAGCGACCGGCCAAATCACCACTGGGTTGTGATGTAAGGCCAATTGCCTGTTGGCGTCAATTGCATGGGTTGCTAGGGGTAGCCACGGTTTCCGTGGGGCGCGACAGCATGGACAAGCAACAGGCGTGGCCGCAGGGCGTCTTTCCGGCGCGATTGATCGAGCTGCTGCACCAGCAGGGCGCCATCGTCGCGTCGCGTCCATTCGAGGATGATCAGGTGCAGCCGGCCAGCCTCGACCTGCGGCTGGGCGATGTCGCCTATCGCGTGCGCTCGAGCTTCCTGCCGGGGCCCAGCCACTCGGTGGCCGAACGCATCGAGGCGTTGAAGCTGCATGAGATCGACCTGACCAAGGGCGCCGTGCTGGAACGTGGCTGCGTCTATCTCGTGCCGCTGCAGGAACGGCTGGACCTTCCCGAGGCGGTCAGTGCCTCGGCCAATCCCAAAAGCTCGACCGGACGCCTCGATGTCTTCACGCGCGTCATCGGCGACCGCGCCCGCGGCTTCGACCAGATGCCAGCAGGTTACCAGGGGCCACTCTATCTCGAAGTCAGCCCCCGCACCTTCCCAGTGCTGGTGCGGACAGGGTCGCGGCTCAGCCAGATGCGGTTCCGCTCGGGCGACCACCGCCTGACCATAGCCGAGCACCAGGCGCTGCACGCCTCCGATACGCTGGTCTTCGACAATAATGTGCCGGTCGGCGAAGGGGTGGCGCTGTCGATCGACCTCAAGGGCGCCAATCGCAATGGCCTGATCGGCTTTCGCTCCAAGCGCCACACGGCCGTGGTCGACGTGGACAAGAAGGCAGCGCTCGATGTGCTGGATTTCTGGGACCCGCTGACCAATCGCGGCCGGGAGGAACTGATCCTCGACCCCGACGAATTCTACATCCTGGTCAGCGACGAGGCAGTGCATGTGCCGCCCACCCATGCCGCCGAGATGGTGCCATTCGATCCGCTGGTGGGTGAGTTCCGAGTCCACTATGCCGGCTTTTTCGATCCGGGCTTCGGCCATTCATCGGCGGGCGGGACCGGCAGTCGCGCCGTGCTGGAAGTGCGCAGCCGGGAAGTGCCGTTCCTGCTGGGCCATGGCCAGACCATCGGCCGCCTGATCTATGAGCGGCTAGCGGAGCGGCCGGACCGGCTCTATGGCTCGGCGCTCGGGTCGAATTACCAGGCGCAGACGCTCAAGCTCTCCAAGCACTTCAAGCCCTATCTGGGCTAGAAGAACAGCGCGTCGAGATCGGTTTCCTCGGTCTCGTCCTTGACCGCAACAGGCGCTGGGTCGGCGCCGAACATGGTCTCGTGGATCTTGCGCTCCGCATCCATGGTGTAGCGGGCGCGGTGGGCGGCCAGCACCTCGGCGACAGCGCCCCTGGGGGTTGCCGATGGGACAGGTGGGCATTCGGCCGCGAGCTGCATTTCGAGGTCGCGCATGGTCTCCGAGATTGCTGCCTGGCTGGCGAAGGTCTCGGCGGCCGTGCCCAGAAGGCCGATGACGCTGGGGCCATCGCGATTGAGGGTGGCCAGGGCCTCGGCGAGGGCGGCGTCGACGCCCTGCAGCAGCACCAGTGCGGCGGTAGCCTCGTGTTCGAGCTGGCCGACGCGGCCGGCGGCGTCGCCATTGGCCGCGGCCCCGAAGGACTGGGCGAGGCCGGCCGCTTCGTGCAGGCCGGACATGGCGGCTTCGGCGGCGGCGACTGTTTCGCCGGTCAGTTCGCGCAACTGCCGGGCGATGACGTTGAGGGCGGCGCCGCGCGGGCCGAGCTGGGCGCATTTGACCGCGGCATTGAGGCTCACCAGGCGCATATTGGCCTCGATTTCCTGCACGGCCTCGACATGGCTGAGCAAGACACCGACGGTACTAAGTACCGCTGTGGCAACGCTTTCCAGCTTGCTACGCTCGTTTTCGCAGTCGCGCAAAACCAGCGCGGCCTGGCGGACGGCCGTGCTGAGCGCGGTCAGTGGGGAGGCGTCGGCGCCGTCTTGGCCATAGATGGCGCGGCTCTGATCCATGATGATGCGGGCGTCGGCGGCGAGGTCGCGCAGGGCGCTGCCGGCGTCGGCGACGTCATTTTCGAACGCATCCGCCGCCGCAGAGAGCTGGGCAACCTGCAAGCTGCCCGCGAGACTGCTGGCGGCTTGCCTGTCGATTTCTTCCAGTTTGCCGCTGTCCTGCAGGTCAGCGAGGGCGGCAAGACCCGCTTCGACATGTTCGATGCGCTGGCGGGTGGCGTCGCCGACCTGCAGCGCCATGACGGCGCTGGCAATGCGGCCGACGATCTGGCGCGAGACGCGGCCGGTCTGGGCGGTACCATCGGCCGAAATGGCGCGCTGGCGGGCCAGTTCGGCCAGGGCGGCTTCCATGTCGGCGGCGAGCCCGCTCAGCGTATCGGCATGGGCGTTTTCAAACTGGTTCCGCTGCCGGGCGGCCTGGCCGACTTCGTCGGTCAATTGGCGATAGGCGGTGGTGAAGTGCTGAATGGTGGAGCTGGCGCCTTCGGAGAGCTTGGCGATGTCGGTGGTGAAGACATCGAAGTCGTCGCTGTCGCCGACGACGCTGGCCGCGACGACGCGGGCGTTGATGGCGACGATACCCATCATCTTGACGGTGCGGCGAAGCTCGCCGATCGGATGCTCGGCGGCAGCGACCACGTCGACAAGACGCGTCAGGTCGGCCTGCTCGGTGGCGAAGAGGGCGGAGATGGTCTGCGCCTGCCGGCCGACATCGGCCAGGCGCGTCGAGGCCTCAACCAGTTCGGGGCTCTGCAACTGGGCGGGCAGCGCCTCGAACACCTTGGTGACGCGGTTGAGCATGGCCGCGCCTTCAGCCAAGCGGGCGCCGACGGTGACGAAGGTGGATTCGATCTGCTCGCGGGGACCCGCCAGCGCTTCGCCGATCTGGCGCAGCCGAATGGCATCAGCCGAGACGGCGGGAAGGGCGTGTGCAAGTGCACTCATGAAGCGGTACCTGTGCGCGGAATATTGCGGGCGTAGACGTCGATTTCGGTGGCGACACGGCTCAGCGGGACGATCTTGACCGCCGCGCCACGCTGGATGGCCTCCTTGGGCATGCCGAACACGACGCAGCTTTCCTCGTCCTGGGCGATGGTATGGCTGCCGGCCTGCCGCATTTCGAGCAGGCCCCGGGCCCCATCATCGCCCATGCCGGTGAGGATGACCCCCATGGCGTTGCGGCCGGCCACCTGGGCGGCCGAGCGGAACATGACATCGACCGAGGGCCGATGTCGCGAAACGTGGGGACCATCGACGATGTTCACGGTATAGCGGCTGGCGGTACGGTGCAGCAGCATGTGCTGGTTGCCCGGCGCAATGAGCGCCCTGCCCGCATGAACCACGTCGCCATCTTCGGCTTCCTTGACCTCGATGGCGCAGATGCTGTTGAGGCGGCGGGCGAAGGCATTGGTGAACTTCTCGGGCATGTGCTGGACAATGACGATGCCGGGGCTATTGGCCGGCAACTTTTCGAGCACTTCGCGCAGGGCCTCGGTGCCGCCGGTGGAGGCGCCGATGCAGATGATCGGCTCGGTCTGGGGTTGCCTGGCCCGGACCGAGGCAGCGCGCGCCTCCGAATGCGGGGGGAGGATCGCGTCGGCGGTGAGCTTGGCTTCGACCGTCAGCACCGGGGCGGGCTTGTGAATGCCGCGGAACTTGGCATGGGCGGCCGCCTTGGCAGCGTCGCAGATGCGCATGCGCGATTCCTGGAGGAAATGCGCGGTATCGACACGGGGCTTGGTGACGACGTCCACCGCGCCGGCTTCAAGCGCCTGCATCAGGGTATCGGAACCGGCCTCGGCCAGGCTCGAGCAAATCACGACCGGGATGGGCCGTTGGCTCATGATCTTGCGCAGGAAGGTCAGACCATCCATGCGCGGCAGCTCGATATCGAGGAACATGACGTCGGGCACTTCCTGGCGGATGCGCTCGACGGCGACATAGGGGTCGGCGGCCGTGGCCATGACTTCGAGATCGGGATCGCTGCCGATGATCTCGCTCAGCGTCATGCGTACCGAAGCACTATCATCGACGATGAGCACGCGGATCTTGCGATGGGTTGCGGTCATGTCAGGTCCTTCAGGCCTTCTGGAACACAGCGGGTGCAACCTGACGCATGGTCACCGCAGTGCCGATCATGGATTCGGAATGACCAAGAATGAGATAACCGCCTGGCCTGAGATGGTCGACCAAGCGCAGGATCACCTTTTCCTGGTCGGCCTTGTCGAAATAGATCAGCACGTTGCGCAGGAAGATGACGTCAACGTCGCGATCGAACGGATAGGTGGCATCCATCAGGTTGAGCCGCGCGAAGCGAACCAGCCGGCGCAATTCGGGCACGATGCGCACCTCGGGCCGTATCCCGGGCTTGCGCGAATGCATCAGGTAGCGCTGCTGCTTGGCCGGCGGCACGGGCGCGATGAGCTCGGCGGGATAGACGGCGCGCACGCCCTGCTCCAGAACTGAGGTCGAGATGTCGGTGCCCAGAATGGCAAAGCGGAAATCCTGGCGCTGCGCCAGCAGGTCGGACAGCACCATGGCCAGCGTATAGACCTCGGCGCCGGTCGAGCTGGCCGCACTCCAGATCTTGAGCAGCGGCTTGCGCTCGGCGCGGCGCAGTTCGATCAGGTCGGGGACGAGACGTTCCGCGAGCAGATCGAAATGCTCGGGTTCACGGAAGAAATCGGTCTTGTTGGTGGTGACGGCGTTGATCAAGAACGGCCATTCCGCAGCAAGCCCATCCTGCTGGAACAAATAGGTTCCGTACGCCTCGAGGTTGGGAAGGCCCAGGGCACGCACGCGCTTGCGCAGCCGGCCCTCGACCATCAGGCGCTTGGTCGGCGGCAGCTTGATGCCAACCTCTTCCCCGATCAGATCGGCAATGCGCTTGAAGTCGCGCAATGACAGGTGATCGTCGTCAGTACTGTCCAGCCGGATGGCGGCCTGGGGGGCAGAGGGGGCCAATGGGTCTATTCTCCGGCTAGGCTGGATATCAACTGCGTGGGTCAGGCCGCCCGGGAGGCGTCCTCGAATGAACCCAGCAGACGCTCGAGATCGAGCACGGTGACGAAGCGGCCATTGCGCCGGCCAATGCCGGCGATACAGTGTCCCGACCAGGTGCCGCTGACCGCCGGAGGCGGATCGAGAGCGTCATCGTCGAGGATGGTGACCTCGAATACCCGGTCGGCTCGCAGGCCCAGGCGCAGGTCGGCATCCTGGCCGGCGAGGGCGAGAACGATGATGCGGGTGTTTTCGGTATCGGGCGCCGCAGGCAGGCCAAGGGTGAGTCGCAGATCGACCACCGGAATGCCCTGGCCACGGACGTCGATCATCCCCAGCAGGGTTTCAGGTGCCTGCGGCAGCCGGGCGATGGGCCGCATATCGAGGATTTCCTGCACCTTCTCCACCGGCGCGGCGAAGAGTTCGTCGGCGACGCCAAGGGTCACGTATTGGGCGCGTTCAGCCATGGTCCGGGTCTCTGGTTTCGCTGTTCTGGCGGGAGAGGGTTCGGTGACCGCCCCAGGGTTGGGGCGATCACCAGCATTGGGCACCTGACCTTCGGTCAGGCGGCGCCGCGGCGCGAAAAGTCGGCGTCGAGGTCGTCATGGCCATCGTCGAGGTCCAGATCGAAACCGCCCGAGCTGGCAGCTTTCTTGGGCCTGGCCCTGGCAGGAGTTTTGCGCGGCGCCATATGTGGCGCTGTGGCCAGGATGGCCTGCTTGAGATCGGCAGCCGGGGCAGCTTCGCTCCGGTTGGCCGCCGGCGTCGACGATGCATCGATGCGGAAGTAGCTGATGGCGGACTGGAGCTGCTCGGCCTGGCTGGCCAGTTCCTCCGACGTCGCCGACATTTCTTCGGCGGCCGAGGTATTCTGCTGGGTGACCTTGTCGAGCTGCTGGATGGCCGTGTTGATCTGGGCCGCACCGGCATTCTGCTCGCGGCTGCCAGCGGAGATTTCCTCGACCAGTTCAGCCGTGCGCTGGATATCGGGGACCAGCTTGCTGAGCATTTCGCCAGCAGACTGCGCGGCCTTGACCGTCGTCCCCGACAGCGTCGAGATCTCGGCTGCGGCGGCCTGGCTGCGTTCGGCGAGCTTGCGCACTTCGGACGCCACCACGGCAAAGCCACGACCATGTTCGCCGGCACGGGCGGCTTCCACCGCGGCGTTGAGGGCGAGCAGATCGGTCTGGCGGGCGATTTCCTGCACCACCATGATCTTTTCGGCGATCGTCTGCATGGCGGTGACGGCGTTGTTCACCGCTTCGCCCGAAGCAATGGCATCGGCTGCCGACTGGCGGGCGATCTTCTCGGTCTGGCTGGCATTGTCGGCCGACTGCTTGATGGTCGCCGCCATTTCCTCCATCGAGGCAGACGCCTCTTCGGTGGAGGACGCCTGTTCGGTGGCACCCTGGCTGAGCTGTTCGGCGGTGGCCGACATTTCCTGGCTGCCAGCCGCGACGTTGCGGGTGGCCGTGGTGACTTCGCTCACCACTTCGCGCAGCTTGCGGGTCATGGCGTTGAGGGCGTCGATGAGGTCCTTGATCTCGTCATTGGACCTGACCGAGGCGCTGGCACTGAGATTGCCATCGGCAACGTCATTGGCGAGGCGCACGGCACTCGACAGGGCGCGGGAGATCGAGACGACGATCCAGGTCGCTGCGACCAGGGCGATGAGAGCCGAGCCAACCAGCAGGCCGATCAGCAGCACCATGGACTGCTCATAGAGAGCCTGGGCCTCGACCGCCGATTCATCCATGATCTGTTCGCTGCGATCGATCATCTCCTGCAGGATGGCATTGGCCTCGCGCCGGAGCACGCTGGCTGTCTCCAGTTCCTGAAGGGCGAAGAAATCGCCATTCTCGATGCTGATGGCCACGGCCTTGCCCATGGCGGCAACCATGTTGTCATAGGCGGTCTTGGCAGCATTGAAGAGCGGCATGTCGGCGGCGGGCATGGTGCGCTGCATGTCGGGAATGCGCTCGGCATTGGCCTCGACGCCGGCGAGATAGTCGGCGTGCCACTTCTCCTGCAAGGCGCGATCCTGGGAGGCGGCGAGCAGCACATTGCGCTGCTGGCGGAACATGTCGGTGCCGGTCAGGAACATCTCGGTCGCTGCCTGATAGGCGGGGAAGGCAGTGAGGTCGCCGGCCTCGACCTTGCGCTGCAGCGAGGCGCGCAACGCGCCCATGGTTTCCTCGAACACGCCCAGCGAATCGCTGCCCTCGCTGCGGCTGACCGCCAGGGCGGTGGCATCGGAATTCTTGAGCGTCAGCTCGGTGGCCCGGTTGACCGATGCCTGGAGTTCCTCGAGCTTGGCACCGAAGGGGGCAAGGCGCTCGCGGATGCTGGAATCCATCACGTTGGCCTCGAGCGTGGCGAGACCATTGACCAGTTCGTCATGGTCTTCCTTGATGGAGGCCACATAGTCCGCCTTGACCGCAGGATCCGTGGTCAGGATCTGGGCGCGAATGCGGGAGCCAAGACTTTCCAGGCTCGTCTGCATTTCGGCCGAGGTCACCAGGTTTGCCGAGCGAACATTGACGATGGTTTCAAGTTCGGTGTTCAGCGAGCCGAGATTTTGCAGGGCAATGAACATGCTGCCCGCCGACAGGGCGACGACAACGGTGAACACTGCCGCCAGCTTGGTCTTGATGGTAAGTCTCACGATGCAGACCTTTCTTCTGATGCTGCGACGGGCGCGCTTCTGCCGCCCTGCGTTTCGAAAATTCGCCCCAGATCGGGGATGATGATGAAGCCGCCATTGCGCTTGCCGATGCCGCGAATGAATTCGGGGCGCCAGCGCATGCCGACCTTGGGAGCCTCTTCGATGGAGGCGGCTTCGATATCGGTGACGTCATGAACCTTGTCGGCAAGGATGCCGGCCACGGTCGGCTCGCCATCGATGTCGATTTCCATGACCACGATGCGGGTATCCTGATCAGGCTCGGGCCGATCCATGCCGAACATCACCCGGAGGTCGGCCAGCGGCACGACGCGGCCGCGCACATTGATCAACCCGCTGACGAAGGGCGAGGCATTGGGCACTTCGGTGATCGGCACGAGATCGAGAATTTCGCGCACGCTCCCTGCCTCGACGGCGAACAGTTCATCCTGCAGGCGCAGGGTCAGCGCCTTCATGGAGCCTGCTGTGGTGACGCTCATGCGGCCCTCCCCTGATCGACATAGAACTGGCCATGGGCGACCAGATGGGCGGTATCGAGAATGAGCGCGACGGTGCCATCACCCAGGATGGTCGCGCCGGAGAAAGACTTGATGCCCGAATGCAGCTTGCTCAGCTGCTTGATGACCGTCTGGTTGTTGCCGATGATCTGATCGACCACGAGACCGACGCGGCCTTCGCCCGAGGAAACGATGACCACCTTCTGGTGTGGCTCGAGCGGTGCTTTGGTGCCAAACACCTCGCGCAGGCGGAGGAAGGGCACGAGGCTGCCGCGGATATCGAGGAAGTTGCGGCCGCGGGCATTGGCCTCGATGCCCTCAGGGAGCTCGACGCATTCCTCGACCGCCGCCAGCGGGATGGTGTAGCGGCCATTGCCGACGCGCACGAGCATGCCGTCGATAATGGCCAGCGTCAGCGGCAGGCGCAGGGTCATGGTCGAGCCCTGCCCCGGCGTCGTGGCGACATCGATGCTGCCGCGCAGGCCATCGATGGTGCGCTTGACCACGTCCATGCCGACACCGCGCCCTGAGAGCGAGGTCACTTCCCTGGCCGTCGAGAAGCCGGGCGCGAAGATCATCTGCCAGAGATCGGCATCGGCAATCTTGGCATCGGGGGCAAGCAGGCCGGCCTCCTCGGCCTTGGCACGGATGCGCTCGGCATTGAGCCCTGCCCCGTCATCGCTGACCGAAATGGCGACTTCGGCGCCGGCATAGACCGCCGAGAGGCGGACGGTGCCCTGGGCCGGCTTGCCGGCGGCGAGGCGCCTGTCGGCGCTTTCGAGGCCGTGATCGACCGAATTGCGGATCAGGTGGACCAGCGGATCGGCGAGGCGCTCGATCATGGTCTTGTCGAGTTCGGTATCCTCACCCGTGGTGATGAATTCGATCTCCTTGCCCAGGTCGCGGCTGAGATCGTGGATCAGGCGGCGGAAGCGGCTGAACAGGGTGCCGATCGGCACCATGCGGATACCCATGGTGGTGTCACGCAGGCCGGAGCTCAGGCGTTCGAGCTCCTCGGCGATGGTCTTGAGATTGCCGTCCTGGCTCATGGCGGCAATCTGGGTGAGGCGGGCCTGGGCGATCACCAGTTCGCCGACGCGATCCATGAGCTCGTCGAGCCGCTCGGCATCGACGCGCATCGAGGATGATGCGGCGCGTTCGGGCGTGGCGGTGGCGGGCTTGTCCTCGGCCGGGGCGATGGGGGTCTTGGCCTTGGCTGGCGGGGCGGTGACGGCGACCGGCGCAGGCGCGGGCTCGGGGTCGAGCGCCAGGTCGATTTCGACGCCCTGCGGGGGCTCTGCCGCGGCGGCGTCGGTCAGCGGCTCGACCGAGAGTTCCATGCCGTCCTTGAGGAACATGAAGACATCGTCGATGGCGGCGCGCGGGTCCTCGGCCTCGATATCGATCTGCCAGCCCAGATAGGGCACTTCAGGGTCGATGAGGTCGAGTGGCGGAATGGTATCGGTCAGCGCTGATATCGTGCAGGGCCCGATCTCGCGGATCTCGTCGAGCAGCAGCAGGGGATTGGTGCCATAGACCAGCGCGTCGCCGGGCAGGCGGAAGCGGATGCGCCAGAGGACAGCCGATGGCGACGCG
>NZ_JACZKG010000032.1 GCF_014860165.1 Devosia sp.
TGCCCGGCGCACCAAATCTCCTGGAGAGCTGATATGCCCCAAATCCTGATGCCCGCGCTCTCGCCGACCATGGAGGAAGGAACGCTCGCCAAATGGCTGGTGAAGGAGGGCGACGAGGTGAAATCCGGCGACGTCATCGCCGAAATCGAAACCGACAAGGCGACGATGGAAGTCGAGTCGGTCGATGAAGGCGTGGTCAAGGAATTGCTGGTCGCCGAGGGTACCGAGGGCGTGAAGGTCAACACACCGATCGCGCTGGTGCTGGCTGAAGGCGAGACTGCCTCCGCCGCGCCGGTCGCCCAGACCGCGCCCGAACCCGCGGAAGCGCCTGTCGTGGCTGCCGAAAAGGCTGCCGAGGCCGCCCCTTCGACTGCCGCCGTACCGGCAGCGCCGAAATTCGAAGCGCAGAGCGACCCCAACCTCCCTGATGGCGTCGAGATGGTCGAGATGACCGTGCGCCAGGCGCTGAACGAGGCCATGGCTGAGGAACTGCGCCGTGACAAGGACGTGTTCGTGATGGGCGAGGAGGTGGCCGAATACCAGGGCGCCTACAAGATCACCCAGAACCTGCTGCAGGAATTCGGCCCCCAGCGCATCATCGATACCCCGATCACCGAGCACGGCTTTGCCGGCCTGGCCGTCGGCGCGGCTTTCGCCGGCCTCAAGCCCATCGTTGAGTTCATGACCTGGAACTTTGCCATGCAGGCGATCGACCAGATCATCAACTCGGCCGCCAAGCAGCTCTATATGTCGGGCGGCCAGGTCAAGGCGCCGATGGTGTTCCGCGGTCCCAATGGTGCCGCGGCCCGCGTCGGCGCGCAGCACAGCCAGGATTATTCGGCCTGGTACAGCCACGTGCCCGGCCTCACCGTCATCGCGCCCTATAGCGCCGCTGACGCCAAGGGCCTGCTCAAGGCCGCCATTCGCTCGCCCAATCCGGTCGTCTTCCTAGAGAACGAAATCCTCTACGGCTCGACCGGCCTCGTCCCCAAGGTCGATGACTTCGTCCTGCCGATCGGCAAGGCCCGCATTGCCCGCAAGGGCGCCGATGTCACCATCGTCTCCTTCTCCATGGGCATGCGCTACGCCACCCAGGCGACCGAGAAGCTGGTTGCTGCCGGCGTCGATGTCGAGCTGATCGACCTGCGCACCCTGCGTCCGATGGACAGCGACACGGTCATTGCCTCGGTCAAGAAGACCGGGCGCCTGGTGACGGTGGAAGAGGGCTGGCCGCAGGGCGGCATCGGGTCCGAGCTGTCGGCCCGCGTCATGGAGCAGGCCTTCGACTATCTCGATGCTCCGGTGATGCGCGTCACCGGCAAGGACGTGCCTATGCCCTATGCTGCCAACCTCGAAAAGCTGGCGCTGCCGAACGTCGATGAAGTGATCGCGGCGGTCAACGCCGTGACCTACCGCTCGTAAGGAGAACCGGGATGCCAATCGATATCACCATGCCGGCGCTCTCTCCGACGATGGAAGAGGGCAAGCTCGCCAAGTGGCACGTCAAGGAAGGCGACTCCGTCTCTTCCGGTGACGTGATCGCCGAAATCGAAACCGACAAGGCCACGATGGAAGTCGAGGCCGTGGACGAAGGCAAGATCGGCAAGATCATGGTCGCCGAAGGCACCGAAGGCGTGAAGGTCAATGCCGTCATCGCCGTGCTGCTGCAGGAGGGCGAAAGCGCCGATGCGGCTGCTGCGCCCAAGGCAGAGCCGAAGGCTGAGGCTCCCAAGCCCGCCGCCGAGGCACCCAAGGCCGATGCCGGCACGGTGACCCGCGCCAATGCCGAGACGCAGACTGCGCCCGCTGCCAAGGCCGCTCCTGCGCCTGCCGCGACCAAGTCGGAAGGTGGCAAGGTGTTTGCCTCGCCGCTCGCCCGGCGCCTGGCCAAGGAAGCCGGCATCGAGGTGTCGGCGATTTCCGGTTCTGGTCCCAAGGGCCGCGTGGTCAAGTCCGACGTCGAAGCCGCCAAGTCAGGCAAGACACCGCTCAAGGCTGCTACTTCCGCACCGGCATCCGCACCCGCCACTGGCGGCGCCGCACTGGCCGGCGGCATGACCAAGGCCCAGGTTCTCGCCCTCTATCAGGAAGGCAGCTACGAGCTGGTGCCGAATGATGGCATGCGCAAAGTCGTGGCGGCGCGCCTGACAGAATCCAAGCAGACCGTGCCGCATTTCTACCTGACGCTCGACTGCAAAATCGATGCGCTGCTGGCCGCGCGCGAGCAGATCAATGCACAGGCGCCCAAGGGCAAGGACGGCAAGCCGGCCTACAAGCTCTCGGTCAATGATTTCGTGATGAAGGCCTGGGCCGTGGCCTTGCAGCGCGTGCCGATGGCCAATGCCACCTGGGCCGGGGATTCGATCCTCTATCACAAGCGCAGCGACGTCGCCGTGGCGGTCGCCGTTCCCGGCGGCCTGTTCACCCCGGTGGTCAAGAGCTGCGATACCAAGACGCTTCGGGAAATCTCCGAAGAGGTCAAGGATCTGGCGACCCGCGCCCGCAACAAGAAGCTGGCGCCGCATGAATACCAGGGCGGCGCCACCTCGGTCTCCAACCTGGGCATGTTCGGCATCAAGGAATTTGCCGCCGTCATCAACCCGCCGCATGGCACGATCCTGGCCGTCGGTGTGGGCGAAGAGCGTGTCTATGCCGATGCCCGCCAGGTCAAGATCGCCAATTTCATGACGGTGACTCTCTCCTGCGATCACCGTTCGGTGGACGGAGCGCTGGGCGCCGAACTGCTCGGCGTGTTCAAGGGCCTGATCGAAAACCCGGTAATGATGCTGGCCTAAGGGGCAGGGCGCATGAAGACCATTCTCGCCTATGGCGACAGTCTGACATTCGGGGCCAATCCGCAGCCCAACGGGCCGCGGCACGCCTATGAAGACCGCTGGCCGACCGTGCTGGAAAAGGGCCTGGGCGGCAAGGCCAGGGTGATTGCCGAGGGGCTGGGCGGTCGCACCACCGCGTCGGACGACTGGTATGCCAATGCCGATCGCAACGGCGCCCGCATCCTGCCGACGCTGCTGGAAAGTCATTCGCCGCTCGACATGGTCATCATCATGCTGGGCACCAATGACCTCAAGCCCGCCATCTGCGGCTCGGCCCTGGAGGCTTCGTTCGGCATGCGCCGGCTGGTGCAGATCATCCGCGGCCACTATGCCGGCAAGGGCGAGACCGCCCCGAAGATCGTCCTCGTCGCGCCGCCGCTGCTCTGCGACACCGAGAATGCCGACATGCTTGGCCATTTCGGTGGCCTCGCGCACGGTCTGGAGCAATCCAGCCAGTTTGCCGCCCACTACGCCCGCCGGGCTGAAGAATGGGATACCGGATTTTTTGACGCCTCGACGGTGGCCGTGGCCGATCCGCTCGATGGCGTGCATCTCGATGCCAGGAATACGCGGGCGATCGGCGAGGGGCTAGTGCCGGTCGTCAAATCCATGCTGGGTCTTTGACCCGCACCAATAGACTTTTCGGAGGCCCAAATGGCTGACCAATACGACCTTCTCGTCATCGGCGCCGGCCCCGGCGGCTATGTTGCCGCCATCCGCGGCGCGCAGCTCGGCATGAAGGTGGGCATCATCGAGCGCGAGCACATGGCGGGCATCTGCTCCAACTGGGGCTGCATTCCCACCAAGGCCCTGTTGCGCTCGGCCGAGATCTACGGCCATATGAGTCACGCCAAGGACTATGGCCTGACGGCGGAAAAATTCGGCTTCGACATCGACGGCGTGGTGAAGCGCAGCCGCGCCATCGCGGCGCAGATGAACAATGGCGTCCAGTTCCTGATGAAGAAGAACAAGGTCGACATCATCTGGGGCGAGGCCGTCATCACCAAGCCGGGCGAGGTCAAGGTCGCGCCGACCAAGAAGGCGATCCAGCAGCCGCAGGTGCCGCCACCGAAAAACGCTTTGGGTGAAGGCACTTACAAGGCCAAGAATATCATCATCGCGACCGGCGCACGGCCGCGCGTGCTGCCCGGCATCGAGCCGGATGGCGACAAGATCTGGACCTATTTCGAGGCGATGAAGCCATCGGCCATGCCCAAGAGCCTGGTGGTGATGGGTTCGGGCGCCATCGGCGTTGAATTTGCCTCGTTTTATCGCTCGATGGGCGCGGAAGTGACCATTATCGAGCTGCTGCCGCAGATCATGCCGGTGGAGGATGCCGAGATTGCCGGCCTGGCGCGCAAGCGGCTGGAGAAGCGCGGCATCAAGATCCTGACTGACGCGAAGGTGGAGAAAGTCACCAAGCATGCCGCAGGAATTCTTGCAGATGTCTTGCTGAAAGACGGGAGCAAGCTTCAGGTCTCCGGCGACAAGCTGATCTCGGCCGTTGGCGTCCAGTGCAACATCGAAAATCTGGGCCTCGAGACGGTCGGCGTGAAAACCGAGCGCGGTGCCATCGTCATCGACCACTATGGCGCGACCAACGTCGCCGGTATCTGGGCAATCGGCGACGTCGCCGGCCCGCCGATGCTCGCCCACAAGGCCGAGCATGAAGCCGTCATCACCGTCGAGAAGATCGCGGGGCTCAAGGTCCATGGCCTGGACAAAACCAAGGTGCCGGGTTGCACCTATTGCGAACCGCAGGTGGCCAGCGTGGGCCTGACCGAGGCCAAGGCCAAGGAAGCCGGACGCGAGATCAAGGTCGGCCGCTTCCCCTTCGTCGGCAATGGCAAGGCGATCGCCCTGGGCGAGCCCGATGGGCTGGTCAAGACCATCTTCGACGCCAAGACCGGTGAACTGCTGGGCGCCCATATGGTCGGCGCGGAAGTGACCGAACTGATCCAGGGTTTCGTGATCGCCATGAACCTCGAAACGACCGAGGAAGAGCTCATTCACACCATTTTCCCGCATCCGACGCTGAGCGAAACGATGAAGGAAAGCGTTCTGGATGCTTACGGGCGCGCGCTGAACATCTAGCCGCCGCTTTCCACAGGCATCACACGGCTTTTCAAGGAGTTATCCACATGGTCAAGGCAATCCAAGTCGGCCTGGGACACTGGGGATTCAGCTGGACCAAGGAAGTTATCCCCAAAGTTCCCAACATCCACATGGTGGGCTATGTGGATTCCAGTCCGGAGGCCATCAAGCGGGTGCAGAGCGAACTCGGGATCGAGGAAAGGCGCTGCTTCCACAGCCTCGACGAGGCGGCCAAAGGGGTAGAAGCCGATCTCGCCATCTGCACGCTCCGCACCGAAGCGCATTATCCGGTCGTCAAGCGGTGCCTCGAGCTGGGATTCAACGTGCTGGTCGAGAAGCCCTTTGCTTCGACCATCGCGCAGGCCAAGGAACTGGTCGAACTGGCGCGCGCCAGCGGCCGGGTGCTGATGGTCAGCCAGAACTACCGCTTCCAGCCGGCACCGATTGCGGCAGCCGAACTGATCGGCGCGCAGAAGTTCGGCCCGGTAAACCTGGTGTCGATCGACTTCCGCCGCCATGCGCCCAGCCAGGGCTATCGCTACTGGGACATGCCTGATCCGCTGCTGGCCGACATGTCGATCCACCACTTCGACCTGATGCGCATGGTGCTGAACGACAATCCCAAGCGAGTCTCCTGCCGCACCTGGAACCCGCCCGCCAGCCCCTTCGGGCATCATCCGATCGGCGTGGCGACGCTGGAATTCGAGAAGGGCACCATCGTGTCCTATCGCGGCAGCTGGATGAGCAGTGGCCCGGTTACCCCCTGGGCGGGCGAATGGACCATGGATTGCTCGGAGGGCGAGATCATCTGGAGCTCGCGCGATCATTTCATGGGCAAAGCCGGCCCCGACAAGTTGAGCCTGCGCGAGCGGGACGGCGAGGCGGTCGCCTTTCCGCTCGACCCCATCGAATATGCCGACCGCACGGGTACGCTCGCGGCCATCGCCAAGGTGATCGAGACCGGCGCGATTCCCGCGCGTTTCAGCTCGGGAGAAGATAACCTGCATTCGCTGGCCCTGGTGCAGGCGACGATTCTGTCGGCTTCCCGGCATGGCGAATGGGTTGAAATCGCGGAGGTACTGCAGTGAGCGTCGGCATGACTGAACTTCTGATTTTCCTGGCGATCGGGCTGGTGGCCGGGTGGCTTGCCGGCCTGCTGCTGGGCGGCGGCGGATTGCTGCGCAACCTGATCGTGGGCGTCATTGGCGCCTTTGTCGGTGGCTGGCTGCTCTCGGTGGCCAATATCTCGCTGCCGGTCGGCAATGCGCTGGTCAGCCAGATCATCACCGCCACCATCGGCGCTATCGTCGTGATCCTGGTTGCCCGAGTGGTCGCTCGATAAGGGCGGGGGCTTGAAGGACACTCGACGGGACGCAATATCTCGTGGAGAGTTTGAGAGGGCAAATCATGGCACTACCGGAACGGCAAACTGCGGGCGGGGGCTTCACCATGGGTGGAAACAATAATCGCGCGATCCTGATTTTTCTGGGCATCGGCATCCTGGCGGGCTTCCTCGCCAGTCTCATCGTCGGAGGCGGCGGCCTGATCACCTACCTCATCAGCGGGGTGATCGGCTCGTTCGTGGGAGGGTATCTGTTCACGGCGCTGCGGATCGATCTGGGGATCAGGAACGATGTGGTTCGCCAGATCGTCACCTCGACGGTCGGCGCCATCATCGTCGTGCTGCTGGCACGGCTGATCGCTTAACCGCGGTCGCACCCAACGTCAGGACATCCCTTGGTCACTCTGATCGACACCTCTGCGCTCAAGCCGCGCCACCCCGAAAAGGCCAACCGGCCCGAAAGCGTGGTGCTGCGCAAGCCGGACTGGATCCGCGTCAAGGCACCGGGCTCACCGGTCTACAAGGAAACCCAGCAGATCGTGCGCGAGAACAATCTCGTCACCGTCTGTGAGGAAGCCGGCTGCCCCAATATCGGAGAATGCTGGTCCAAGAAGCACGCGACCTTCATGATCATGGGAGAGATCTGCACCCGCGCCTGTGCCTTCTGCAATGTGCGCACCGGCCTGCCGGGACCGCTTGACGCTGGCGAACCGGAACGCGTTGCCCTGGCGGTCCAGAAGCTCGGTCTGGAACATGTCGTCATCACCTCGGTGGACCGCGACGACCTCGCCGACGGCGGTGCTCGGCACTTTGCCGAGGTGATCCTGGCCATCCGTGCCGCCAATCCGAGAACCACCATCGAAATCCTGACGCCGGACTTCCTGCGCAAGGACGGCGCGCTGGAGATCGTCGTGGCGGCCAAGCCCGACGTCTTCAACCATAACCTTGAGACCGTACCCTCCAAGTATCTCAAGGTGCGCCCGGGGGCCCGCTACTTCCACTCGATCCGCCTGCTGCAGAAGGTCAAGGAACTCGACCCCACCATGTTCACCAAGTCCGGCATCATGGTCGGGCTGGGTGAAGAGCGGAACGAAGTGCTCCAGCTGATGGACGACCTGCGTTCGGCCGATGTGGATTTCCTGACCATTGGCCAGTACCTGCAGCCGACCAAGAAGCACTATCCGCTGCAGCGTTTCGTGACGCCGGACGAGTTCAAATCCTATGCGACGGTAGCGACGGCCAAGGGCTTCGCGCTCGTCTCGTCCAGCCCGCTGACCCGCTCGTCCCACCATGCCGGCGAGGACTTTGCCCGGCTCAAGGCGGCGCGCATGGCGAAGATGGGACATTGAGACGTCAGCACCAGGACGTCATCCCCGCGCGGGCGGGGAGCCACACTTACTGCGGCACATTGGCAAGAATGGATTCCCGCCTTCGCGGGAATAACGCCGTGGAGTATTCATGGTCCACCGAAACCCCTGAATAGCCCAAATCAATGAAGCGTTTCTTCGAGCGGCATGTGCCGCACCTGCCGCAGCCCATGTTCGAGATCGTGGCCGATCTCAATGACTATCCGCGCTTCATTCCCAACTGCAAGGCGATGGAGGTTCGCAAGGACCCCGCGGCCGGCGCGGCGGACGTGCGGCTGGCCAGGATGACCCTGTCCTTTGGGCCGATCACCCAGGCCTATACCAGCCGGGTCACGCTCGACCACCAGGCGCTGACCATCTCGGCCAGGGCGGTGGACGGCCCGTTCGCCTATCTCGACAGCGTCTGGAGCTTCGAGCCCGAAGGCATGGGCACGCGGGTCCGGTTCGAGATCGACTTCAAGATATCAAATCCGCTCATCGCAGCCGTGGCCGAGCCGGCTTTCGCCGCCAAGCAGGCGGAGATTATGCAGGCCTTTGCCGACGAGGCCGATCGGCGATACGGAGACTGACCCTAATCCATCCCTTAGGGACGGCAGAGCCGTCGCCCTAATCCTTGTCGCTGGTCAGCACCTGCAGCACCAGATCGAGCGCCGCCCTGACGCTTGCCTTGCGGATTTCATCGCGACCCAGATCGCCGAACCGATGCTCGATGACCACGGTCGCCAGCTCTGACGAGACCGCGACATAGACCAGCCCGATGGGTTTCTTTTCGCTGCCGCCATCCGGGCCGGCAATGCCTGTCACGGCGACCGCGTAGTCCGCACGCGCCGTGTTGCGCGCACCATCGGCCATGGCCCGGGCCACCTGGTTGCTGACCGCGCCATAGTCGCGGATCAGGCGGGCCTGCACGTGAATCATGCGGGACTTGGCAGTGTTGGCATAGGTCACGTAGCCGCCATAAACGGCGGCAGATGCCCCGGGAATGTCTGTTAGTGCCGACGCGATCATGCCGCCGGTACAGCTTTCGGCAGTCACAATGGTCTTGTTGGCTTCGGTCAGGATATCGATGATCCGCTTGCCGGGATCGGACGTTGCCGTCTCCACTTTCCGTGCTGCCATCAATCGACCCTCGGCACTTCTACGCTTGCACTCGCCATCGCCACGATACCTTCCTCCCGCCCGGTAAACCCGAGTTGCTCGCTTGTCGTTGCCTTGATCGCGATCCGTGTGGTCGCGATCCCGAGTGTTTCAGCGATAATCCCCTGCATCGCCGCAACATGCGGTCCGATCCTCGGCGCTTCGCAGACGATTGTCACGTCCAGATTGACGATACGCCCGCCGGCTCTGGCGACGAGCACCCCGGCATGCTTGAGGAAGACCGTCGACGCCGCGCCGCGCCACTGCATGTCGGAGGGCGGAAAGTGGACACCGATATCGCCTTCGCCGATGGCCCCGAGGATGGCGTCGGTCAGTGCGTGCAGCGCCACGTCGGCGTCGGAATGCCCCTTGAGCTTCGCCTTATGGGGAATACGGACGCCGCCCAGCCAGACCGCGTCGCCCGGTTCGAACGGATGGACGTCAAAGCCGGTGCCGACGCGGGTCTCCATGGTCTGATCTCCGGATAGGATGCGCTCTGCCCGGGTAAAATCCCCGGGGTGGGTGATCTTGATATTGTCGCGGTCGCCCGTGACGATGGCAACGCGGAGACCGGCCCATTCGGCGATTTCGGCATCATCGGTGAACTGGCGGCGAATGGTCGAGGCACGCATATGGGCGGAGAAGATCTGCCCGAAGCGGAAACCTTGCGGCGTCTGCGCCGCAAACAGCCGGCTGCGGTCCTCGGTGGCCGTGACCTGGCGTCCGTCGGTCGAGCGCTTGATAGTATCGGTGACGCCAATGGCGGGCAGGGCGCCTTCATATTGATCGAGAGCGGCGATTACGTCACCGATGACCTGCAGCGTCGCGAAGGGGCGCGCCGCATCCTGAATGAGCACCAGATCGGGCTTGTGCGGCGCCAGGGCCTTCAGGCCCTCCAGAACCGAGGCCTGTCGCGACGCTCCGCCGACGACGGGCGGCAACAGTCGTTCATCGTCCAGTCGTAGCGCCGCATAGCGCTCCGCATGATCAGCGTGAATGACGGTCACCAGACGGGTGAGATTGGGCACTCCGAGAAATGCGCTGATGGTGCGGGCCAGGACCGGCTTGCCGGCGACAAGTCGGTATTGCTTGGGGTCGGTTGAACCATCGGCGCTGACCCGCTCGCCCTTGCCGGCGGCGACGACGAGGACGGCAATCGACTTTTGACGCATGGAACCCGGCACTCTGAACTTGAAACCGTAATCTCGTCGTGGTCTAGCGCCCGCCACGACATGCGGCAAGTGCAGGGCAGCAGCACGGTCGACTGGGCCATATGGGGTGTTGCACTACCCGCCATTTTGACTATTGTGCAGGCACTATTGTGGACTTGATCATTTCTGGGGCAGTTTGTGTCTGAAGATGCCTGCAAGTTGAGCATCGGGGGCCATCTGGTGCGCAACACCGCGTTCCTGGCGCCGATGGCGGGAATCACCGACCGGCCGTTCCGAAAGCTCGCCGAGCGTTTCGGTGCCGGCATGGTGGTATCCGAGATGATCGCCAGCAATGCCCTGGCCGTCGGCAACCACGAGATGGCTCGCAAGCTCGGCAAGCCGGGCAGCCTGCCGCATATGGTGCAGCTCGCGGGCTGCGAGACCGAGTGGATGACGCGCGGCGCCAGGATTGTGCACGATGCGGGCGCCGATATCATCGACATCAATTTCGGCTGCCCTGCCAAGCGCGTGACCAATGGCTATGCCGGCTCGGCGCTGATGCGCGTGCCAGATCATGCGATGACGCTGATCGATGCCGTGGTGAAGGCAACACCGCTGCCGGTGACGGTCAAGATGCGACTGGGCTGGGATGACGACAGCCTCAACGCCGCGGACATGGCGCGGCGCGCCGTCGAGGCGGGGGTGCAGATGATCACGGTGCATGGTCGCACGCGGCAGCAATTCTACAAGGGCACTGCACGCTGGGAGCTGGTACGGGCCGTTGTCGAAGCGGTTGACGTACCGGTCGTGGTCAATGGCGACATTGTCGATCTGAAGACCGCGCGCGAGGCGTTGCGGCAGTCGGGCGCCGCCGCCGTGATGCTGGGCCGCGGTGCGCAGGGGCAGCCCTGGGCGGTGGCACAGATCGGGGCAGGGCTGGCCGGACGGGCCGGGCCGGCGACACCTGATGGCGCGGACCTGGTGGCGCTGGTGACCGAGCACTACGAGGACATGCTGATCGAATATGGCACCGCCGTCGGCCTGCGCGCCGCGCGCAAGCATCTGGACTGGTACACCGAGGCGGCCGGCATCGTGCTCGCCAAGCCCGATCGCAACGCCTTCCTCAACAATGAAGACCCGGCCGAGGTCATCCGACAGATCGGCACCATCTTTTCCAGCGAACAAAGGGCCGCAGCATGAGCGCCATAGAGGCCCCGGCGCCCGCCGTCAGCCCCGTTCCGTCAACCGCGGTGCTGCAGGCCCTGCCACAGCCGATCATCGTTTGCGGCGAGGATCGCCAGATCACCTTCGTCAACTATGCCGCCGAAGCCTTTTTCGGGGCGTCGCTGAGCGTGCTGACCCGCCAACGGCTGGACGACCTCATCGCTTTCGGCTCGCCGATCATCAGCTTGGTCGAGACCGTGGCCGCACGGCGCGCTCCCATGACCGAATACCGGGTGCGCATCGGCTCCTCCCGCTTTGGCGACGAGCGCATCGCCGACGTGTTCGCCAGCCCGCTTTCGGACAATGACGGCCGCGTGGCCCTGCTGATCCAGGAACGCACCATGGCCGACAAGATCGACCGCCAGATGGTGTCGCGCGGCGCCGCGCGTTCGGTTACCGGCCTGGCCTCGATGCTGGCTCACGAGATCAAGAACCCGCTCTCGGGCATCCGTGGCGCCGCGCAACTGCTGGAGCAGACGGTCAATAGCGACGAAATCCCCCTAGCGCGGCTGATCCGCGAGGAGACCGACCGCATCGTCGGCCTGATCGACCGGGTGGAAGTGTTCGGCGACGAGCGCCCGATGGAGCGCGAGCCGATCAACATCCACGTCGTGCTGGACCGGGTGAAGCTCCTGGCTCGCAATGGCGTGGGGCGCGGGATCACCTTCTCAGAGGAGTATGATCCGTCGCTGCCGCCGGTCTATGGCAACCGGGACCAGTTGATCCAGGTGTTCCTGAACCTAGTGAAGAACGCCTCGGAAGCCCTTGAACGGACACAGAAACCCGAGATCAAATTCTCCACGGCATTCCGGCCCGGCATCCGCATCAGCGTCACCGGCGTCTCCGAGCGCATTTCCCTGCCGCTCGAGATTGTCATCGAGGATAACGGCCCCGGCGTCCCCCCCGATATCCTGCCCTTCCTGTTCGACCCCTTCGTCACCACCAAGCAGAATGGCTCGGGCCTCGGCCTGGCGCTGGTGGCCAAGATCGTCGGCGACCATGGCGGCGTGATCGACTGCGACAGCCGGCCGGGACGCACCAAATTCAGAATACTGCTTCCCGTTGCGAGCGGGGCATTCCAGGCACCACTTGATGAGGAAGCGGCCAAATGAGCCATGTTGTCCTGCTCGCCGATGATGACGCCGCCATCCGCATGGTGCTCAACCAGGCGCTGACGCGCGCCGGCTACGAGGTTCGCCCGACCGGCAACATTTCCACCATGTGGAACTGGGTCAGCCGGGGCGAGGGTGACATCCTGATCACCGACGTGGCGATGCCCGATGGCAATGCCTTCGAGGTGATGCCCAAGATCAAGAAGCTGCGCCCCGATCTGCCGATGATCGTGATGAGCGCGCAGAATACGTTCATGACGGCCATTCGCGCGTCGGAGGTCGGCGCTTACGAGTACCTGCCCAAACCGTTCGATATCACCGAGGTCTTGTCGGTGGTGGCGCGGGCGCTGGCGGATGCCAAGAAGCCAACCAATGCCGAGCGCAAGGCGGACGAACCGGGCGAGACGATGCCGCTGGTGGGCCGCTCCACCGCCATGCAGGACATCTACCGCGCCCTGGCGCGACTGATGCAGACCGACCTGACGGTGATGATCACCGGCGAGAGCGGTACCGGCAAGGAGCTGGTAGCGCGGGCGCTGCACGACTTCGGCAAGCGCCGCAACGGACCATTTGTGGCCATCAACATGGCCGCTATCCCGCGCGACCTGATCGAAGCCGAACTGTTCGGCCACGAGAAGGGCGCCTTTACCGGCGCCAACACCCGCTCGTCCGGTCGTTTCGAGCAGGCCGAGGGCGGCACGCTGTTCCTCGACGAGATCGGCGACATGCCGATGGATGCCCAGACGCGCCTGCTGCGCGTGCTGCAGGAAGGCGAATACACGATGGTGGGCGGTCGCAGCGCGATCAAGACCAATGTCCGTATCGTCGCCGCCACCCACCGTGACCTGAGCCAGATGATCCGGCAGGGCCTGTTCCGCGAAGACCTCTACTACCGCCTCAATGTCGTGCCGATCCGACTGCCGCCGCTGCGCGAGCGCGTCGACGATGTGGGTGACCTGGCCGCGCATTTCCTCAAGGTCGCGCAGCGCGAGGGGGAGCCGATCAAGTCGATCTCGCCCGACGCCATCCGGCTGATGCAGAATTATTCCTGGCCCGGCAATGTCCGCGAGCTGGAAAATCTCGTACGGCGCCTCTCGGCCCTCTATGCCGACGAATCCATCTCGGCCGAGATCGTGCAGAACGAACTCAATATCGCCGAGCGCCCAGCAGCGCCCGGCGCGGCAGGGCCCATGGACGTATCGATGGCCGTGGAGACCCATGTGGGCCAACTGTTGCGGGAATATGAGCCCAATCTGCCGCCGCCAGGCCTCTACCAGCGGGTGATCGACCGCGTGGAGGCGCCGTTGATCGCCATGGCGATCAATGCCTGCGGCGGCAACCAGATCAAGGCGGCAGACCTGCTCGGGCTCAACCGCAATACGCTGCGCAAGAAGATCCGCACGCACAGCATCGAAATCGTCAAGCACAGCCGGCGCAGCTAGGCGCGTCGGCTTTACTTTCGCCGCCGGGTGGCCAGGTGCAGAGCCAGCGCCGCTGGCGCTGCGAAGGCGATGATGGTCCATGACAGGCGCTTTGGACGCGGCTCGTCCTGGGGCAGGGGGCGCTCCAGCTTCTTTCGCGCCCGAGGCCAGGCGCTGCCCACGCTGTCGGCCACTTGAGCGCCTCTCTGGCCAAGTGGTTCTTCCGGCCCGGTTGTGGAGTCCCGCGCCGTCTGGTGTTCGATCTCCGAATTCACCTCGGCGCCGATGATGACCAGTGTCATGGTGATCCACAGCCACGTCATCAGGCCGATCGTGGCGCCAAGGGAGCCATAGGTGGCATTGTTGTCGGTGAAATTGGCCACGTACCAGGAAAACACCGCCGAAACGGCGCCGAACAGCGCCACGGTGAGGATCACGCCTGGGGTGATCCAGCGCCACTTGGCGGCCTGCCGGCTTGGCCCCCAGCGATAGAGCGCTGCAAGCACCGCCAGCACCACCAGCATCAATATGCCGTATGACGCCACCCGCACCGCCCATTCGAGGCCTTCGCCGCCTGGAAGCCGCATGATGACCGCCGGCAGGAGCAACAGCACGCCAACCACCAGGCACGCGGCAACGGCGCCGCCAAGGGTAAAGAGCAACGCCATCGCGTTCAGATGGAGGAAGGACCGCTTCTCCTCTTCGCCATAGGCGATGTTCAGGGCCTCAAACATGGCCTTCACCCCGGCACTGGCGCTCCACAGCGCAAGGACAAGTGAGAAGACCAGAGCCAGGCCAAGCGTGTTGTTGCTCTGTCGGGTGAGGCGAACGAGCTGATCGCGGATGGTCTCCAATACGCCGGGCGGAACGATCCCTCTCAGCATTTCGACCTGATCGATGACACCGCTGGGATTGTTGAACAACCCGTAGATCGAGACAACGGCAGTCAGCGCTGGCACAAGGGCCAACAGCACGTAAAAGGCGACCCCGGCCGCGGTGAGCATGATGCGGTCTTCGGCGATGCTGCGATAGAGCCGCCACAATATGTCGAGACGACCTGGCCCGGGAATATCGGTCGGATCGGTCGCCCGGCGGCCACGGCCAACCTGCCTGGCATTCTGCCTGTCGGCCTCTGTGGGAAGCGTATGATCCGCACCACTTCGCTCAGTCACTTATGCACGCCCAATTGAGGCCCGCGACTTGTCGTAGGTGCAGACGGCAGAGAGTCGATTGAACTCATGGGACGAGCTCCTGGCTTGCCAGTAGCAATGTCCTCAGACTTCGGCTGTTCCCGACCCCTGTCAGTTATTTGTCCAGGAGCGGCAGGCGGCCAGACCGCTATCCAGTGTCACGGGCAACCAGTTTGCTGAACATCCCGGCCCTGCGAGCGTAGCTCTCCGGGCCTCGATTGCGGAAAACGCTCCACTGGAGCGTTTTCCTGCCGCAATCGAGTGTCACATTTTGGCAACAATTGTCTTGAAGGGTCGGACAAATTGGGTCAGGTTCTGCCCCTGCGGCGGAAATGGAGTGCCCTTGGGCATTGATGAATGACTTAGCAGCGACAGGCGAGGCGGCCCAACGGGATATCGCGAGCGATGTGACTCAGCCGGTCAAGTCGCCGTTTTCTGTTGCCCGCAACAACCGGTCGCTTCGCATCCTGGGCTTCATCGTGGTGTCCGCCTCGGTGCTGATGTCGTCGATTTCGTTCCTGATTCTCTCGGGCACGACCAATATCGAACCCTCGACCACTGTCTGGACCGTGATCTGGATCGTCACCGGGGTGCTCGTGCTGCTGGTGATCGCCCTGGTGGTGACCGAGGCCATGCTGCTGATCCAGGCCCGCATGCGGGGGCAGGCCGGCGCCGGCATGCAGATCCGCATGGTGACGATGTTCGCGCTGGTGGCCGCGATTCCGGCGGCGATCGTCGCCGTGGTCGCGACCATCGCGCTCAACCAGGGGCTGGATCAGTGGTTCTCCGAGCGCACGCGCGCCATGGTGGAGAGCTCGCGGCTGGTTGCACGCTCCTACATGCTCGAACATGCCCAGGTGTTGCGCGACGATGTCATCTGGGTGGCCGAGGAACTCGAGCAGGCCCACGGCACCTATAACGAGGACAAGGAACGGTTCCAGCGTATCCTCACGGCCTTGGCCGTGACCCGCTCGCTGCCCTTCACCTCGCTGGTCAACGCCCAGGGCGATACGTTGATGCGCGCCCAGATCGCGGTGCAGGGAGCCTATCCCCGCCTGCCTGATGGCATAACCGCCGGACTGGTGGAGGGCATACCGGCGGCGATCGCGCCGGGACGGATCAACCTTGTCGGCTCCGTCATCAAGCTGCGGGGATATGAGGATACCTACCTGTTCGTGGCCCGGCCCGTCGAGGCCGAGGTGCTCGAATATATGCAGCTCACCGACGAGAACATCACCGAATACCGCCAGTATGCGTCCAACCGTCTGGTGTTCCAGATCACCTTCACCATCATGTATGTCGGCCTCGCCGTGGTGCTGCTGCTGGCGGCCCTGTGGATCGGCATCGCGCTTGCCAATCGCTTCGTCGACCCGATCCGAAACCTGATGATCGCCTCCAACCGCGTCAGCAAGGGCGACCTCGACGTACAGGTGCCAGTACAGGAGGGCAGGGGCGACCTGCGGGACCTCAGCAACGGCTTCAACCGCATGACCGAGCAGCTCAAGAGCCAGCGCGAGGCGCTGCTGACGGCCAGCGAGATGAACGAGAAGCGGCGCCAGTTCACCGAGGCGGTGGTGGAAGGCGTGTCGGCCGGCATTATCGGCCTTGATCCGTTCGGGGCGGTCACGCTGGTCAATGCCCGCGCCTGCGAAATGCTGGACCGCGACGAAATCGACCTGATGGGCGAGCCCATCGAGAAGGTCATGCCGCAGCTTGCCCCTACGCTGGAACGCGCGCGTTCCGCCCGGCGCGGCCAGGTGCGCGACCAGATCCAGCTTGGTAATGAAACCGATCGGCGTACCTACCAGGTGCAGTTGACCCGCGAGGGTTCGATAACCGAATCAAAGGGTTACGTTCTGACCTTCGACGACATTACCGATCTGGAATCGGCGCAGCGGACGAGCGCCTGGGCCGACGTGGCGCGCCGCATCGCCCATGAGATCAAGAACCCGCTGACGCCGATTCAGCTTTCCGCGGAGCGGCTGCGTCGTCGCTACGGCGCGCGGCTGGAGGACGACCGCGACGTCTTCGACAAATGCATCAACACCATCGTGCGCCAGGTGGGCGATATCGGCCGCATGGTCGACGAATTTTCGGCCTTTGCCCGCATGCCCGAGGCCGCCCCCGAAATCGCCGACCTCAACGATACGGTCCGCCAGGCAGTGTTCCTCGAGAGCGTTCGCCTGCCGGAAATAACCATCCACACCACGTTGCCCGAGGACCCGATCTACGCGTGGTTCGACAGCCGGCTCATTTCGCAGACGCTCACTAATCTGATCAAGAACGCGGTGGAAGCGTTTGAATCAGTGGAAAAATCTGATAGCTGGACGCCGACGATCACCGTGGAGGCCCAGTTGGAGGCCAGCCATGCGCGGGTTGCCGTCTCCGACAATGGCAAGGGCTGGCCCAAGGATAACAGGCAAAGGCTGCTGGAACCCTATATGACGACCCGGGAAAAGGGCACCGGCCTGGGCCTGGCCATCGTCGCCAAGATCATCGAACAGCACGGCGGCATCGTCGAGCTCATCGACGCAGAGCCCGATCCGGCCGGCCGGATCGGCGCCTGCGTAACATTCACGCTACCCCTGCAATCGCCCACCAAATCTTCAGTGGCGGCAGGTCCGGACGACCCGAACGACCAATCCGCCCAACAGGAGGAACCGCTGGCTTCAGCGGTGGTTCACAAGTAATGGCACTCGATATTCTTATTATTGACGACGAAGACGACATTCGTGACCTGATCGCGGGCATCCTCGAGGACGAGGGCTTCGAGACCCGACAGGCCCACGACGCCGATAGCGGCCTCAACGAGATTGCCCGCCGCCGGCCAAGCCTGGTCTTCCTCGACATCTGGATGCAGGGCTCCCGCCTTGACGGGCTGCAGCTGCTCGATGTGTTCCAGAGCCAGCACCCCGATATGCCGGTGGTGATGATCTCCGGCCATGGCAATGTGGAAACGGCGGTGTCCGCCATCCGTCGCGGCGCCTACGACTATATCGAGAAGCCCTTCAAGATCGACCGGCTGCTGCACATCACCCAGCGAGCCATGGAGGCAACGCGCCTCCGCAACGAGGTGGCCGAACTCAAGGAGCGCTCGGCGACCAAGAGCGCCGATATGGTCGGCACGTCGCCGGCTTTGCAGCAGGTGCGGGCCATCATCGAGAAATCGGCCCCGACCAATTCCCGCATCTTCATTTCCGGCCCTTCCGGGACCGGAAAGGGCCTGGTGGCGCGCCTGATCCATCAGCGCAGCCCGCGCGCCGAGTCGCCATTCGTCGAAATCAACGCTTCGCTCTATGCCCCCGAGGAGGTGTCCGTCGTACTTTTCGGGCGCGAAGCGCGCGAAAAGAACAGCATGCTCAAGGTCGAGGTCGGGGCCCTGGAAAAGGCTCATGGCGGCACGCTCTATCTGTCCGAAGTGACGACGCTGCCTGCCCAGACGCAGGCGGCGCTGCTGCGGACGCTGGTGGAAAACCGCTTCAACCGCGTCGGCGGGACCCAGGCCGTGCCGATCGACGTGCGCATCATCTCATCGAGCTCACAGAATGTGGCGGCGCTGGTCGAGTCGGGCGAACTGCGCTCGGATCTGTTCCATCGCCTATCCATCGTGCCGCTGCCGCTGACGCCCCTCAAGGAGCGCCGCGAGGACGTGCCGCCGCTGGTCAATGTCTTTATCGAGCAGGTCTGCCGCATGCACAATCTGCAGCGCGTGACCGTGGGCGACGACGCCATTGCCGTGCTGCAGGCGCAGGAATGGCCGGGCAATGCGCGGCAATTGCGCAACTCCATAGAACGCCTGCTGATCCTGATGAAGGACCAGCAACCCGCCGATGGCGTCATTACGGCCGCCATGCTGCCGTCCGACATTGGTGAAGTGCTGCCGACGGTTGGCGATACCGATGCGTCCGCTCACCTGATGAGCCTGCCGCTGCGCGATGCCCGCGAAGTTTTCGAGCGGCAGTATCTGCTGGCGCAGATCGAACGGTTTGGCGGGAACATCTCCAAGACGGCGGAGTTTGTTGGTATGGAGCGCAGCGCCCTGCACCGGAAGATCAAGTCACTGGGACTCTGAAAATCTTCTGAAAATTCGGGGGCGCCATGCAATTGGCGCGGTAGGCACGAAAAACGATATGTGCCATAGTCGTTAGTGCGTGATGAATTCATGCCAGCAGGGACTGGGCGGCAGTCCCGAGGCTGGAATGGCAGGTGGTTGCAACGACGACAGCGACAAGCAATGCCGCGAAAAGAGGCCTGAATGGCGAACGAAAAACAACAAAATCTCCAGGATTCCTTCCTCAATCATGTTCGCAAGCAGAAGGTGCCGGTCACGATTTTTCTGGTGAACGGCGTGAAACTTCAGGGTGTGATTACCTGGTTCGACAATTTCTGCCTGCTGCTGCGCCGCGATGCGCAGTCGCAGCTTGTGTATAAGCACGCGATCTCGACCATCATGCCGGGCGCGCCGATTCAGCTGTTCGATCCCGAGCAGAACCACGATAGCGACTGACAGGCGGTACTTTGACCGAGTTTGACGACGACGAGGCCGTCCAGCGGGGCGGCCCAAAGGCGTTTATAGACCAGCGCGAGCAGCCCACCCGTGCGGGCCTGGTCGTGCCCGATGTGCGCGGCCATGCCTCCCAGCACATGATCGACGCCCGCAAGGCCGAGTTCGAGGGGCTGGCCGAGGCCATTGGGCTTGAGATCGTCTTCTCCGAAATCATCAAGGTTCGCGAGATCAAGCCCGCCACCTTCATCGGTGGCGGTCACACCGAAACGCTCGCGGCGCGGGTGAAGGCGGACAAGATCGAGGTGCTCCTGGTCGATGCGAGCCTCACCGCGATCCAGCAGCGCAATCTTGAAACCGAGACCAGCGCCAAGGTCCTCGACCGCACGGCGCTGATCCTCGAGATCTTCGGCGAGCGCGCCGCGACCCGCGAAGGCGTGTTGCAGGTCGAACTCGCCCATCTCAACTATCAGAAGGGCCGGCTGGTCCGCTCCTGGACCCACCTTGAGCGGCAGCGCGGCAGTGGCGGCACTGGTTTCATGGGCGGCCCGGGCGAAACCCAGATCGAAAGCGACCGCCGCCAGATCATGGACCGTATCGTCCTGCTCGAAGATCGCCTGGAAAAGGTCAAGAAGACCCGCGCCCAGCAGCGCCAGCAGCGCGGCGGCACGCCAATTGTTGCGCTGGTAGGCTATACCAATGCCGGAAAATCCAGCCTGTTCAATGCCTTGACCGGGGCAGGGGTGTTCGCCAAGGACCTGCTCTTCGCCACGCTCGACACCACCGTGCGCAAGCTGCAACTGCCGCATGGCCGTGAGGTCATGCTCAGCGACACCGTGGGCTTCGTCGCCGACCTGCCCACCGACCTCGTCGCGGCATTTCGCGCCACGCTGGAAGAAGTGCTCGACGCCGACGTGATCCTGCATGCCCGCGATATCGCCAATCCGGACCATGTCGCGCAGGCGCACGACGTGCTCAAGGTCCTGGCCGACCTCGGCGTTTCTCCGGAGACGACGCCGGTCATCGAAGTCTGGAACAAGATCGACCTGGTCGGCCCTGACGCTACTGTCGGTATCGTGCCCGCCGGAAAGGTGGCCGGTGTCGTCCAGGCATCGGCAGTGACCGGGCAGGGGATCGACGAGCTCAAACTGACCATCGAGAAGGCGCTCGGCGAAAAGAGCAGGACCTACCACGTCCACGTTCCGCACACTGCGGGCGGCGATATCGGCTGGCTTCATTCCCATGCCGAGATCATCTCGCGCGACGAGCCGACAGAGCAGGGCTCGGGCTTTATCGTGCGCGTCGAACCGCGTCACAAGGCGGCATTTCTCGAGCGCTTCAACGGCCGGTTCGAGAGTTCAGACGCCTAGATCTTGTCGGCCGCCCGGACCTCGTTCCAATAGAAGTCCAGCCGTTCGAGCCCGGCATCCTTCGGCTCGATTCCATCTTCGCGGCAGCGCGCCTCGACGTGATGAAAGCGGCGGGTGAACTTGTAGTTGGCCTCCCGCAGGGCCGCCTCGGCATCGATGCCGGCATGCCGGGCCAGGTTGGCTACGGCGAACAGCAAATCCCCGATCTCCTCATGCACGGCTGCGGCATCGCCGGATGCCTGGGCCTGTACGACCTCGTCGAGCTCCTCATCGACCTTGGCTTTCACCGAAGCAAAATCCGGCCAGTCGAAGCCCACCTTGGCCGCACGCTTGGTGAGCTTGCCGGCCCGCGCGAGGGCAGGCAGCACATTGGGAACGTCATCGAGAACCGATGGCGCCGCTTCCCCCTTGCGCGCCGCCTTGGCCGCGCGCTCCTGGGCCTTGATGGCTTCCCAGCGCCCCTCCGACGCCGCCGACGTGCCGGCTTCCACGTCGCCAAAGACATGCGGATGCCGTCGGATCAGCTTGTCGGTAATGGCGTAGATCACGTCGCCAATGTCGAAATGGCCGGTCTCGCGCGCCATCTGGGCGTGATAGATCGGCTGCAGCAGCAGATCGCCGAGTTCCTCGCGCAGGTCGGCAAAATCCTGGCGCTCGATCGCGTCGGCCACCTCATAGGCCTCCTCGATCGTATAATGGCGGATGGTCGAAAAATCCTGCTCCAGGTCCCAGGGGCAACCCGTATCCGGGTCGCGCAGGGCGGCCATGATTTCGATCAGGCGGGCAATATCGCGTGAGGGCTGCATCTTCATCTCAGGCTCTGGAATCGGTCAGCCGAACCTAGCACCAACGCCGCTCCTCCGTCCGCCTTACTCCTCGAACCGGCTGGCAGCATCACGGTCGCGCTCGTACCGTTTGTTGAGGGAGAATGGCGGCAGCCACGACTCGCGTCGCATGGTCCACAACTCGTAGGTTGGCCTGAACTGATCAGGCTCATCCAGCGACCCCAGATTGACCTCGATTTCGTCGCCGCTGCGGGAGAATACCGACGAGCCACACCGGGGGCAAAAGAACCGTCCGGCATAGTCGCGCGTCTCGCCATCGATCGTCACCGCGTCCAGAGGGAAGATCGCCGAGGCGTGAAACAGAGCGCCGTGGTGCTTGCGGCAGTCGAGGCAGTGACAGAGCCCGACGCGGTATGGACGTCCCGTAGCGACAATGCGAACGCTGCCGCACAGGCAACCGCCGGTGACTCGGTCCATGTTGTGTGTCTCCTCCAAGATCAGATAGCCGATCTGATGATTGCCCGTAGAGGGGGGCGGTCCGCGATCTCACAAGTCCTGCAACCAAAGACCGTCTCCGGCAAGGGCACTTAAAGCCCATCCATCATTCGCATAATATATATTATGGAACTATTCCGTTGCCGAAACCGTGGGACGGAACCGCGCTTGTCACCTCACATTCGTTCGTGTTCATGACACTCGTTGTCGCCCGCAATCCAATCTGGCACTGGCAATAGTCCAATTTGGCACTGAGGCTCGAACAGGCCTGGTTGTGCTTAGCTCTAGATGTCCCCGGCCCTGCGCTTGAGCTCCTGCAGCCTTGGTCCATCTGCCCTGCCGTCAGCGTCGATCGTTTCGGGCAGCAAGCTCGCTTCTGGTGCCTCGGATCGTTCGGAACGCCGGCCTACATGTGCCGCAGTATGTGCTCCACCCGCTCGTCCGGAGGCAGGGCCGGCACCGTCTCACAAGGGAAGCTGAGAGACTGGTAGACCTCGGTCAACAACTCATGGATTCGGTGTTGGGCATCTGTATCCTCGGTCCTGGCGTAATCCTTCTGAAGTGGCAGCAGGTCGAGAATGAAGATCTTCCGATACGAAACGGCCTTTAACGCCTCAAGGAGCTCGGGCTCGGGCTCAAGGCCGAGGTAGCGGTAATAAGCCAGCGCATCTGGAAGGGCGCGGTCGAGAAACCAAACCTCGTTTGAGTCGAGGCTTTGTTCCTGCTCGATCTGCATATGCAGAACGCCCTTCTGGAACTCACGCTGGTTGGCGCGGATCTCAGCGACGGTCCGTCCCGTGACGCGCTGGGTATCGATGAAGTGCCGCGCATGCTCGATGGTCGTGCGATAGCCGCGCGCCGCGAGCAGCTCGATGGTCGTCGTCTTGCCCGAACTTGGACCGCCGGTGATCACATACCAGTTTGTCATAGGCGGCAGACTGACACGCGGGAGTGATCGTGCATTTGATCGGGGTCAATTGGCAGCGCCGCGGCTGCTGGTCAGCTGTCCTTCGGAGCCGTAGTCCTCGGCCGTGTAGATCTCGCCCTGCATGACGTAGAATTCCTGGTCGACCGGCGGCAGCCCTTCCGCGGGCTCGACCAGGATCAGCCCATACATGCCATTGGCAATGTGCTCGGCCGCCAGCGGCGTCGCACAATGATAGACATAGAGCCCGGGCTTGGTTGCCAGGAACGAAAAGCTCCTAGCTTCCCCAGGCATTGCATGGGTGGCATCGCCGCCGCCCGTGTGCACGACGTGGACATCCTCGTCACCGAAAACGGCCTGGCGGACCTGCGCGAGCTTGCCCCGCGCGAGCGCGCTGCCGTGATCATCGCCAATTGCGTGCGTCCGAGTTATTCGCGAACAGCTGGCTGATTACTTCAGGCGCGCCCTGGTCAAGGGTGGCCATACCCGTCGTCTGCTGGCCCCTGGCTTACGAGGCGAAAGCGCACCGGAACCATGCCCGCAGGAGAAGTGCGGCCGCCCTGCCCCGGAGCCCGGCCACGCCCTGGCGCCAGTGATTCCCGATTCTCATGCCGCTTGACCGAGATCAAGACGCAGGCCCGACCGCTGGTATTAGGTCGGCGCAGGAGACGGAGAGAAAAATGGAACGCATCCACATCACGCAGCACACATCCCTTGGCGCCTTCTGGTTTGCCGGCTGGTTGTTCTCGATCGGCTACCTGAAGCTGGATTTCCTCATGGGCCTGCTCGGTCTGGTGATCTGGCCATATTTCCTCGGTTCCCATTTCACCGCAGCTTAGGACGATATCCATGACCTATGATTTTAACGGCAAGGTCGCCATCGTGACGGGCGCCGCTTCCGGCATCGGCGCCGCCGTCGCCAAGGCACTGGCAGCCGATGGCGCCAGCGTAGTCCTGGCTGATCTTGATCGCCGCGGCGCCGAGGAAGTCACGGAAGCGATCGTCGCCAAAGGCGGCAAGGCAATCGCGCTCGAAACCAATGTCGCCGATGCGCTCGAAGTCGAGGCCATGGTCGAAACGGCCAAGCGGACCTATGGCGGCCTCCATCTTGCCGTCAACAATGCCGGGATAGGCGGGCCATCCGCTCCTACGGGGGAATATCCCCTCGAGGGATGGCACAAGGTGATCGACACCAACCTGCACAGCGTCTTCTACGGCATGCGCTACCAGATCCCCGCCATCATTGCCTCGGGAGGTGGCGCAATCGTCAACATGGCTTCCATCCTGGGCAGCGTTGGCTTTGCCAACGCACCGGCCTATGTGGCGGCCAAGCACGGCATACTCGGCCTCACCAAGGTGGCGGCCATGGAATACGCCAAGCAGGGCGTGCGCATCAATTCGATCGGACCGGGCTTCATCGATACCCCGCTGCTCTCCAAGAATCTCGACGAAGCGGCACTGACCTATGTCCGCGGCCTGCATCCAGTGGGGCGCTTGGGCACGTCCGAGGAAGTCGCGGCGCTCACATCGTTCCTGCTCTCGGACCAGGCCTCCTTCATCACCGGCAGCTATCACCTCGTCGATGGCGGCTACACGGCGCAGTAGCGCCAACGAAGGGCTGATCCGCCGCACAGCGAAACCCACGGCCCATGGAGGCTCACATGAAAGCTCTTTCGGCACTCGCCATAGCGCTCCTGCTCCTGCTGCCCGTGGCCTCCCACGCGGCGGAGGCCAGGTTGACGATCGGCGGCGATCAATATGCCGCCGGCCAGGCAGCCAGCATCGCCGAGGCCGTCACCCATGACGCCTTTGCGGCCGGCTACGACGTGACCCTCAAGGCGCCGGTCGCTGGCGACGCCCACCTTGCGGGCTTCAACGTCAACGTCGACTCCGACGTAACGGGCGACCTTTACGCCGCCGGAGCCACCGTCAACGTCCGCGGCACGGTGGGTGGCGACGTAACGGCATTCGGCAGCACGGTATCGCTGCGGGCTGGCCAGCCGGTTACGGGCAATGTGCGACTTGTCGGCAGTAGCGTCACCCTCGATACCCCGGTATCGGGCGCCGGCATCGTCACCGCCCAGACCCTCAACCTCAATGCCAGAGTCGCAGGCGATCTCGAATTCTTTGGCGAGAATGTCGTCTTTGGTCCCGCCGCCAGCGTGGCGGGCGTCGTCACGATCCATGCCCGAAAGGAAATCCCGGTTCCCGAAACGGTCGCCTCGGCCGATCGTGTCAAATTAATCCAGCTGGAGGACACCGACTACGCCTCCGAGGCCGGGAAAACTGCCGATCATGTCGTGCGCAGCATCTGGCCGGCCGTGTGGGCCGTCGCCCTTTGGTGGCTGCTGCTCGGCGTCATGGGCATCCTCTTCATCACCCTTGCCACGCGTCTGGTCGTCACGCTCGAGGCCGTCTCCCGGAAGCGCCCTTTCCGCAGTATCGGGCTCGGCTTGCTCAGCTTTGCCGCGGTGCTTGGCCTTGTTCCAGTATTCGCCTTGACCCTGGTCGGGATCTTCCTGCTGCCATTCGTCCTGATCTTCGTGGTCCTGGCCTGCGCCCTGGCCTACCTCGCCGGCACATATCTTGTCGGTGCGCGGATCGCATCAGCGCTGCTGCCTGTCGATACCAACCTCAAGCGCGTCGGCCTGCTGGCTGTCTCGATCATCGTCGCGGGACTTCTGGGCATGATCCCTGTCATCGGCTGGCTGATCACCCTTCTGCTGCTGGTCTTCGGCTTTGGCACCATCGCTGTCGTGACCATGGTGCGCTGGAGCAGACAGGACGTTGAACGCATTGCCGCTGCCGAAACCCAAGCGGCTGCAGCGCCCGGCAACCCGTAATCACCGGAACCACCTAAAAGGACAACGAATATGACCTATCACGCCTGCGTCTGGATCGATCACCGCGAAGCCAAGATCTTCGAAATCACGGCAAGTGACGCGACGACCAGCCATGTGACCGATGAGCGGCCCCAATACCACATCCACGGCAAGGCCGACCACATCGACAAGGGTCAGGTGCCGATGGATCGCACCATGCTCGATGCCGTTGCCGACAAGCTCAAGGCCGCCAAGGGCATCCTGATCGTCGGCCCGGGCAATGCAAAGACCGCGCTCAAGGCGTTTCTGGAAGAGCACCACGCCGCCATCGCCGCCAATATCTGGGACGTGCAGCCCAGCGACCATCCCAGCGACGCCCAGCTCATCGCCTCGACGCGGACATGGTTCCACGCCCAGGACCGCATGAAATAACGCGGCGACAGCCGGAGCGCGAGGACACGGAAAATGGTGTCGCGAAGGGTAATCCTTGGACTGGGCGTGGCGGCGGCGGGTATTTCCGCTGCCGGCGGCCTGACGGCGCTGGCCTATGGCGACGACATGGCACGCGCCAGCGCGCTGGTGGCGCCGGAGTTGAGCAAGGTGATCCCCACGCGTTTCGGCGACCTGGAATATGCCGAAGCCGGGACAGGCACGCCGCTGCTGATGGTGCACGGGACGGGTGGCGGCTTTGACCAGGGCCTGTTCTTTGCCAGGCGTTTCGTCGATGGCGGTTACCGCGTTATTGCTCCGTCCCGGTTTGGCTATCTCCGCTCGGCCTTTCCCAGCGATCCATCCTCCGAAAACCAGGCGGATGCCTTTGTTGAGCTCTTGGATGCGCTCGGCATTGGCAGCGTCGCCATTGCCGGTGGTTCGGCCGGTGCACTATCGGCGATTGCATTCGCCATTCGCCACCCCGACCGCTGCGCCGCGCTGCTGCCGCTCGTTCCGGCCACTTACGTGCCTCGCAGCGACCCAGTGCAATCGGTTCCTCCCGACCAGATGCAACTGGCAATGGCAGTCCTGAAATCCGACTTCCTGTTCTGGCTGGCGATCCGGACCGTGCCGGACCTGCTGACCGAGGCCCTGCTCGCCACCAAGCCTGACCTGGTCAGGGCGGCCGATCCCTCGGAGCAAGCCAGGGCGCGTCATATCCTGAACTCGATCCTCCCGGTCAGCCGCCGAGCCCAGGGGCTTTTGAACGATACGCACCTCGCCGGAAACCCGGCAGAGATGGCGATCGAGACCATTACCGCCCCTACCCTGGCAGTCTCTTACGAAGACGACGGCTTCGGCACCGCACTCGCGGCTCGCTATGTGGGGGACAAAGTCCCCGGCGCGCGCGCGCATATCTTTGCCGATGGCGGCCATATCGGCATCGGGCACGATGCCGAGTCCTTTGCCGTGATCGACATGTTCCTCAGGGAGATCGGCTACAGCGCGTGACTAGTGCGACATCAGCACTGTCATCTGGGGGCGCGAGACGACGCCGCGCGTGGCCCCGCCAAGCACCCATTCGGTGAGGCGATTGTGGCCATAGGCTCCCATCACCAACAGGCCCGCGCCTGCGGACAGGGAGGCCTGCTGCAGACGGTCGCCAATATCGAGCGTACCCCGCCCTGCGCGCGCAAACTCGCAGACGACGCCACGATAGCGCAGGTGCTCGGCGAGCAGGTCGTTGCGAACCGACTCTAGCGGCTTGTCGTCGTCGACCGTCAGGATAGTCACCTTCTTGGCACCGTCGATGATGGGCAAGGCGTCGCGAACGGCACGAGCCGCCGCGCGACTACCATCCCAGGCGATGGCGACGATCTCGGCATGAAATGCCACATCCGCGCCGGGCATCAGCAGGACGGGACCGCCGGAGCCGAACAGGACAGCTTCGGCCACCGCAATCTGCGCTTCGGTGCCGCATTCGGGAAGGATGGTATAGTCCGAGGTTCTGGCCGCCGCGGCAACCATGTCGGGAAGCAGCTCGGGCGCTCCCCGCAATCGCTGCGACACCAATGGCAACTGCAGGCCTGCGGCAGCCGCTTCTGCAACGCCCAGCAGCTCGGTGGCCCGTGCGCGGCTCTTCGCTTCGGCATCGGCGATCATGGCGGAAAGGTCGAGCAGCGCCTCGCCCAGAAAACTCCTTATGTTCCGAATGTCCACCTCGCCGGCCTGAACCGTTACCCGCCCGCCCAGGCGCGCGGCAAGACTAAGAGCCCGGCGCAAGGCGTCTTTGTCGGTCGGGTCCGGAAAGGTAAGCAGCGGCATGAAGAAATCGAATGCCATGGTGTCTCTCCTCGGTGGCCGGCCGCAATTGGGATGCCCGTCAGATGCAGATCCCGGCCAGTCGCTCCCGGTCGAGCACGACAACCCTGTCCGCCGACGGCAGGCGGACGAGGCCGCGATCCTTCAGTACCCGCAGGGCGCGCGAGACAGTCTCGAAGGTCAGCCCCAGATAGTCGCCGATATCGATGCGCTGCATCTGCAGTGCGACGGTCTCGTCAGAATCCTGCTGCTCCATGAGGTTGAGCAAGAAGCGCGCCAGACGTTCGCTGGCGCTGGCGCGACCCAGCAGCAGCAGATGCGACTGGACCTTTGCAATGCTGCGCAGGGCGAGCTGGAGCAACCCGTCGGCAGCGGACAGGTCACCCGACCTTACGCGCAGGGTTCGAATTCCCGCACCATCAACGCTCTCCGCGTAGCACTGATGCTCGCGACCCGGATCGAAGCCGAACACGTCCCCGGCAAAATAGAATGCCGTGATCTGACGACGGCCATCGCTGGTGATGCGGCAGAGCCGCACGGTGCCGAACTCGACAAGGTATAGCGGGCCGACACTGTCGCCCTGGCCATAGATCGTCGCGTTGATGGGGTAAAAATCGACCGGACCCATAGCGGTGTGCTTGAGCACCTTGGCGAGGTCGGGATCAGTCACTACAGGCATTTGCGTGTCGGCGTCATGCCGCAAGCCGTTTTGAATGAACATGTCTGCTTCCCCTGTTTGCTGGTCTGCAGACTTACTTATTCGTGCTTTTGACAAAACTCCGGTCGTGCCCCCCGGGACTCTACGTACCTGATATGTTCCATGCCCAAACCGCCTGCCGCGTGGACTCGTGGAAGGTCTTCACGCCCCCTGCCCCAACGGCTCCCGGGGGCTCAGGTGGCGATTGCGGTTGAATCCACACCGGCATCCATGGTCATTCTGACCAGTTCGGCCAGCGTGCGGGCCTGCATCTTGGCCATGACGGTCGCGCGGTAGCCTTCCACCGTGCGGGGGCTGATCCCGAGATCGAAGGCGATGACCTTGTTTGGGAGCCCCCTGAGCACCCCGGCCAGCACCTGGCGCTCGCGGTCACTCAACAGGGCCAGTGCTTCGACCACGCGAGTACGGTTCTGCTCGGCCCGGTAGTTAGCCCCGGCACGGTCGACGGCCCGGCCGATCGATTCGAGAATGGTCTCCTTGCTGAAAGGCTTCTCGATGAAATCCATGGCGCCGTTCTTCATGGCCTCCACGGCCATCTGCACGTCGCCGTGACCGGTGACCATGATCGTGGGGAGCATGGCAGATAGGGCATTCAGCCTTTTGAGCAGTTCTATACCGTCGATATCGGGCATCCGCAGGTCCGTTACCAGGCAGCCATTGCCGACGCCTTCCGCGATCTTCAGGAATTCGCCGGCAGACGCGTGCGTCCGCACGGCATATCCTGCAGCATCGAGCAGAAATGCGAGCGAGGATCGGACTGAATCCTCATCGTCAACGATGTGAACGACAATCTCGGCGTTACTCATCAGGCTGGTGGCTCTGCATTGGGAGTGTGAAGGTAAAGGTCGTGCCGCCGCTGTTATTGCGGGCAGCAGAGATCGCTCCCCCATGGGCCTCGACTATCCTCTTGGAGATCGACAGTCCGATGCCCATGCCGCCCGCCTTTGACGTTACGAAAGGTTGAAACAGCCGGCCAGCCACCTCGTCGGGAATGCCTGAACCGGTGTCGGAAACTTCGATGCGCACCATGCCATCGCTTGCCGCAGAGGTTTCCACCAGCAGTTCCCTGACCGGGGCCTCCCGCATCGCCTCGATGGCGTTGCGCATCAGATTGGTCAAGACCTGCTGGATCTGCACCCGATCCACTGTTACCAGGCCCGTATCGCCCGCAAACCGGAAATCGGCCCGCACGCCATATTCCCGTGACCCGACCAGAGCCAGCCCCGCGGCTTCTTCGACCAGCCGCTTTATGTCCTCGGGGGCCTTCTCTGTCTCGCCACGGGTCACGAACTCCCGGAGATGGCGGATGATATCGCCGGCACGCAGCGATTGCTTGGATACCTCCGCCAGGGCGCTGCGCAACTTGTTGGCAAAGGTTTCATCGACCCGGTCAAGCAGCAGCACACCACCCTGCGCGTAGTTGGCGATCGCCGACAGCGGCTGGTTCAGTTCGTGCGCCAGCGTCGACGCCATTTCCCCCAGTTCGTTCAGCCTGGCCAGTCGCGCCAGTTCGGAATGTGCCGATTCAAGCAGCGCGGCATTCTCCTGCCGCTCGGTGAGGTCCTGAATGAAGCCCGTGAAGAAGGACCGCTCGCCTGTCCGCGTTTCGCCCACCGCCAGGGACATTGGAAAGGTCGATCCATCCTTCCGTTGCCCCACCACGACCCGATCCTTGCCAATGATGCGCGCCTCGCCCGTCCTCAGGTATCGCGCGAGATATGCATCATGCTGGCTGCGGTAGGGCTCGGGCATGAGGACACTGACATTCCGTCCGATGACCTCGACTGGATCATAGCCGAATTGCCGCGTCGCCGCTCGATTGAACGTCATGATCGTTCCGTCAGTCTCGATGGCCACCGTTGCGTCCGGTACCGTGTCGAGGATCGACTGCAGATGCATTTCCCGGCGCTCGACCTCCCATTGCGTCTGCGCCGCCTTTTGTTGGGCACGATGGAGCATACCCCCCAGCCAGGCCATCAGGAGACCTACGACAAGGAAAAGCACCAGGTTCACGCCTGGAGCGACCAGCGTATCGACATGGAGCGTGGAGAGGTAGAAGACCGCGGGAGAGGCAATGAGCGTCGCAAATATCCCGGGGGCAAAACCACCAAGGATGACGGCGACCAGAATGACTGGCGTGAAGAGCAGCCCAACCGCCGAAGTAGGCAGATAGTCATCCATCGCAAAGCGCAGCGGGAAGACGGCAAGCACCAGCACAAGTGCGGCGGCGTAAGGCAGCCATCTATTCTGGGCCATTTCGAACATCCAGACTTTCCGCGCCACCGAGCCGTCCTGCAACCATCCGCTCACAGCCGAAGTGGTAATCCTTCGGAACTGCAGTGGCAAGGAGACGCCACCTGCGCGGCAACGCCCAACTACCTGTCATCCCGGAACTTTCTCCGGCCCGGAGAGCCGAGGGGCGTTCTACCCGAACCGGATCGTGATCAACGGGCGCGGGCGCCCTGGCGCCTGCGGCGCAACCATTTGTCTGCCTCCATAACCAGAAGGAGCGACGCTGCGACGCCCAGGAGCATCGCCCAGATGGCCGGACTGACGGGCTGAACCTCCAGTACATCGCGAAGAACAGGAATGTAGGGAGCCGCCAGATGCAGCGTTTGCGCGACCGCAATCGAAGCCATAAGCGGCCAGTTGTGTGAGAGGGGTATCCGGAATGCAGAGCGGGTCTCCGAGCGCACATTGAACGCATGCACGTTTTCGAAGAGCACCATCAGAATGAGCAGGAGATTGCGGGCTTCAACCTCGGGGACGCCCAGCGACAGTGCCCAGGCGAAGACGGCGAAGGCGACGACGCCCATATAGATTCCCGAGACCGCGACCTGGCGAATGAGCAGCCCGTCCAGGAGGCGTTCGGTTGGCCGACGCGGCGGCTTGTCGAGCAGGTCCGACTCGGGTTTCTCGAAGGCCAGCGCCACATCCTGTCCCCCATTGGTGACCAGGTTGAGCCAGAGCAGTTGCACCGCGCCCAGCGGCAAGGGCAGGCCCGTGGCCACCGACAGGAAGAATATGATCGCCTCGGCCGCGCCGGTGCTGATCAGCAGGTAGATGACCTTGCGAATATTGGCATAGGCCGCCCTGCCCTCCTCGATCCCAGCAACGATGGAAGCGAAGTTGTCGTCGGTCAACACAAGGTCGGATGCGTCGCGGGCCGCATCGGTCCCGTCGCGCCCCATGGACACGCCGATATCGGCGCGGACCAAAGCGGGTGCATCATTCACACCGTCGCCGGTCATTGCCACGAAGTGACCAGCGGCCCTGAGCCCCTCCACGATCTGGACCTTTTGGGACGGTTCGACCCGGGCGAAGACCCGCGCTGCCGCCACACGGGCCGTCGCGCCGGCGTCGCCTTCGGCAAGCACCAGATCCTTGCCGGTAACCACCTCCCCGGCATGTGTCGCCAGCCCAAGTTGCCGCGCGATGGCCAGCGCCGTCCCCGGATGATCGCCAGTAATCATCCGTACCTCGACCCCGGCACGATGGCAATCGGCCACCGCTTGGCGCGCTTCCGGCCGCAGGGGATCGATGAACCCCACCAGACCGAGCAAGGTCAGGCCGGTGAGCTCCTCCTCCAGCCCTCCGGCCTCCGCCATCTCCACGCCCTTGGTTGCGATGGCCAGAACGCGATATCCCTCGCCGGCCATGATCTCGACCTGCCGCGCGGCCTCCATCGCATTCATGCTGAGTGGCAAGATGACCTCTGGCGCACCCTTCACGTGTATGAAGTGACCATCCTCGTGCCGGTTGAGCGTGGCCGAATACCGTCGCTCCGCCGAGAACGGCACCTCGTCCAGTCGAGGCGCCCCGGCTCTCAAGGCGCTGGCATCGATCGCGTTTTTCTCGGCCAGCCAGAGCAGGGCAATGTCGACGGTGTCGCCGACGCCACCGTCATCCGAGGCGACGTCCAGCCAGGCGTCATTGCAGAGCGCGGCGGACCGGCCGAGCGCCGTGAGTTCGGCGCGAAGACTTCCACCCCCACTGTCTTCCCCCTCCGCCAGGGCGATGGACCCGTAACCAGGGATCCAGACCCACTCGGCGGTGAGCTCGTTCACGGTCAGCGTTCCGGTCTTGTCGGTGGCAATGACCGTGCAGGCGCCCAATCCCTCGACGGCCGGCAAATGGCGCACGATCACGTTGCGCCTCGCCATTCTCCTTGTGGCTATGGACAGGGCCACGGTGACGGCCACCGGCAGACCCTCGGGAATGATGGAGACTGCCAGCGCAACACCGACCAGCAGCACCTCCTTGAGTTCGGCGCCGGCCAGCAGCCTGGGCGCGACGATTGCGGCGACCAGGACCAGCGCGACCACGCCCAACGCCCTGGTAAAGCCGTCAAGCCTCTTGGTCAGTGGCGGCTCCGTTCCCGGCCCGGCCACCGTTTCGGCGATATGCCCGAGTTCCGTGTTCGTCCCGGTGGCAACGACGAATCCCTCACACCGGCCGACCCTGGCGACAGTTCCCGCAAAGAGCTGATTGCGCCTGTCAGCGAGTGGTGTATCGGGCGACAGGGCGACGTTCGCTTCCTTTTCCACCAGTGCGGACTCGCCGGTCATCGACGACTCGTCGATGAGAAACTCGACCGACCTGATCAGGCGAAGGTCTGCAGGAACACGATCCCCAGCCTCGACAAGGACCACGTCACCCGGCACGAGGTCGCGGCCGTCCACCACCACGGTTTCGCCGTCGCGACGGACCTTTGCCAACGTCCGCAGGGCGCTGCGCAATGCGGCAGTGTTGGCATCGGCGCGCGCTTCCTGCGTGGCGCCGATTGCCGAGTTGATGATCAGGATGACGAAGATGAACGCTGCATCGGCACCATCGCCCATGACCACTGAGGCCGCCCCCGCCAGCAGAAGCAGGTAGATCAGCGGGCTACGAAGCTGCCCCAGCACGATGGCGATCAGCGACCGTCGCTTTGGCGGCTTCAGCGCATTGGGTCCAAACCTGTCCAGGCGGCGCCTGGCCTCCTCAGAATCCAGACCGCCAGATTCGGCTTCCAGCTGGGCTCCGACCTGATCCACCGGAAGGGCATGCCAGGAAATCTCTTTCTGCAGCAATTGCATGAACCTTCCACCGCCGGAAAATGGGCGTCGCGCCTCTTATGCCCCGACGCTCTCCACTGCCACTTGACCGACGTCAAGACTGGCGCCGCCACGATCCAGGATACTTCTCCAGGGATTGAATGTGGTGAGAGCAATGAAAGCAATGAGGTTGCATCGGCCAGGCCAGCCGCTGATCCTGGAGGAGGTCGATCGCCCCACCCCCCTGCCTGACGAGGTCCTTATCAGGGTCAGGGCGTGCGGAGTCTGCCGAACCGACCTCCACATTGTGGATGGCGACCTGCCCGCACACGTCCTGCCGCTCATACCGGGGCACGAAATCGTCGGCGAAGTGATCCAGGCAGGCGCTGAGGTTACGACCTTGCGCATCGGCCAGAGGGTCGGCGTTCCCTGGTTGGGGCGGACATGCGGCACCTGCGAATATTGCACCTCCGGGCGGGAGAACCTGTGCGACAGGCCGGCCTTCACCGGCTATGACCTCGATGGCGGCTATGCCGAATTCGCCGTCGCGCATGCGGCCGCCTGCATCCCGCTCCCCGACAACCTGGGCGACAGCCACCAGGCCCCACTCCTGTGCGCCGGCCTCATCGGCTTCCGCGCCTACCGAGCCGCAGGGCCCGTCAAGACCCTAGGCATCATCGGCTTTGGCGCTGCCGCGCATATCATCGCCCAGATCGCCCGTTCGGACGGGGTAAAGATATTTGCCTTCACCAAGCCATCGGACGAGGCGGCACGCCGCTTCGCCCTCGACCTCGGGGCAGCCTGGGCCGGCGGATCCGATCAGTCACCGCCGGGCAGGCTCGACGCCGTCATCATCTTCGCGCCCGACGGCTCACTGGTTCCGCGCGCGCTGCAACTGGTCCGCAAGGGAGGGCGGGTGGTTTGCGCAGGCATCCACATGTCGGACATACCGGCCTTCCCGTATTTCGACCTGTGGGGTGAGCGACACATCTGCTCGGTCGCCAACCTCACCCGCGCCGACGCTGCAGATTTCTTCGCCCGCATCCAGACTATCGAGTTGAAAACCGTCGTCGTGCCCTACGCCCTGAGCGACGCAAACGTCGCCTTGTCCGATCTGCGCGACGGGAGGTTGAATGGGGCAGCCGTCCTGGTGCTCTGAGGCGACATCCTACGGGAGAGTCGCCCGCCGTTTGACGCGGATCAAGGCGGCGGACACACGCCTGTCGCCATTATCAGGCATGTTAGACCGATCCGCTGCACCCTCCGTTGCCAAAGGCGAGCCGCTGCTGCGGACGAGCGGCCTCTCCAAGACCTATGATATGGGCGAACTGAAGGTGGTCGCGCTCAATCAGGTAGATTTCTCCGCCAATGCCGGCGAGTTCATCGTCATCCTGGGGCCATCCGGCTCTGGCAAGTCGACCTTTCTCAACCTCATCGGCGGCCTGGATACGGCCACATCGGGCGAAGCCTGGTTCCAGGATCATCAGCTTACCGGTGCGCGCGAGGCCGCACTCACACGCTATCGGCGCGACCATGTGGGCTTCGTGTTTCAGTTCTACAACCTGGTTCCGAGCCTGACCGCCCGCGAGAATGTCCGGCTGGTTACCGAGATCGCACGCAATCCCATGCGCCCCGAGGAAGCGCTTGACATGGTTGGGCTGGGCACCCGCATGGACCACTTCCCAGCCCAGCTCTCCGGCGGCGAGCAGCAGCGCGTCGCCATCGCCCGGGCCATCGCCAAGCGACCCGATCTCCTGCTTTGTGACGAACCCACCGGCGCGCTTGATTCCAAGACCGGGGTGGTGGTGCTCGAAGCTCTCACCAGGGTCAATGCCGAGTTGGGCACGACGACCCTGGTCATCACTCACAATGTCGCCATTCGCGCCATCGCCGACCGGGTCGTGAACTTCGCCGATGGCGGAATTGCCTCGATCCAGGTCAATGCCCAGCGGATGTCAGCATCCTCGGTCGGCTGGTGACCTGATGCACGCCCTCCATCTAAAGCTGTTGCGGGAGATGCGGCGGCTCTGGCCGCAGATACTGGCCATCGCGCTGGTCATGGCCGCCGGCGTCGCGACGCTCGTCATCGGCGTCGGGACCTATCAGTCCCTGGCACAGACGCGGAGCGCCTATTACGAGAGCCACCGCTTTGCCGACATCTTCGCCACGGTCACCCGCGCCCCCCGCTCGCTGCTGACGCAGATCGCGGCGATCGATGGCGTGCTCGAGGTCGACGCGCGCATTGCCAAGCACGCCTTGATGGACCTTGAAACCATGACGGCGCCGGCCTCCGCCCTCCTGGTGTCCATACCGCGGCAGGGAGACGTGGCCCTCAACCGGATCTATCTGCGCAGCGGCCGGCTGCCTGAGGTCGGGAACACCTTCGAGGCGGTGGCAAGCGAGGTCTTCGCCGACGCCAATGGCATCCGCGAAGGATCGCGGCTCAAGCTGGTGATCAATGGGGCCCTGCGGGAGGTGACGATCACCGGCATCGCACTCTCGCCCGACTATATCTATGCCATGGCACCGGGCGAAGTGATGCCCAATGAGGGCGGGTTCGGCGTTCTATGGGTGCCCGAGCGCAATCTCGCCGCCGCCTATGACCTGGCAGGCGCCTTCAACAGCCTCTCGATAAAGCTCCTGCCGGGAGCCTCGGAGGCCGCGGCGATCGAGCGGCTGGATCGCCTGCTCGAAGCCTATGGCGGCCAGGGCGCCTACGGCCGCGAACGACAAACATCGCACGCCTATCTGGACACGGAACTGACGCAGCTACGGGCCATGAGCCAGGTGCTGCCGCCCATCTTCCTGCTGGTCGCCGCCTTTCTCGTCAATATGACGCTGACGCGGCTCATCGCGCTCGAGCGAGAGCAGATCGGCCTGCTGAAAGCCCTGGGCTATTCCTCCTGGGCGATCGCCTGGCACTATATCGAATTCGTGCTGCTGATCGCCATCCTGGGAACCGTCATCGGCTTTGCCCTGGGGATCTGGGCCGGCAATCAGCTGGCTCTCCTCTATGCCCGCTTTTACAGCTTCCCTATCCTGATCTTCAGTCGTGACCCGGCGCTTTACGTCATCGCGGCCTTCGTCACCGTGGCGGCGGCCGTTGCCGGCGCGGTGCGGGCGGCAAGCACCGCGGCCTGGTTGCCGCCGGCCGTCGCCATGCTCCCCCCTGCCCCGCCGCACTATCGACGGTTGCTGAAGGCGGACATCCGGCGTCTGTTTCCCGAGCCACGCCAGACCTCGGTGATGGTCGCCCGTCACCTGCTGCACTGGCCATGGCGCACGGTCGGGGGCGTACTGGGCGCTGCCAGTTCGGTCGCTATCCTCGTCGGTTCGCTCTGGACGGTGGGCGCCATGGAATTCATGATCGACTATACCTTCAACAAGAGCGACCGCCAGGACGCCACGCTCAATTTCGTCGCGCCCAAACCCCTGTCGGCCCTCTACGAAGTTGCGCGCCTGCCGGGCATCCTGGTCGCCGAACCCTTTCGCGTGGTGGGCGCCGAAATCGGTAGCGGACACGTTACGCGACGCCTCGCCATCAGCGGACGCCTGCCTGAGACCAGGCTGACCCGCCTGCTCGATGCTTCCTCCGCCACGGTGGCCCTTCCAGACAGCGGGCTGCTGATCACAAGGCCACTCGCCGAAGTGCTGAATGTCGGACGCGGGGAGACGGTGGAGGTCAAGCTGCTCGAGGGCCGGCGCAACACCGCGCTTCTGCCGGTTGCCGGCGTGATCGAAGGCTATCTCGGCATGGCGGCCTATATGGACATCAATGCGCTCGGCACGCTCATGGGAGAGAGCGACCTAATCTCGGGAGCGGCTGTTTCCATCGATCCAGCGTCACAGGACAAGCTGTTCTCTCTTCTCAAGGAATCGCCGTCGCTGGGTCATCTCTCCCTGCGCTCCGCTGCCCTGGAGCGCTTCCGGGAGACCATGGCGCAGAACCTGTTCGTGATGGTCGGCGTCCTGGTCGCCCTGGCGGGGGTGATCGCCTTCGGCATCGTTTACAATTTCGCCCGGATTTCGCTTTCCGAGCAGGGCCGGGAGATGGCCAGCCTCAGGGTGCTGGGTTTTCGCAAGGGCGAGGTCGCAGGGCTGCTCCTCGCCGAGATCGGTGTCGTGGTGCTGCTGGCGCAACCCTTGGGCTGGCTCCTGGGCTATGGCCTCGCCATCGCCATGGTGAAGGGCTTTTCGAGCGAGCTGTTCAGCATGCCCCTGGTCGTGGGGCCCGAGGTCTATGCCTATTCGAGCCTCGTCGTCGTCGCCTCGGCCCTGATTGCCGGCCTGGTTGTGGTGCGCCGCGTCGACCGCCTCGATATGATCGCAGTCCTCAAGACAAGGGAATAGAGCCATGTGGGGTCGCCTCGTCAGCGCCATAGTTGTCGCCCTGATCCTCGCCTCCGCGGTATGGGCCCTGTGGCCTCGTCCGATGGCGGTCGAGGTCGCCACGATTGCCAGCCGCGACCTGCAGGTGCTGGTGGAGGAAGAGGGCACCAGTCGTATCCGCGAGGTATTCCGCGTCTCGGCGCCGGTCAGCGGCAGCCTGACCCGCGTCGCCGTACATGCCGGGGACGCGGTGACCGAGGGACAGGCCGTCGCCACGATCCGGCCCGTTGACCCAGGCCTCCTCGACGAGCGCTCAAGGCGTATCGCCCAGGCAACCGTACAGGCGGCGGCAGCAGGGGTAGACCTGGCGGCCGCCAACCTCGCCCAGGCGGAAGCGCAGCAGGGCTTTGCCGCCGCCGAACTGGACCGCACCATGTCTCTGGCCGACCGCGGCCTCGTTCCCACCAGGATCGAGCAACAGGTTGTGCTTGCGGCCTCGACCGCCCAGGCTAATGTCAGCGCGGCCCAGGCCACACTGCTGATGCGCAAGCAAGAGCTTGAGAGCGCGCAGGCGTCCTTGATGGAGGGAGGCGGCGAGACGGAGGCCAGCACCTGTTGCGTGGAAGTCCGGGCTCCGGCCTCGGGGCAAGTGCTCTCGGTGCTGACCGAAAGCGCGCAGGTGGTACAGCCTGGAACGCCGCTGCTCGACATCGGCGATCCCAGCGATCTCGAGGTGGTCATCGAGGTGCTCTCCAGCGATGCAGTCCGCATCTCGGAGGGCGCGGAGGCGACGATAGACGGCTGGGGAGGTGAGCCGCTGGCAGCCCGGGTCACCCGCGTCGAGCCCACCGCCACAACGCATATCAGCGCGTTGGGCATCGAGGAGCAGCGAACCAGGGTAACGCTGGCCTTCACGGATGAACCCGCCAAGCGACTGCGGCTTGGCCATGGCTTTCACGTGATTGCCAAGGTGGTCGTCTGGGAGGGTCGCTCGCTGGTCGCCGTACCGATGGGAAGCCTGTTTCGCCACGGCGATCAATGGGCGGTGTTCGTGGTGCAAGACGGTGTGGCGACCGTAAGGGTCGTCACACTAGGCGAGCGGAACCCCGACTATGCCGTAGTCGAAACCGGCCTGTTAATGGGCGAAGAGGTGATCATTCATCCGGGAGATACCATTGCCGATGGCGTCCGCGTGGTGGCGACACCAACTCTCTAGCCGGCGGTCCGGGACTTTTGCCAAGCCCATTTGATCAGGGTCAAAATGCGCGGCCCGCTAACCTCCCATAATGGCAGCATGTTTTGTCGCTAGCCCGATCATAATGGCCGGGCAACCTATATCGGAGACCACGCATGATCGCCCTGACCCACATCCGGCTGGAACTGGCCCGCGAGACCGGACACCCCGAAGGGGACCACGCGACCGGCTACGATCTCTACCTCCCGCTGACGGCCGACGGGCACATTGACGCCGGGGCATGGCAGGCCGCGAAGGCGGATTGCCTGGTTCGCAAATTCACGTCAGACGGGCAATCTGCGGTGGGCATTATCCGGCACGGCCCCGGTGGCCGATGGGACTTCGATTATGACGACGGCGCCTCGTTTGGCGACGAGTGGGGCCACCGCCTCGATGCGGAGCGTTTTGTCCAGGGAGAATATGTCTCCATCCGTGGACCCGGCGATGCGACACACACCTATAAGGTCATCAACCTCGTCCCTGTTTGATCCCGGACTCGGAGTGAACCGGCGCCTACCCGGCCGGCCCATCGCTATCGATCTCCCCCGCTAAATGCACTCATGTCATCGCAGGCGCAGCTGCCATGCGCCGGCCCGCCTTGCTGTGGCCGAATTTGGCTCTCACGCTTCAAGCCTTATATCGCGCGGGCCTGATCGACGATTCGAGTAAGGTGCATGGCTGGCTATGAAGTGACCGCCTTGGGGCGACCATGGATGACAGCTTCGATCAGGGCACCCCGCAAGTTGCGAGAGAGAGTTAGTATTGGCCCGAAACCGCTACACGCTTTGCGAACATGTAGGGAACCCGCAGGATTGGACCTATACTTGGCAGGTCAATGACGACGTCACCCTCGGCAGCAGCTGCGGGTTTTGTCGGCGAGATACCTTGCGGCTGACCTACGAAGTCACACGCGGCGAAGAGGTTGCCTGGATCTGCCAGAACTGCATCGCGCGTTATCCGATCGGCGCCACGCTCGACGGCGAACCGATGGAGCCCAAGGCCGCCAGGGCCTATGCACACGGTCTGACAGCCAGGCTCAAGCAGACAACCTGCCAGGATATTCTCCGGCGCGTACAGGCGGCGAGCCCCGACGCAGAACTTGAAGAAGTGGTGATCTATTTCGATCGCAACCTGCAGCTCTCGCCACTTCGCGCGGCCCGCCTGTTCTCGACCATGCTGCGTGTCGGCGAGCAGATCAACGCGCGCGTCTTCGAGGTGCAAACCCGCAGCAATGCGCATCAACAGGAATTCGGTAGCCTCTCGGAGGCTGACCGGAGCCTCGTCTGGATAGCGCTCTCGCCGCAGCAACGTCGCCGGCTGGCTTCACTCGGCTTTGCCCCCGCCGATACCCTGGTGCATCGCACCCAGGTCCGCCGGCTGCCGCGGGTCGAGGTTCAGCTGGCCGCTCCGCGCAAGGCTCCCTTGACTGAGACGGCAAGTCCCGATCCCGCGCTAAAAACGTCGCGATATCAATAACTTAATCCGGAACTAGCCAAGGTGTGGCAATATCCTGCCGCGCCTGTGCCCCATTGCGAGCACGATCAGTCTCAACAATCCTAGCTCTGATAAATCACCAGCAAGGATGGGGACATGCAAGCAATCCCGCACCGAACCCGATCCGCCCTGCGTTTTGCAACCAGCCTCGCCATCGGGCTTGTCTGGCTCGGAACAGCGCAGGCGGCCAACCCCTATATGCTGGGGGTTTCCGACAAGCTCAGCATCAAGGTCGTGCAGTGGAAGGCCGCCGACTCCACCTTCGAGGAGTGGACGGCACTGGGCGGCGAATATGTCGTCGGCGCGGACGGCAACGTCAATTTCCCCATGGTTGGCCCGACTGAAGGGGCCGGCAAGACCAGCGCCGACCTGGCCGTCGCGCTGGGTTCGGCGCTGCAGCAGACCCTTGGCCTGAGCACCGCGCCAACCGTCACCGTGGAGGTCGCCGCCTATGGTCCGATCTATGTCTCGGGCGATGTCGGCAGCCCCGGTGAATATCCGTTCGCCCCGAACCTGACGGTCGTCAAGGCCCTGGCCCTGGCGGGTGGCGAACGACGCAGTGCCGAAACGACTTCGCGCCCGGAGAAGGAGATCCTGACCACATCGGGCGCCCTGGATGTGCTTCGGGATGAGTATCGGCGCCTGCTGGTCCGCCGGGCGCGGCTGGATGCCGAACTGGCCGGGCAGGACCAGATTGCCATACCACCGGAACTCGAGGGTACCGAGGGGCTTGAGCCTCTGGTCGCGGCCGAAACCGCTATTCTGTCGGCGCAGCGGCGTCAGGCCGAAGCGCAATCCACATCACTGACCGATCAGGTGGCCCTGCTCAATACCCAGATCGACGCCTTTGGCCAGAAGGAGACGGGGACCGAGGCGCAACTCGTCCTGGCACGCGAGCAGCTCGACAAGATCACCGCCCTCTCCGATGACGGCCTTGCCCTGGCCTCGCGCGTCGCATCGCTCCAGACCAATGTCTCGGACCTCGAATCCCGCCTTCTCGACACGCAGACCACCACGCTGCAGGCCCGCCAGGACATCGCCGCCGCCCAGCGCGAACAGGCACGGCTGACCGACCAGCGCATCTCCGACCTGACTCTCGAGCGGCAGACCGTCGATGGGCAGATCGGCGCCCTGCAGCTCAAGATCGCCACGCAGCAGGGACTGGTCCAGGAGGCCGCCCTCTATACCGGCGTCGCCGTGCCCGGGAACTCGGCCCCGTCCTACAGTTACGTCATCGTCCGCGATGGCGAGGAGATCCCTGCCGATCTCACCACGCCGCTCGAAGCCGGCGATGTCGTGGTGGCCAAACTGGAGCTTGCACCATGACTGCGATGAGACGCTTGCCCACCCGAACTCTGTTGCCGCTGCTGCTTGGATCGCTCGCCATGTCGGGCCCGACCCTGGCGCAGGAAGCCGCCTTTCGCGACGATTTCAACCAGCTCGATCTAACGCGCTGGTATGTTTCGGATGGCTGGAGCAATGGCAGCCACCAGAATTGCACCTGGTCCTCGGACCAGGCCAAAGCCGCCAATGGCATGCTGCTGGTCGGCTTCGCCCCCGTCCCCAAGGGCGACCGCCAGTATCGGTGCGGTGAGATCCAGACGCGCAAGGCCTATGGCTACGGCACCTTTGAAGCCCGCTTCAAGACGCCGTCGGGTTCGGGGCTGAATGCAGCCTTTTTCACCTATATCGGGCAGCAGCAGGGCAAGCCCCACGATGAGATCGACTTCGAAGTGCTGCTGCACGACACCAGCCACGTCGACACGACCACGTTCGTCAATGGCAAGAGCGGCGATGGCACGACCGGCGCCGGGCAGTCCCACCCCCTGCCCCAGCCTTCCGACGCTGATTTCACCACCTATGCCTTTACCTGGGAGCCGGATCGCCTCCGCTTCTACATCGACGGCGAGCTCGTTCGGACCATGACCGAGCCCGCGACCATACCGAGCAACCCGCAGCGCATCTTCTTCAGCCTGTGGGGCTCGGACACACTGACCGACTGGATGGGTACATTTGCGCCCGTCACGAGCCCCATCGCCATGGAAGTGGATTGGGTGGCCTTCACGCCACTGGGGGCCGATTGCGCCTTTGACGATTCCATCCTGTGCCAAGACAACGAGGACAATTGATGAAACTGGTGTTCTTTCGCGGCAAGGTGCCGAATTTTGGAGACGAACTGAACCTGTATGTCTGGCCGGCACTCCTGCCCAAGGGCTTTCTCGATGAAGACGAGGACGAACTCTTCGTCGGTATCGGCTCCATTATCGGTGACCACCTGCCTGCCCGGTCCCGCAAGTTCGTCATGGGCTCAGGCTATGCGGGCTATATGGGCCTGCCGGACGTGCATGACGGAAGCTGGGACATTCGCTTCGTGCGTGGACCCAATACTGCCAAGACCCTGGGCATAGACCCCGCCCTTTCGATCTGCGACAGCGCCATCCTGTTGCGCGCCATGGAGCTTCCGGCCCCCGACGAGCGCGTCGGCGTCGCCTTCATGCCCCACTACGAGAGCCTCGAGCGCGGCAACTGGGCCGAAGCCTGCCGGCTGGCCGGCATGACGCTGATCGATGCCACCGAGCCGGTGGAAAAGGTGCTGAGCCAGATTGCCGGCGCCCGGATTCTCATCACCGAGGCGATGCACGGCGCCATCGTCGCGGATGCCCTGCGCACCCCCTGGATCGGAGCCCGCCCAATCTATGGTGGCCACCACAAGAAATGGCTCGACTGGGCCGGCGCCCTTGGCCTCGACGTGCGGCTCAATACGCTCAAGCCCACCAGTGTTCTGGAATACTATATCGGCCGGACCGGACGTGGCGGCAGCCTGGGCAAGGTCGGCCGCTTCAGCGCATCGCCGCTGGCGGGCATTCCAAATCGAATATTCACCGAGCAGGCGGCGCGGCATCTCGACGGAATGTCCAGGCTGGAGCCGCAACTGAGCGCCGATACCGCGATCCGTGAAGTGACCGATCGTGCGCTGGCCGCGGTTGATGGCTTCGTCCGCAGTCGCGTGGCGGCGGCCTAACGCCGCCGGCGGACGAAACCCACCAGGGTTTTGAGCCGCGTTGCTCCAACAAGCAGAATGACGGCGCCGTAGCTCAAGGCTGCGGCGCCTATTGTTGCGGCCAGTCGTAGGACCGGATCGGCCGCCGCCAGTTCCTGCTGTACCAGCCATCCGCAGCCGCCCATCACCAGCGTTGCTGCCACTGGCAGGGCAAGGGACCCGAGATAGGACCACACCGAAACGCTAAGCAGCCGCACGACCATGTGCACGGTTGGCAGCCAGATGAGCACGTTCAGGATGACCAACGAAGTGGTCAGCGCTACCACGCCCCAGCCTGAGAACAGGAAGATGTAGAGCACCGTGACGGCCTGCTTGCCCAGGATGTAGTAGAACCACAAATCTGCCTGCCCCTGGCTGCGGATCAGCGAGGATTGCAGCGTGCCGACCGCGGTCAGCAGGCCGAGGACGCAGAAAGCCTGTACGACCGGCACTGCGGAAAGCCATGCCTCGCCGAAGGCGAAGGGAATGAGATCGGGGGCGATCAATGCCAGCCCCGCAAAGACGGGAAATGCCACGACCGATGAAGCAAACGTGCCCAGAAGGTAGGCGTCGCGCAGCTTGGCGGGCTCGCGCTGCATCGAGGACAGAAGCGAGTAGGAAACCAGGTTGAGCGCGCCGGAAATGAGATCGGTCAGGATCTGGAAGATGCGGCGGGCGAAGCTGTAGATGCCCAGCCAGGCTGGTCCCATCAGCGCACCGATGAGCAACTGATCGAGATTGATCGTGGTGATGAAGTGATTGCCGGTCGAGAACAGGCCAAAGGCCCGGAGCTCGCGCAGCGCATTGCGGTCAAACCGCAGCCCGGGCCACCAGCGCGCGCCAACCAGTGCACCAAAACAGGCCGCAACCGCCCCTGCCAGTTGCGAGAATGCTAGGGCCCAGAGCCCGAAACCTGCCCAGAGTAGGCCAAGGCAGACAATTGCGGTGACCGCCGATGCCGCCGTCGTTCGCAAGGCCAGCATCTTGAACGACATGGTGCGCACGATCAGCGCGTTTGGCACGGCAGCGGCCATGTCGAAGATGACGCGCGCGGCCACGAGCGGGAGGAGCGCCACCAGCAAGGGCTCACCCGAGGCTGCTGCAATGACCGGCGCAGCGGCGCACAGCGCGGCAAAAATGAGCAGGGCTGCGCCGAGGCAGAGCCAGAACACCGTATCGAGGTGGGCAGATGACACGTTCTCGCGCTGGATCAGCGCTTCGCGAAAGCCGGCTGGGGCGATCGCCACACCGACACTGGCTATGCTCACGGCAAAGGCGACGATGCCGAACTCGGCCGGCGACAGCACGCGCGAGCTCGCCAGGAACACCAGAAAGCCCAGGGCCGCCGGCACGAAGCTGCTCACCAGCGACCAGAGCGTACCCTTGATCGCGGCCGAGGCACGGCCGGTGGTGAGGTGGCCGCGCAGGGACCCGGCTTCCGTGGAAACGCTCATGCGGGGTGGACTGGCGACCGCTGGCTGTCGCGGGAAGCGACAAAGCGGTCAAATTCCGGCGTCAGCCGCCCCAGGGTGCGGATCATCATCCCCCGTCCACGCAGCCGTAGGGCCTCGAGCGGGGACACATGCCCGGCAAGCTGCTGACCGATCAGGGCTTTGCCGACATGCTCCGCCCGGACGCCCACTGAGGCCGTGAACCGGGGATTGGTCATGAAAGCGGCGCGGCGGTCTGGGCTGCTCTCGTTCCACACCTTCTGCCGCAAGGCCTGCACGGCCCGCTTGAGGTCCAGCTCGCGCCGGAGATACCCGGCCTTCAGCTCGGCGTTGCGGGTGGTCTGTTCGGCATTCTCCGCCCAGACCGCCAGCGGCTCCATCGCCACAAACACCGGTTCGGCGACTGAATAGGTCCGCAGATATTCCTGCAACGTGGCCGTGCAGGCATAGCCGATTTCGAGGGGCGACCGCGCCCGCACCGACCAGAACAGGCCGCCATTGGACACCCCGATCCCGGCCAGCAGCGCCAGCCGAAACTCCTCGGCCGAATAAAGCCCCTCGGTGAACAGGTCGTCGAGCACACCCATGGTGCCGACACTGGCCGCCGCCGTGCCGCTGGCATGCTCGATCAACTGGTTGCGTAGCACGATCTCGACACCCTCGCGGCGCGCCAGCGCGATATTGGCGGCGCAGAAATCGGGCAGGATGAAGTTATCGTCCTCGACGACGCAGAAGAAGTCTGCGCCATGCGGATTGTCCGCCGCGAAGCAGTGATCGATGTTGCGGGACGCAAAGAGCTGCGGCTTGTTGGCGGTGTAGCGAATGCGTGGGTCACCTAGCTCGGCCACGACAAACCGCCCCGCCTCGGAGGGGTCGTCATCGAACACGTCGCAGACCCAGTGGGGCGAGGTCTGCGCAATCATCGATTGCAGGGCGCGGCGCAGCGCCTCGGGACGCTTATAGGTGGGGGTTCGGAAGTGGACGAGGTCGGGCTGGTGCTGCGACATGGCTCAGGATTCCTTCAGGACGGGGCCGCCGCGGCATGGCGGCAGCTTGGCGACGCAGGGCGATGAGCCCGGCCGCGGCATAAATCAGGGTGGCGACACCCAAGATCGAGCGAATGGAAAATTCGAAGAACACTTCCACCTCGATGAAGCTGCGCAGGATCATCAGCGTCTGCAGCGAAAGCAGCAGCGCATTGGGCGCATTGGGGCGAGAAAAAGTGTAGATCGCCATGAGAATGGCGCCGCCATACATGATGGCGACCTGCAGAGCCAAGCCGATCAGGCCGATCTCGACGGCGTTGGAAATGTAGGTGTTGTGGAAGTTGAAGCCGGCGCCCGAGGGCACGTCGAACATCGCCCACAGCTCTTCGGCGGGGGCGAAGCCGAGCACCCAGAAAGCGCGGTAGCCCAGGCCCTGCAGGGGTCGTTCTGCTATGTAGCTCAGGCCTGTAGCCCAAAGATCGGTACGTCCGGTCAGCGTGGCGTCCTTGCCCGATCCCTCAAGAATCCCCGCGAGCAGCGCGTCGCCGGTGGTGATGACGACCACCACCAATGCTGCCGCGAGAATGACCAGCATAGCGAACATGAACAGTTTCTGGACGCCGGTAAGGCGTGCCGAAAGGATGCTGAACACCACGATGGCGGCACAAGGGGCGACCATCAGGCTGGCGCCTGCCGATTGGGCAAGTACGAGCAGTGGGGCCGACGCAACCGCCCCGGCCATGCCGGCAAGGCGCAGCAGCCAATGCGACTTGCCATCTACCGCCACGGCGATCGAGATGAGCGCAAAGACCGCGATATGGGCCGCAAAGGCATTCTTGCTGCCAAAGACGCCAAGCCAGGCCCCGCCTGTGCCCGTGCGGCCAAACAGGATGCTGGCTATGACGCCTATGCCGTAGACCAGGAACATCAGGCGCATCAGGGCGGTCGTCGACAGGCGACCGGTAATGACGATGGCGACCACGAAGGTGAAGGCCAGTTGCGCGCCATAGCGCAGCGAATTGGCTGGATACTGCGACCACAGCGCCGTCAGCAGGCAGTAGGCGGGCAACAGCAATACGAACCACCATCGACCTACGCTATCGATGCTGGCAGGCACGTTGCTGATGACGAGCAGCCCGCTACAGGCCATGAATGTCAGCGCAGCAAGCGGCCCGAACATGGCATTCAGCACCAGGGCAGCGAAGGCGCCGAAGATCAGCAGATAGGCCACGTCTATGGTCAAGCGGGGCGGCAGTGTGGTCATGACGCCTCCGGCACGGCGCTGGCATCGGCCAGCATCACCTCGGGGATGAAGCCCGCGGCGTAGCGACCGGCCTGATCCAGCGCTACGCAGCGCGTGCCGGCATAGGAGGCGAGCTCGCGCCAGGTGCCACGCGGCCGGGGTGCGGACCAGTCGACCAGGGCGGTCGGCACATAATCCGGCACGATCCTGCTCGCGCCTGAGCTTCCCTGCCCTCCCAACACGAGGGGCTCGGATGGACGTGGGGCCGCCTTGTCGTCCCGCTCGCGGTGCTGCCGCCCCTCCATGAATGAGCGCCACAGGCGACCGAAATGACCCGGATTTCGCCTCAGCAGCCGAAGTGCCTGCCCGAGCTTCCGTTCCTTGATGCTCGATACCAGATCTTCATAGGCCAGGCCCTGCTGCAGAGCGGCCAGGCGGGTTGCGAGGGCAGCGGCAAGTTCGGTGGACAGGGGCTGGCGGGTGGCGACAAAGGCACGTTGCCGTTCCACCATGGCCTTCATGTCACCGACCGACAGCCGGTGGGAGATCGAGGCGGAATGGCGCCGATAGAGATAGAGCGGCTCCGGCGCGACGACCATGCGCGCATTGTCGAGCAGCAGCCGCAACACGAAGTCATAGTCCTCCCCGATGCGCAGGGCCTCGTCGTAGCGCACACCCCTGAGCCGCTCGGCGCGGATCATCGGCTTGAGGTAGCCAAGCGCGGGGGAGCCATCGAGACCCGCCAGGACCCACTGCATGGGGGACACGATGAAGCTGGCTTGGGCCTCGGCGCCCAACATCAGCTTGGGCGGGCTGCCGTCCTCGTGGAACAGCAGCAGGTCGTCGGCAACGATGTCGGCATCGTGCCGTGCGGCCACCGCGAGCAGTCGCTCGAAGCGCTCCGGATGGATGATATCGTCGGAATCCACGATGGCGACCCAATCGCCGCGCGCCAGGTCCAGCGCCCGGTTGCGGCAGTGGGCGGGGCCGCGATTGGCCTCTTCAGTAGCCACGCGAATGCGGGGATCGTCCGCCATCATGGCGCGCACCAGGGCCAGGCTGTTGTCACGCGAGGCATCGTCGCTGACGATGATCTCGACATCGCCCATCGTCTGACCGAGTACGGACCTGATGGCGGGTACAATTCGCCCACCAGCCTGGAAGTTGGCCATGATGACGGAGATGAGCGGCCCGCCCCTGGTCCGTCTGTCCGATGACTGCATCTGCGCACCCGCTTCCGGCATCGCCTAGGCGACGCTCTCGCCCGGCTCTGCCTTGGGTGCGAGGGTCCGATCCACCTGCCCCAGCAAGTCCTCGAGCCGCTGGATCTGGGTATCGAGCTGCGCCATGCGCTGCCGGGCGCGGGACCCGTTCTGCTCGGCAGAGCCTATCGCGCGCTCGTCGAGCGGCTCACGCTTGCCATAGTCAGCCGAGTTGTCCATCAGCGTGGCGGCCTGGGCGTAATAGAAATTCATGCGCTGGCCGAGGCCATCGCGCTCGCGGCGGGCATCGGCCAGGGCCATGGCGATGGCATTGCTGATCGTGCCGAAGCGCGCCTCGTCGGTCTCGGCGTCCCGACTCGGATTGCGAGACCGAAATGCACGCGGACGCATCGTAAACATCTTCATGGCCATCTCCTCAGCGGCTGCCGGTGCGCATGATGACGACCTTGACGGTCTTGAGCAGGATCACGAAGTCGCCGAGGAAGGACCACTCGCGGACATAGAGGCTGTCGAGCTGGACGCGCTGGTCGTAGTCGACGTCGCTACGCCCACTGACCTGCCATAGACCCGTAATCCCCGGCCGAACGGCCGCATAGTGTTCGATCTGGTCGGCATAGCGGACCACTTCGTCCTGAACGATGGGCCGCGGGCCCACCAGGCTCATCTCGCCGCGGATGACGTTGATGAGCTGCGGCAGCTCATCAAGGCTGGTCACCCGCAGGAAGCGGCCCAGGGGCGTGATGCGGGGATCGTCGCGCAGCTTCTGCGTTGCCTCCCACTCGGCCCGGGCCTGCGGGAACATTTCGAGGTGCCTTTGCAGCGCTTCCTGGGAGTTGACCACCATCGAGCGGAACTTGAGGCATCTGAAGCGCTTGCCGTTCTGGCCGATCCGCTCATGCGAGAACAGCACCGGCCCGCGATCGGCGGAAAACAGGATGACGGCGATGAAGAACATCGCCGGCAGGGCGAATATCAGCATGAGGGACGCGGCCGTGATATCGAACGCCCGCTTGGCGCCGGCGCCGCGTCGTGCGCCGAACTTGGAATCGAGGTCTGACGAACCGACTTCAGCATTTGTGATCGACATGATGTTCTCTCGCGAAGTTTGAAGCCTTGATAACCAGCGGCGCTCAATCGTCTCTCGGAGGCATGGAACATCGTTCGCGAAAGCGCACGCTCCCACGGTGTCCCAACCGGTCGAACAGTTCTGATCTATCCCCGGAGCCTACGCCGGGTTCGCCGCACTTTGACGATACCGCCTCCGTGACCGGATCGCGCATCGCCATTGGCAGGAGGCAAACATGATCGGATTGGCGTGGCAACGCCGGGTGCGCATGGCTGCAATGCGCCTCCCAGTCACAAATTCACCCCAAAGCGACGGGGGCCGGCAAAGGCAAATCACCCCGCCAAGTGCAGGCAGGGTGCACCGGGTACGACTGAAAAGACTATCGTTTCTGCTATTCTATGCCGGAGTGCCCAGGCAAGTAATGCAGCGGAGCGGCTCAAAAGGAGCCAAGACTCACCAATTGAACAGGAAGGCGATGCCGTTCCACATCAGGTAGACGCCGACCCAGGCGATCGCCATCACGCCGATGGCGACGAGCCCCCACGGCCAGGGAAATTCCGCGCGCGCCCTTCCCTGCGGAACGGCCGTCATCGGCGCCTTGCGCAACTGACCTTCTTTGGGTCCCTTTGGCTCCACGAAAACCTCCCATGGCCACCGCCAGATGCGGCAAACGGTCGACCGCGTCGACAAGCTGCCAACTGTACCCGCAGGCTGGGTAGCATGCGGCGGTAAATACAACCCTCATGCGCGAGGCGAAATAGGTCTGGCGATCACGACTGCGTTGAGCGCTCGCCGCCACCGGCCCAGTGCGCAAGCAAGATGTGGCACCATCAGGTTATTTCCAGTGGTGCGGCGCTTCAACCAAAATTACTTGCCAATTCTGAAGGCCCCAGAAAAAGCAGACCTGACAGGGAGCTGAAAATGCGGCCAAAACCCGCGCGGATGCCTTCCAATTGGGCAAATCAGGTCAGCAGCATATCTGCAATCGAGCCATGCAACGACATTTGGCGTTTCAGGTGGATCGACTTGTGCGGAGATGGTCCAATCCACTCGGCTTACACTGAATAAGGAGAGTGCGTTGTCCAAACGTGTAAAAACTGCCGTATTTCCGGTCGCGGGACTGGGAACCCGCTTCCTGCCCGCCACCAAGGCAATGCCCAAGGAGATGCTCACGGTGGTCGACAGGCCGCTCATCCAATATGCGGTCGACGAAGCGCGTGAAGCGGGAATCACCCATTTCGTCTTCGTGACCGGCCGCAACAAGGGCGTCATCGAGGACCATTTCGACCGTCAGTTTGAGCTGGAAGCAACCCTGGAGGCGCGCGGCAAAACCCGCATTCTCAAGGACCTGCAACAGGATCTGCCATCGGCGGGCCGCACCAGCTTCACGCGCCAACAGGAGCCATTGGGCCTGGGTCATGCCGTCTGGTGCGCCCGCGATATCGTCGGCGACGAACCATTCGCCCTGCTGTTGCCCGATATGCTCTTCAAGGGCCGCCGCGGCGTGCTCAAGCAGATGATGGAAACCTACGAAGTGACCGGCGGCAATGTCGTCGCTGTCGAGGAAGTGCCGATGGCCGAGGTGTCGTCCTACGGCGTCGTGGGGCGGGGCGAAGGCGACGATAATGGCTTCCGCATCAACGGCATGGTCGAAAAACCCGCTATTGCCGACGCCCCGTCGAACCTCATCATTTCCGGCCGCTATATCCTGCAGCCGGAGATTTTCTCGCTGCTTGCCGATCAGCCGCGGGGAGCGGGAGGGGAAATTCAGATAACGGACGCCATGCAGACACTGATGCAGCGGCAGCCCTTTATTGGCGTGAAGTATGAAGGCCAGTCCTTCGACTGCGGCTCCAAGATCGGGTTCCTCACGGCCAATGTCGCCTACGCGCTCGACCGGGAAGATATCGGCGACGACTTCCTGGCCGCACTGGCCAGGATCGGGCTGCACAACGCCCTGATGGAAGGCTTCAAGATTGCTGCCGAATAGCCGCGAGATTGCTGCCAGCTAGCCGTGAGACGGCGCCCCTAGTTGGGCGCCGTCTGCATCTGTTGCTCCGCCCGATAGGCGAACCGCTCCAGCCCCCCGATATCGGTAAACCTGGGCAGCGCGTTCAAATCCACATTATTGAGCACCACGCCGACAATGTAGTCGGTCAGTTCCGGCTCCTCTTCGAGCAGACCCGTGAGCAGCCGGCGAGGCGTCTTGCCCCATTCCGCCACCAGGATAGCCCCATCGGTGAGCGGCAATACCGACAGTGCGCCGACGACCAGCGCCAATGCCGGCAGATCCAGCAGCACATAGTCGAATTCGCCACGAGCCTCGGCCAGCACCTTCTGCATCACGATGCCCGAAAGGTCCCCGCCCCCGGATTCGGGAGCCGAGGCGGAGAGGCTGACAATCCCCGTTTCGCTGTCGGTCACGACGATCCTGCGCCAATCGCCCATTTGCGAAGGCAGGACGCGCACCGGCATCGCCGTGCGGCCCTGCGGCGTGATCTCATCGGCATTGATGATGAGGACCCGTGAACCGGAGGCGGCCAGCATTTCGGCAAAGGACGCCGCAAAGGTGGACTTCCCCTCGCCCGGCAAAGCCGACAGCACCCCGATGACGGCCGTCCCACGGTCTGCCACCGGCTGCAGCGCCAGGCGGGTGGCCCTCAGCGTCTCCATATACGGGCGACCCCAGCGCGGGCCGCTGCGCTGGCCGAAGGCGTGGCGGACCAGAGTGCGGATCGTCCGGCGCGATTCCGTCTGCGGCAGGCCGCCATCGACCTGAAGCCTTGGGAAATAGCCCAGGAAGCGCAAGCCCAACTGGCGCCTGACCTGCGACCCCACGCGGAAGCCACGATCGCGCAGCTCGATGACCGCCGCCAGCATGGTGCCCATGAAGGCACCGGCGATGAGGGCTGCGGCTACAATGACCATGACCTTCGGGCTGGAGGGCTGCTCGGGCAGCAGCGCATCGGTAACGATGCGGATGGAGGGGATCGGGAAGCTCTGGCGCTGCACCGATTCCTCATAGCGCAACAGATAGCTGTTATAGAGCGATCGCAGGGCGTCGGAGCGCTGCTGGAGTTCGTTGAGCCGGACCTGTTCCTGACTGATCAGTCCAGCACTTTGCCCCTCCGCATCGATATCGCGGCGCAGGCCCGCCTCCTGCTGTGTCGCGATGGACAGTTGGGTACGGTATTGCTCGTCCAGATTCTGCAGCAAGGCATAGATGCGGCTGTCGAGCCCGGCCTTTTCCGCCGCCAGCACCTGCAATTGCGGGTGATCCTCGCCAAAGCTGGAACGAACCTCCGCGATCCGGCTGGTGAGCGCCGCCGATTGGGTGCGCAGCACCGCAATTTCGGCAGGGTCGACCTGGGTTCCGCTCAGCAGGGAGACATTGGCGGCGGCCGCTTCCGGCCCGGCTGCCACCACGGTCTGCAACTGATCCGACAGGGCACGCAGTCGCGCCGTCTCGGCCTGCGCCTCCGCCAACTGATTGGACAGGGCCTCGATGCGCTGATTGGTCAGGTTGGTATCTTGCCCGACCGACAGCCCGGTCTGCTGGCGATATTGTTCGATGGCAAGGCTCGCGGTTCGCTGGCTCTCGCCGATTTCAGCCAGCCGCTGCTGCAGCCAGTCCGACGCGGCACTGGTTGCCTCGAGTTCCGCGTTGAGCTGGTCTTCGAGCAGCGCCTCGGCATAGGCGCGGGCAATGCGCTGTGCCAGCTCAGGCGTCGTCGCCTCATAGCCCACCCGGATGATCGAGCTGCGGCCCATGCGATCGACCTGCACATTGGCCCGCAACATGCCCACCACCTCTTCGATGCTGGCCTCGAGGTTGGCAGGGCGCGCGGCACGACCGAATGGCAGCAGCCCGCGCACCCGCTGGCTGAACGAAGGCGGCGGATTGAGGAATTCCTGGTCGGTCGTCAGGTTTTCGGCCTCTGCCACGGCCGTGGCGACGCGGCTGGACCGGAGCACCTCGATCTGGTTGAGCACCTGGGCTTCCAGATCAACGCTGCTGGTCGTGGGTTCCCCGTCCCCCGCAGCCTGCTCCAGGTTGCGGTCCAGCAGCACCTGTCCGGCCGAGAGGTAGCTGCGCGGTGCCAGCGACAGATAGAACGTCGCCAGCACCAGGGTCACCAGCACGCACGATCCCAGCACCACCGCGTGCCGACGCAGCAGCGACAGGATACGCTCGAGATCGATGGTCTTGAGGTCGGACGGTAGCGGCGCCAACGTCTCGGGGTATCCAGTCTTTTCAAGCATATTTTGAACTCCGCCATTCTGGCTGGGAGGAAAAGGGGACGCTCAGCGGGACGCCGGTTGTCCGTAGTGGGCGGCCTGGCGGACGCCGAGAAGGCCCCCGGCCACGCCGACATGGAGCACGGCGCGCAGCCAGTTCCGGCGCCGCAGCACCGGGGAAAATGCCGTCAGCGCCGCCATTGCGCCGCAATAGCCGATCTTGGCGGCGACGATGGCCAGGGCCCTCGCCCGCGAACCGGCCTGCAGCATGCCGTGGGTCTGCCCGAACCGCAGGCGCCGACGCACCAGCCAGTTCATGCTGGCCCGGTCGGCCGGCACGGGCTCCTCGACCAGGGCGGCCTCGGCATAGGCGATGGTGCCGCCCAAGGCGGTCAGTTGATAGAAGAAGGCTGTGTCTTCGCCGCCGGTCTTGCCTAGGGCAAGATCGAAGCGCAGGCCGCTGTAGGGCGACTTCCAGCGGATCAGCACGTTGCAGGTATAGCCGGTGCGGATCGTGTCGCCGACAAAGACCGGGCGCGTGGAATGAAAGTCGCCATCCACCATCCAGGCCGGGGCATCCGGGCCATAGATGGCGCGCACCGGGCCCAATACTGCCGCAGCGCCGCTCGCCCCAGCCTTCTCAACCAATGCGGCAATCCAGCCGGGGGTGACCACCTCGTCGTCATCGACAAAGGCGACGAAGTCGGCGTCCGCCTGGTCCAGACAGGCATTGCGCGCAATGCAGATATTGGCCGCCGGGGCATGCACATAGATGATGGGAAAGGGCACCTGCTCCCGCATGCCCTCGACAAGGTCCCGGGCCGAAGCGACCGCGTCATTGTCGGCAATGATCACCCGGATGGTGTGTCCGCCATGGTCGAGCGACGCGATCGAGCCCAGCGTCTGGGCCAGGAAGGTCCGGCGATAGGTGCAGATGCAGATGTCCACGCTGGCCATGGCGATCACACTGGCTCCCGCCGGCGGAACGGCCGTTGCGCCACATGCGCCCAGAAGCCGGACGACCAGGCCAGATGCATGATCATGGCGGCCAGGCCCACCAGCGGCGAGAGCAGCATCGGCATCTCATATTGAGGATAGTGTTTCTGCGCGGCATGCATGCCCAGTGCAATGCATCCCAGCCCCCAGATGGCCAAGGGCACAAGGAAGGCCCAATGCCAGATCGACAGCGCCGCCAGCAGCACGACGGGCAGGATGGCCAGCGGCACCAATTGGCGCAGGCGTGGCCGCATGCGGTGTTTGAGGATGTTGCGCGCCCTGCCCCCACCATAGCCGAAATACTGCCGGAACAGGCTGGTCGCCGTCGATCGGGGATAGTAGGTCATGCCGGTACGGTCGGTCAGCCAGATCGTGTGACCCGCCAGCCGCAGGCGATGATCGAGCTCTGCATCCTCGTTGAACCGGAAGCTCTGGTCATACCCGCCGACGTCGCGAAAGGCGTCGACACGCATGAGGGCATGATGACCATGATCGACCGGTCCGCTCCCCTTGCCGGTGCGATGAGCCGAGCCGCCTGTGCCGATCGCCGAGTTCTGCGCCGTAGCGACGGCACGCTGGAAGGTCGCAATGCCGACCGTGGTCATGGGCACCACGATGCTGCCCACCTGCCGCTCCTCGGCCTCGGCCACCAGCATGCGGCAATAGTGGGCCGGATACGCACCATGCGCGTCGATCCGGATCAGGTAATCGGCATCATCGCCGAATTCCCGCACGGCCAGATTGATGGCCGCACTCTGGATCCGTTGGGGATTGTGGATCAACACCACGCGTGCCGAGGACCTGGCCCGTCGCGCCACGATGTCGGTGGTGCCATCCAAGCTGCCGCCATCGGCGACGATAATGCGGGCATCGAGTGACTCCGCCTCGACGAGCAGGGCGTCCAGCAATGCATCGATGTGGCGGGCTTCGTTGAGGGTGGGCACCACGATGATTGTGCGAGCGCTCATGCGGCGGCCTCCAATGCGGGCTGGGTGGACCTGGCTCCCGAAAGACGCTCGACGAGCGCGACGCATTCGCGCGTGTCGCATCGGAATGTCGTGGGGTCCTGGGCCGCGACCGCAGCTGCCAGGTCACGGATGCGTTCGGCGGTCATCCCCTCAAAGAGGGCGACAAGCGTCTCCTGGGAAATATCGGGAACGACGACACCGATACCGAGCCGCTCGATGAATGCGGCCGTCTCGGTGCCCTCAAGCGCGATCGGGATCGCGCCGTTGAGGCACCCCTCGTAGAGCCGGTTCGGCAGCAGCCAGTTCGAGTTGAGGCCCTCTTCGAAGAAATCGATGGCCCAGGCAAAATGCACGCCCGCATAGAGCGGTGCCAGGTCATCGGGGTATCGGAACGGCCCACCATATTCGAGATGCGGCGTGGCATTCACCGTGCCCTGAAAGTCGTCGAATTCAGTCAGCGCCGGCCGCCCCCGCAGTACGACGTCCAGCCGCCCGCCAAAGTGCCGCGACAGTGCCGTCAGCGCTGCCAGCGACTTGTGGCAGCGCAGGGCGCCAAACCATCCGATGCGAATGGGATTGGTCTCTCCGACGAGCACCGGATTGCGGCCGACCTCGCCAGGATCGGGCGCGAACACCTTGTTCTCGACCAAAACGGCGGGGGGCGCACCGAGCCGGTGGAAATGATTGCGCAGGAAGGCTGGCGAGCTGGTGATGAGCATATCGACATGGCGCATCAGCCTTTGCTCGACCGCGCGCATGACCCCGCCGATGCGGTCCTGGCGCAGCATCAGCCGATGAATGTCGAGGCACTCGTAGACGAGAACCGGCTTGCTGTCCCAGCGCCCCAGCAATCGGTTGGCAACGCCCAGCATTTCCAGATTGCGCGCCACGATGACATCCGGGCGGCGGAGCGACTGCGACCAGCCGCGCGCACCGGCAGCGGCGCGTGCCGTGGCCGCCAATCGGTGCAGCATGCGACCATCATGGGTGATGTCGAGCTCGATGACCGTGGTGAGGGGCAGGCTGGGCCTGGCTGCATCACCACGCCGAAAGCCGGCAATCTCGACCTCGGCTCCGCCCGCGGTGAACATGGCGACGCGCCGCTCGACCGCAGGGTCGGCAAGGTTGTGAACCAAGTACAAAATTCTTGGCAACGAGGCGTCTCCTGTTCCAAGCAAAGCGCGGGCGTCAAGGACGCATCGGCCGTTCCCCGCCGAAGCGCGGGACTGAACGCGGAGTTCACGACGCATGGACGAGAGGGTCAACGTGACCCAGGGTGACGCTGTGATGCGCCCGGCGCATGCCACGAAAGTGCCCCAATCCGGCTATCGCCGCACGGGCGAGCCGAGCCGGCGGGCATCGCGGCCGCCGCAGGCTTAGTGGATCGATAAGGGATGTGGCCGAGAAACGGCACGACTATGCCGGCTCTACCGCCTTGTCGCGGGTTCGCCAGGCGCCGTCATTCCACTCCCGCACCGTAATGACGATGCGGTTCTCCAAGATATTGATGATGTTGTAGGCGTTGGGCTCACCGCGCAATCGGGTGGAAATGGCTGACGAGGCCTGCGCCACCAGGATTGGCGCAACCGAGGAGTGGCTGAGCCCCACGGGCTCTCCCTCGCGGGCGGCCGACAGGGCCTCGTGCTTGCGTACATAGGACAGGTGGAAATGGCCGGACAGAACCAGCCGCACGCCCACCTTGGCGAAGGTGGCCAGCGCCTCGTCTGCCCGTTTCACCCGCTTGGTCTTCTGCACCATGGGTTCGGTCGGAAACAGCAGCGGGTGATGTGCCACGATGATCCGCAACGCGTCGGGCGATGCGGCTTCAAAACGGGTAGCTAGATCCTCAAGCTGGTCCGAGGAGATCGTACCGTGACCCCAGTTCCATTCGAGTCGCGCACGGCGCGAGGTGCGCAGACCCACCAGAACCACCCCGCCCATTTCGAGGAACGGCTCCGTATCGGGCGAGATATATCGACGATAGAGGCCATAGGGATCAATGAAACGGCGCAGGATGTTGATTGCTGGCACGTCGTGATTGCCCGGCACTGCAAAAATGGGAGCATGAAGCTGGTCGAGAAACGCCCTCGCCTGCTGGAACTCCCGTTTGGTCCCCACCTGGGTGAAATCCCCACTGGCCACGACAAGGTCCGGCTTCTGAGCGTTGATGTCGTGGGCAAACCCCTCTGCCAGAGCCTCGTCATGGTGTCCGAAATGGAGGTCCGATAGATGCAGGATCTTCACTGGACGACCTCCTCCACTGCCGCGATGGGCTGCGCAATCACCGAAAGCGCCTTCGACCGGATGGAGAACTCCAGTGGGGAGTGAAGGGTTTCAACTTCCCCGTCAAACATGACCTTGAGGAGTCCCTTGTGCGTGGTGATGGTCACCGCGTCGACGCTCTCGATGGAGAGGGCATCGTCGTTCCGCCAGTGGCCCAGCAGCATCGACACGCTCAGCCGGATGACATCCCCCGGCGTCAGATGCCGAAGGATGTAGAGCGTCAGCTTGCCCTTATCGAGTGATGAGCGGGAGAAGAACTGGCCCAGCCCCTCATCATAGGAATTGCTGGCCACGGCTATGGACTGCACACGCTCGATCCGCGTCTCGCCATCGGGTGTTCGGATCTGGACGGCCATGCGCCTTGCCCGCTGCAGGCGGCGCAGAAAGTAGCGCAGGAAGCCGATCTTTGCCCCGATGCCGGACTGGCCCCGAATGTGCTCCCGCCCAGCGGCAACCCCCGGGATCACCCCAACCACCACCTTGTGCAGGAAGGTGCGGCCATTGACTTCGCCGACATCGATGAGTTGCGGCTCCCCGGCGGCCAGCGCCTCCACTGACCGGCGGATTTCGAGCGGAATGTTGAGATCTTTCGCCAGCGCATTGACCGTTCCAAGCGGCAGGATGGCCAGACTCTTCGGCGAGCCGGTCAGCGCCTCGGCAATCGCGGTGACGGTGCCATCGCCTCCGGCTGCCACGACAATACCAGCCGGCCCCGCGACGGCATCCCCGACCCGCTCGGGCAGCGGCACGTCGCTGCGCGCATCCACATGGCAGCGCAGGCCGGCATCCTCGAACATGCCGCGCAGCGCCTCTGCCGTCAGTCCCTGCGCGCTGGCCGTTCCGGCCCGCTCGTTGAAGATGACGTAATAGTCGTAGTCCTGCATCGCGGAAGCACCCTGCTCATTCGCAGGATGCAATGGATGGCGACGCACTCCGTTGCATGGGCTCGCCAGCAAACGAGCGCAAATACGCTTCCGCGAAGGGCAGGACCGGGGCTACCCACCCCGGCTGAGACCCTGCTCAGCCCCAGCCTAACGGTCGCCCAAGGCCTCGGCCACCGCCAGATCGGCCATTGCCAGCGCCGCCTCGCGCGTGCGGGCAGCGGCAACGAAACGGCCATTGTGGCAGAAGCTGGCGCCGGCTACGCCACTGGCCGCCTCCAGGTCAGCGTTGGTCAGACCGGCCCAGGCAGCCGGCAGGTCCGCGCGGACGTCAAAGCCCTCATCCGAGCGGCGGATCGTGGTCAGGCACCAGTCCTTGTCGCGCGGATGCACCACAAACAGCAGATGGTCGGCACCAGCCTTCTCGATGGCCGGCCGGAACGGCATGCCCATGGGAAGCTCCAGCACGCGCCCTGCCCCCGTGGCGACAATGGCCTGCTGCACAACCGCCTCAGCCCGCAGCTTGGCCGCGCGACGGGCAATGGCGGCCTCGAGGAAACTGCGGGCAATGGCCAGTGCGCTCTGGAACGCGTTGGTCTCCGCATCCGGATCGACACTGTCGAAGTCGGGCTTGAGGGTTTCAAGCAGCACCGGCAGCGTCATTCCGCCCAGCGGGCCCGACGGGCTCAACGCGCCATTGTCGGTCAGGTCGATCGGCAGCACGAAACTGGCATCGAATGCAGCATGCAAAGCCGCGACATGCGCTTCCGGTACGTTCGAAGCGGCCAGATAGTCGCGGCCAAAATGTTTCCAGATCAGGCCAAACGAACTGAACGGCTGGCCATCCTCACGCAGCGGCGCGCCGCGCTGGTGATGGTCGAAAATCCCTGCCTCGGCGTCATAGGCGCCGCCGACATCATAGATGATGCGATCTGCCCCCGGCGTGATCCATTCCGGCGCGCGGCTGCGCACGATGCGCGCCTGCGGGAAGATCCGCGTCAGGATCACGCTCGACAGTAGCTCATCGGCATGGAAGCCACCCGAATGGGTGACGAGGAAATCTGGGGTCATGCGGGGATGCGCCTTGTGCGTGTGGCTGGAAGTTGGCACCAGATAGCCATTGCCGGGCGCCATCTCAACCGCCATTCACGTGCTAAACGAATCCAATGGACAATTTTGACCATTTGGTCAAAAGTAGCACAACACCGCTGAGCCTTTGGGAGAATGGGCATGCGCTTCGGTTACAAGGCCTCGGCCGAACAATTCGCACCCAATACCTTGCTGAAGTTTGCCATCGAGGCCGAAGAGGCCGGCTTCGAATCGGTGTTCATCAGCGATCATTTCCAGCCCTGGAAGCATACGGATGGCCACGCACCCTTCGCGCCATCCTGGATGGCCGCGGCGCTGGCGCGTACCGAGAGGATCATTGTCGGCACATCGGTGCTGACGCCGACCTTCCGTCTCCATCCCTCTGTCGTCGCGCATGCCTTCGGCACCCTGGGCGCCATGTTTCCCGACCGCGTCATCCTGGGCGTCGGCACCGGCGAGTCGCTCAACGAGGTTCCGTCCACCGGCATGGCCTGGCCCGAGCTCAAGGAACGCTCGGCCCGGCTGCGCGAGGCGGTGGCGCTCATTCGCCAGTTGTGGAGCGAGGAGCGCGTTACCTTTGATGGCGAATTCTACAAGACGCAGAACGCCACCATCTATGACCGGCCCGACCGACCTGTGCCGATCTACCTGGCCGCCGGCGGCCCGCTCAACGCCAAATATGCCGGCCGCGCCGGAGACGGCTTCATCTGCACATCCGGCAAGGGCGCCGAGCTCTATGTCGATCAGCTGCTGCCCAATGTCGCCATCGGCCGCGCCGAATCCGGCCGTGAAAACCTGCCCTTCGAGCGCATGATCGAGGTGAAGGTCTCCTTCGACCCCGATCCGGAAGCCGCGCTCAACAATACCCGGGGCTGGGCGGCGCTGTCGCTGACGGCCGAGGAGAAGCATTCGGTGGAGGACCCTGCGGAGATGGAGCGTCTTGCGGCACAGCTTCCCATCGAGCGCATCGCCAAGCGCTGGATTGTTTCCAGCGATCCCGACGAACACGTCGCGGCCATCAGGACCTATATGGACTATGGCTTCGACCACCTGGTGTTCCATGCGCCGGGCGAGGACCAGAGCCGGTTCATCGCGCTCTATGCCAAAGAAATCCTGCCGCGCCTGCGGGCGATTTCCTAGCCATGGCCATGCCGCGCTACACGGTCTGGGGCATTCCCGGCCTGCCGGAAATCGGCGCTGGCGACGACCTCGTCGCCCTGATCGCTGCCGCCATCGACGCGACGGTGGCCGAAGATGCCGACGCTGCCCTGCGGGATGGCGACATCCTGGTGATCACCAGCAAGATCGTCTCCAAGGCCGAAGGCATGCAGGTGCCGGTGGCAGATCGAGAAAAGGCGATTACGCAAGACACCGTCCGAATCGTGGCCGAGCGCGTCCATCCTGGCGGCGTCACCAAGATCGTCGAGACTCGCCACGGCCTTATCATGGCCGCCGCCGGCATCGACACCTCCAATGTACCCGATGGCCTGGCGCTGCGCTTGCCGCTCGACCCCGACAGCTCCGCCCGCGCCCTCTGCGCCGGTTTGCGCCAGCACTTCGGCGTCGCCCTCGGCATCATCATCACCGACACTCTCGGCCGCCCCTGGCGGGTCGGCCAGACCGATGTCGCCATCGGCGCCGCCGGCATCGTCGTGACCGACGATCTGCGCGGCGGCGTGGATGCCAATGGCCGCCCGCTCAATGTCACCATCACCGTGCTGGCCGATGAACTGGCTGGAGCCGCGGACCTCGTCAAGGGCAAGGCATCAGGCATTCCTGTCGCCGTGGTGCGCGGCCTCGCGCGTCTCGTGACCGACATGGACGCGCCGGGCGCCCGCACGCTGGTCCGCTCGGTCGATGACGACATGTTCCGTTTCGGTTCGGCCGAGGCCTATCAGCTCGGCTACCAGGCCGCGCGGGCCGAGTTGCGCGAGCCGCCGGACCACTCCGAGTCTCAGCCTAAACGCGTCAAGAAGGACTGACCCATGCGTCGCCTGCCCCATTTGCTCGGCCTTGCCATCCTGGCCCTCTCTGCCGGCTCCGCCCTCGCCCAGACGGGCTACCCGCTCACCCTGGACAATTGCGGCGTCCAGGTCACCCTGCCCGCCGCGCCGCAGCGGGTGGTGACCATCAAGTCAACGGCGACCGAAATGCTGCTGGCCCTCGGCCTTGGCGACCGGATTGTCGGCGTCGGCTTCCAGGATGGTCCGGCGCCCGCCCCCTGGACCGCAGCGGCGGCAGCATTGCCGGTCCTGTCGGACAAGCTGCCATCGCAGGAAGTGGTGCTCAAGGTCGAGCCGGATTTCATTTATGGCGGCTGGGAAAGCAATTTTGCTGCCGATGGCGCCGGTGAACGCCCGACCCTCGCCGAACTCGGCATCGCCAGCTATGTGTCGCCCGCTGCCTGCCGGTCGATCAAGCCGGCCAAGCTGACCTTCGACGAGGTCTTTGCCCAGATCGGCGAGATGGGGACCATATTCGACGCCGCGCCCGCTGCCGAAGCGCTGATCGCCGAGCAGAAGGCCGCGCTTGCCGCGGTCTCGCCCGACGCGCGCGGGCTGACGGCGCTTTGGTATTCCTCGGGCACCAAGGCGCCCTATGTCGGGGCTGGCAGCGGCGCACCGCAGATGATGCTGGAAGCGCTTGGTCTTAAGAACATCATGGCCGATGTGGACGATGGCTGGGTCGCCGCGAGCTGGGAGGCGGTGGTCGACGCCAATCCCGATGTCATCGTGCTGGTCGACGCCACCTGGAACTCGGCGGAGCAGAAGAAGAAGCTGCTGGCGGAAAACCCCATCACCAGCCAGCTCGATGCGGTCGTCAACCAGCGCTACCTCATCGTGCCGTTCCCCGCCTCCGAGGCTGGCGTGCGCAATGTCGGCGCCACCGCGGACATGGCGGCGCAACTGGCCGGCCTCACCTTCGCGCCGTGAACCAGCGGACCCTGGTCACGCTCTGCCTGAGCCTGTTGGCGCTTCTGTTCGCCAGCCTGGTACTGGCGGTGACCTTCGGGCCAGCCGACATCGCCCCATCGGAGGTGTGGCTGACCATCGGCCATCACTTCGGCCTTCTGCCCGAGAGCCCCGTAAGTCGCCTGCGCGACGCCATTATCTGGGAGTTGCGCCTGCCGCGCGTCCTCACCGCGGCAGCGGTGGGGGCCGGGCTGGCGCTCTGCGGCGCGGTGATGCAGGCGCTGACGCGCAATCCCCTGGCCGATCCCTATCTGCTAGGCCTGTCATCCGGCGCTTCGCTGGGGGCCGTTGCATTCCTGCTCATGGGGGCGGCGCTGCTGATGCCGCTGGGCGCCTTCCTTGGCGCCGGCGCCGCCATGGCGTTGACGCTGCTGGTGACCCAACTGCTCGGCGGCGCGACGCCAACGCGGGCCATCCTGGCCGGCATTTCCATCTCGGCGCTCGCCGCCGCCGCAACGTCATTCCTGATCTTCTGGTCGGCCACTGGTGATTCCTACCGCGAAATCCTGAGCTGGCTGATGGGCTCGCTCAGCGGCGTCGTTTGGTCGGAAGCCCTGCTGGTGCTGGCGGCGCTGGCACTGGCCGGCCTTCCCATCCTGCTGTCAGGCCGCGCGCTCGACGCCTTCGCCTTCGGCGACACGGCGGCAGCGACGCTAGGGGTGGACGTTGCCCGCCTGCGCTGGCTGCTGCTGGGCGGCACGGCGCTGCTGACCGGCGTGTTGGTCTCGATCGGCGGCGCCATCGGCTTTGTCGGCCTGATCGTACCGCACGTGGTGCGGTTGCTGACCGGCTCGCGCCATCGCGTGCTGCTGCCGCTTGCCATGCTGCTGGGCGCCAGCTTCATGATCTGGACCGACACTGCCGCGCGCAGCCTCTTTGCGCCCCGCGAACTGCCGGTCGGCATCATCACCGCCCTGCTGGGCGCGCCGATCTTCCTGGCCGTCCTGCTGCGCTACAGGCGGATCACATGAGCGCAGGGCTGTCGGTTCACAGTGTTAGCGTTCAACTGGGCGCACAGACCATCCTCGATGCTGTCGACCTGACCGCCGAGCCTGGCATGGTCACCGGCCTCATCGGCCCCAACGGGGCGGGCAAATCGACACTGCTGCGCGCCATACTGGGCCTTGCCCCTATTGAGAGTGGGACCGTTTCGTTCGGCGGCACCGACCTGCTCGCCATGACGCGGCGCAGGCGCGCACAGTTCGCCACCTTCGTGGAACAGAGTGCCGGCACCGACGCGCGGCTGACGACGCGTGAAGTGGTCCTGCTGGGCCGCATACCGTTCCAGACCGTGTGGCAGGTCTCCCCCTCTGCCGAGGATACGAGCCTTGCCGAGGCTGCTTTGGCTGCCGTCGACATGCTGGCCTTTGCCGACCGGCTCTATCACACGCTGTCCGGCGGCGAGCAGCAGCGCGTCCAGATCGCCCGCGCATTGGCGCAGCAGCCGCGCCTGTTGCTGCTCGATGAGCCCACCAGCCACCTTGATGTGCATGCGCAACTGGCCACGCTCGCCTTGCTGCATCAACGCGCCAGGGCCGGCGGCACCATATTGCTGGCCCTGCATGACCTCAATCTCGCGGCCGGCTTCTGCGACGCGCTGATTCTGCTGCATGACGGCAGGCAGGTCGCAGCCGGCCCGCCGGAGCAGGTATTGACCCCTGCCCTGCTCCGCGCGGTCTATGGCGTGGACGTCACCGTATTGCGCCATCCCCGGAACGGTCGCCCGCTGATTGCCTATGACCTGCCGGGCTAATTCGACATCGGCGCGCAATTGCGATTGACAATCGCCGAGCGCCGACCCAAAAATTTGATCGGCTGGTCAAATTTTAGACCGTGGCAAAGCGGGAGGCGCTCATGGAATTCGGCATCACGTTCAAGGGCTTCATCGAAGCCGAGCGCGCACGCTATCTGGTGCGCGCCGCCGAATATGCCGGGTTCAGCTATTGCTGGTTCTATGACAGCCACATCCTGTGGCGCGATTGCTATGCCGCCATCGCCATGTGCATGGAACACACCACCAATATGCGGTTCGGACCGCTGGTGACCAATCCCGATGTCCGCGACTGGTCGGTCGCCGCCTCCATCTTCGGCTCGCTGTCCAAGCAGAGTGGCGGGCGCTTCGACCTGGCCGTGGGTCGCGGCGACTCCTCGATGCGCGTCATGGGCAAGAAGCCGGCCACGCTGGCGCGCGTGGCGGACTTCATTGCCAAGACCCAGGCCATGGTGCGCGGTGAAGAGGTCACCTATGGCGAGATCCCTGCCGCCGTGAAGTTCCCTTGGGCCGTCGGCCACGAAATGCCAAGCTGGATCGCCGCCTACGGCCCGCTGGCGCTCAAGACAGCAGGCGAACATGCCGACGGCGTCGTGTTGCAACTGGCCGATCCCGGGCTTTGCAAGTGGTTCACAGACCAGTGCATCGAGGCCGGTAAGGCCGCGGGTAAGAATATGTCGAACTTCCGCTCCATGGCCGCCGCACCCGCCTATTTCGGTGACAAGGCCCGCGCCATCGAAGCCACCAAGTGGTTCCCGGCTATGGTGGGCAACCACGTCGCCGACATTGTCGAGAAATACGGCGCCGACAACGACCAGATCCCCAAGAGCCTCACCAGCTATATCGAGAAGCGCCGCGGCTACGACTATTCCAAGCATGGCCAGTCGGATAACCCGTTCCTCGACTTCATCACCCCTGATGTGGTGGAGAATTTCTGTGTGCTGGGCGAACCCGAAGACCATATCGCCAAGATGCACGCCCTCAAGGATGCCGGCGTGACCCAGTTCAACATCTATCTCGACAGCGGCGACGAGGAAGAAATCATCGCCAATTACGGCCGTCACGTCATCCCGGCCTTCCGCTGATAGCGGGGGGCCACTGGTGCTCTGCCGCAACGGCTGTTGCCCTAGCGGTTGAGGATGGTTCCGGTCGTCACATCGATCTGCATGCCGTCAAAGGCCGGCGTCACATTGGCCGGCGTATGGGCTTCGGTGCGGGCGTAGTCGAGGTCGATGTGCAGGTTGGTCAGCACCGCCTGCCTCGGCGCCAGGCGGGCGATCCACTCGAGCGTCTCCGGCAGGCTCAGATGGCTGGGATGCGGCGTTGGCCGCAGCGCATCGATAACCCAGACGTCGAGACCGGAAAGCGCCGCAAGCGAGTCCTCGGGAAAGCCCGACACGTCGCAGGAATAGGCTAGATTGCCGATGCGGAAGCCCAGCGAGGCGATATTGCCATGGGACTGCTCGAACGCGGTCACGGCGATCGTGCCACCCGGCCCATCCACTTCGAGCACATCCCCGTCGGCGATCTCGTGCGCGTTGAGAATGGGCGGATAGTCGCTGCCATGCGGCGAGACAAAGCAGTAGCCGAAAGCCTCCCGCACCCGGGCGCCGGTTTCGGCATCGAAATACACATCCACGCGGCGACGATTGTGCAGCGCCAGCACCCGCAGGTCATCGATGCCGTGGATGTGGTCGGCATGGGCATGCGTGTAGAGCACGGCCTCAACGCGGTCGACCTCGGCGGCCAGCATCTGTTCGCGCAGGTCGCAGCCCGTGTCGATCACGATGCGGGTCGGCGTGTCGCTCCCCTCGCTCCAGCCCTCGAGCAGCAGCGAGCAGCGCAGGCGCCGGTTGCGTGGCTCACTGGGGTCGCAGTCGCCCCACACATTGCCGATGCGCGGCACCCCGCCGGATGATCCGCAGCCCAGTATGGTCGCGATGATCCTCTCGGCGGCCGGCATGGGTCAGGCGAGCCCGGTCTTGGCGAACAGCCGGGCGAAGTTGGCCGTGGTCTCGGCCCCGAGCTGTTCGAGGCCTACGCCCCGCACTTCCGCCAGCTTCTCGGCCGTATGGCGAACGAAACTGGGCTCGTTGGACTGCCCGCGATGCGGGATGGGCGCCAGATAAGGTGCATCCGTTTCAACGAGATAGCGATCGCCAGGGACGAACTTGGCGACGTCGCGGATCTCCTCGGCATTCTTGAAGGTGATGATGCCGGAAAAGGAAATATAGCCGCCCAGGTCGAGGGCGGCGCGCGCCAGTTCGACGCCGGCCGTGAAGCAGTGCAGCACGAAGGGGAACGCCCCCTGCCCGGTTTCTTCCTGGAGGATGGCGGCCATGTCCTCGTCGCATTTGCGGCTGTGGATAACCAGTGGAAGACCGGTGATCCGCGACGCCGCGATATGCCGGCGGAGCCCCGTCGCCTGCGCCTCGCGCGGGGCGTTGTCGTAGAAGTAGTCGAGGCCCGCCTCACCGATGGCAACGCAGCGCGGATGGGCACTTAGCCGGACAAGTTCATCCACTTGAATATGCAGCTCTTCGTCGGCGTGATGGGGATGCGTCCCCACCGAGCACCAGACGTTCGCATATCGTTCCGCGATGGCGGCGTATGTGGAAAACTTCTCCACATGTGTGGATATCGTCACCATTCCCGAGACGCCGGCGGCGGCGGCGCGGGCCATTACGCCGTCGATATCGGCGGCCAGGGCCTCGAAATCGAGATGGCAATGGCTGTCGATCAGCATCCTACTCGGCCTTGCGTTCGAGGCGGGCGAACACGCCCTGCGGCACAGGAAGCTCGGTGCCGGGCTGCAAGCCTGCCGGGATTCTGCTGTCAGAAAGCTTGCGGTTTTCTGGGGGAATGCGGAGTTGATCCAGCAAACGGCCAGCCGATGCGGGCACAAAGGCCTGCATGGGGATGGCCAGACGCCGAACCGTGTCGGCCGTAACGTAGAGTACGGTGGCCATGCGATCCGGATCGGTCTTTTTCAGCGCCCAGGGCTCCTGGCCGGCAAAGTAGTTGTTGGCGGAGCTGAGCGCGGCGATGATGGCGCCGGTTGCTTCGTGGACGAGTTGCTCATCCATGGCCTTCTGCGCAACGTCGATGGCTTCGCCCACTTCAGCGATGATGGCCTGATCGGCTTCGGTCAGCGGACCAGGCTGCGGCACCCTGGCGTCGCAGTTCTTGTTGATCATCGACAGCGAGCGCTGCGCCAGGTTGCCCAGGTTGTTGGCGAGGTCGGCATTGACGCGCAGCACGAGCTTGTCGTGGCTGTAGTCGCCGTCATTGCCGAAGGAGACTTCGCGCAGGAAGAAGTAGCGCACGGCGTCGACGCCGAATTCCGCGATCAGCTCGAACGGGTCGATGACATTGCCCAGCGACTTGCTCATCTTCTGGCCGTCGACCGTGAGGAAGCCATGCGCGAAGACGCGGTGCTGCACGGCGATGCCGGCGCTCATCAGGAAAGCGGGCCAATAGACGGTGTGGAAGCGGATGATGTCCTTGCCGATGACGTGCAGGTCCGCCGGCCAGAACTTCCTGAACAGCTCGCTCTGCTCGTCCGGGAAGCCGACGCCGGTAAGGTAGTTGGTCAGGGCATCAACCCAGACATACATCACATGGTCAGGCGCATCCGGCACCGGGATGCCCCAGTCGAAGGTGGTGCGTGAGATCGACAGATCCTGCAGGCCGCTCTTGACGAAGGAGATGATCTCGTTGCGCCGCTCCTTGGGCGCGATGAAATCGGGATTGGACTCGTAAAGGTCGAGCAGCTTCTGCTGATAGGCCGAGAGCCGGAAGAAATAGGTCGGCTCCTCCACCCAGTTCACTTCGGCGCCGGAGGGGGCGAATTTCTTGCCATCCTTCTCCGTCAGTTCGTCCTCGTCGAAATAGGCCTCGTCGCGCACCGAATACCAGCCCTTGTAGGTGGACTGGAAAATGTCGCCGTTGTGGCTGGCGGCCATCTTCTTCCAGATGGCCTGGCTGGCCTCGTGGTGGCGCTGCTCGGTGGTGCGGATGAAGTCGTCGTTGGAAATGTCGAGCGCTTCGGCCAGGCGCCGGAACTCGGCGGAATTGCGGTCGGCCAGTTCGCGCGGCGTCACGCCCTGCGTGGCGGCCGTCTGCACCATCTTGATGCCGTGCTCATCGGTGCCGGTCAGGAAATAGACCTCGCGGCCCTCGAGCCGCTTGAAGCGGGCGATGGCGTCCGTCGCGATCATCTCATAGGCGTGGCCGATATGGGGCGCGCCGTTGGGATAGGAGATCGCAGTCGTGACGTAGAAGGGCTTGGCGGTCATGGGTGCTCAGCGGAAACGGAGGCGGTCATTGCAGCATGCTTCCTGATCGCGTCGAAAATGGCGACGAGCGTCTGCTTCATGTCCAGATTGATATCATCGGCCTCGGCAAAGAGGGCGTGTGCCTTGTCCCATAGCTCGTTGGCCGAGGCAAGACGCATGCGACCCTGCGGCTGCATGGCCGCGTTGCGAGCCTCGTCCGCCATCCAGTCGTCGAGCATCTCGCGCGCGAAGCTCAGCTCGGTGCTTTGCGCATCGGCACCCAGCGCATCTGCCAGTTGCAGGGCCACGCCGGCCGGATGCCTGTTGGGATCGATCAGCCAGGCCTGCAACGCCCCCAGGGCGGATTCCGGCTCCAGGGCCAGCGTTTCGAAGGCCCGCCGCGGACGGCCGCCGGCAAGCGCGACAGCACGGTCAAGCTCCGCCTGTCCGAGGGTGGCATCCTGTTCGATCAGGATCGCGCGCACCAGCGCGTCATCGAGCGGCCGCAGCGCCAGGCTGTGGCAACGCGACCGGATGGTGGGAAGCAACTGACCGGGCCGATGCGACACCAGCAGGAAAATCGTCTCCGGCGGCGGTTCCTCGAGGATTTTCAGCAACGCATTGGCCGCGGACGGCGTCAGGTCGTCGATGCTGTCGATCACAGCCACGCGATAGCCATCCCGGCCGCGCGTCTGGTGCAGGCGGTCGCGCAAGGGGTGGCTGTCGCCGGTATCGCGTCGGGCGATCTGGTCGACGGAGATCGTCGCACTGATCTTGCTGCCGGTCTTGTTCAGCGTCCGGCGAACCAGAAAGAGATTCGGGTGGGACAGCGAGGCGATCTGCTCTTCGACCCGCTGGGCATCCTCGTCTCCGCTGGCGACAAGGATTGCGGCGGCCATCTCGAAGGCGAAAGTGGCCTTGCCGATGCCCTGCGGCCCATGCAGCAGGATGGCGCCAGGCAGCCGGCGCTCGGCAAGCTGACCCAGGATGGCGGCGCGCGGCCCATCATGCCCAAGGGCCTTTTGGCGGCGCTCGGGTGTGGCGATACCCTCAAGCGCGTCGGGGTCGCTCACGCCTGCGAACCGCGCAGCAGCTCTGGAAAGCGCTGGCTGACGGTCTCCCAGATCGCCGCTTCCAGCGCCTCTTCAGGCTGGGCTGCGGAGATGACGACGCAGCGGTCGGGATTGTCCCTGGCGATGGCCAGGAATCCCTCGCGCAGCCGCTTGTGCCAGTCGATCTCTTCCTTCTCGAAGCGATCGCCGGTCAGCGCCAGCCCATCTTCGATGGCCCGCTCGGCGACACGCTTAAAGGCGGCCTCTGGGTCCATGTCGAGAATGATCGTGAGATCGGGCGTGTGCCCGTCGAGCGCCAGGGATTCGAGACCGGCGATCAGCTTGTCGTCGACACCACCGGTCAGACCCTGATAGGCCCGCGTGGAATCGTGAAAGCGATCCGACAGCACCCAGACGCCGTTGCGCAGGTTGGGCGCGATGAGCTGGTTGACGTGATCAAGCCGCGCCGCCGCGAACAACACGGCCTCCGCGCCCGGCCCCCAGCTTTCCGACCGCCCCTGGAGAATGAAGGACCTGATCGCCTCCGCCTTGGGCGTGCCACCTGGCTCGCGGGTGCGCACGGCCTCAATGTCATGCCGCTGCAGGTTCTGCAGCAGGCGCTTGACCTGGGTGGATTTGCCCACGCCTTCGCCACCTTCAAAGGTGATGAAACGGGCGCGGGGGGCTTTGGGCGCTTCGAGCATAGGGACGTTCTATACGAGTCTCACAGCCAGCCAAGGGCCAGTTGCTTAAGGGCGTCGGTCGCCTTGCGCACGATGTCGCCTTCCTCCACCGTCTCGGCAGCATAGAGCGGCGCGGTCTGCACCAATTGCTCGTCGCAGAATACGCGCAGTTCAGCGACTTGGTCGCCTTCCACCACCGGAGGCAGCAGCGGGCCGGTATAGTTCACCTGGGCGTTGAGGCACTTGCGCGAGCCCCGCGGCAGGTAGAGCGCCACTTCGCCGTTGCCAACCAGGCCAACGCTGGGCGTGGTGCCGCCATAGACATTGGCATAGGCAACGATGGCGCCCTCGGGATAGGCGGCGACGCGCTCGAATGCCCTGGCACCCCAGGTGATGAGCTTGCGCCCCTCTTCGGCGCGCTGCGCCATCGAGGTCAGCCCGTGAATGACGGCGATCAGCCTACGGCCGCCTTCGTCGGTGGAGATCACCGAGCCGTAGCCGGCGGCTTCAGTATGTCCGGTCTTGAGACCGTCGACCCCGATACCGAGTTCCACCAGCGAATTGCGATTGGGCTGCTTGATGCCGTTCCACTCCATCTCGGGCTCGGAGAAGTAGTGGTAATAGTCCGGAAACTCACGGATCAGATAGCGCGCCAGATCGCCCAGGTCGCGGGCCGTGACATACATGTCCGGGTCCGGCAGGCCGGTTGGATTGGTGAAATGGGAGTCGGTGAGGCCGATTTCCTCGCCCAGTTCATTCATCATGGCGGCGAAGCTGCCTTCGGACCCGGCAATGCCTTCGGCAAGGACGATAGCCGCGTCGTTGCCTGACTGGATGATGACCGAGCGGATCAGATCTTCCACCGAAATCTGGGAGTTGAGGTCGGCAAACATGGTCGAACCGCCCGACGAGGCGCCGCCGGTCCGCCAGGCGTGCTCGGACACGAAAAACAAGTCGGTCATGCTGAGCCGGCCGTTGCGGATCTCGTTGAAGACCACCGCAATGGTCATGAGCTTGGCCATGCTGGCCGGCTCCATGGGCAGGTCGGCATCCTTCTGGAAGATCACCGTGCCGGAATCGTGGTCCATCAGGATGGCGAATTTGGCCTGCGTGTCGAATTCGGCCTGAGCCAGGGCCGGCACGGTCATTGCCAGCGTGATCGCGAGAATATGCAGGATTTTCTTCACAGCGCCCCCCATTCACGGCGTCATTCCCGCGAAGGCGGGAATCTACTCTCATCGCAGAAGAATGGATTCCCGCCTTCGCGGGAATGACGTCGTGGTTTAGTCGAGTTCTAAATCATTGAGCCCGAGTTCGCGAGCCAGGTCGAGAACATCAATGCGTGAAACGCCGGCCTTCAAATGCGTTAGCGTCAGCCTGGTTGCTGCACGGCCGTTGATGGTGACCGCCTCTTCATCCACCGCGCCCAGCACCGCAAAGCGCTCGGCCAGGGCGATGGCATTGGCCTGATCGGCGAAAATGCCCAGGCTCAGCCTGATGTCGCGGGCATCCATGTCGACCGCCTCGACCCATGCGTCCAGGCCTGTGGCACGGGTTGCCATGGCATTGACAGCAGCGTGGGCGGTGCCGATGGCGACGTCCTGCTCCTGCGGCGTGGTGTCGGCATAGGAGAACAGGCCGCCGAAGAAGTTGCCGGCTATATCGGCCAGGCTATTGGTATTGTCGGCATAGGCGAACTGGGTATTGCCACCGCCGAAATCGGCCGGGCCGGAATAGCTGGCAACCAGCATGCGGGTATCATCGCCCTCAAGCGGCGCCGGGCCCACATACTCGGCCTTGATCTGCGTATGCCCGTTGTTGACATAGCCCAGCATGGTGGCGGCTCGGTAGGACAAATCCATGATGCGGCCGGGCATATAGGGGCCACGGTCATTGACGCGGACGATCACCGAGCGGCCATTGGCCTGGTTGGTCACGCGCACATAGGAGGGCAGCGGCAAGGTGGGATGCGCGCCGGTAATGGCATTGGCCGAGAAGATTTCGCCATTGGCGGTGCGGCGGCCATGGAAATCGGCGCCATACCAGGAGGCGTCGCCCATGGCGACATAATCGGGGTCCTCGGCCGGAACATAGGTGTTGCCGCGCACGGTATAGGGCCGGCCGACCTGGTAGCGGCCGCCGCCCTTGGGCGGATTGGGATTGGTGGTGACCCGGGGCGAAACACCGACTCCATATTCGGAGGAGCTGAAGGCGGCGCGGTTGACCGTGGCCCCAAGACCACCGCCGCCGCAGGCCGCTAGGATGGGCGCGACGAGGGCCGCGAGGGCGACAAGGCGAATGGCATGGCGCCAGGGGGTCGTCGTCACGGTACGCAATACTCTACACTGACTACACGCGAGCGCCGATCATAACGCGATCCGCAGGCGCCCGCATTCAGCTAGCAGTTTTCTGGTTTCGCGCAGGTTAAGGGGAACGGACTGTTAGCATTGGGCGTAGCATTTGATGCCAATGCGGGCGTGATCGGGGGCAAATGTGCCTCCCACCCGACCTTGCGCATTTGCTGATATAAAGATATCTTTATGTCATCGGAAAAGTTCAGCGAACCGAGGTAGATGGCGATGAGCCAGTCCAATGACGCCCATATCCCTGATTGGAACGAGGTCCGCGCTTCGCTGGCCAAGGCGGCGCGCGAGCGCATCCTGATTCTGGATGGGGCCATGGGCACCATGATCCAGCGCCAGAAGCTGACCGAGGAGAATTTCCGCGGCACCCGCTTCAAGGACTGGACATTGCCGCTGCAAGGCAACAACGACCTGCTGGTTATAACCGAGCCGAGAATGATCGAGGACATCCACTTCGATTATTTCATGGCAGGCGCCGACATTGCCGAGACCAACACCTTTTCGGCCACCTCGGTGGCACAGGCCGACTATGCCTGCGAAAGCGCGGTCTATGACATCAACTACCAGGGCGTGATCGTCGCGCGCCGGGCAGCGTTGCGCGCCGAGGCCGCCGACGGCCGAAGGCGCTATGTTGCCGGGGCGCTGGGGCCGACGAACAAGACCTCGTCCATGTCCACCGACGTCAACAGCCCCGGCCACCGCGCCATCACCTTCGACCAGCTGGTCGTGGCCTATGGCGAGGCTATCCGCGGGCTCGTCGACGCCGGCGCCGACCTGTTGCTGTTCGAGACCATCACCGACACGCTCAACACCAAGGCCGGCATCTTCGCCGCCCAGCGGCTGTTCGAGGAGCGCGGCATCGACGTGCCGATCATGATCTCGGGCACCATTACCGACCTCTCCGGCCGCACCCTCAGCGGCCAGACGCCGACGGCCTTCTGGTATTCGGTGCGCCATGCCAATCCGCTGACCATCGGGCTCAATTGCGCGCTGGGCGCCAACGCCATGCGCGCGCATCTGGCGGAGCTGTCGGATACGGCCGACACCTTCATCTGCGCCTATCCCAATGCCGGCCTGCCCAACGCCTTCGGCCAGTATGACGAGAGCCCCGAATTCATGGCCGAGCAGATCGAGGGCTTTGCCGCCTCGGGCTATGTCAACATCGTGGGTGGCTGCTGCGGCTCGACCCCCGACCATATCCGCGCCATCGCCCAGGCGGTGAGCAAGCACAAGCCGCGCGTGGTTCCCGAGGCCCAGAAATTCCTGCGCCTGTCGGGCCTCGAGCCCTTCACGCTGACGCCGGAAATCCCCTTCGTGAATGTGGGTGAGCGCACCAACGTCACCGGCTCGGCACGTTTCCGCAAACTGATCACGGCGGGTGACTATACCGCTGCGCTCGACGTGGCGCGCGACCAGGTGGCCAATGGCGCCCAGGTCATCGACATCAACATGGATGAGGGCCTGATCGACAGTAAGCAGGTGATGATCGACTTCCTCAACCTGCTGGCGGCCGAACCCGACATCGCCAAGGTGCCGCTGATGATCGACTCGTCCAAGTGGGACGTGATCGAGGCCGGCCTCAAATGCGTGCAGGGCAAGGCGCTGGTCAATTCCATCTCCATGAAGGAAGGCGAAGAGCAGTTCCTGCACTATGCGCGACTGGTCCGCGCCTATGGCGCCGCCGTGGTGGTGATGGCCTTCGACGAACAAGGCCAGGCCGATACGCTGGAGCGCAAGGTCGAAATCTGTACGCGGGCCTACAAGCTGCTCACCGAGGTCGTCGGCTTTCCGCCGGAAGACATCGTATTCGACCCCAATGTCTTCGCTGTGGCGACCGGCATCGAGGAGCATAACGGCTACGGCGTCGCCTTCATCGAGGCGACCAAGATCATCACCGACACCCTGCCCCACGTGCACATTTCGGGCGGCATCTCGAACCTCAGCTTCTCGTTCCGCGGCAACGAGCCGGTGCGCGAGGCCATGCACGCCGTGTTCCTCTACTATGCCATCCAAAATGGCATGGACATGGGCATCGTCAATGCCGGGCAGTTGGCGGTTTATGAATCGATCGATCCGGAACTGCGCGACGCCTGCGAGGATGTGATCCTCAACCGTAATCCGGAAGCTACCGATCGCCTGCTGGCGCTCGCCGAGCGCTATCGCGGCACGGCGGGCAAGGAAGCCGCGGCCAAGGACATGAGCTGGCGCGAGGGTACCGTCGAGGAGCGCATTTCCTATGCGCTGGTCAACGGCATCACCGAATTCATTGATGCCGACACCGAGGAGGCCCGCCAGAAGCTGCCGCGACCGCTGCATGTCATCGAAGGCCCTCTGATGGCCGGCATGAGCGTGGTCGGCGACCTGTTCGGCTCGGGCAAGATGTTCCTGCCGCAGGTGGTCAAATCCGCCCGCGTGATGAAGCAGGCCGTGGCTCTGCTGCTGCCCTATATGGAAGCCGAGAAGAATGCCGACGGCAACGCCACCGGCCGCCAAAGCGCCGGCAAGGTGCTGATGGCGACGGTCAAGGGCGACGTGCACGATATCGGCAAGAACATCGTCGGCGTCGTGCTGAGCTGCAACAATTACGAGATCATCGACCTGGGCGTGATGGTGCCGACCGCCAAGATTTTGCAGACGGCCAAGGAGCTCAACGTCGACATTATCGGCCTTTCGGGCCTCATCACCCCCTCGCTGGACGAGATGGTGCATGTGGCCGCCGAAATGGAGCGCGAGGGCTTCGACATTCCGCTGCTGATCGGCGGGGCGACGACCAGCCGGGTACATACGGCCGTCAAGATCCACCCGCGCTACGAGCGCGGTCAGGCCGTGCATGTCAACGATGCCAGCCGAGCCGTCGGCGTGGTGGGCAACCTGTTGTCCAAGGACACCAAAGTGGCTTTCATCGAGGATATTCGCGCCGAATATGCCAAGGCGGCGGCGGCGCATGAGCGGGCCGAGAGCGAAAAGCAGCGCGTGCCGCTGGCCAAGGCCCGGGCCAATGCCTTCAAGCCCGACTGGACCGGCTATACGCCACCCAAGCCGAGCTTCCTGGGCACCAGGGTATTCGAGGAATTCGACCTCGAGACGCTGGCGAAGTATATCGATTGGACACCCTTCTTCCAGACCTGGGAGCTCAAGGGGCGCTATCCGGCCATTCTCGAGGACGAGCGGCAGGGTGAGGCGGCGCGGCAGTTGTTCGACGACGCCCAGGCGATGCTCAAGCAGATCATCGACGAAAAGTGGTTCCGGCCCCGCGCCGTGGTCGGCTTCTGGCCGGCCAATGCCGACGGCGACGATATCCGCCTGTTCACCGACGAGGGCCGCGCCGAGGAGCTGGCAACGCTGTTCACGCTGCGCCAGCAGCTCAGCAAGCGCGACGGCAAGCCCAACATGGCACTGGCCGACTTTGTCGCGCCGGCGGGCATCCCGGACTATATGGGGGGCTTTGTCGTCACCGCAGGCATCGAGGAAGTGGCCATCGCCGAACGCTTCGAGCGGGCGAACGACGATTATTCATCCATCCTGGTCAAGGCGCTGGCCGACCGCTTCGCCGAAGCCTTTGCCGAAGCCATGCACGAGAAGGTCCGCAAGGAGCTCTGGGGCTATGGCGCCGACGAAGCCTTCTCGCCCGATGACCTGATCGCCGAGAGCTATCGCGGCATCCGCCCGGCGCCGGGCTACCCGGCCCAGCCGGACCATACCGAAAAGACCACCCTGTTCCGCCTGCTCGACGCCGAGAAGAATGCCGGCGTGACGCTGACGGAGAGCTTTGCCATGTGGCCTGGCTCATCGGTGTCAGGAGTCTATTTCAGCCATCCGGAATCCTACTATTTCGGCGTGGCCAAGGTGGAGCGGGACCAGGTGATCGACTACGCCCGGCGCAAGAACATGCCGGTGGCCGAGGTCGAGCGCTGGCTTGGACCGATCTTGAACTACATTCCGGGTCCGGCCATCGTAGCGGCGGAGTAGCGCGGCGAAGAAGAGCCTTTGTCGGGTACCCCCACCTAGCCTCCCCCTGATAGGGGGAGGAATCCGGGCGGTGGGCCGGGCGAGATGGTGCTTTGAACTGGATCTTTTCCTCCCCTATCTGGGGGAGGTTAGGAGGGGGTATCCTCTATGAAAAAACCTGTCGAACAAATCCCCGTCACCGTCATCACCGAGCCGGGACGCCTGCTGGCGCTCGACGCCGATACCGCCCTGCTGCGCCTCCCCGCCAATTCCGGGCACGGCCACGACGACGGCTCAAGCTGCATCGCCTGCGCCATGCGCACCGATGTGCGGGCGCTGCTGTTCGACCTACTGGAAGAGGCCAAGCAGGGGCTGCGGCCGAAATTCACCAAGGTGATGGTGGATGCGAGCGCGGTCCCCGATACGTCGGTGGTGGTCGCCGCCCTCACCGGCAAGCTGCCGGCCCAGGCGCTGCGCGACCACACCGTCGCCCGCCTGTTCTATCTGGCCGGAACCGGGTGACGGCTCCCTCACGAATGCCTAGAGTCAGATTGCGATAGGGCAAAGAGGCGGCAATGCACAAACCCAAGATCGGCCTGGCGCTGGGTGGCGGCGCGGCCCGCGGCTGGTCTCACATCGGGGTCATTGAGGCCCTGACCCAGGCCGGCATCAAGCCGGACATCGTTTGCGGCACCTCAATGGGGGCTTTGGTCGGCGGGGTCTATGCCAGCGGCAGGCTGGCGGCCTTGCATGACTGGGCGCTGAAAGCCGACCGGCGCATCGTCACCTCGCTGGTCGACGTTGCCTTCATGGCCGGGGGGCTGATCGATGGCGTCCGGATTGTCGAGTGGCTCGGCAAGCTCGAGATCGCCAAAACCATCGAGGACCTCAAGATACCCTATGGTGCCGTGGCGACCGACGTCACCACCGGTCGCGAGATGTGGCTGCGCTCGGGCGCGCTGGACCGCGCCATTCGCGCTTCCATTGCCATGCCCGGCATCTTCAGTCCCATCCAGATCGATGACGTCTGGATGGTCGATGGCGGGCTGGTGAACCCGGTGCCGGTATCGCTGTGCCGCGCCATGGGCGCCGACTTCGTCATCGCCGTCAACGTCAACGAGGACCTGCTGGGACGGCGGCTGGTGCCCGAACCATCGCCCGAGGTCGACCTCCCCAAGCCCGCCAACCTGATGGAACTGCTTAAGGCGGCGCCCGCTGCCTGGGCGGCGCCCCTGGCCAGTTTCCGCCTGTTCGGCAGCCCCGCCACGCCGGGCTATTTCGACGTGCTGGCCAATGCGCTCAACATCATGCAGGACCATATCACGCGGTCGCGCCTGGCCGGCGAGCCACCGCATGCGCTGATCCTGCCGCGCGTGGTGGATATCGGCCTGCTCGACTTCCATCGCGCCGCCGAGGCCATAGCGGAAGGCCGGGCCGCCACCGAACGAGCCCTGCCCGCCATCGAAGCGCGGTTGAGCGGCACGCGACCGCTGTAGGATCAGGCCGGAAAGCGGCGAAGCGGCGTGTCCTGGCGCAGATAGAGCGGATGCTTGGGCGAGCCATCGCCATTGGTGCCAAAGCACCACAGATCGATGCCGTCGGCCCTGAGCGCGTCGACCAGCGCCTTGCCTGCCGGCGCCAGCGCCTTGTTGAGCTTGCCGTGGCAGAGAATGACGAAATCGGCCCCGGCCGCGGCCTGGCGGATGGCGGGCAGGTTGGCCTCCGATACCGCCACGACATCGGGCGCCAACAGCATTTTCGGGTCGGTGGCGCGATAGTCGCCGACATTGGCTTTGACCATGGCCGAATAGCCCTCGCGCTGGGCGAAGGTCCATTCGCGGGCACAGGTGGGATCGTTGGCCGTTGCATCGGCGGTGCTGGGGTTCATGCCGATGAACAGCACGTAGCGCTCGGGGAATGTCTCCCCGATCCAGCGCCGCATGAGCTGGCGGTAGCGACCGTCGGCACTGAACGTGGCGTCGCCCTTGACGCCCGGCATCAGCGGCAGGCGCACCTTGCCGCCGGGGTCATGCGCGGCAATGCTCATGCCGTCAGGTCGGCAGGCGGCACGAGGCCATTGATGAGCGACGCCGTCGTGATGGTATTGGCCAGGAGGCACGCAATGGTCATCGGTCCAACGCCACCCGGAACCGGGGTGATGGCGCCGGCAACCTCGGCCGCCTCGGCATAGGCCACGTCGCCCACCAGGCGGGTCTTGCCCTCGCCCCGTTCAGGCGCCGGAATGCGGTTGATGCCGACATCGATGACGGTGGCGCCCGGCTTGATCCAGTCACCCTTGACCATTTCCGGCCGGCCGACGGCGGCGACGACGATATCGGCCCCGCGGACCACATCCGGCAGGTTCTTCGTCTTGGAATGGGCCACCGTGACCGTGCAGTTCTCCCGCAGCAGGAGCTGCATCATCGGCTTGCCGACCAGGTTGGAGCGGCCGATGATGACGGCATTGAGCCCGGCCAGTGACCCGAGCTGGTCGCGCAGCAGCATGAGGCAGCCCAGCGGCGTGCAGGAGACCGGCCCGGGCAGGCCGATCTGCACCTTGCCGACATTGGCCGGCGTGAAGCAATCGACATCCTTGGACGGCTCGATGGCCTCGATCACCTTGATCGGATCAATGTGCTTTGGAACCGGCATCTGCACCAGAATGCCATGTACCCGGTCATCGGCATTGAGCTGGTGGACCAGGGCCAGCAGGTCGGCTTCGCTCGTATCCTCGGGCAGTTCATGCTTGAAGGAGGCCATGCCGACTTCGGCGGTCTGTTTGGCCTTGTTGGTGACATAGACCTGGCTGGCCGGATCATGGCCGACAATCACCACCGCGAGGCCGGGCGTGATGCCATGGTCGGCCTTGAGGCGCGCCACGTGGCCAGCGATGCGACCCCGCAGGTTCTCGGCGAAGCTCTTGCCGTCGATGATGCTTGCCGTCATGGGAACCTCCAAAGCCGATATGGCGCAGCAATAGAAAACGCGGCGGCGTTCGTCTATGGCCTTGCGGCGGGGCAGCCATGCGAGAAAGAAAAAGGCTGCAACGACATCTCTGTCATTGCAGCCTTGGGGAACATCGGCCGACCGCGCTGTTGAGGGCTTGGGGGACAAGCGGCCAACGCAACATTCCTCGCTCACCAGCTGCATGGGTCGCTTGCCGTGCCAGTGAACTGCAATGAAGATGGTGGCGAAATGCGGCGATAAAAGTGTCCTTCACACCGATGTGAAATCGCCGCCCCTCCGGCCCCACAGTTGAAGCGACGCCGCGAAGCTGTCATGCAGGAAGGCTAGACGCTGCCGGAAATTCAGCGCGATTCCGAGAAGATGGCAGGCTCAATCCGGAGCCCGCGAAAAGAAAGAACATCATGAGCACGATCAGCCCGCCCCGCCTCGAAAAGCAGTCCTTCACCGACCCCGAGAAGGCATGGGAATATCTGGCCGAGCTCTATCACCGCAATACCGGCTTCATCCGAGGCCATCTTGCCGACCTGGCCAAGGGCGTGGTGCCGGAAGGGCGGGTTCGCGCCTGCTACCCGCAGGTGGAAGTGCGCTCCACCAGCTACAGCAAGCATGAGAGCACCCTGCCCTATGGCTTCCTGCATACGCCGGGGCTCTATCGCACCACGGTGACCGCGCCCGACCTGTTCCGCACCTATTTCCAGGAGCAGTTCACCGTCATCCTCAAGAACCATGGCGGCACCATCGACATCGCCGAATCCGACACGCCCATCCCGCTGCATTTTGCCGTCAATCCAAGCGAGCGCATCGACGGCGAAGCGCTGAACGCGCTCAATATCCCGCTGCGCGACGTGTTCGACGCACCCGACCTGGGCAATACCGACGACGAAATCGCCAACGGCACCTTCGTGCCGCCCAAGGGCGGGCCCTACCCGCTATCGGCCTTCACGGCGCCGCGGGTGGACTATTCGCTGTTCCGGCTGAGCCACTATACCGGCACCGATGCGGCCCATTTCCAGAACTTCGTCATCTTCACCAACTACGCCTTCTACATCGAAGAATTCTGCCGGGTGGCCAAGCGCTACATGGCCGACGGGCACCCCCACTACCAGAGCTTCATCGAGCCGGGCAATGTGGTGACCGACAATACGCTAAGGGGCGGCAATACGGCCGGCTCGGCACCCGTACGGGCGCCGCAGATGCCAGCCTATCACCTGACCGCCGACCGCGGCCGTGGCATCACCATGGTCAATATCGGCGTCGGGCCTTCCAACGCCAAGACCATTACCGACCACATCGCGGTGCTCCGTCCGCATGCCTGGATCATGCTCGGCCACTGCGCCGGCCTGCGCAACAGCCAGGAACTGGGCGACTACGTGCTGGCCCATGCCTATGTGCGCGAGGACCATGTGCTCGACGCCGACCTGCCCCTCTCCGTGCCGATCCCGGCATTGGCAGAAGTCCAGGTCGCCCTCGAACAGGCCGTGCACGAGATCACTGAGACCGAAGGCATCGAGACTAAGAAGATCATGCGCACCGGCACGGTCGCGACCTTCGACAACCGCAATTGGGAATTGCGCGACCAGGCCGAGATCACCCAGCGGTTGAGCCAATCCCGCGCTGTGGCGCTGGACATGGAGAGCGCAACGATCGCCGCCAACGGGTTCCGGTTCCGCGTACCCTATGGGACGTTGCTGTGTGTGTCGGACAAGCCGCTGCATGGGGAGCTGAAACTGCCGGGCATGGCCTCGGACTTCTACCGTACGCAGGTCAACCGGCATCTGCAGATCGGGTTGCGGGCGATGGAGATCTTGCGCGACCAGCCGGCGGAACGGCTGCATTCGCGGAAACTGCGCAGCTTTGCGGAGACGGCGTTTCAGTAGGAAGAGGCGTCTAGGGCTGCCCACGATGTCATTCCGGCGAAGGCCGGAATCCATGTCCGCATGCCGCCCCTGGCTGGAGCGTCGTCGGAGGTCTCCCCGCATGGATTCCGGCCTTCGCCGGAATGACACAGTGGATTGAAGCCAGATCGAGCAACAAAAAGCCCGGCATCGCTGCCGGGCTTTGCATTCCGTTCGCCGAAATCAGCGGCCCTTGACCACCGAGTAGCCGGCATACTTGGCCGAGGTGCCGAGCTGCTCTTCGATACGAATGAGCTGGTTGTACTTGGCGAGGCGATCCGAACGCGACAGCGAGCCGGTCTTGATCTGACCGCAGTTCAGCGCCACCGCGAGGTCGGCAATGGTCGAATCCTCGGTCTCGCCCGAGCGGTGCGACATCACCGAGGTGTAGCCGGCGCGGTGGGCGGTATCGACCGCGTTGAGCGTCTCAGACAGCGAGCCGATCTGGTTGACCTTGACCAGGATCGAGTTGGCGACGCCCATCTTGATGCCGGAAACGAGGCGCTGCGTGTTGGTGACGAAGAGATCGTCGCCCACCAGCTGCACCTTCTTGCCGATGGCGTCGGTCAGGGCCTTCCAGCCCTCCCAATCGTCTTCGCCCATGCCGTCTTCGATCGTGATGATCGGATAGCGGTTGGCCAGGTCTTCGAGGAAGCGGACGTTTTCTTCGGAAGAGAGCGACTTACCCTCGCCTTCCATCTCGTACTTGCCGCCCTTGTAGTATTCGGTCGCGGCGCAATCGAGGCCGAGGAAGATGTCCTCGCCCGGCTTGTAGCCGGCCTTTTCGATCGAGCGCATGATGAAGCCCAACGCGTCATCGGCCGACTTGAGGTTGGGCGCAAAGCCGCCCTCGTCACCAACGGCGGTGTTGTGGCCCTCGGCCGAGAGACCCTTCTTGAGGGTGTGGAAGATTTCAGAGCCGATGCGGACGGCATCGGCGAGGTTTTCCGCGCCGGCCGGCAGGATCATGAATTCCTGCATGTCGATCGGGTTGTCCGCATGCTGGCCGCCATTGATGATGTTCATCATCGGCACGGGCAGCACATGGGCGTTGGGGCCGCCGATATAGCGGTAGAATGGCAATTCGCTCGATTCAGCAGCGGCCTTGGCCACGGCGAGCGACACGCCGAGAATGGCATTGGCGCCCAGGCGCGACTTGTTGGGCGTGCCGTCGAGCTCGATCATCGCCTGGTCGACGGCGAGCTGGTCGAGGGCGTCCATGCCCTGGATCTCGTCAAAGATCACCGAGTTGACGTTTTCGACCGCCTGGGTGACGCCCTTGCCGGAATACTTCTTGCCGCCATCGCGCAGCTCGACGGCTTCATGCGCGCCGGTGGACGCGCCCGAGGGAACGGCGGCGCGACCGAAGCTGCCATCGTCCAGCACCACATCGACTTCGACCGTGGGATTGCCGCGGCTGTCGTAAATCTGGCGGCCAGTGACATGGATGATTGAAGACATGGAAAGCCCCTTCCGGTTGGGTTCTGTCGGTTCGTTGCGCCTCTCCTAGACGCGGGGCGTGACAAGTAAAAGAGGGCGGCACAAAAAAATGCCTCACGGCGCCGGGCTGAGCCGGCGCGGCGGTTGATCGGTGGCCGGTTTATCGTTAATACGGCAGGCGACTTCCGGAGGACTCATGACCAAGCAACTCATCAAGCAGGTCGCCCATACCTGCATCTTCGCCCAAGATCTCGCCGCCACCGAGGCTTTCTATCGCGACGTCCTGGGCATCCCCAAGGCGTTCGATTTCCGGCGGGGCGAAGACTGGATCGGCTTCTACCTCGATCTGGGCGCCCGCACCTTCATCGAAGTGTTCCGCAAGGCAGAGTCCAGCTTCGACGAGAAGAACCAGATCAACCACATCTGCCTGGAGACTGATGACCTTGACGGCCTGCTGGCGCATGTGCGCGGCCAGGGCGTGGAGATCACCGACAAGAAGCTGGGCGCCGACGGGACGTGGCAGGCCTGGACCAAGGACCCGAACGGGGTGAAGCTGGAGATATTCCAGTACACCGAGAACAGCATGCAGTTCGGCGCCAGGGGCGGCGTTTGCCAGGTGAACTGGTAGAGCGCTTTTAGCGGATACCCGCCCTCGCCCACTGACCCGAGGACATTTCACTTTCGGAAGTGTCGGTAAGTACAGGGCCCTCGGGTCAAGCCCGAGGGTGACGATTGAGTACCAGGCAACGTCATCTCGAAAAATGGTTACGCGGGTTCCCTCAAGCCTGCCGTTCTACCTGGCCATCACCGATGAGCCAGGTCACCGCCTCCTGCACAGCCTCGACCGAGGTGTAGCGCGGCGCGTAGCCCAGCAGCCGTCGGCCCTTTTCGATCGAGCAATTGGGCGAACGGAAGATATGTTCCCAGGTGGCCGTGGCCTCGTCAGCGTCCTGCGATTTCGCCCATTCTTCGAACCCGGCGAAGCTGAGCCTGGGCTCATGACCGAACCAGCGGTACATCGCCTCGGCATAGCCGCGCAGGGTCAGCGCCGCCGCTGAGACCGCGTGGAAGCTCTCGCCCAGCGCCGCAGAGCGGTTCTCGATGGCCCGCATGACGACCTGCGCCACATCGTCGGCATGGACATGGTGCACGGTCTCCATGCCGAAATTGGGCAGCGCCAGCGTTTCGCCCCGGGCGATGGTGCTGAAGACGGCGGCGTTGAAATGCCCGGCCGGATTGAGCGGCGCCCAGCCGGGGCCGACGATATGGCCGGGATGGACGATGGTGGCGGGGAAGCCGTGCTGCCGGGCGCGGGCCAACAAGTCGGCCTCGATGGCGGCCTTGGCGATGCCGTAGTCGCCAAAGGGGTATTTGGCAGCGGATTCGGGGGTCGGGACGACTGAAGACGTGCCATGGGTCCAGATCGTGCCGATATGGATGAACTGGTTCACACGTCCCTGCAGGGCATCGGCAAGCTGGGTATTGCTGGCCTCGGTGAAGCAGATGAGATCGATGACGATATCAGCGCCGAGCGCGGCGATGGCCTGGCCGAAATGCCCCTTTGCTTCCTCGGCTTCGCGGTCGAGCACGACCGCAGTCACGTGCCCCCAGACCGGGCTTTGCTGGTAGGGCCGGGCGACGCCGCGGCTGACCGCGGTCACGTCATGGCCCGCCATCACGAGTCGGGGTATCAGATAGGTACCGATATGGCCGGTGGCGCCGATGACAACGACTTTGCTCATTTCGGCTCGTCCTTCTTGTGACCCTCGATTCGCTTCTCGGCCAGGGCCTTCTCGCTGGCCTGGCGCAGCTTTTCGGCCTTGGTCTGGCCGAACAGCACGCGGTTCTGTGCCGCCTGCACGTCCTTGGCGGCGCGAGCCTTCTGCTTGCGGGCGTTCCTGAGGTTGATGATCTCGGCCATGGCAGCTTCCTGATGCGCGACATGCGGCAGCCTAGCAGAACGGCCGTCTTGAATGGAAGTTATGCCGGCCGCTGCAGGACAAGATAGACGCTGTCGCACCATTCGTCGCCGAGCAGGAAGGTGCGCTCGGCGCGCCCCGTTTCGACGAAGCCCAGGCGGTCGAGGACCCGTAGCGAGGCCATGTTGCGCGGATCCACATCGGCGCAAAGTTCGGTAGCCGCCGTGTTACGGAAGGCGTGGTCGATGAAGGCGCGAGATGCCTCGGTGGCGAAGCCCTTGCCCCAGCAGTCCCGGCGCAGCATGAAGCCGAAATCGGGGAGGCGTCCTGCCCCGACATCGCCGATCACTCGGCCTTCATGCTCGATGACGAAGTCCTCGCCGCCATCGGCCGTGCGGGCGATCTTCCGTTCCAGCCAGGGCCGCGTGACCTCCCTGTTGGCATGGGGCAGCGTCGACCAGTAGCGCATGGCTACGGGGTCCGACATGATCTCGAACATGGCGTCGAGATCATCCAGACGCGGGCGCCTGAGCAACAGGCGCTCCGTGCGGATTTCCATCAGACCAACCGGCTTTGTTCCATGGCCGCGGCAATGAAGCTCGCAAACAACGGATGGGGTTCAAAGGGCTTGGACTTGAGCTCCGGGTGGAACTGCACACCGATGAACCACGGGTGGTCGGTGCGCTCGACGATTTCGGGGAGCTTGCCATCGGGCGAGACGCCGGAAAACAGCAGGCCATTCTTTTCGAGCAGCTTGCGGTAGTCCATGTTCACCTCGTAGCGGTGGCGATGGCGCTCGGAGATGCGGGTGGTGCCATAGATATCTGCGACGCGGGAGCCGCGGGTGAGCTGGGCCGGATAGGCGCCCAGGCGCATGGTGCCGCCCAGGTCGCCTTCGGCAGCGCGCTGCTCGGTTTCGTTGCCCTTCACCCACTCGGTCATCATGCCCACGATTGGCTCCTTGGTGGGGCCGAACTCGGTCGATGAGGCATTCTTGATACCGGCGGTGTTGCGGGCCGCTTCGACGCAGGCCATCTGCATGCCGAAGCAGATGCCGAAATAGGGCACGTCCTTGACGCGGGCAAAGCGCGCGGCCTCGATCTTGCCGGCCGAGCCGCGCTCACCGAACCCGCCGGGCACCAGGATGCCGTGAACATGCTCGAGATAGGGCGCCGGGTCGTCGCGCTCGAACACCTCCGAGTCGATCCACTGCAGGTTGACCTTGACCTTGTTGGCGATGCCGCCATGGGTCAGGGCCTCCGAGAGCGACTTATAGGCATCCTTGAGGCCGGTATATTTGCCCACGATGGCGATGTTAACCTCGCCCTCGGGATTGTGGAGGCGGGTGGAAACGTCCTGCCAGGCGGAGAGATCGGGCTCAGGCGCATCGGTTATGCCGAAGGACGCCAGGATTTCGCGGTCGAGGCCCTCCTTGTGGTAGGCCAGCGGCACGTCATAGATCGAACCGACATCGAGGCCCTGGATGACGGCGCTTTCGCGCACGTTGCAGAAGAGGCTGAGCTTCTTCTTCTCGCCATCGGGGATCGGGCGGTCGCAGCGCACCAGCAGCACGTCGGGAGCAATGCCGATGGAGCGGAGCTCCTTGACCGAGTGCTGGGTCGGCTTGGTCTTGAGCTCGCCGGCCGAAGGAATATAGGGCATCAGCGTCAGATGCAGGTAGCAGGTGTGGCCGCGCGGCAGGTCGTTGCCGAGCTGGCGGATCGCCTCGAAGAAGGGCAGGCCCTCGATATCGCCGACCGTTCCGCCGATCTCGACCAGCACGAAATCGAACTCGTCATTGCCCTCGATGACGAAATTCTTGATGGCGTCGGTCACATGCGGAATGACCTGCACGGTGGCGCCCAGATATTCGCCGCGGCGTTCCTTGGCCAGGATGTCCGAATAGATGCGGCCCGTGGTGATGTTGTCGCGCTTGGTCGCGGCCCGGCCGGTGAAGCGCTCGTAGTGCCCCAGGTCCAGATCGGTCTCGGCGCCGTCATCGGTGACGAAGACCTCGCCATGCTGGGTGGGCGACATGGTGCCCGGATCGATGTTGAGATAGGGGTCGAGCTTCCTCAGGCGGACCTTGTAGCCGCGCGCTTGCAGCACGGCACCGAGCGCCGCCGATGCAAGACCTTTACCCAATGAGGAGACCACGCCTCCGGTGATGAATACGTACCGAGCCATGGGCGTTCACCTTAATCACATCAGCATCGATTCGTAGAGCCGGCAGCCGGCTCTACACAAAAAGAAGAAGGGGATGTTTCCATCCCCCTTTTTGGTCTCGTCAGTTGGTCGCCGGAGCGGCCGGCGTTTCGGCGGGCGTCTCCGCCGGAACCTCGGGCACCGGCAACTCGCTCGATGCCTCCGGAGCCGCGGCTGGCGCCGTTTCGGTCGCGGGCGCGGTGTCGGTGGCCGCCGGGGCCGTTTCGGTGACCGGAACGGGCAGATCGGAAGCCGGCGCCTCCGGCTGCAGCGCGTTCAGCGCATCAAGCACATTGGTCGGCGTCTCGCCATCCTCGGTCGTGGTCGCGCCTTCGAGAATGCCCGAGGTGCTGCGATCAAGTTCCGACAAGATGGTCAGGCCAATCGCGGTGGCGAAGAACAGGGTCGCCAGAATCGCCGTGGTCCGGGTGAGCAGGTTGGCCGAGCCGCGCGCGGTCATGAAACCGCCGCCACCACCACCGCCAATGCCCAGCGCACCGCCCTCGGAGCGCTGCAGCAGGATCACTGCAATCAGCGCCAGGACGATCAGCAAATAGGCCACGATCAGGACGTTCGCCATTGTGTCTCAGTCTATAGGTCTAAGCAAAAGATGCGGCGTCTTACACGCCCCGCGTGACAAATGCCAGAGCCCGGCCGGATTTTCCGGCCCGCCTCCGGCACATGCGCGCTATACCGCCGAGATAATGGTGGCAAAGTCCTTTGCCAAGAGGCTGGCGCCGCCGACCAGCCCGCCATTGACGTTATCCAGGGCCAGGATCTCGCGCGCATTCTGCGGCTTGAGCGAGCCGCCATAGAGAATTTGCACCGTAGCGCCCCGCTCGCCGAAGCGGTCGACGAGCAGCCGGCGGATCGCGCCATGCATCTGGGCGATCTCGTCATTGCTGGGGGTGCGGCCCGTGCCGATGGCCCAGACCGGCTCATAGGCGACAACCACGTCATGCTGGCCGGCCGCTTCGGGAACGGAGCCGGCAAGCTGGCTCGCCACCACGGCCTCGGCATTGCCGGCATCGCGTTCGGCCTCGGTCTCGCCGACGCAGATGATGGGCTTGAGGCCGGCGCCCATGGCGGCTTCGGCCTTGGCGCGCACCAGATCATCGGTTTCGCCATAGGCGGCGCGGCGCTCGGAATGGCCAACGATGACATACTGGGCGCCGGCATCGGCCAGCATCCCGGCCGCGACGTCGCCAGTATGCGGCCCTGCGGCGCTCGGGTGACAGTCCTGACCACCGGCCAGGATGCCGCTGGAGGCGCCCTGTCGGGCCACGGCAGCCAGGATGGTCGCGGGCGGGCAGATGACGACCACGGCGCGGGGCGCATCGCCCGTTGTCATGATGCCTGCCAGGGTCGTCAGCTCGTCGAGCGACGCCCTCATGCCGTTCATTTTCCAGTTCCCTGCGATCAGCGGCGTTATTGTCGTTGTCACTCTTTGCTCCTGCTGCCTCTTGCACCGGGGAAAGGATTGCCCTAACCCCGGCTGTCAAAATGGATTACTAGTGCCCTCCCGCTGGCGCGGTAAAGCCTCATGTTGCCCAACTGGAACGTCTCAGATGCTCGATAGTTTGCGTGTTTTTGCAAAATCCTGGCCCGGCAAGATTATGGGCGCCTGTCTGCTGGTGGGCCTGGCGGGCTTCGGCATCAACAATGTCATCACCGATCTGGGCAGCAATACCGTCGCCCGCGTCGGCGATGAGGAAATCAATTCGCGCGAATTCCTGCGGGCGTATCAGAACCAGCTGAACCAGGTAGCGCAGCAGCTCGGCTCGGTGCCGACCGCCCAGGATGCCGTCGCCCTGGGCGTCCCGTCGATGGTGCTGCAGAACCTGGCGCAGGACGCCGCGCTCGACCAGCTCGCCACCGGCTTTGGCCTCGGCGTATCGCAGGCCAAGCTCAGCGAAATGCTGCGCGAGGACCCGTCGTTCCAGAACGCGCTGGGTGCGTTCAATCCGGAGAGCTTTCGCCAGGTGCTGCAGATGAGCGGCCTGACGGAGGCCGAGTATTTCGAGGACCAGAGCGACGCGGCACGGCGCCAGCAGCTGATCCTGAGCCTGTTCGGCGACACCAAGCTGCCCGACACGGCGGCAAACCTGATCAACCGCTATGTCGCCGACCAGCGCACCATCGAGTATTTCACGCTGGGCGAGACCAATATCGAAACCCCGGCCGCACCGACCGAGGCGGAGCTCGCCGCCTACCTCGCCGAGCACCAGGCCGAGTTCCGCACGGTGGAGACACGCAACGTGCAGATGCTGCGCCTGTCGGTGGCCGACCTGGCAGCAACCAAGGTCGCCGCGATCACCGACGATGCCATTGCCGCCGAATACGAGCGCAGCAAGGCGACGCTGAGCAAGGCCGAGCGGCGCACGATCCAGCAGGTCGTGCTCAATGACGAGCAGGTCGCAGCGTTCGAAGCCGGCCTCGCGGCTGGCACGCCGTTCGCGACGCTGGTCGCCGACGCGGGGCTGACGCCGACGGACCTGGGCACGCTGGCCCAGGCCGATATCAACGATGCAGGCCTCGCGACCGCCGCCTTCGGGCTGGCGGAAGGCGCCTTTGTCGTCATCGATGGCGTGGCCGGCAAGCGCGCCGTGCATGTTTCGACCATCGAGGCGGGTGGCGTCCCTGATCTGGCGGATGTGCGCGACCAGGTTGCTGAAAACCTGGCCCTCGCCGAAGCCCGCACCGAACTGGCCGATGTGCAGGACCAGATCGAGGAATTGCGTGCCGCCTTCCGGCCGCTGACCGAGATCGCCCAGCGCTATGGCCTCGACCTCTACGAGGCCGACGTGACCGCTGGCGGCGCCGAGCTGACTGTGATCCCCGATCTTGCCGCCGAAGACGCACCGCGCGTCACCCAGGCCATCTTCAAGGCCGAGCAGGGTGGTCTGACCGCTGCCATTCCGCTGGCCGGCAACGGCAACCTGTGGTTTGACCTCAACGCCATCGAACCTGCGCGCGACCAGACCCTGGACGAAGTGCGCGACCAGGTCGCCGAGACGATGACAGCCGAACGCGTCAACAACGCCATCATCGCGGCGCAGGCCGAGGCCGTGGCACGTCTCGATGCCGGCGAGGCACTGGCAGACGTGGCAGCCGCCTACAACGTCTTCCCGCAGCTCAGCGCGCCGTTCACCCGCTTTGGCTCCTCGGATGGCACGATCGACGGCGCCGTGGCTTCGGCCGCCTTTGCCGGCGATGCCAGCCATCACGGCTCTGCCGTGAGCCAGGGCGGCGAGTTCATCGTCTTCCAGGTGACTGACCTGACCGAACCCGCAGCACCGCTCGAGGCATCGGCCAGCGCCACGCTCGAAAACGAGGCGCGCATCGGTATCTATGGCGACTTCGTCACCGCGGTAAGGGACGATGCGCGCATGGTCATCAACCAGCAGACCCTGCAACAGGTGCTGGCGCTCAATACCGGCCTGTAATCGACAGGCCGGACTTCACCCCAACTGGACACGACAACGATGGGCGACGACTTCTATCAGCGCTTCTCCGAGCAATACGATGCTGGAAAGTCGCAGATCGTCTGGCGTCGCATCGTGGCGGACCTCGAGACACCTGTCGGGACCTATCTGAAGCTGGCGCAGGGCCGGAAGAACACCTTCCTGCTCGAGTCGGTGCAGGATGCCGCGGTGCGGGGTCGTTACTCGATCATCGGCACGCAGCCTGACGTGATTCTCAAGGTCGAGGCCGGCGCGGCAGCGATCAATCGCTCGGCGCAGATCGACGATGCGGCCTTCGTGCCCCTCCCCGACCTGCCCCTCGATGCGTTGCGCAACCTGGTCGCCGACAGCAAGATCGACGTGCCGCCTGGCCTGCCGCCGCAGTCCGCAGGCGTCTATGGCTATCTCGGCTACGAAATGGTCCGCTACATGGAAGTGCTGCCCGACAGCAATCCGGACCACTTGCAGACCCCCGAAGCCGTGCTAATGCGCCCCTCGCTCCTGGCCATCTTCGATACGCTCAAGGATGAGCTCTACCTGACGGCGCCAGTCTATGTGCGCGCAGGCGTCTCGGCGCGACAGGCCTATGAGGCCGCCGAAGCGCGGATCGACGACGCCATCACCCGGCTCGGACGGGCGCTGCCGACGACACCGGCTTTGCCCGATCTCGAATCCATCGCCGTCACCAGCAACACGTCGAAAGACGAGTATTTTGCCATGGTGGCCAAGGCCAAGGACTACATCACCGCCGGGGATATCTTCCAGGTGGTGCTGAGCCAGCGCTTCGAGGCCGAGTTCACCCTGCCCCCGACAGCGCTCTATCGCGCCCTGCGCCGCACCAATCCCAGCCCCTATATGTATTTCCTCGATTTCGGCACCTTCGCGGTTGCCGGATCGAGCCCGGAAATCCTGGTGCGGGTGCAGGATGGCGAGGTGACGATCCGCCCCATCGCTGGCACGCGCAAGCGCGGCTCGACCCCGACGCGCGACCAGGAACTGGCAGCCGAACTTTTGGCCGATCCCAAGGAGCTGGCCGAACACCTGATGCTGCTCGACCTCGGCCGCAATGATGTGGGACGCGTGGCCAAGACCGGCACGGTCAGGGTCACGGACAAGTTCTTCCTCGAATACTATTCCCACGTCATGCACATCGTTTCCAACGTCGTGGGCGTGCTCGACCCGAAATACGACTTCGTCGATGCCCTCTCGGCCGGCTTCCCGGCGGGCACGGTTTCCGGCGCGCCAAAAGTGCGGGCGATGGAGATCATCGACGAATTGGAGAAATCGCGCCGCGGCATCTATGGCGGCTGCGTCGGCTATTTCGGCGCCGACGGCACCATGGACACCTGCATCGTGCTGCGCACCGCCATCCTCAAGGATGGCAAGCTCTATGTGCAGTCTGGCGCTGGCATCGTCGCCGACAGCGTGCCCGAGCTCGAGCAGATGGAATGCGAAAACAAGGCCCGCGCCCTTTTCAGCGCCGCCGAGGAAGCGCTACGCTATGCTGGCGAGGCGAGGATCGGGCAATGAGCAGAAATCGATACACACTCGGTGTCATTCCCGCGCAGGCGGGAATGACCCGGTGGATAGTACAGCCTGGATTGCCCAATGACCCGCACTCTCGTCATCGATAACTACGATAGCTTCACCTACAACCTCGTCCATTTCCTGGGCGAGCTGGGCGCCGACATTACCGTCGTGCGCAACGACAAGATCACGCTCGACGAGATCGCCGCCATGGCGCCCGAGGCTATCGTGCTGTCGCCCGGCCCCTGCACGCCTAACGAAGCCGGCATCTGCCTCGCGCTGATCGACCGCTTCAAGGCGCAAATCCCCATTCTCGGCGTCTGCCTGGGCCACCAGGCCATCGGTCAGGCCATGGGCGGCGACGTGATCCGCGCGCCGCACCTCGTCCACGGCAAGACCAGCAAAATCCACCACACCGGCAAGGGCCTGTTTCGCGGGCTCAACAATGACTTCGAGGCGACACGCTACCACTCGCTGATCGTCAAGCAGGACACCCTGCCCGCGACGCTCGAAGTCACCGCCACGACCGATGACGGCCTGATCATGGGCATGCAGCACAAGAGCCTGCCGGTGCACGGCGTGCAGTTCCACCCCGAGAGCATCGCCAGCGAGAACGGCCACGCCCTGCTGCAGAATTTCCTCAACCTGGCGCGCGACTTCAACCAGAAGCGAGCCGCATGATGGATATCAAGGCAGCACTCAACAAGATCGCCAGCCGCAAGGACCTGACCGGCGAGGAAATGCGCGCCGTCATGCGCACGATCATGGCCGGCGAAGCCACGCCCAGCCAGATCGGCGCCTTCCTGATGGGCATGCGGGTCAAGGGCGAAACCGTCGTCGAAATCGCCGCCGCAGTATCGATCATGCGCGAGCAGATGATCCCGGTCGTTACGTCGGACGACGCCATCGACATCGTTGGCACCGGCGGCGATGGCGCCGGCACGCTCAACATCTCCACAGCCAGCGCCATTGTGGTTGCCTCCTGCGGCGTACCGGTGGCCAAGCATGGCAATCGCGCACTGTCGTCCAAATCGGGCGCCTCGCAGGTGCTGGAAGCGCTGGGCGTCAAGCTCGACCTGACTCCGGCCGAAATCGGCGCGGCCGTCGACAAAGCCGGCATCGGCTTCATGTTCGCGCCCATGCACCACCCGGCGATGAAGCATGTCGGACCCTCGCGTACCGAAATGGGGACGCGCACGCTGTTCAACCTGTTGGGTCCGCAATCCAACCCGGCCGGCGTTCGGCGCTACCTGCTTGGCGTCTATGACGAGCAATGGGTCGAGCCCGTCGCTGCGGCCCTGCTGGCCAACCGTGCCATCAAGGCCTGGGTTGTCCATGGCAGCGATGGGCTGGATGAAATCACCACGACCGGACCGACGCATGTGGCCCAGATCGAGGGGGGAAGCCTCACCACCTTCGAGATCACACCGGAACAATATGGCCTGCCGCGGGCCACGCTGGACGACCTGCGCGGCGGCGAACCGGCCGACAACGCTCTCGCCATGACGCGACTGTTGGACGGCGCCCCTAGCGCCTACCGCGACATCGTGCTGCTCAACAGCGCTGCGGCGCTGTTTGTGGCGGACCGGGTGGATACGATTGAGGCCGGGATTGCCATGGCGCGGGACGCCCTCGATTCCGGCAAGGCAAAACAGACACTCGCCCGCCTCGTGGCGGTATCGAACGGACGCTAGTCATGACCGACATTCTCAAGCAGATCGAGGCCTATAAGCGCGAGGAAATCGCCGCTGCAAAGTCCATGCGGCCCTGGGCTGAAGTGGTGGCGCAGGCGCATGACCAGCCTGCCCCGCGCGGCTTCATCCGCGCCATCAAGGCCAAGCGGGCCCAGGGCCAGTACGCCCTGATCGCCGAGGTCAAGAAAGCCAGCCCATCCAAGGGCCTGATCCGCGCCGACTTCAACCCGGCCGAGATCGCCCGCAGCTACGAAATGGCGGGGGCGGCCTGCCTGTCCGTCCTGACGGACCGCCCCAGCTTCCAGGGATCACCGAGCTACCTGATCGAAGCGCGCGCAGCCACGCAATTGCCGGTGCTGCGCAAGGATTTCCTGTTCGAAACGTACCAGGTGGCAGAGGCCCGCGCCTGGGGTGCTGACTGCATCCTGATCATCCTGGCCGCCGTCGGGGACGATGTGGCGCGCTTCCTGCTCGACGCGGCCGAGGAATGGAAGATGGATGCCCTGGTCGAGGTGCATGACCAACTGGAGCTGGACCGCGCCCTGGCGCTGGGGGCAGAGTTCATCGGCATCAACAATCGCAACCTGCGCACCTTCGAGACCACGCTCGATACCTCGATCAAGCTCGCCGTCGGCGTGCCGAAAGGCACGCTGCTGGTCAGCGAAAGCGGCATCCTCAACCATGAGCACCTGCTCAAGCTCGACCATGAGGCCGGCATCGGCACCTTCCTCGTGGGGGAAAGCCTGATGCGCCAGGACGACGTGGTCGCCGCGACCCGTGCGCTGCTGATGGGCGCGCCACAGGCGGTCCGCTGATGGTCCAGGGCCTCACCCATCTCAACGCCCGGGGCGAGGCCCATATCGTCGATATCGGTGACAAGGCGGTTACGCGTCGGCGCGCCGTGGCACAGGCGCGGATCCTGGCCCAGCCGGAGACGATTGCCACCATCATGGGCGGCGGCCTCAAGAAGGGCGACGCCCTCGCGGTCGCCCGTATTGCCGGCATCATGGCGGCCAAGAAGACAAGCGAGTTGATCCCCCTCTGCCACCCGATTGCGCTGACCAAGGTGAGCGTCGATATCATGGGCGATGGCGACGCCGCGATCCTCATCCATGCCACCGCCGAGACCACCGGACAGACCGGGGTTGAAATGGAAGCCCTGGTGGCCGCCTCCACGGCCGCGCTGACGCTTTACGACATGGCCAAGGCGATCGATCGGGCCATGGTCGTCACCGATCTCTGCCTGCTGGAGAAATCGGGCGGCAAATCGGGCGATTTCAGCCGCCCGGATCTGGAAAAATGAGCCTGCTTCCGGTCGATGACGCGATAGGCGCGATCCTGCAGCGCGTCCCCGCGCCGACCGGGGACCCCGTTTCGCTGGCCGACGCCGCCGGGCGCATCTTGCTGGAGCCGGTGATCGCCACGCATGATCAGCCGCCCTTCAATGCCAGCGCCATGGATGGCTATGCCATGCGGGCCGCCGACGTCGTCGCGGGCCACCGCCTTGCCCTCATCGGCACGTCGCAGGCTGGGGCGGGCTTCTCCGGCACAGTCGGCGCGGGCCAGGCCGTCCGTATTTTCACGGGCGCGCCCGTGCCAGCAGGGGCCGACACGGTCATCATGCAGGAAGAGGCCGTGGTCGAAGACGGCCATGTCTCGTTCACCGCCCCGGCCCGGCTGGGCCACAGCGTCCGGCCGCTGGGCAATGACTTTGCGCGCGGCCAGGTCCTCGTCGACGCCGGCACACGCCTCGGCGCCATGCAGCTTGCCGTGGCCGCCGCTGCCAATGTCGCGACGCTCTTCGTCGCCAGGCGCCCGCGCGTGGCGCTGCTGGCGACCGGTGACGAACTGGTGCTGCCCGGCCAGCCACTGGGCGCCGACCAGATCGTCGCCTCCAACAGCTTCGGCCTGCGCCCCCTGCTCGCACGCTACGCCGCTGACGTGGCCGACCATGGCATCGCCAGGGATGACCGCGACGAACTGCGCGGCAAGTTGGCCGCCATCTTTGCCGAGGAGCCCGATATCCTGGTCACGACCGGCGGCGCCAGCGTGGGCGACCACGACATCGTGCAGGAAATCCTCCTGGAACTGGGCGTGACGCTCGACTTCTGGCGCATCAATATGCGTCCGGGCAAGCCGCTGATGTTCGGCACGCGCGGCAGGACGCTGGTCTTTGGCCTGCCCGGCAATCCGGTGTCGGCCATGGTCACGGCGATCGTCTTCATCAAACCGGCTTTGCGCCGCTGGCTCGGACACACCGAACCGGCGACATGGCGCCTGCCCCTCGCCGGCCCCACCCCGCCCAATACGGCGCGCCGCCACTTCATGCGCGCCCAGTTGCGGCATACCACGACCGGACCGGAGCTGCTGCCGATCTCCCAGACCGATAGCGGCCATACCTCGTCGCTTGCCCATGCCGACATGCTGATCATCCAGCCGGAACACGATCCGGGGCAGCCGGCCGGGACTATTGTCGAGGCACTTGAGATCGAAGCATTCTGACAATCCTGCCGGCTACAGGACTGCTGCCCCAGCAAGCATATTGCAGAACATAACTGGAACACATATAGTCGTTCTGCCTATGTTCCGATTCTCTCCCCGAGGGGCCCATGCTGACGCGCAAACAACACGAGCTGCTGATGTTCATCCACGAACGGATGAAGGAAAGCGGCATCCCGCCATCGTTCGATGAGATGAAGGATGCGCTCGACCTGGCGTCCAAGTCGGGCATCCACAGGCTGATTACCGCACTTGAGGAGCGCGGCTTCATTCGCCGCCTGCCCAACCGGGCGCGAGCGCTGGAAGTGGTCAAGCTCCCCGATTCGATGAATCCCTCGCTCGGCGGCCGCAAGGTGCGTTTCGAGCCATCGGTCATCGAGGGCAACCTGGGCAAGGTGGCCTCGCCGCCGTCGCGCATCTCGGCCACCGAGGACTATGCACGACCCATCGCCATCCCGGTCATGGGCCGTATCGCGGCCGGCACGCCCATCGAGGCCATCCAGACCCACTCCCACACCATCATGGTGCCGCCGGAAATGCTGGGCGCCGGCGAACACTTTGCGCTTGAGGTGCGTGGCGATTCCATGATCGACGCCGGCATTTTCGATGGCGATACGGTGCTGATCAAGAAGCAGGATCAGGCCTCGACGGGTGAAATCATCGTCGCTCTCGTGGACGATGAGGAGGCGACCCTCAAGCGCCTGCGCCGCAAGGGTAATACCGTGGCGCTGGAAGCGGCGAACCCGGCTTACGAGACGCGGATTTTTCCGCCCGACCGGGTCAAGGTCCAGGGCCGACTCGTCGGCCTGCTGCGGAAATACTGATGCGCAGCGCCTGGCTCATGGCCCTGGCGCTGCTCGCCTTTCCCACCGGGCCGGCAATCGCACAGGAAGCGAGCGTCAAGGAAACCCGGTGCTGGGTGGGTGATGTGACCTTCTCGGCGGGAGCCGGCATCAATGCCGGCGAGTCGGTGGCCATCTGCCGGTCGGGGACCGGCTGGCAGGAGGCGGAGGCCGGCGCGCCGATCATCGGATGCCTGCTCGAGGGTGAACTGTCCTCGGTCGGCGCCGTGGTGGGCATCCGCAACAACGACACGCTGATGCTGCAATGCGACAGCAACGGCCGCTGGGTGACCATTGGCAGCGATGGCAGGAGTGTCTCCTCGCCCGTTGCGGGCAAGGAGACGTCCGGCTGAGCCGTGCCTCGCGCTGGAAGCGCGCGTGTTTCGCCTGTTGGCAAAGCGCAAGCCTGATCGGCAGGCCGTTCGCGGCTAGGATCGGCTTGTTGCTCTCGGTCAGCAGCGTACGAAATCAGAGCGTCCCGGCCGGTGCGGCTGGGGGTGCTTGCATGGTTGGACTGCGGCAGTCGATGGCGGAAACGCCCGCCTGCCCTGCCCCGGAAATGTGTGACCGAAAGGCAAAGCGCAGTATCTGCAAACTCTTACTGGCTGCCATCTTGCAGAATGACTGTTTCCATGCCACATAGTGCTCATACGTTTTCAGCCTAAGTCGGCTGCCTGACGCCGGAAATCCCGGTCCGCGGCTCCTTCTCGACCATGCGAACGTTATGTCCCTTTGGCATGTTGCCATCGGATAACCGCTCGTTACGAGCAAAAGGAACCTATCATGGCCCTCATCACCGGCACTGTTAAATTCTTCAACACCACCAAGGGCTTCGGCTTCATCTCGCCTGAAAATGGCGGCAAGGATGCCTTCGTCCACATCTCCGCCGTTCAGCGTTCGGGCCTGCAGGGCCTCTACGAGAACGACAAGGTGACCTACGAGCTCGAGACCGGCCGTGACGGCAAGGAATCGGCAACCAACCTGACCCTGCTCTAGTTTCTGCTACTGCAAGGCGAGCGCGCTTCGGCGCTGCTCACGAGAGGCCACTGCGATTTATCGCGGTGGCCTTTTTGTTGTCTGCCGTCGCTCGATCACCAGCCCGATCTGCCGACCAATTCCAAGTCCCGCGATGGCGCCCAGCGCAATGATGATGATCCGCAGGACAAAGTTCTGTTCGACGGCGAGGAACACGCCTACGCTGGCGCCGACCACCATGAAGGCCACGGCAAGTATCTCCGAAATCGGTCGATCTATCTTGCCTGGCATCTTCTCCCCCGCCCGAACTGGTCGCGCCATCCTCGCACAGGCCGGCCCGTATGTCCGCCGCGGCATCGAACGGGCGAAGGACAACATTCATGCGTCCCCCCGGATCGCGCCTGGGGATAGCGTCGGAGGAACTCAGACTCGCAGCGGAGCCACCTGGCAGGCTCGGCAACAAAAAAGGCCCGCACGCGTGCGGGCCTTTGCGGTTCTGCTGGCAATCAGTGGTTGTCGCGCGGGATGCCGTTGGTCTGGGCGATGCGCTGGTATTTTTCGGCCGGCTTGAGAATGGCGCCATCGCCGAGCTGGCCGACGAGGCCGCGCTGGATTTCCTGCCACGGGGTCTGGTGCTTGGGGAACTTGTAGCCGCCCGAGGCTTCCAGATCGGCGCGACGCGTCGCGATCTCCTCGTCCGAGATCAGGATATTGGCCTGGCCCTTGTTGAGGTCGATCCGCACCCGGTCGCCGGTGCGCAGGATGGCAAGATTGCCACCGGCTGCCGCTTCGGGCGAGGCATTGAGGATCGAGGGGGAACCCGACGTGCCGGACTGGCGACCGTCGCCGATACAGGCCAGGGCATGGATACCCTTCTTGATCAGGTAGTTGGGCGGCCGCATGTTGACGACTTCCGCCGCGCCCGGATAGCCGATGGGGCCGGCGCCACGCATGAACAGCAGCGTGTTTTCGTCGATCTCAAGCGACGGATCGTCGATGCGGTGGTGATAATCCTCCGGACCATCGAACACCACCGCCTTGCCCTCGAACGCGCCTGGGCTAGCCGGGTTGTTGAGGTACCGATCGCGGAACTCGGTCGAGATCACTGATGTCTTCATGATGGCGTTGTCGAACAGATTGCCGCGCAGCACCAGGAAGCCCGCTTCGGTCTTGAGCGGATTATCGAAGTGACGAATGACCTTGTCGTCCTGGATGGTGGTGTTGCGGCAGTTCTCGCCGATGGTCTTGCCGTTGACGGTGGGCGCGTTCTCGCGGATCAGGCCCTGGCTCATCAGCTCGTTGACGACAGCCGGCACACCGCCCGCATGGTAATAGTCTTCGCCCAGATATTCGCCGGCCGGCTGCAGGTTCACCAGCAGCGGTACCTTGTGGCCATAGGTCTGGAAATCCTGCAGTTCCAGTTCGACACCGATATGCTTGGCGATGGCCTGGATATGGATCGGCGCATTGGTCGAGCCACCGATGGCGGAGTTCACCACGATGGTGTTGATGAAATTGTCCTTGGTCAGGATGTCCGAGGGCTTGAGATCCTCGTGCACCATGTCGACGATCCGCTTGCCGGTGCGATAGGCCATTTCCTGGCGATCGCGATAGGGCGCAGGGATCGCGGCAGAGCCGGGAAGCTGCATGCCCAGCGACTCGGCCAGCGAATTCATGGTCGTGGCCGTGCCCATGGTGTTGCAATAGCCGGTCGAGGGAGCCGACGACGCCACCAGTTCGATGAACTGGGCATAGTCGATCTCGCCGGCCGCCATCATCTGGCGGGCCTTCCACACGATCGTGCCCGAACCGGTGCGTTCACCCTTGTGCCAGCCATTCAGCATCGGGCCGACCGACAGCGCAATGGCCGGGATGTTGACGGTAGCCGCGCCCATCAGCATCGCCGGCGTGGTCTTGTCACAGCCGATGGTGAGGACGACGCCGTCGAGCGGATAGCCGTAGAGCACTTCGACCAGGCCCAGATAGGCCAGGTTGCGATCGAGGCCGGCGGTGGGGCGCTTGCCGGTTTCCTGGATCGGATGCACCGGGAATTCGATGGCGATGCCGCCAGCTTCACGAATGCCTTCCTTGACGCGCTCGGCCAGCACGATGTGGTGGCGGTTGCACGGCGACAGGTCCGAACCGGTCTGCGCGATGCCGATGATCGGCTTGTCCGACTGCAGTTCCTCGCGCGACACGCCGAAATTCATGTAGCGCTCGAGATAGAGCGCCGTCATGTCCGGGTTGTCAGGATTGTCGAACCAGGCGCGCGAGCGCAGCTTTTTCGGCGCCTCGCCGTGGCCATTGCCTGCAGTCATGTCATGTTCCTCTTGGGGTCCGGGGGCTCGATCGGGCCCACGTTTGGAGCGGTTCTAGCATGGCTTACGCCAGAGTGAAGGCGATTCCGAGGAAAAAATCATACAAATGAGAATCGGCACCCGATATTTCCCGATGCGCTGAAAATCTTACTAAACGAGGGGACAATATCGGCCCGTTCGCGGTGATCTGCCCGCGCAAATTGAGACTGGCTGAAACGGGCATCAGCCATTAGGGTCGCGCCGCGTCGGGCCTGTCGCGGTGAGGAAAATCAGTGACTGAGATCGTAGACTGGGTTGCCGTAGACTGGGGCACCTCCAACCTTCGCGCCTGGGGAATCGGTCCCGGCGGCGCGGTGGTGTTTGAGAAGAGCTCGCCCAAGGGCATGGGCAAGTTGACGCGCGACGAATTTCCTGGGGCACTTGCGGAACTGCTGGAAGCCGTCGCGCCGGCCGGCGCCGGTGCGCTCGATGTGCTGATCTGCGGCATGGCCGGAGCCCGCCAGGGCTGGCTCGAAGCGCCCTATCTTGAAGCCCCCACCGATCTGCGCGGCCTGCTTGATGGTGCCGTACGACCCGCCATGCCGGGCGGACGCATTGCCCCGGTCATCCTCCCCGGCGTCTGCCAGAAGGCAGGCGGCGACAATGTGATGCGCGGCGAGGAAACCCAGCTTCTGGGTCTGGCGACGCTCACCCCAGGTTTTTCCGGCGTGGTATGCATGCCGGGCACGCATTCGAAATGGGCGCAACTGTCAGGCACGCGGATCGAGCGTTTCTCGACAGCCATGACGGGTGAGATCTTCGAAGTGCTGCGCACCCATTCGGTGCTGCGCCACTCGTTCAATGGCGACATTGACGGCCCCGGCCGCGCCGACGGATTTGCCGCCGGAGCCGCTGCCGGCCTGGCCCATCCCGAACAGCTGCTTGGCACGCTATTCCAGGTGCGCGCCGCCTCGCTCCTGTCGGGCCGCCAGCCCGATTGGTGCGCCGGCTATCTCTCCGGGCTTCTTGTTGGCACCGAGATCGGCAGCAATCGTCATCTGATCGGCGAGCAAGCCGTGCCACTGATCGGGTCGCCCGCCCTGTGTGCACTCTATGCACAGGTGCTTGATATGGCCGGCGCCCGGGGCGAGCCCAGGGATGCCACCGAAATCGTACTCGCCGGCCTCAAGGCCGCGCGCAGCTTTGCCGTCTAGCCCGGAGTTCATTGCAATGGACCATCGCCACATCATCGCCATTCTACGTGGCATCACGCCCAACGAGACCGTTGAGGTCTGCAAGGCGCTGATTTCATCCGGCATCACCATGATCGAAGTGCCGCTCAATTCACCAGACGCGCTCACCAGCATCGCGATGGCCTCCAATACGCTGGGTGATGAGGCCGCCATCGGGGCCGGCACGGTGCTGAGCAAAAAGCATGTCTGGGCCGTTTCGGATGCCGGCGGAACCTTCATCGTTTCCCCCGACACCAACAAGCAAGTGATCGAGGAAACCGTGCGCCTGCAGATGCTGTCCTATCCTGGCGTGTTCACGCCCACCGACGCCTTCCGCGCCATCAAGGCCGGCGCCACCGGGCTGAAATTCTTCCCAGCCGAAGTGCTGGGCCCCAAGGGCATCAAGGCCATGAAGGCGGTCTTGCCGCCGGAACTGCCGGTCTATGCCGTGGGCGGCGCCAATCCGGACAATTTTGGCGAGTATTTCGCCGCCGGCTGCACCGGCTTTGGCCTGGGCACCTATATCTACAAGCCCGGCATGGACGCCGCGCAGGTTGCGGAACGCGCCGCCGCCGCGGTGGCTGCCTATGATGCGGGGAAAGCCCAATGAGCCAGACCGTCCGCCTCCTGCTCGATTGTCAGTGCCAGCTCGGTGAAGGCCCGATCTGGCATCCTGGCCGCCAGCAGTTGTTCTTCTTCGATATCAACGAACAGACCCTGTTCGCGGTGACGGCGGCCGGCGAGATCGTCGACAGCTGGCTGTTCAACGAGACCGTGGCCGCTGCGGCCGTCGTCGACGACCACACGCTGGTGCTGGCCACCGATACTGGCCTCAAGGAATTCGACCTGACGACCGGCGGCATGAACCGCATCAACGAGATCGAGGCCGACAATCCACTGACCCGCACCAATGACAGCCGCGTCCATCCGTCCGGCGCGTTCTGGATCGGCACCATGACCCGCGCCGAGGAAGAACCCGGTGGCGCGGTCTATCACTACCGGGCCGGGGTGCTGACCACGATCAAGTCGGGCGTCAAGATTCCCAACGCCACCTGCTTCTCGCCCGATGGCCGCATCGCCTATTGGTGCGATACGCCGACCAAGAAGATCATGCAGGTTGCCACCGATCCGGCGACCGGCCTGCCCCAGGGCGAATGGACGCTGTTTGCCGACGTCTCCGATGGCCGGGGCTATCCCGACGGCGCGGTGGTCGACAGCCAGGGCTACCTCTGGAACGCCAAATGGGGCGGTTCATGCGTGGTGCGCCACGCCCCGGACGGCTCGATCGACCGCATCGTCGAGGTGCCGGTAAGCCAGGTCACCTGCCCCGCCTTTGGCGGACCCGACCTCAAGACCATGTTCATCACCACTGCCGCCAAGAATCTGAGCGCCGAGCAGCTTGCCGCCGAGCGCCATGCGGGCAGCCTCTTCGCCATCGAACTCGATGTCGCCGGCCAGCCCGAACCCACAATCACCCTCTGAGATTCGTCATGACCACCCCTACACTCGGCGTCTGCTACTATCCCGAACACTGGCCCGAGGCGCAGTGGGACAGCGACGCCGCCCGCATGGCTGAAGTCGGCATCAAATATGTCCGCATCGGCGAATTCGCCTGGTCGCGGCTCGAGGCGACCCCGGGCAATCTGACCTTCGACTGGATTATCAGGGCCATGGACGTGCTGGGCCGGCATGGCCTCTCGGTCATCTTCGGCACCCCGACCGCCACCCCGCCCCGCTGGATGGTCGACAAGCATCCCGACATGCTGGCCGTGGACGTTCACGGGCGGCGCAAGGGCTTCGGCTCGCGCCGCCACTACGACTTCAGCCACCTCGGCTATCGCGAGGAATGCGCGCGTATCGCCCGCCTGCTCGCCGACGCCGTCGGCAACCACCCGGCACTGGGCGGCTGGCAGATCGACAATGAATATGGCTGCCACGACACCACCTATTCCTATTCGCCGGCCGCCAAGGAAGGCTTCCAGCGCTGGCTGGCCGAGAAATATGGCACGGTCGAAGCCCTGAACCAGGCCTGGGGCAATGTGTTCTGGTCCATGGAATACAACCGCTTCGACCAGATCGAGTTGCCGAACCTCCTGGTCGAGAAGCCGACCCCGTCGCATGCGCTCGATTTCCGTCGCTATTCCTCCGACCAGGTCGCCGCCTTCAACAAGGTGCAGTACGACATTCTCAAGTCGGTCAGGCCGGACCTGCCGGTCATCCACAATTTCATGAGCCGTTACACCGATTTCGATCACTACGACCTGGCCAGGACGCTCGATATCGCCAGCTGGGACAGCTACCCGCTGGGTCATCTAGCGGTCAGCGACGAGCCCGACGAGGTCAAGCGCCAGTATCGCCGCCAGGGCGAGCCCGACAACACCGCCTTCCACCACGATCTCTATCGCGCCGTCGGCCATGGCCGCTGGTGGATCATGGAGCAGCAGCCCGGCCCGGTGAACTGGGCCGACTTCAATCCCGATCCCCTGCCCGGCATGGCGCGCCTGTGGGCGTGGGAGGCCTTCTCCCACGGCGCCGAGGTGGTGACCTATTTCCGCTGGCGGCAGGCGCCGTTTGCCCAGGAGCAGATGCATGCGGGCCTGCTGCGGCCCGACAGCGAGCCCGCGCCGGCCTATCATGAAGCCAGCCAGGTCGCACAGGAACTCAAGGCCGTCGGCATGGCCGGCACCGCCACCAAGGGCCGCGTCGCACTGGTCTATGACTACCAGAGCGAATGGGCCTGGGAAATCCAGCCGCAGGCCAAGGGCTTCAGCCACGGCGCCCATGTGCGCGCGCTCTATTCGGCCTTCCGCAAGCATGGCATCGATATCGACATCCTGCCGCCCAGCACGAAGAGTTTTGCCGGCTATGACATCGTCGCTATTCCGACGCTGTTCGCCTGGAACGACGACCTGCGCACCGCCATTGCCGAATTCGATGGCCATCTGCTGATCGGCCCGCGCTCGGGTTCGAAGACGCAGGATTTCGCCATCCCGACCAGGCTCGGACCCGATCTGCCCAGCAACCTGCTCAACCTCAAGGTCATGCGCATCGATAGCATCGACCCCGCTCTCGAAGTCGAGGTCAAGGGCAGCGGTGGCGTTCACCTCTGGCGCGAGCGTATCGAGACCAAGGCCAATGTGGTGATCGAGGATGTCGAGGGCTGGCCGGTGCTGGTCAACCAGGGCAAGCTCTATTACCTGGGCGCCAGCGGTACCAAGGCCCTGGTGCAGCGCGTGGTCGACTACCTGATCGAAGAGGTCGATTTGCCCACGCTGGCGCTGCCAGCCGGGGTGCGCTGCCGCACGCGCGACGGCTTCCGCGTCTATGTGAACTACGGCGCCGGCCGCGCCACGCTGGTCCCCGCCAAGGACGAAGCAGGCTATGTGCTTGGCTCGACCGAACTGCCCGCCGCGGGCGTCACGGTGGCACGACTCGCCACGGCCGGGTGAGATTGGGAATGGCGGTGCGGATATCGAACCGCGCCGCCGCTTCGTTCCAAGCCAACCAGTGCACGCCGCCCGCAGCAAGGGCGTCGGCGTCGATCACCTGGCTGCCGATGCAGGTCGCGGGCGCCCGAACGCGGGCGATGACCAGCGCGTGCAGGCCGCAATCTTCGGCAAAGGCCGCCGGATTGCGGATCACCGCGACGGAGAAGCGGTCAGTACGAGCAATGCAGCCCAGGCTGTCGCAACGCAGCCCGTCGACTGTCTCGGCGATCGGTTCCTGATAGTGTTCGCTCCACACATCGGTGGCAAAGCTGCCGGCACGACCGGAAATCAGCCCCATGCCCGTCTCCGTTCGAAGGGCCACGGCCTGTGTTGTATCGGCGATGAGGATGTCGGGCCGCTGATCCAGTCCAACCAGCAGCACCAGCGGCACGGCCACCGCCGGGCCGAGCAAGCGCCACCAGCTGTTGACGAAGGCAAACCAGGCCAGCGCGGCGAGCCCGATCATCAGCGCGGTACTGGTCAGCAGCGGGTTACCGGTCAGCCCCTCGCTCCAGCGCGCAACCAGCGTTGCGCCATCCACCATGCGGTCGATGCCCCAGCCCATGATCCCCACGAATGGCGCTTCGGCGCCGAGCGGCATGGCCAGCACCGAAAGCACCGCAAAGGGCATGATGACGATGCTGACGACCGGCAGCACCAGCACATTGCCCACCACGCCAAGCGGCGCTGTCTGCTGGAAGTGATAGGCCGAGAACAGCAGGGTCGCCGTGCCGGCAATGAAGCTGGTCAGGGCCGTCGTCCACACCGTCGCCCAGAGCCGCTCACCCCAGTTTCGCTCGCCAGTCCGGGGTGAGCGCGGCATTTCGTAGATGCCGATCAGCGCCACCACGGCGGCAAACGATAGCTGGAAGCTGGCGCGGAACACGCTTGCCGGGTCGATGACGATGATGGCCAGCGCCGCAATGGCCACATTGCGCATGGTCAGCGCCCGCCTGCCCGCCAGCACGGCGCCGAAAATCAGCGCCAGCATGATGGTGGAGCGCAGGGCTGGCACGTTGCCCAGACCACCCGCCAGCAGCAGATAGCCGGCGGCGGCGACGATCCCGCCTATGGCCGCGATCTTCTTGACCGGCCAGCGGCTGGTGGCGGCAGGGATCGACGCCAGCAACAGGCGCAGCAGGAAGAACACGCCACCGGCCACGATCGACAGGTGCAAGCCGGAAATTGAATAGATATGCGCCAGGCCCGAGGCGGCCATGATCTCGCGGGTCTCGTCGTCAATGGCGCTCTGGTCGCCAACGACCATGGCCCGGCCAATCGCTGCCGACGGCCCGTCGAGCACTGCATCGATGCGGCCGCCGATGGCCATGCGCAGGCCCTCGATGGCCCGGGTCGGATCAAGGCTGTCGCCGGTGGCCACCAGGGCTAAGTCGCCCGTGACATTGCCGTAGGCGCCGATGCCCGAGAAGTAGGCGTGGAACTGCCCATCGAAAGCTCCCGGCAGGATCGGGCCGGGCACCGGCGCCAGCCGCAGGCGTGCCCGGATGACGTCTCCCGGCGCGAGCAGCGGCTCAGGCGGCACGACTAGCCGCGCCCGGGCAATATCGACGGCCCGATCACCCTCCACCGGCACCAGGCCCGAGACGACAATGCGGCGGCTCTCCGCTGTTGCCGACACGATCTCCCCCACCCGCGCCTCATAGAGGCCATAGGCGGGCCGGGTCAGCATTGATGTGCCGAACCACAGTGCATGCAGAGTCAGCAGGCAGAAGCCGATCCATGCTGCGGCGGCAAGCGCGGCCAGCGGCAGGCCGGCGGAGCGCCGGAGCAATATGACGAGCAGTGCCAGGGCCGCGCCGACGCCGGCCAGAGCCTCCGGCAAGGGCTCGACCGGCAGGGCCGCATAAGCGATCAGTCCGGCAATGGCGGCGAAGGGCAGCAGCACGAAAAGCCTGCGCGTGGCCGCAGGGTCGAGCCATCCCGCGCCGTCCATGGTCGTGGTTGGACGAAAGCGGATTGCGGGCTGCCTCGGCCGCAGCTTCGCCGGCAATGGCAGGGCCACCGCGCCCGTCTCGCCCTCGCGTGTTTCGGCCTCCAGCACCCGCGTTGCCCCCGCCCTTGCGCTCGTGCGGCTCTATGCTACACACGGCTGCAAAATCCTCCAAGCACTCCGGTCTCATGTCCCAGGTCGTTACCCGTTTCGCCCCCTCGCCCACCGGCTACCTGCATATCGGTGGCGCCCGCACGGCGCTCTTCAGTTGGGCCTATGCCCGCAACAAGGGCGGCAAGATGCTGCTGCGCATCGAGGACACCGACCGCGAACGCTCGACCGAAGCCGCCGTGGTGGCGCTGGTCGACGGGCTCAAATGGCTGGGTCTCGACTGGGAGGGCGAGCCGATCAGCCAGTTCGGCCGCGCAGCGCGCCACGCCGAAGTGGCCCATGAACTGGTGAAGATGGGCCACGCCTATTACTGCTATTGCTCGCCCGCCGAGCTCGACCAGATGCGCGAGGAGGCCCGCGCCGCCGGCAAGCCGCCGCGCTACAACGGCTATTGGCGCGACCGCGACCAGAGCGAGGCGCCTGAAGGCGTCGCGCCGGTGATCCGCATCAAGGCACCGCTGGCCGGCGACATCGTCGTGGATGACCACGTGCAGGGCAAGGTCGTGTTCAAGGCCGAGAACCTGGATGATTTCATCATCCTGCGCTCCGACGGCACCCCGACCTACATGCATGCCGTGGTTGTTGATGACCACGACATGGGCGTGACCCACATCATCCGGGGCGACGACCACCTGACCAATGCGGCCCGCCAGATCGTCATCTACAACGCCATGGGCTGGACCGTGCCGGAAATGGCCCATATTCCGCTGATCCATGGCCCCGACGGTGCCAAGCTCAGCAAGCGCCATGGCGCCCTCGGCGTCGAGGCCTACCGCCAGATGGGCTACCTGCCCGAGGCCCTGCGCAATTATCTCGCCCGCCTCGGCTGGAGCCATGGCGATGACGAGATCTTCTCGACCGAGCAGATGATCGAATGGTTCAGCCTCGACGGCCTCAACAAGGGGGCCGCGCGCTTCGACTTCGTGAAGCTGGAAAACATCAACGGCCACTATATCCGCGAAGCCTCACCGGCCTATCTCTACCAGGTGATGCTCGATACGGCCTCCGAAGTGGGTCGCCACATCGATGTCGATGGCCTCTCGTCCAACAAGGACACCGTGCTCTCGGCCCTGCCCGAGCTGCAGCCGCGCGCCAAGACCGTGCTCGAGCTGATCGACCTGGCGCAGTTCATCTATGCCTCACGCCCGCTCGCGATCGATGCGGCGGCCTCGGCCCTGCTCACATCAGATACGCGCGCCGTGCTCAAGGACATGGCCGGGACGCTGCGCGGCCTCAACGACTGGTCGGTACCATCTATCGATGCGGCCATGCGGGCCCTGGCAGAAGCCAAGGGTCTCAAGCTCGGCAAGCTGGCCCAGCCCTTGCGCGCCGCGCTCACCGGGCGCACCGTTTCTCCGGGCATTTTCGAGGTCATGGTGTTGATCGGGAGGGACGAGAGTATGGCCCGCCTTGAGGACCAAATCGGCGCTGTCTAGTGCTAATCGGAGGGTAAGCCTTGCTTACCCATCGGTTGCGTCACCGGGGCAAAAACTGATACCCCTGCAAAGCAGCCATGACTGCCCAGTTTACGGCTTCGAGCGACCGGAACAATTGCGGACGCGGAGGCCTTCGAGGAGAGCTCAATGACCGACAAAGTCGCTAAACTCGTCATCGGGGACCAGACCCACGAATTTCCGGTTCTGTCCGGCTCGGTGGGTCCGGATGTGATCGATATTCGATCGCTCTACGCCAAGACCGGCATGTTCACCTACGATCCTGGCTTCACTTCGACGGCAGCATGCGACAGCGCCATCACCTATATCGACGGCGATAAAGGGCAGTTGCTCTACCGCGGCTACCCCATCGAGCAGCTTTCCGAAAAGAGCAGCTATATCGAGGTTTGCTACCTGCTGCTTTATGGCGAACTGCCCAGCAAGGCGCAGCTTGAGGAGTTCAGCGAACTCGTCACGCGCCACACCATGGTGCATGAGCAGATGCACTATTTCTATCGGGGCTTCCGCCGCGACGCGCATCCGATGGCCATCATGACCGGTGTTGTGGGCGCTATGGCCGCGTTCTACCATGACTCCACCGACATTTCCGATCCGCGGCAGCGTGAGATCGCCTCGATCCGCATGATCGCCAAGATGCCGACCATAGCGGCCATGGCCTACAAGTATTCGGTGGGGCAACCCTTCGTATACCCGCGCAACGATCTCGATTACGCCTCCAACTTCCTGCACATGTGTTTCTCGGTTCCCGCCGAGCCGTTCGTGATCAACCCGACCATTGCCAAGGCGATGGACCTGATCTTCACCCTGCATGCCGATCACGAGCAGAACGCCTCGACATCGACGGTTCGCCTGGCCGGCTCGTCCGACGCCAATCCGTTCGCCTGCATCGCGGCCGGCGTCGCCTGCCTCTGGGGCCCCGCTCACGGCGGCGCCAACGAGGCGGCGCTGAACATGCTCAAGGAAATCGGCACCGTCGACCGCATTCCCGAATTCATCGCCCGCGCCAAGGACAAGTCCGACAACTTCAAGCTGATGGGCTTCGGCCACCGCGTGTACAAGAACTTCGATCCGCGCGCGACCGTGATGCAGAAGACCGCCAAGGAAGTGCTCGATCTGCTGGGCGTGCACAACAACCCGACGCTGCAGGTGGCCCAGGAGCTCGAGAAGATCGCGCTTGAGGATCCCTACTTCATCGACCGCAAGCTCTATCCCAATGTCGATTTCTATTCGGGCATCATCCTCGAGGCGATCGGCTTCCCGACCTCGATGTTCACCGTGCTGTTCTCGGTCGCGCGTACCGTTGGCTGGATCAGCCAGTGGAAGGAAATGATTGCCGATCCGCAGAAGAAGATCGGTCGCCCGCGCCAGCTCTATGACGGAGCCCCGGCCCGCGACTATTCCGCGCTCGGCGCCCGCTGATCCCAATGGGCGAGGACCCGGTCCGCCGGGTCCTGCCGCGGGAAGTCGGCTTCTCCGGCTTCCATCAGGAGTGCAAGCTCGCCAAAGGCCTCGATCTGCTCCTGGCGGGCTTTTTTGTTGTCCAGCAGCGGGCGGACCACTTTGATAATGGCCTCGGCGTCCGCAGCATCCTGTACGCGTTCCGGCACGGCCGGACGGTCCAGGATGCGGTTGGGCAGCGATATCGGCGGCCGGCCATGCTTGGTATAGATGCGCGCCTGATGCGGGTCGAGCACGTAGGTCACCACCATCGGCACCCGTGCCAAAGCTAGCTCAAGCGTCACCGTTCCCGAGACGGCCAGCGCCAATACAGCCGTTCGGTAGATGTCGGAACGTGCTGCACGATCGGACACGATGGTTACGGGTACCGGCCAATCCGCGACTTCGCGAGTCAGGCGCTCATGCAAAGCGGGAAGCGTGGGGATGACAATGCCGTCCAGTGCCGGATGCGCACCGACCTCTGCGACGATCTCCCGGAACATTGGCAGATGCCGTCGCAACTCGCCGTCCCGGCTGCCCGGCAGCAGCACCAGCGGGCCGCGTTCGACAACATCGCGAACCAGCCGCTCTCCCAGCGCGGGATGGCCGACATAGCAAGTGGGCGGACCGCCCAGGCGCTGCATGACGGCAGGTTCGAACGGCAGCACCGCCAACACCTCTTCGAACAACGGCGTGAGCTTGGCGGCGCGTTCCGGTGCCCTCGCCCACACTGACGGTGCGACATAGAGGATCAGCTTGCCAGCGAAGCCAAGCGCCTTGAGGCGCCGCGCCAGCAGCTTGGAGAAATCCTGGGAATCGACCAGGACGACGATGTCAGGCCTGGATTTGGTGATGGCTCTGGCTGTCTGCTCGATGCGCCACAACAGCAGCGGCAGCCGCAGGATCACGTCGCTGACGCCCATCACTGCCAGGTCGCTCATGGGATAAAGCGAGCGCATTCCCTGCGCTTCGAGCTCATGACCGCCGACACCGCTGAGGTCGAGCGGCACCAGGCGCTTCAACCGACTGACAAGGTCGCCCGCGATGCGGTCCCCCGAGGGTTCGCCGGCCAGAATGAACAGCCTGAGGCGCTCACCGCCTGTGGCATTGGCCGGCGCGGTCATCTAGTCGGCGTCATGGCCGTTGCGCGGCATCAGGATCGGCCGATCCGAGGCGGCGGCAATGAAGCTGACGACGTCCTGCACCAGAGGGTCATTCTTGAACAGTTCGGCCGCGTCCTCGACACGCTCGCGCAGGGTGCCCTCGCTGGCAAAGATCAGCCGATAGGCCGCGCGCAGGCGGTGAATGGCCTCGCGGTCGAACTTCCGGCGCTTGAGACCCACCAGGTTGAGCCCGGTCAGGGAGGCGCGATTACCCACCGCCATGCCATAGGGAATGATATCGCCATCCACCATCGATGCCGCCCCGATAAAGGCATGCGCACCGACCCGCGTGAACTGGTGCACCACGCACATGCCACCGAAAATGACGTTGTCGCCGACATGGCAATGGCCGGCAATGCCGACATAATTGGCCATGACGACCTTGTTGCCGATGATCGCATCATGCGCCACATGGGCTCCGGCCATGATCAGGCAGTCATTGCCGATCTTGGTCAGCATGCCGCCACCTTCGGTGCCCGGATTGATGGTGACCGACTCCCTGATAGTGCAGCGCTCGCCGATGACCAGCCGTGACGCCTCACCGTGATACTTGAGGTCCTGCGGTCGGTGGCCGATCGAGGCGAAGGGGTAGATCTTGGAACCGGCGCCGATCTCTGTATGTCCGTCGATCGAGACATGCGAGATCAGTTCGACATTATCGTGCAGCACGACATTGTCGCCGACGATACAGTAAGGGCCAATCTGCACGCCTTTGCCCAGCCGGGCCAGCGAGCCGACGATCGCGGTCGGGTGAATGACCGCGTCGCTCACGAATTGGCCTCGACGATCATCGCGGTGATCTCGGCTTCCGCGATGACCGCGCCATCCACCATGGCCTTGGCCTCATAGCGTCCGACATTGCGGCGGCGCTGGATCTTGGCGATGTGAAACTCGATCGTATCGCCCGGTCCGGCCGGCTTGCGGAACTTCGCCTTGTCGACGCCCAGCATCAGCACAATGTTCTTCTTGCCCGTGCCCGAGTCATGCTTGATGACGATGGCCCCGGCCGTCTGGGCCATGCCTTCGATGATCAGCACGCCCGGGAAAATCGGGTTTTCCGGGAAGTGGCCCTGGAAGATCGGCTCGTTGAACGTGACGTTCTTGATGCCGACTGCACTTTCGTCGCCATCGATTTTGATGATCCTGTCGATCATCAGAAACGGATAGCGGTGCGGCAGACTCCTCAGGATCTCGGCAATGCTCATCGCTCCGAGTTCTGTGGTCGCTGGTGCGCTGTCGGTCATCCCCGCTTATCCCCCTTGGATAGTTTCCGCATTGCGGCGATTTCTCGCCAGAAGTCTCTTATATCCTGCGCCGGCGCCCCAGCAAGTTTGCTGCCCGGCGGCCAGTTCTTGGTCACGGCGGCGCGGCCATGCACCACCGAGCCGGCCCCGATCGTCAGGTGGCCGGACGTCCCCACGCCGCCGCCCATCAACACGCCGTCTTCCACAATGGTGGAGCCCGACAGCCCGCTCATCGCAGCGATGAGGCAGGAGCGGCCGATCTTGCAGTTGTGGCCGATCTGCACAAGATTATCGATCTTGGTGCCTTCACCGATCATGGTGTCACCCAGCGCGCCGCGGTCGACCGTAGAGTTGGCACCAATCTCCACGCGGTCCTGGATCAGCACCCGGCCAAGCTGCGGCACCTTGCGGTTGGACTGCCCGAAGTCGAGCCAGCCGAAACCCTCGGTGCCGATACGCACGCCCGAGTGAATCACCACGTCGTTGCCAATATGAGCGCAATCGATGGTGCAGTTGGCGGCAATGATGCAGTTGCGGCCAATGGTGACGCCCGCCCCGATGACGGTATTGGCGCCGATAATGGTGCCGCGTCCGATCTCGACGCCTGGCCCCACCACCACGTTTGATCCGATCGACACGTCACGCTCGAATACTGGCGCGCCGAGGTCATCCCGGCCCGAAGCAATCACGGAGCGGGTACTGGACGGATAGAGATGGTCGAGAATATCGGCAAACAGCTGGTGCGGCTTGTCGGCCACGATGGCGATGGCGTGTGACGGCACAAGGTCCCGCAGTGCCGGCAGCACCACGACGGCCCCGGCTGAGGTCGAGCGCAGTTCTTCGATATAGCTGGTATGGGCAGCCAGGGCCAGATCGCTGGGACCGGCCAGGTCGAGTTCGGTCACGCCCGAAATCGACAGATTGGCATCGGCCAATCCGGCCAGCATGTCCACGCGTCCCAGCGCAGTCAGAATGGCGCCGATCGAGTGCGGGCCGGCAAAACGATGAAAACGGGTGTCGACCATGAGGTGTCACTTAAAAGAATTGAGCCGCGGTGCTTGCCGCCCGCGGCTCAATGAACTGTTTCATGCCACAACGGCTAGAACAAGCTGGACATCGTCAGCTGGAAGACCTGCGTACGGTCCGAGGTCGACTTGTTCAGCACATGGGCGAAGTCGCCACGCAGCGGGCCGAACGGGCTTTCCCAGATCAGCGAAGCGCCGATCGAGGTGCGCCATGGCACATCGACGCTGCCGGGATCAACGGTATTGCCATTCAGGCGCGGCACATTCACGCCGTCCATCCAGGCCGCGTCGGCCCAGACTGCGCCGCTCAGGCCATAGTTCTCCGGCACGCCGGGCAGCGGGAACTGCACTTCGGCCGAGACGCCCGCATAAGCTACCGCACCGAGATACTCGCCGTTCTGGATACGCGGGCCGATGCCACGACCCTCGAAGCCACGGATCAGCTGCGAGCCGCCGATGAAGGATTCCACGGAGTGGACGCCATTGCCGCTCAGATCGTTGATGATACCGGCCTGGCCACGCAGGCTGGCGATGATGCCGCTATCCTCGACGACGGGAATGAAGTAGCGCGCCTTGGCTTCGGAGCGGATCAGGTTGTGATCCCAGCCGATATACTGCTGCGTGAACGTCGCCAGCATGCCTTCGGTCGGCTTCTTGTTGTCGTCGAGCGTGTTGTAGCTCAGCGTGTAGCCCACGAAGCCCTTGTAGAACTCCTGGCCATTGGCAACGAGCAGCGAGTCATCGGGGTTCTTGTCGACGATGACCTTGCGCTCCATGCCCGCAAACACAGTGCCAGACAGGTCGCTGGTCAGCGGGATGCCAACGCGGAACTGCCCGCCAGTGGCTTCCGAACCATAGAAGCTGGACGCCGATTCATCGCTGATGCGGTGATAGACATCCACACCCGCAGAAACCTTCAGGCCCATGAAGCGCGGCTCGGTGAACGAGAAGTCGAAGGTACGGCCAGACTGCGACGCGCCGATGGCGGCACGCAGATACTGGCCGCGGCCCAGGAAGTTCCGCTCGGTCAGCGACACTTCACCCAGGATGCCGTCGACGGTCGAATAACCGGCCGTGGCGCCATATTCGCCGGTTGAAGTTTCGGTCACCGCGACATTGAGGACAACCTTGTCGGGTGCCGAGCCCGGACCGGTCGTAACCTCGACTGCCGAGAAGAAGCCCAGCGCTTCGATATTCTCGCGGCCACGAACCACCAGTGCACGATTGAAGGGGTCGCCTTCACCGAACTCCAGCTCACGACGGATCACGAAGTCGCGGGTCTTGGTATTGCCCGTGATGTTGATGCGTTCGACATAGAGGCGAGCGCCCTCATCCACCAGGTAGGTAACGTTGAAGGTACCGTTGGCAACGTCACGGTCAAGACGAGCGCGGACGTCGACGAAGGAATAGCCCTGGACGGTGGCTTCGTAGGCCATGTCCTCGATGGACTGCTGCAGGTCATTGGCCGAATAGGCACTGCCCTGCCCGGTCTGTACCGTGCCCTTGAGGGCATTGGTGTCGAGGCCGGAAATGCTGGTTTCGATGCCGACGTTGGAGAATTCGTACTTCTGGCCTTCATTGATGGTGAAGTTGATGAAGTAGGCATTCTTGCTGGCATCATATTCGCCCACCGACGTCACCTGGACATCCGGGTAACCGCGGTTGGCATAGAAGAGCCGGATGCGCTCGCGGTCGACGGCAAGCTTCTGCTCGTCATAGCTGTCATCCTTGAAGAGCCAGCTCAGGATGCCGGTCTCCTTGGTGAGCAGGTTGCTCTTGAGGCTGTTGGCGCCGAAGCTGTTATTGCCGGTGAAGTTGATCGCGGCGATGCCCGCGCGATTGCCTTCATTGACATTGAAGATGACGCGGACGCGGCCATCGGTGGTCGCCTCAGTGCGTGCCGTCACGGAGACGGACAGGAACCCGTCGCGATCATAGGCCTGGCGGATGCTCTCGATATCCGCGGCCAATCGCTGCTGGGTGAAAATACCTGAGGCCGAGACGTCGACCATGGCGAGAAGCTGACTGTCGGAAAAACGCCGGTTGCCCTCGAAGAGCACCGAGCCAACCAATTGTTCCTGAGCCTGAGCAGTCACAGCGCCAAGAAGCGGAACGCTGGGCCCGGCGAGCGGAGCGGCACCCAGTATCGCAAGCGCCAGGAGGGCGCCGCGCATCAGCTTGGTGGGATGGATCATATTATTATTGCCTTCTGCGACCAGGCCCGGAGAATCGCCATGCACAGCGCTCCCCCAAGCTAACTCCATTGCACCGTTTTACCGTCTTTTTAACCAAGGACAAGGCGGAAGCCTCGACGTCCTTAGCAAATGATTGGTGCACTTGTATTCCTGCAACACCTTGCAAACCAAGGTTAACCAGAGGCTAACGCAGGATTCCGAAATAGGCGAACAGTGTGTCGTTGAACAACGTGAACACCATGAGCGCAAGAACCAGGGCGAATCCGAACCGGAAACCCATCTCCTGCACTCTGATGCTCAGCGGACGCCCCCTGACAGCTTCAACCAGATAGTACAATAGATGGCCGCCGTCGAGCATCGGAACCGGTAAAAGGTTGAAAATACCGATATTTAGCGAGAGCAGTGCGGTCAGGTTGATCAGCGCGACGATTCCCAGCGTCGCCACCTCTCCCGATACCCGGGCGACCTTGACCGGCCCGCCCAATTGCTCGACATCGCCGCGTCCCACGAAGAAATCGCCAAGAAACGCCGCCGTCCGCTGGATGATGAAGCGGATCTCCTCGACCGTCATGCCGATCGCTTCGACCGGTCCCGGTCGATAGAGCGTCACGTCGGTTTCATCGACGTCGCGGCTCACGCCGATTCGACCGATGCGCTGACTATTGCCGAAGCGATCCTCGATTTCGACGGCCTCGGGGACCAGCACCACCGTCTCGGTTGCGCTGCCGCGGTCGAGCTCGATCGTGACCGGCCGCGCCGGGCTTGTTGCCACGAGTCGCTGAAAGTCCTCAAAGCCCCGCACTGCATAGCCATCGACAGAGACGATGGTGTCGCCCGGCTCCAGGCCGGCAGCTTCCGCAACCGATCCCGCAATGACTTCCCCGACGACCGGCGGAATGGTGTAGCGCCCATAGCCCAGCAGCAGCGCATAGAGGATGAGGAAGGTCAGGATCACATTGGCCAGCGGCCCGGCCGCCACCACGGCTATGCGCTGCCAGACATTCTTGTTGGCGAACAGGAGCGGCGCCAGCGCCGGATCTACCTTGCTCAGTGCCTCCGGATCAGGAACACTAGCGGCATTCATGTCGCCGGTGAAGCGCACATAGCCGCCCAGCGGAATCGCCGAAATCTTCCAGCGCGTGCCGTGTCGGTCGGTTCGTCCGACCAGTTCCTTGCCAAAACCGATGGAGAAGGCATCGATCGCCACGCCGTTCCATCGCGCCACCAGGTAGTGGCCCATTTCGTGCACGAAGACGATGACTGTCAGGACAGCCAGGAACGGCACCACATAGGACAGGAGCCAATAGAGAAAATCGAACATGGTCTTCCTTGTTGAGCGGGATGCGGCGCAGGCGCGCCACGTCCTACCAGTAGAGCAGGCCTTCGGCGACCGAGCCGTAGCCGGCATGCAGCGCCCCGACGAGAAGCACCAGCAAGACGCCAAATGTGAGGCTGTCGAGACGATCCATCAACCCGCCATGCCCCGGAATGATGTCGCCGCTATCCTTGATGCGGAAATGCCGCTTGACCGCGCTCTCCGCCAGGTCGCCGAGTTGGCCCAGCACGCTGATGGCCGCCGAAAGCGCCAGCCCGATCCACCAGGGCGAGTCGGTCGCCACCACCCACACCAGCAGCCCTGCCCCGGTTCCCAGCGCCAGGCCGCCCAGCGCCCCCGACCAGGTCTTGGAGGGCGAAATGTCCGGCGCCAGCTTTTCCCCGCCGATCTGCCGGCCGGTGAAAAACGCCGCCGAGTCGGTCATCCAGACAACTGTACCCAGATAGACGCCTGCCCACACGCCGGTCAGCGTATCGCCGCGCATGGCCAGGGCCGCGATGATGATGGCGCCGTAGATCACAAGGCCCAGGATGCGCCACAACACGCCCTCGCCGCGCATGGCGATCGCAACGAGGCTGGCCAGCGCGATGACAGCCACGGTGCCCAATGGGCCGAACATCGGATAGACCAGGCCGGACACGGCAACGAGACCGATCAACCCCATGCCGGCAGGCGTAAGCGGAGCGCGGGAGACCATGGTCTCCCACTCGCGATAGGCGCCGGCGAACACGGCGCCCACCACCGCCGCAAACACGTAGCCGCCGATATAGAGCGCCGTCGCGGTGAGCGCGATCAGCACCGTGGCCGAGACCAGGCGCGGACCCAGATCGGCCCAGGTACGGCGGCGACCGGCGGCAGGCTCTGACGCGGGATCGCCCGGATTGCTCAAGATTGCACTGCCTCGATGCCGCCAAAGCGCCGGTCGCGCCGTGAGAAAGCCTCGAGCACCCTGACGAAGCTGGCCTCGTCGAAATCGGGCCAATTCTCCTCGACGAAGACGAATTCGGCATAGGCGGCCTGCCAGAGCAGGAAATTGGAGATGCGCTGCTCGCCGCTGGTGCGGATGATCAGGTCCGGGTCCGGCAGGCCGGCGGTATAGAGAGCGCCGGCTAGGCGCTCCTCGGTGATATCCTCGGGCGACAGGCGCCCGGCGGCCACTTCACGCGCCAGCTTGCGCGCCGCCTCGGCGATCTCGGCCTTGCCGCCATAGTTGAAGGCGACGATCAGCACCAGCCCGGTATTGGCCGAGGTCTTGGCCTCTACATCATCGATCAGCCGCACCAGGCTGGGCTCGAGACCCTCGCGGCTGCCGATGATGCGCACGCGCACATTGTTGCGGATCAGTCGCTGAAGGTCAGAGGCAACAAACCGCCGCAATAGATTGAAAATGAACGAAATCTCGTCCTTGGGACGCGTCCAGTTCTCCGAGGAGAAGCTGAAGACCGTGAGGTGGCCGACACCATAGGTGATGCAGAGCTCGACCAGGTTGCGGAGCGCCTTGACGCCCTCGATATGGCCCTCGGTGCGGCGCTTGCCGCGGGCCTGCGCCCAGCGACCATTGCCGTCCATGATCACGCCCAGATGCGCCGGGATGCGCAGACGCGGTCGCTGCGCGAATTCGGTGTTGATGGCTGGATCGATGGACATCTACGCCCTCCTGGCGCAGCTCAGCCGACTTAGACCTGCATGATTTCCGCTTCTTTGGCCGCAAGGACCTGATCGATCTCGGTCACGGCCGCATCGGTCGCCTTCTGCACGAGATCGGCCTGGACGCGAGAATCGTCCTGGCTGATATCGCCATCCTTTTCCGCCTTCTTGAGGGCATCCATGCCGTCGCGGCGAATATGACGAACCGCGACACGGGCCGCCTCGGCATAGTTGTGCGCAACCTTGGCCAATTCCTTGCGACGCTGCTCGTTGAGCTCGGGCAGAGGCACGCGGATCACCTGCCCCTCGCCCATCGGGTTGAGGCCCAGCCCGCTGTCGCGAATGGCCTTTTCGACAGCCATGGCCATCGAGCGGTCCCAGACCTGCACGCTGAGCATCCGCGGCTCCGGCACGGTCACGGTCGCCAGTTGGCTCAGCGGCATGCGCGAGCCATAGGCTTCGACGGTCACAGGCTCCAGAAGGCTGGCGCTGGCGCGGCCGGTCCTGAGGCCCGCCAGTTCATCGCGCAGCGACGAAATGGATTTCTGCATGCGGGTCTTCAGATCGGAGAGGTCATAGGCCATTGTCGTTCCTTCCAGGCTAGATCGGCTTGCCGACGCGGGTCGAGCGGGTCGTCCCCGCCAGCACGCCCGCCAGGCCCGCCGCGTCGTCAAGAGCATATACGATTATCGGCATGGCATTGTCGCGGGCAAGAGCGAAGGCCGCCGTATCCATAACACGCAAGTTCTTGCCGATGACTTCGTCATAGCTGACGGTATCATAGCGCGTTGCTTGCGGATTTTTCATCGGGTCCTCGGAATAGACCCCATCGACCTTGGTGCCCTTGAGCACGACATCGCATTCGAGTTCGATGGCGCGCAAGGTCGAAGCCGTGTCCGTGGTGAAGAACGGGTTGCCGATGCCGCCGCCCAGCACCACCACAAAGCCGTCCTCCAGCGCCAGCTTGGCGTCGCGGGCGGTAAACGTATCGGCGACCGAAGGCATGGAAACGGCGCTGTAAGGCTTGGATTTGGCGCCCTGCCGGGAAATCGCATTGCTCAGCGCCAGCGCGTTGATCATGGTGCCCAGCATGCCCATCATGTCGGCGGTCACACGGTCGGTGCCGTCGGCAGCGCCGGCCATGCCGCGGAAGATATTGCCGCCGCCGACCACGATGGCGATCTCGACGCCGCTATTGGCGACATCGGCGATCTGCTTGGCCACGGCCTGCAGGAATGGTGGCTCGATACCGAAGGAATTGTCCCCTGCCAGCGCCTCGCCCGAAACCTTGAGGAGAATGCGTTTGTAGGCAGGTGCCATCGGCAAACCCCTTTAACAGAACATGGTCATGGGGCACCGAATCCGGCGATGCCCGGCAGACCCTATGGCAAAACCGCCCGCAACAGAAGGCGTGGCGTCACCGGAACGTGAATAACGGCTGGGTAATTGCGCTCGATCCCGGCCGAATGATGGCCATCAGGGAGAGCGGCGCGCGGGCCCTGAGGTCCGCGCACCAGTCAGATGCTTACGCCTTGACGCCAGCCGTGGCGGCGACTTCGGCAGCAAAGTCGGTCTCGACCTTCTCGATGCCCTCGCCCAGTGCATAGCGCACGAAGCGGGTCAGCTTGATCGGGGCGCCAACGTCCTTCTCGGCATTCTTGATCGCGACGCCGACCTTGGTCTCGCCATCGATCACGAAGGTCTGCGCCAGCAGCGTGACTTCCTCAAAGTACTTGCGCATGCGGCCATCGACCATCTTCTCGGCGATCTCGGCCGACTTGCCCGATTCCTTGACCTGCTCAAGGATGATGGCGCGCTCACGGGCAACAACAGCCTGGTCCAGGTCTTCCGGATCGATCGACAGCGGATTGGTCGCCGCGATATGCATGGCCAGTTGCTTGCCAAGGGCGCTCAGCGCTGCCTTGTCGCCGGTCGACTCGAGAGCCACCAGGATGCCCATGCGGCCCAGGCCGGCCTTGACGGCGTTGTGGACATAGCTCTCCACCACACCGTCGCTGACCGAGACAACCTCGGTGCGGCGCAGGTTCATGTTTTCGCCGATCTTGGCGATGGCTTCGGTCAGTTCGGCCGAAACCGAATGGCCCGAGCCGGGGAACGGCATTTCGCCGAGCTTGACCACGTCGCCATCGGCGTCGAGGGCGAGCTTGGCAATGTTGCCGACGATCGCCTGGAACTGCTCGTTGCGGGCAACGAAGTCGGTTTCCGAGTTCACTTCGACGACAGCGGCCTTGGTGCCGGACGTAGCGACACCGACCAGGCCTTCAGCGGCAACGCGATCGGCCTTCTTGGCAGCCTTGGCCAGGCCACGGGTGCGCAGCCAGTCGACCGCGGCTTCCATGTCGCCATTGGTCTCGGCCAGGGCCTTCTTGCAGTCCATCATCCCGACGCCGGTCGAGTCGCGGAGCTGCTTGACCATTCCTGCAGTGATTTCCATGGGTTCACCTCTTGGCGACCCCATTGAAGGGGCCGCATGGTTCAAATCAGAACGAAATCCGGATACCGGACTTAGTTGACGGTTGGTGCGTCTTCGGTCGGCAGGTCTTCTGCCGGAGCGCGCTCGGAAGCACCCAGATCGGCGCCGAGGCCCGAAGCCGAACGGCCGATGCCGTCGATGGCAGCCTTGGAAACCAGCGAGACATAGAGCTCGAGGGCGCGCGAGGCGTCGTCATTGCCGGGGATTGCGTAGTCGACGGTGTCGGGATCGCAATTGGTGTCGACGATGGCGACGACCGGGATACCCAGGCGACGGGCTTCCTTGATCGCGTTGGCTTCCTTGTTGGTGTCGATGACGAACAGGAGCGAAGGCAGGTTGCCCATGTCCTTGATGCCGCCCAGGTCGCGCTCAAGGCGTTCCTGCTCGCGGCTCATCATCAGGCGCTCCTTCTTGGTGCGCAGCGCCAGTGCGTCTTCGCTCATCGATTCGAGTTCACGCAGGCGCGAGATCGAGTTCGAAATGGTCTGCCAGTTGGTCAGCGTGCCGCCGAGCCAGCGGGAATTGACGAAATACTGCGCGGACTGCTTGGCAGCCTCGGCCACCAGCGGCGCGGCCTGGCGCTTGGTGCCAACGAACAGCACGCGGCCACCGTCAGCGACGGTGTCGCTGATCAGCTGCAGGGCGCGGCTCAGGGCCGGCACGGTCTGGCTCAGGTCGAGGATGTGGATGTCGTTGCGAACGCCGAAAATGTAGCGTTCCATCTTGGGGTTCCAGCGATGCTTCTGGTGACCGAAGTGGACGCCTGCTTCGAGCAATTGGCGCATGGAGAAATCGGGCAGTGCCATGATGGCTGCTCCTTGTTTACCGGTTGATGCCGCCACGAGGCCTTGCGACGGTTACCCGCCACCGGATGGATTTTCGGTCGCCCGAAAAGCCTGCCTCGTGTGTGAAATCGCGCTGACACGCAGTCAAACGCAGGGGCGATATAGGCGAAGACCGCAGGAAAGGCAAGCGACGTGCCGAAGTGCCGCCTGTGACGCGGTTGTCATGAAACTCGAGCGCTCTCCCTGAGAGCTGTGATGGCGAAGCGGTCGCCTCGAATTATTGGTAGAAAGAGGCTTCCGCCTCGCCACCACGCCGGGACTTTGCGCGAGTCCGGGCCAGGTACGCTGTGTCGCAAGCGCAGCTGCCGAGTTCCCCTCGCGGACGGAAGCGACCTCCCGTCCCCGACCATCCCCACGCACATCACTCGTCATGACTGGGCTCTGCCGTGGGCGACTGGGGGAGTATGAGGGACGATAAAGGCGCGGGGATATGTTTTGCGATGTCATTCCGGCGAAGGCCGGAATCCATGCGGCGAACGGCCCTTGTACTGGATGTAGCGGCGAACCACGGACGAGACG
>NZ_JACZKG010000033.1 GCF_014860165.1 Devosia sp.
GGGCGGGTCTCCTTGAGGAAAAACAGCACCAGCAGTGCGCCGAGCACGCCAATACCGGCGACAACCCAGAAGATGGCGCGCCAATTGCCAAACTGCACGATCAGGCTGCCGCCAAGCGGAGCCAGGATCGGCGAGACCGAGAAGACCAGCATCAGCAGGCTCTGCAGCTGCGCCGCGTCCGCGCCGGTATAGCCGTCCCGCACGATGGCGCGCGGCAGGGCCATGGCGGCGCAGGCCCCGATCCCCTGGAGGAAGCGGGCGGCAATCAGCCATTCGATGCTGGGCGCCAGCGCCGAACCGACGGCGCCCGCCACGAACAGCGCCATGCCGAAATAGAGCGGCGGCTTGCGGCCCACCATGTCGCTGATCGGCCCGTAGAAGAGCTGGCAGACGGCAATGGCGGCCATGAAGGCCATCAGGCTGGCCTGGACGCCAGCCGTATCGGCGCCGAGGTCGATGCCGATGGCCGGCAAGGCGGGCAGATACATGTCGATGGCGAACGGGCCGATGGCCGACAACAGGCCGAGCACCAGCGCGGCGCGCAGGATCTGGGAGTTCATTTGGCAATACCTCTTGGACTCGCGCCAAGGCGCTGAGTCGAATCCGGATGAAATTTGAATCGGCGTGAAACGGGAGGATCAGGCAGCCGACGACCGGATATTGGACAGTGTTGTAAAATCAGTCAAGCGTGATCGTCCACAAAAATGGACAGAGTTGTAAAATTCTCCGATATGTGCATATTGCTGCACGATGAGTGTCACTGATCTCGCACCTGAGCGACCCGCTTTTCCCAAGGCGCAAACCAAGCGCATGGCGATTCTCGACGCGGCCAAGCGCGCCATCGTGCGCGACGGCTTCGCTGCGCTCAGCATTGACAGCATTGCCGTCGAGGCCGGCGTGTCCCGGCAGACGGTCTACAACCAACTCGGCGACCGCGACCAGCTGCTGATCGCGGTCATCGAGGATGTGACAGCCCGGTCCAGCGCGTCGCTCATGGCGGTGCTGGCGACTTTCCCCGACAAGCCCGACGATATTCAATCCGCCCTGGTCGATTTCGCCATCCGCGTCATGGGGCGCTGCATGTGCGACGTCGATGGCCGGGCGCTGACCGCGCTGCTCAAGCGCGAAGCCCACAACTACCCTGCCCTCTTTGCTGCCTGGGCGGAATACGGACCGGGCCGGGACTGGCCGCTGATCGCGGGCCGCTTCGCCAAACTGGCGCAGGATGGCTATCTCGACCTGCCCGACGCCAGCATCGCGGCACGCCACTTCTTCGCGCTGATCAATTCGGACCTGCCGGACGACGGCACCTGCGCCAGGCCCACCGAGGACGCCCTCCGCAAGGCGGCAACCACGGGCGTCGCCACCTTCCTGCGCGCCTTCGGGGCGCGACAGACCTAGTTTCCCAGCACTATCAGATACTGCCGCACCGCCTCGGCAAAGCCCAGCAGCAGGGCGTCCGCCGTAATGCCGTGGCCAATCGAGGCTTCGTCCACATAGGGCACGGCAGAGTGGAAGGCCGGCAGGTTGGCGAGCGTCAGGTCATGCCCGGCATTCACCCCCAGCCCCGCCGCATGGGCGGCCTGCGCCGTATGCGCCAGCGTCGCCAGCTCGCGCACCGCCCGGCCCGGGTCATCGTAGCAGCCGCCATAGGGGCCGGTATAAAGCTCGACGCGGTCGGCGCCCGTCGCCTTGGCGGCAGCCACGCCCTCGACCCCCGCATCGGGGTCGCAGAACAGCGAAATGCGCCGATTGGGCGCCTTGAGCCGTTGCACCACCGAGGTCAGGAAATTGCCCTTGCCACGAAAATCCCAGCCATGGTCGGACGTCGCCTGGGCCGGATCGTCAGGCACCAGCGTCACCTGCTGCGGCTTGACCTGGTCGATGAGCTCAAAGAAGTCCTCGCTCGGATAGCCTTCGATATTGAACTCGGCCGCCGGATATTCCGCCGCCAGCATCTCGGCCAGGTCGAACACATCCGTCCGCCTGATATGCCGCTCATCGGGCCGCGGATGCACCGTGACGCCGCTGGCGCCGGCATCGAGCACCACGCGCGCAATACCGACCACGCTGGGCCAGGGCAAATTGCGCCGGTTGCGAAGCTGGGCGACGGCGTTGAGATTGACGGAGAGATGGGTCATGGCAGGGACTCGCAACTGGCGATCCCTGCTCTATACCAGACTGGGCGAGCCGCCCAATCGAACCTTGTGATGGCAGCGATCAGCTTTCGCAGATCACATGCCCTGCGGACCACGCGAAATCGCCGCCAGCCCCGTCCGCACCACCTCGACCAGCCCCAGCGGCTGCATCAGCACGATGAAACTGTCGATCTTGGCTGGCTTGCCGGTCACCTCGAACACGAAGCTCTCGACCGACGCGTCGACGATCTGGGCGCGGAAGGCATCGGCCAGCCGCAGCGTCTCGGCCCGGTGATCGCCCGAACCGGCCACCTTGATCAGCGCCAGCTCGCGCTCCAGCGAAGCGCCCTCGGCGGTCAGGTCATGCACCTTATGCACAGGCACCAGCCGTTCCAGTTGCAGCTTGATCTGCGTCAGCGTCTTGGGCGTCGCCGTCACCACCACCGTGATGCGACTAAGTCGGCGGCCATGTTCGGTCTCGCTGACGGTCAGGCTTTCGATATTGTAGCCGCGCGCCGAGAACAGGCCGACGACGCGGGCCAGGATACCCGGCTCGTTGTCCACCAGCACCGATAGCGTATGCCGCTCGATTTGCTGGGTTTCCTGCGTCAGGAAATAGGCAGAGCCCGTGGGCTGCAGATGTGCGTTCATGGTTGTACCCTCCCAGCGCCCTAGACGAGCTGCCGTCCCTTCTCGTCGATGATGCTGCCAATGTTCGCCGTATCGGGCAGGATGATCTCGTTATGCGGCTTGCCCGACGGGATCATCGGCAGGCAGTTCTCGTCCTTCTCGACGATCACGTCGAACAGCACCGGACCGTCATAATCCAGCATCTCGGCAATCGCTGCATCCAGCTCGGCCGGGTTCTCGCAGCGAATTCCCTTGCCACCATAAGCCTCGGCCAGCTTGACGAAATCGGGCAGCGACTCCGAATAGGAATGCGCATAGCGCGAGCCATGCAGCAGGTCCTGCCACTGCCGAACCATGCCCATGCGCTCATTGTTGAGGATGAAGATCTTGATCGGCAGGCGATACTGCACCGCCGTCGACATTTCCTGCATCGTCATCTGCACGCTGGCTTCGCCGGCAATGTCGATCACCAGCGCATCCGGATGCGCCACCTGCACGCCGACAGCGGCCGGCAGGCCGTAACCCATCGTGCCCAGGCCACCCGAGGTCATCCAGTGGTTGGGCTTGTCGAAATGGAAATGCTGGGCGGCCCACATCTGGTGCTGGCCCACCTCGGTGGTGATGAACACCTCCTTGCCCTGCTTCTTGGTCGCCTCATAAAGGCGCTGAATGGCATATTGCGGCTTGATCACCGTGTCCGAATTCTTGAAGCCGAGCGAATCCACCGCCCGCCACTTCTCGATCTGCTTCCACCATGGCGCGATGGCCTCGGTGCGCGGCTGGTTGGTCTTGCTGCGCCAGACGCGCACCATCTCCGACAGCACGCGTTCGCAATCGCCGATGATTGGCACATCGACGCGGACGACCTTGTTGATCGACGACGGATCGATATCGACATGGATCTTGCGGCTGTTGGGTGAGAACGCATCGATGCGGCCGGTAATACGGTCGTCGAAGCGCGCGCCGATATTGATCATGACGTCGCAGTCATGCATCGCCAGGTTCGCTTCGTAAGTGCCATGCATGCCCAGCATGCCCATCCACTGCGGGTTGGACGCCGGAAACGCGCCCAGCCCCATCAGCGTCGAGGTCACCGGGAAGCCGGTGAGCTCGGCCAGCTCGCGCAGGCGCTCCGAAGCTTCCGGGCCTGCATTGATCACGCCGCCACCGGTATAGAAGATCGGGCGCTCGGCCTTGAGCATCAGGTCGACCGCCGCCTCGATGGCAGCGGCATCGCCATCCATCTGCGGGCGATAGCTCTGGTGGCGCAACGTCTCGAGGTCAGGCTTGTAATAGTCGCCCAGCGCGAACTGCACATCCTTGGGAATATCGATGACGACAGGGCCGGGGCGGCCGGTCGTCGCGATGAGAAAGGCCTCATGCATGATGCGCGGCAGGTCTTCCACCCGCTTCACCAGATAGTTGTATTTGGTGCATGAACGGGTGATGCCGACCGTGTCGCATTCCTGGAACGCGTCCGAGCCGATCAGCGTGGTCGGCACCTGTGCCGTTATGCAGATCATCGGGATCGAGTCCATCAGCGCATCGGTGAGGCCGGTCACCGCATTGGTCGCCCCGGGACCGGAGGTGACGAGCACCACGCCGGGCCTGCCGGTAGAACGCGCATAGCCCTCGGCCATGTGCGTCGCGCCCTGCTCGTGCCGCACCAGGATGTGCTGCACCACGTCCTGCTGGAACATCGCATCATAGATCGGCAGCGCCGCGCCACCGGGATAGCCGAAGATATGCTCGACACCCTGGTCCGTCAGGGCCTGGATCACCATTTCCGCGCCGGTCATTCTTTCGGCCATCGTCTAGTCCTTCCTCAGTCACTTTGGACACCCAGTCTCGTAGCGGCGAAAACCGGGCAATAAAAAAGGCCCCGTTCGGGACCTGTTTTCGGCGCACCAGCTATCGCGCGGGATTTTATCCCACGTTGCCGATGCGCCTGCCTACTACGAGAATGAGTGCCCGCACGGGACCTCTCCATGAAATTGTGGCCGCATTGATAGGTGCATTGCCGTCAGGGTGTCAAGGGCACCTATGCTCACTAAACTTTTCTCTTAAGCATTGACGGGGCATCGCCAATAACTTAACTGTTGGCTTAACCATCAGCAGGAGAGCAGCATGACTGAACGTTCCATTGCCCACGGTACCTTTGTGCTGGAGCGGACCTACCCCGTCAGCGCCGCCCGCATTTTCCAGGCCTGGGCCGATCCGGCCGTCAAGCGGCGCTGGTTTGGCGGCGGCGTCGAGCCCAAGATCTTCGAATTCCGCGAAGGTGGTCGGGAGCTGGTGGAAAGCGGTGAAGGCGCCGGCCAGTTCGGCTTTGACGTCCACTATCAGGACATCGTCGAAAACAACCGCATTATCTACACCTATTACATGACCATGGGCGGGCAGCGCATCTCGGTGTCGGTTGCCGCTATCGAGCTCTTTCCTGCTGGCGACGGCACGCGCATGACCGTTACCGAACATGGCTGTTTCCTCGACGGGCTCGACAATATGGACCAGCGCAAACGCGGCACGGAGCACTTGCTCATGGCGCTGGGCGACGAACTTGCCAGGCAGGCGGCAAACTAGCGGCGGACACGCTGGTATTTCTGTCGACAACGGCGCCGAACCATAGTCCAAAGGGTGTTTACCTTCCGCTCGGACCGCCACGCGACGAATGCCACGGAATATACTGCCTTTTGGCGTTGCGCTGATCTTCCTGCTCGCTGCGGCGACCTGGGTCGCCCTGACGGCGTCGGGCGGCCCGACGCCCCATCTGGTCGTCTTCGCAGTCGTTGCCGCTGCCTACATGGCGCTCAATGTCGGCGCCAACGACGTGGCCAACAATATGGGCCCGGCTGTCGGCGCCAAGGCCCTGACAATGGCAGCGGCCCTGGCGCTCGCCGCCAGCTTCGACGCCGCCGGCGCGCTCATGGCCGGCAGCGACGTCGTTGACACCGTCGCCAACGAGCTCCTGTTGCCGGGCGCCGGGCTCACATCCGTGTCGCTTGTCCTGGTGATGATCGCGTCGCTTTTCGCCGCGGCGGTGTGGATCAATGCCTCCACCCTTGTCGGCGCCCCGGTCTCGACAACCCACGCCATTATCGGCGGCATTGTCGGGGCCACGATTGCCGCCGCCGGCATTGGCGCGGTATCCTGGCCCGTCATTGGCGTCATCGCCATCAGTTGGACCCTGTCACCCTTGCTTGGAGCCGCATTCGCCGCCGGCTTTCATTCCGCGATCCGCCGCGTCATTACCCGCCGGGCAGACAAGGTAGCGGCGGCACGCATCTGGGTCCCTGTCCTGGTTGCCCTCATGGCGGGGGTATTCGCCATGTATCTGGCAACCAAGGCGCTATCGCGGTTCTGGCAGCCTGGCCTGGCCGGCATGCTGCTGGTGGGGCTGGTCGCCGCCGCCGTCGGCTGGCTGGTGGCCATGCCTTGGGTCCGCATGCAGTCGCTCGGCATGAGCAATCGCAAGAAGCACGTCGCCACCCTGTTCCGTCCGCCGCTCATCGTGGCCGCGGCATTGCTGTCATTCGCCCATGGCGCCAATGATGTTGCCAATGCCCTGGGGCCCCTTGCGGTCATCATCCGCGAGACGCAGTTCCTCCCCGGTCCGGGCCTGTCGCTTCCCCTGTGGGCGCCGGCCATCGCGGCGGCGGGCATCGCCCTGGGCATCGTACTCTTCGGTCCGCGCGTCATTCACACGGTGGGCGAGCAGATCACCAAGCTCAATGAAATCCGTGCCTTCTGCGTTGCTTCGTCTGCAGCCCTGACCGTTCTGGCGGCTTCCGCATTCGGGCTGCCGGTATCATCGACCCATGTCGCTGTCGGCGCCGTGTTCGGCGTCGGCTTCGTGCGGGAATTTCTCGCCATCCGCAACATGACGGGCGCCGCCGTGCCCGTGCGGGCCAGCCTTGTCGACGCATCCATGCTCAACGATCGGCCCGAACAAGCGCTGGCACGGGAGCGGCGCAACGAGCGGCGCTATCTCGTGCGCCGCCTCAAGCTGGCCCAGATCGGTGCCGCCTGGGTGGTCACGCTGCCCGCTTCGGCCCTGCTGGCCGCGCTATTCTGCAGGGTGCTGTTCGCGCTTACGACGTGATGCGCCGGCTCGTCAGCTGTCTGTGCAACAGTTCGGCGATGCGCACCAGCGACCGGTCGGCCAACAGGCGCCGGGCCTCCGCCAACAGTACCCAGTGGCGCAGCCGCTGGTCCATCTCGTCCCAGCTATCGAACTGCTCGCCCACCCTGAGCGGATAGAGATCGATGTCGACCAGCAGCCCCTTGTCGGTATTCCGGTAGGTGCCAACCGGCTCGGTCCCGATTTCGCCAATCACCCCCGCCTCCTCGAGCGCTTCCTTGGCCGCGCTGTCCCAGGCCGTCATCCCTGCGCTGATCGAGCCCTTGGGGAATATCCAGCGTCCGGTGCGGCGCGACGTCACCAGCAGGAACACCACGCGCCCCTCGACTATCGCATAGGGCAAGGCCCCCGATTGGCGCGGCCCGGCAACAGGCTCGACGATGGGGTTCCAGTTGTGCAGGAATTCGCGCAGCATGGCGCCCTCCGCCGGTTTTCGCGGTCTCGACTCTGGCACGTCGACCTGGCGGGAGTCGACCCGGGGCCGCATTGCCGGCGCACCAACTAAACAAACAAAAAAGGGCCCCATGGGCCCTTCAGACGCCTGCGGTTCCTACTTAGTCCAGCAGGGTGATGTTGGTCGCAGATTCCTTGCCATCACGGCCGGTTTCGAGCTCGTACGTCACCTTGTCGTTCTCGTAGAGGCCCTGAAGCCCCGAACGCTGAACGGCCGAAATGTGAACGAACGCATCCTTGCCGCCGCCTTCCGGCGAGATGAAACCAAAGCCCTTGGTGGTGTTGAAGAATTTGACGGTGCCAGTAATGACAGCCATGGGAGTTTAGTCCTCTTCGTGGACGCCGCCGGAGCGGCTAAGGGTTGAAATCGGGCCAATGACAGGCCCGGCCTAAACGATTCACAGATCAGGACGTAGCCAAGTTTCCGGCCTTCTGCCGGTCGATCAGATAGCGCAAGACAGTGTCGTCAGCCAAAAATATGTCGGCTGTCTGCTCGAAATTCAAGGCGATTTCGCTGGTCAATGAGAAGCCCCCGATCCAGGAGGGACTCCGGATCGAGGGCATGGCGCCCAAAGGGCGCGTGCAGCATGGGGCGATGCTGCAATGCTGTTAGCCCTTCGGGCAGGTATCGCGATAACGGCTGCCGTCGGCACGCTGGTAGATGCAGATGTCGCCGCTGCCGGAAACCTTGCCGATGACACTACCTGCTGCCGCACCGACCACTGCGCCAACGCCGGCACCAACGGCCGTGCTCAACACCGTCCCGCCTGCCGCGGCACCAATGACACCGCCTCCAACTGCGCCCACGGCAGCACCCTGCTGGGTGGTGGTGCAGGCGGCCAACGAAAGTGCAGTTACGGCGATGATCAGGAATTTGTGCATGAGATACCCTCCAAGGAACTATCGAGGGCAAGAATGCGACACCCCCACCTTTGGTTCCGCGGGCACTTTAACAAATTTTTAGGATTCCCGGGGCGCCGGTCGCCAGACCAGCGCAGCACCCACGATCGCCAGCCAGCCGCCGATCATCGTAACTCCGCCCAGCGGCGCCGCGCCGGGGAATAGCCCCCGCCCCAGCCATTCGCGCATGCCCAGGTCGCCGATGAAGACACCCGTGCCAACCGCGAGCAGCACCGCGGCGATGCCGAGCATCCTGCCGCGCCCGGCCAGCGTAAGAGCCAACAGTGCCGGTCCATGCGCCAATGCTATGGCGGCTATGGCGCCAAGGTTGCGCGCGTCGCCACCATGCGATGCCGCCGCGGCCGACATTACCCCGATGGCGCCCAACAGCCCTGCCACCGCCAGCATTGCCCGTCGCCCAATCTCGCCTCTGTCGGTCATGCCACTACCCTGCCCTCTTCCGCTACTTGGCGGTTTCCTCTAGATCAATGCCCCGCGAGTAGGACATTTCAGATGAACGAGCCAGTCACGGCTGCGCCCGGCGCAGCCGATACAAGCCTTTCTGCCGCCAGCGGCTGGGGCGCCGAGCTGCGCGCGACCTTTGCCCTGGCATGGCCGCTGGTCATCGCCCAGCTGGCGCAGACCGCACTCACCACCACCGACGTCATCATGATGGGCTGGCTTGGGCCGCAGGCTCTCGCCGCCGGTACGCTTGCCACCACCTTTCTCATGCCCTTCCTGCTGCTCGGCATCGGCATCGTCGGCGCCGTAGCGCCGTTGATAGCCCAGGCGCGCGGCGCGCGGGACATCAAGGCCGTCCGCCGCATTGCCCGCCAGGGCTTCTGGGCCGCCATCCTGCTCGCCATCCTGTTGATTCCGGTGATCCTGCAAATCCGCCCGGTATTGCTGTGGCTGGGGCAAAACCCCGTGGTAACCGGCCGGGCCGAAGAGTACATCCAGATCGGCGTCTGGATGCTGTTTCCCGGGCTCGCAATCATCGTCCTGCGCTCCCTGCTGTCGGCGTTCGAGGCCACGCGGATCATCCTCGCCATCACGCTCGGCGGGGTCCTGGTCAATGCCGTCGGCAATTACCTCCTGATGTTCGGCGTGCTGGGTCTGCCGCGGCTGGAACTGCGCGGCGCAGCCATCTCAACGGTGCTGACCAACATCGTCATGTTCGCCCTCATGCTGACCTATGTGCTGCGGCATCGCCGCTTCAAGCGCTTCCATGTGCTGCTGCGGTTCTGGAAACCCGACTGGCAGCGCTTCCGCGAGATTTTCCGCATCGGCACGCCCATCGGGCTGACGGTGCTTGCCGAAGTGGGCCTCTTCACCGCCGCGGCGCTGCTGATGGGGCGCATCGGCACCGATGAGATCGCGGCCCATGCCATCGCCCTGCAATGCGCATCCATGGCCTTCATGGTCCCACTGGGCCTGGGCATCGCCGCCACGGTCCGGGTCGGCAACGCCTATGGCCGCACCGACCCGGAGGGCATCCGCAAGGCCGCCTGGACCGCCTTCGCGCTTGGCGTCGGCTTCATGTCCCTCGCCAGCATCCTGTTCCTCACCATGGGGCCGGTCATCGTCACCTGGTTTCTCGATCCGCGCGTGCCCGAAAACACCAACGCCCTGACGCTGGCCGCGACCTTCCTCGTCGTCGCCGGGGTGTTCCAGCTGGTCGACGGCGCCCAGGTGGTGGCGGCGCATGCCCTGCGCGGGCTGAGCGACACCAAGATACCCATGCTGCTGGCCATCCTGGGCTATTGGGGCGTCGGCCTGCCGACCTCTTACCTCCTCGGTCTCGTTCTTGGCTGGGGTGGCGTCGGCATCTGGATCGGGCTGGCAGCCGGCCTCGCCTTTGTCGCAGTCGTCCTCGTGACGCGTTTCGCCTTGCGCGAACGCCTGGGGCTGCTGCGCCCACGCTAAGGCGCGGCGCCGGCCAGCCCTCGACGCGGCCAGTCGCCAAACCGGTTGCGGAACCAGGTGCGCTGGCGCTTGGCATATTGCTGGGTCGCAATGGTCGCCAGCGCAATTGCCTCCTCGCGCTCCAGAGTACCATCCAGCCACTCGCCGATCTCGCGCACCCCGATAGCCTTCATCACCGGCAGCGACGGATCGAGCTGCAGTGATCGCAGCGCCACAACCTCCTCCACCGCCCCACCGCCGAACATCTGCTCGAACCGCAATGCGATGCGCTGCCGCAACACATCCCGCTCCGGGTCCAGCACCATGCGCTCCACCAGGAAATCACCCAGCATTCCTGCGGCATGCTGGTTCTGAAAACCCGAAAGCCTGCGGCCCGTTGCCCGCTTCACGGCCAGGGCTCGTATCACCCGCTGCGGGTCCGCCACCTTGAGCCGCTCGGCCGTTTCCGGGTCTTCACGCTGCAACAGCGCCAGCCGCTGCGCCCCGTCCAGCGCCTGAATCTCTTGTTGAACTTGAAGCACTATTTCGGCCGGAATCTCCGGAATGTCGGCGAATCCGTTTAGCAACGCGTCGAAGTAAAGCCCTGTACCGCCAACGAAAATCAGCGGCCGCCCCGGATCGGCACTCTCCATCACCGCCCGGACCGCGCTCAGCCACTGTCCCGTGGAAAATCGCGTTGCGGCCGGCACCGTTCCATAAAGCCGGTGCTCCGCCAGCCCCATCTCGGCATCGCTGGGCCGTGCCGTAACCACCTGCAGCGTATCATAGACCTGCATCGCATCGGCATTGACCACGATGCCGTCCTGCTCCCGGGCCATGGCAAGCGCCAGCGCCGACTTGCCGCTGGCAGTCGGACCCGCTATCAGGACGGCGCGCCTGCGGCCTCTCACCCACACCTCCGAAAAGTAGACCTCATGCCGGTTCTCTGCCTCATCGCCGATCCCGCTGATTCCGAACTCGATCCGGCGCTGGCTGCCGCCGTGATCAAGGAGACGGGCGGCGAGCTTAACTGGCTCAATCATTCCATTGCCTGCGAGATCATCGAGCCGAAGTCAACCGATGCCCTCGCCGCAGCCCGCGACGTCATCGGCGCCAGGCGCGTCGATGCCGCTCTGGTGCCGTCGGAACACCGCCGCAAGCAGATCCTCGTCGCCGACATGGATTCGACCATGATCAATGAGGAATGCATCGACGAACTGGCCGCGGCCCTCGGCATCAAGGCGCAGGTGGCCGATATCACCGACCGCGCCATGCGCGGCGAACTCGATTTCGGCCAGGCGCTGGATACCCGTGTCGCCCTGCTCAAGGGGCTCGAGCGCAAGGTGATCGAGGAAGTGCGCCGCGAGCAGATAACGCTTGCCCCTGGCGGTCGCGCCTTGGTGCAGACCATGAAGGAATATGGCGCCTATACCTCATTGGTCTCGGGTGGCTTCACCTTCTTCGCCGACTACTTCGCTAAACGTATCGGCTTCCACGAGGCCATCGCCAATGTGCTCGAATTCGATGACGACCGGCTCACCGGCACCGTGACCAAGCCCATCGTCGACAAGAACACCAAGCGCGAACGCCTCGCGGGCCTCGCCGCCGAGCGCAGCATCCCGCTCAGCCAGACCATCGCTGTGGGCGACGGCGCCAATGACCTGGACATGCTCCGCATCGCCGGTTTCGGCGTGGCTCTGCACGCCAAGCCGGCCGTGGCGGCCGAGGCCGGCATCCGCATCGACCATGGCGACCTGACGGCCCTGCTCTATCTCCAGGGCTACAGCGACGAAGAGATCGTGCGGTGAGGCTTGAGACCGAGCGACTGGTCCTGCGCGAGTGGCGGGATGCAGATCGCCCGGTCTTCGCTGCTATCGTCGGCGATCCGCATGTCATGCGCTATTATCCGGCGACGAAGACGCCTGCCGAAGCCGATGCCTGGCTCGACACGATGATCGCCGGCCTGGCCGACGGCACCAGCGCGTTTCTCGCGGTGGAACGCCGCAGCGATGGGGCGATGCTGGGCCTCACCGGCACGGGCACGATCCACTTCGACATACCCACCGCACCAAAGCTCGAAATCGGCTGGCTGCTCGGCCAGCAATATTGGGGCCAGGGTTATGCCCCCGAAGCCGCCCGCGCGTCTCTGGCCCACGCCTTCGAAACACTGGGTGCACCCGAAGTTGTCGCCTTCACCGCCCGCATCAATCAACCAAGCCAGGCGGTAATGACCAAGATCGACATGGCCCGCGACCCTGCTGCCGATTTCGAGCATCCGAAGGTGCCGGTCGGCAATCGGCTTCGCCCACACGTGCTCTATCGCATCGCCAATCCCGCAACCTGACCCCGGTAAACGACGAAGCCGGCGCATGCATGCAGCACGCGCCGGCCTCGAGTTTCATTGCGACCTGGTGGCCGGCTTCTACTGAGCCGGCGCTGCCGCTGGCTCCTCGGTCGGAGCAGGCACCTCGGTCCCGACAGTCGGGGTCAGCTCTGAACCATCCTCGAGCGTAATGCTCGGAAGGGTGGTTTCCTCGATGCCGAGCCCGTCCAGTGCCGGCTCGTCAGTCGCCGGAGCCGTGATCGGGGCCGCGGTCGGCTGGATCGGCGCTGCCGGATTTGGATTGCCGGCCGGGATCTCGCCATTGGAGCCGAAGTAGCGGAAGAATTCGCTGTCGGGCGACAGCACCATCGTCGTGCCGGTATTGGCCAGCGCGTTGCGATAGGCTTCCATCGAGCGGAAGAACTCGAAGAACTCCTCGTCCTGCCCATAGGCCGCAGCAAACAGCCGGTTGCGCTCGGCGTCGCCCGTACCACGGATGATCTCCGAGTCGCGGGTGGCCGCGGCCACGATCTCGACGGCCTGGCGGTCGGCGATGGCGCGCAGGCTCTGTGCCTGTTCCTGGCCACGAGCACGCAGCAACGCGGCTTCGGCAAGGCGTTCGGCACGCATACGCTCATAGGTCCGCTCGAACACGTCGGCAGCCAGATCGGTACGCAGGATGCGCACGTCGAGCACTTCGATGCCCAATTGCTCGACGTCCGGCCGGATCAGGTCACGGGCTTCGAGCATCATCTGCGGGCGCTGCTCGGACAGGGCCGCGTTGAATTCACGCAGACCGTAGACCTGACGCAGCACGGCAGCAAACCGGGTTGCGATACGGTCTTCCACCACAGCCAGTTGGCCCTGGGCCCGCTCGCGGAACAGGCGCGGATCGGTGATGCGATAGGTCAGAAACGCATCGACCTCGTAGAACGCGCCACCTGAAACCTGCACGCGCAGGTCACTGATATCCTGGCGCAGCAGCCGATCTTCAATGATCTGCACGCTGTCCACGAAGTCGGTCGGGATCTTGAAATAGATACCGGGCTCGGTGCGGATATCGGTGATCTGGCCGAAGCGGGTGACGATGGCCTGGTCGCGCTCGTTGACCACATAGATCGACGAGAAGAACACGTAGAGCGCGGCGAGCAGGACGACGCCAATGATTATGAGACGATTGTTCATGGCTCAGTTCCCCGTCGTCGTGGTGGTCGTGGCGCCGGGGCGCAGTTCGGGCAGCGGCAGATAGGGGATGACCCCCTGGCCATTGGCGCCGTTCTCGATCAGCACTTTCTCGGAACCACCAAGCACTTCTTCCATCGTTTCGAGGAACAGCCGCTTGCGGGTCACTTCGGGGGCGTTGACATATTCGGCATAGATGGCGTTGAAGCGCTCGGCCTCACCGGTTGCTTCCTGCACCACGCGGTTGGTGTAGGCCGCCGCATCTTCGCGCAGGGCCGCGGCACGACCACGCGCATCGCCCAGCAGCGTATTGGCATAGGAGCGCGCTTCTTCCTGCACGCGGTCCTCGTCCTGCTCGGCGCGCTGCACTTCGTTGAATGCATCAGCCACTTCGGCCGGCGGCGCCGCACCTTCGATTGAAATCTGGCTCACGGCAACGCCAAGGCCATAGCTGTCGAGAATGGTCTGGGTGATGTCCTGGACCTGCGCTTCGATGCCGGCCTGGTCGTCGCGGAACACGTCATTGGCCGGACGACGTCCAACAACTTCACGCATGGCGCTCTCGGCCGCGTTGCGGACCATGTCTTCCGGATCCCGCACGTTGAACAGGTATTCGACCGGATTGGCCACAGCCCAGAACACCGAGAAGCGAACATCCACGATGTTCTGGTCGCCCGAAAGCATCAGGCCATCGTCGCCGCTGCTGCGCGAACCGGCCGCTGCCGATCCGATCGTGGTCTGGTTCACCGTTACGGTGACGCGCTCGACGGTTTCGATCGGCCAGAGATGGAAATGCAGCCCGGGCATGGACAATTCGGGCTTGGGCGCGCCAAAGCGCAGTTCCACGCCGACTTCCTGCGGGTCGACCGTGTAGATCGAGTTCAGCGCCCAGAACGCCACGATGGCCAGCGCGCCACCGATCAGCGCCCAGCGACCGCCGGGGACGCCGCCGCGAAACTGATCGCGGCCGCGGTTAAGAATATCCTCGAGGCTGGGCGTATTGCCACCACCGGGACGCCGCGGATTATTACCGCCACCAGGTGCCTGGCCCCAGGGTCCGCCATTATTATTGCGGCCACCCCCACCTCCGTTACTCTCCCACGGCATCGCGTCCCTTTCGGATAATTTCGTTTCGTTGAGGACTTATATAGGTAAGGCCTCCACCCGATCAATGCGCCGCGTCCCGCCGCCGCTCGTACACTTTGACGCGGTAGGTTGCTTCGTCTCGGGGCGAAGGGGCCACCTCGGGCAGGTCGATCACCGTCCATTGCTCGGGCGCAATGGCGGGAAACCGCACGTCTCCCGACGGGCTGAGGTCGATATGGGTGATGTAGAGCCGGTCCGCCCGCGCCATGATCTGGGCATAGAGCTCGCCACCACCGATGATCATGATTTCGTCAACGCCGTCGGCTTCGGCAATTTTGCCGGCCTCGGCCAGCGCCGTCTCGACGTCATGGAACACCAGCACGCCCTCCGGCTGATAGTCCCGCTGCCGGGTGATGACTATATTGGTTCGTCCCGGAAGCGGCTTGCCCACCGTCTCGAACTGCTTGCGACCCATGACGATGGGCTTGCCCATGGTGGTGCGTTTGAAGAACGCCATGTCCGAGGGCACGCGCCACGGGATGGTCTGGTCGCTGCCGATCACGCCATTTTCCGCGACGCCGGCAATCATGGCGATGCGCACGGTCATGGGGCCCCCAGCTTGCGCAAGGCTTCGCCGTCGACGCGCACCTTTGTCCATTCGTCCTGCATCACGCCACCCTGGCTCTTGTAGAATTCGATGCTCGGCTCGTTCCAGTCGAGCACCCACCACTCAAACCGCCCCAGCCCCTCGGCCACGCAGCGCTGCGCCAAGTTGACCAGCAGCGCCTTGCCGATGCCCTTGCCGCGCATGCTCGGGTCGACGAACAGGTCTTCCAGCCAGATCCCGTGCCGCCCCTGGAAGGTAGAATAGGTGTAGAACCACAGCGTGAAGCCCACCGGCTCGCCCTGCCATTCGGCGATCTCGCAGAACACCTTGGGATCGGCGCCGAACAGATCGCGCACGATATCCGCCTCGGTCGCCTTGGCTTCGTGGCTCAGCTTCTCATATTCAGCCAGCGCGGCGATGAACTGGATAATGAGTGCGGCATCGCCAGCAGTGGCAGCGCGTATCTTGAGTTGGTCAGTCATGGAACCTGCGGTGGCACGACCTCATGGTTCGACGGGCTCACCATGAGGTCTGTTCGGGACTCATCGCTCAGGGAGACCTCATGGTGAGCCCGTCGAACCACAAGGTCGGGTGCACTGAAGGTACGCCCTACTCGCCTTCACGCCGCTCGAGGATCAGGATGTCCAGTTCCCGGTCTGGCCAGAAATCGGTCTTGACCATTTCGAACGTGGTCGGCCCGATCTTCTTGATGCCCTCGCCGCAGAATGACACCAGGTTGTCGGTGCTGCCCTTGTCCACGACGAGCCGGAACCTGGAAATGGCACCGCCGCCCCAATTGCCGCCAGTGGTCAGGATGTAGGAAATCCAGCTCTCGGTGAACGGCGCCGAATAGGTATCGTCCGGACTGGCGAGTGTCGCCTTGACGGCATTGAGGAAGGCCTCGTCGGTGCAATACTTGGCGGCATATTCCTTGGCCGGATCGTAATCTTCGAAGGGTTCGCTCAGAAAGCTCACGGCCACCGTGCCGCCCACGCTGGGCTTGTAGGTGTGGACCACCTCGACCGTCTCGCCAGCAGGGAAATCCCCCTCCCAGGTATAGGTGGCCTTGTAGGTCCAGGCCGGCCAATAGTGCTTTTCCCAGCCCTCGCCGGCATCGAACTCGTCCGGCGTCACCATGCCCATATGCAGCAGGCGCTGCGTCGTTTCATCGTCCAGCGCATCGGTCGCCTCGCTCGCGGCACTGGTGATGGGCACCAGCGGCAGGCCGAGTTGCTTGACTAGCTTGGTGCGATCCACCCCGAAGGCATAGGCATATTCATGCAGCGTCGCCTCGACCGGCTCGCCGTTGAGCGTCGTCTCGAACTCGAAGAGATTGTCATCGGGCCCCATCGGAAAGGCCACCGGCGACCAGAAGTTCGGCACGATGTCGGGCATCGGGAAGGCGACCAGAATGTTCTGGTCAACCTCGCCCGTATTGCGGAACTGATAGACGACGCGAATTTCTTCCTTGGAGATGAAGAGTTCCTCGCTCTCCATCACGATGTCCTGGTTGGTTATGAATTCCAGCCCGCCCGTCGTCAGCACGGCCGACGTGTCATTGGCCACACTCGGACCAACCGCCAGCAGCAATCCACATACCAGCAGAAACCTCATCCCATCCTCCCGAAAGACCATGGCAATCATGTAGCACGCGCAAATCTAGCGCGGCAGGTACTTGAACCACTTCCGCTCCAGCGCCGCCTCGAGATCGATGCCGCTATTGCGCGCAAACAGCAACAGCATGGCCAGCACATCGGCAGTCTCATCCTCGAGCGCGACGCGAACGGCATCCGCATCGGCGCCCTTCATTCGACCGCGTCCGCTGGACCGCAGATATTCTGCCGTCAGTTCGCCAAGCTCTTCCTGGAGCTTGAGCATGTACCAGTCATTGTCGCGGGCAATGTCATTGCGCTCGGCATAGATGTCCGAAACCTGTGCCACCAGGGCACCCAGTTCGGGCAGGCTCCGGCTCAAACCGCCACCGCCGCCTTGATATGCGGATGCGGGTCGTAGCCCTCGAAGGCAAAATCCTCGAATACGAAGTCTTCGAGCCGCGTCACCGCGGGATTGATCTTGAGCACCGGCAGCGGCCGCGGCTCACGCGTCAGCTGCAGTTGCGCCTGTTCAAAATGGTTCGAATAAAGGTGCACGTCACCAAAAGTGTGAACAAAATCACCCACTTCGAGCCCCGTCACCTGCGCCACCATATGGGTCAGCAGCGCATAGGAGGCGATATTGAACGGCACGCCCAGGAACGTGTCGGCGGAGCGCTGGTAGAGCTGGCAGCTCAGCTTGCCATTGGCGACATAGAACTGGAACAGGCAGTGGCATGGCGGCAGCGCCATCTCGTCCACCTCGGCCGGGTTCCAGGCCGAAACGATGTGCCGACGCGAATCCGGCTTGCTCCGGATGCTCTCGATCACGTTTGCAATCTGGTCGATCTTGCGCCCGTCCGGCGCCGGCCAGCTCCGCCACTGCGAGCCATAGACCGGCCCCAGATCGCCATTCTCATCCGCCCATTCGTCCCAGATCTTGACCCCGCGCTCCTGCAGCCAGCGCACATTGGTCTCGCCGCGGATGAACCACAGCAGCTCATAAACGATCGACTTGAGGTGCAGTTTCTTGGTCGTCAGCAGCGGAAAGCCGCGGCTGAGATCGAACCGCATCTGGTAGCCGAACAGGCTGCGCGTGCCGGTGCCGGTCCGGTCGGACTTATCGGCACCATGTTCAAGGATGTCGGATAGGAGCTTCAGGTAGGGCTGCATGCCTGCACTCTACGTTGATTCGCCCTTGCCCGCCGCTGCCGCCATATGGCTTTCCACGAGGCGGGTCAGCAGTTCGATCTGCTCCTGCTGCTTGCCGATGAGTTGCTTGAGGTCATCGTTGCGCAATTGATCGACCTTGTCGTGCAAAGCCATGATCTCGATCTCGGCTTTCAGGTTGCATTCGTAATCGTGGCTGGTCACCAGCCGGTCCTTGGCTGCCTGCCGGTTCTGGCTCATCATGATGATTGGCGCCTGCACCGCAGCGACCATGGAGAGCAGCAGGTTGAGAAAGATGAACGGATAGGGGTCCGGCGCCGATCGCGACAGCAGCAGATTGATGCCGACCCAGCCCAGCAGCACGATGCCGAAGCTGATCAGGAAGGTCCAGGAGCCGCCGAACGAAGCGACCCCATCCGCCAGCCGCTGGCCGAATGTCGACTTCTCATCGAACACCGTACTGGTATCCAGCGCCAGGGCCTTCTTGCCAATGGTCTGCTCCAGCACCTGTCTTTCGACGTCGGTCAGCGCCGTCTCACCCTTGCCCAGAAATCTCTCGGCGGCCCGGATGAGTTTATCGCTTGAAGTGTCGGTCATGATTGAGTCTCTCGGCTTGTCGCCCCGACCTTACACCGATTGGCACCCACGGAACTCGCGGTCGATATCTCGGGTTACGCAACCGGCGCCTGCGGCTTTATGGTAATAGAATACCTCAACCACTCCTGACATCTGTCGTCAGCACCGACGTTCCAGCCTGTTCGAACCACACCCGGAGAAACAGCCATGCCCGTCACACGTCTCAACCCCGAGGGAATGTACCGCAGCCCGGTATTTTCTCAGGGCATCATCCTGCCGGCCAATGCCCGTATCCTGCTGATCGGCGGCCAGAACGGCGTCAACGCCCTGGGCGAAGTCGTCGCCAGGGGTGATGTCGTGAGGCAAACCGAACAGGCGCTGGTCAACCTGCAGAAGGTGCTCGAAGCGGCCGGCGCAGGCCTGGAGGACCTGGTCAAGGTCACCATCATCATGCAGCAGGACATCGATCTCACTGCCGCTTTCGGCGCCTGGATGGCCGTGTGGGGCCAGCGGACCAACCCGCCCACTGTCTCGGCCTTCCGGGTACCCAGCCTGTCCAACCCGGATTTCCTCATCGAGATCGACGCGCAGGCGGTGCTGCCATGAGCCCCGTCCTCCGCCCGCTGCGCAAGCGGGAGGTCATGCCCGACTTCGTCCGCGACGCGCTTGAGGAGCGCGGCCTGCGCGACAAGTATGACGCCCGTCCACCCTACCAGCGCAACGATTACCTGCTGTGGATCAACAAGGTGAAGCGGGACGAAACCAGGCAGAAACACCTCGCCCAGATGCTCGACGAACTGGAAGCCGGCAATGTCTATATGGGCATGAAGTGGAACGGTTGAACTCAACCGAGTTCGCTGCGCAGCACGATCGTATCGGGCTCCCACACATGGGTTCGGTCGATATGGGCCAGTGACCAGGCGAAGACCTTGTGCATGGCCCGCAAGTCTCGCGCCGCCACAGCCTCCTCCAGCAGCTCGTTCATCCGCATCTTGGCCGGCAAATGGCCCGGCGGCCCGACCCGCTCGAACTCCACCCCCACGCCCCCTGCCACCCAGCCGCCGACCATTGCGGCGAACTCCTCCGACACCAGGAATGGCGAGAGGCGCAGGATCAACAGGGTAATGGTGTCCTCGTCAAAGTGCTCTGCCCGGATGACCACGCCGCTATGGTTCGGGTGCCAGTCCGGCCCCAGTTCCGCCAGGAAGAACCAGCCGCAGTAAAATCCGCGACAGACCGCCGGGCGAACATCGTAGACCGTGCAGCCCTGCCCTTCGGCGCAATGCGGGCAGAGCAGGTTGGCGGGCTTTTGCAGCTTGTCCGTGCGGATGGGCGGAAAGGCGCAGCAGGCGGTGCAGCCTTCGCAACTCCTGTCCTCCAAAACAGCAAGGGGCACGCCATTTCTCCACCACGTCCTGAGGCGAGGCTAAGCCCAAATGCAGGTTCAGCGCCAGCAAATCGCTCACACCGTTTGCAACCTGAGGCGGGGTCACCTATATTGGATTTGCTCGCAAGAGCTATGGCGATAAACGGTCATCGTAATAAACCTTTCGGACCCGGGGGCAGTACCCGGCGCCTCCACCATCTTCCCCCTCAAGGGGCAGCCAATGGGGGCGAAACAGGATCGACGAGGGCGTAAAGGGTGTGCTTTTGCTCGGTGAGGTACCACCGTTATCGGTCCAAAACTTATAGTTGCAAATGACAACCATAAGGCTCCAGTCGCTCTCGCTGCGTAAGCAGTGCTAGCATTGGGAAATTAAGTCCTCCACCCCTAGCCGGGTGACAGGCGGGGTTCGCAGGCACCTGGCAACAGAAGCCTGCACCTTCCCATAGCGTCCGCGCCTTTCTCCTTGAAATCTCTTGGAACGTGAGGCTGATATGGATCGTTCGGGATTCTATCCCGCAAGACTGGAAGGTTACGATGGCCGAAGATCACATGCGTTACGACATCCTGACCCAGGAAGCCCTGCGCGGCGTCGTGCGCAAGGTGCTTGCCGAGGTGGCCAAGACCGGCCTGCCGGGTGAACACCATTTCTTCATTTCCTTCGTCACCCGCGCGCCCGGCGTGCGCCTGAGCGAAAAACTGCTCGGCCAGTATGACAAGGAAATGACGATCGTCATCCAGAACCAGTATTGGGACCTCAAGGTCTCCGAAACCGGCTTCGAGGTCGGTCTGTCCTTTGATGGCATCCCCGAAACGCTGGTCATCCCGTTCTCGGCGGTCAAGGGCTTCTTCGACCCGTCAGTGCAGTTCGGCATGCAGTTCGACCCGGCAACGGCGCCCGGGGCCGCGGTCGCCGAGGCCAAGGCCGACGCCAGCCTTGAATCGACCGCCACCGCTGGTGGCAACGAGGACAGTGCCGAAAAGCCTGGCGAGAAAGTCGTCAGCCTCGACTCCTTCCGCAAGAAACCTTGATCCTGCCCCGGTGGACAAGCGTTCCCTGTCCATATCCGGTCATCGCACCTCCATCGCGCTGGAGCCCGAATTCTGGGCTGCGCTTGAGGCCATGGCCGTTGAAAAATCCAGAACGATGGCTGGGCTGATCCGCGAGATCGATGAAAACCGGCAGACCGCCAACCTGTCATCAGCGGCCCGGCTGGCCGTGCTGCGCTGGTATCAGGAACGCACTGAAGACCGCCCCAGCTAGAACTGCGGTTGGTTGACCGACGGCGGCGGCAGACCCAGGTCAAGCGGCGCCTGCACCGGCTCGGTGGGCAAGGTCTGGATGGACGGGCTGGTCTGCGTCTCCTGCTCCAGCCGTCGCGCCTCTTCCTCCGCCGCCAGCCAGGCTTCTTCCTCGGCTGCAAGACGGGCCGCTTCCTCTGCTGCCCGGCGTCGTTGCTCCTCGATCAGGCGATTGCGCTCTTCGGCGGCAGCGCGTTGCCGCTCCGCATCCTCGGCGCGCAGGATTTCGAGCCGGTCCACTTCCAGTTCATTGGCCCGCACCAGCACGGCGGCGATCATTTCCTCGAGGTCGAGCGTCACCACTGGCGCCAGCAAGGTGCCGGCGAGCCGGGTGATGATGCGCGACGTGTCGGTGCCGATCAGCCCGCTGCTATCGGCAAAATCGCGCGGCGTCATGACGAAGCCGCCGCTGAGGCCCAGTTCGGCCATGGCGAGATTGATATCGCCGGCGAGGCGAGCGCCGGCGCCATCGACAATGAAATTGGCGAGTCGGACGACGCCCCCGGCAATGGTAAAGGCCCCCGTGGCGCTAGGCGCCGTAAAGGGTCCCTGCCCCAGCGCCAGCCCCATGATCGCGCCCATGGCATCGGGCTCCATGGTGAGCACATCGTCCAGACCCGCTATGGTCGAATAGACGTCGGGCGACATTTGCTCCACCGAGAGCCCGGTCAGCGTGAAATGCCCCTCGCCGACCAGTGCAGCCACGACCTCGGCAAGACTGGCGCCCGTTCCTTCGAACTGCACGCCGCCATCGACCAGCCCTTCGATCATCTCGGCGATTGCCGGTGGCGCGATCAGCTCGATCGGCGTCGTCGCGATGCTCAGGCGCCCGCTCACGGTCTTGTCGGTCAGCGGACCGGCGCAGCAGACAGCAATATCGAGATTGATCGTGCCGAGATCGGCGACCGCCTCGAACCGAGCCAGCCGCGTCCGCGTCTCGTCCCAGCTCAGCTCGAAACTGGTCTTGCCCAGCCGCTCGACTTCGCCACCCGCCAGAGCCCCCGCAGTGACGCTGACCGTGCCTCGCGTCTGCCGCGGCCCCTCGGCCAGGCTGATCGGCCCTTCCGGCCAGGAGCCGCTCCCGGCCACCAGCGCCGTCGGACCAAACAGCGTGGCCGCAAGGCCCTCGACCGAAACCAGATCGACGGCGATGTCGCCGGCCACCACCGCCGTGCTGCCGGTGCGCGACAGCGACAGCGCGCCGGTAAACGCGACATCCCCCGATACGCCCGCTATTTCGGTCAACCGCGCCAGCCGTCCGCCCTCGAAATGCAGCCGCGCACTCCCATCGGCCATCGGCAGCGCCAACCCGCCCGCTCCCACCGACCCTGCCAGCCCGCCGGCATTGGCTAGCGCTATGTCGAGCCTGCCGGTGCCCTGGATTTCGCCATTGTCCAGTGACAGCAGGTTGCCGGCATAGCTGATGCTCTCGTCGCCCAGGCTTGCCGTGAGATTGGCGTCGAGGCTGTTGCTCGGCGATCCCTGGAGGGTAAGGCTCACCAGCATCGACCCCTCCGCGCCGAACAGCGCCGTGTCGCCAAAGCCGATCTGCCGAGTCAGCCCGGCAATGTCGGTCGATTCAAGTCCGGCCGTCACGCGGAGCGGCGCGCTGCCCAGCGCCGCGATGCCACCATCGAGCTCTGCCCGCAGGTTGAGCGCGCCTGCGCCCAGCGAGCCCGCCAGGGTGAGCGTCTGGCCGCCATCGAGTGGCCCGCCGAGATCGACCAGCAGGTCGGCCGGCGCCGACAACGCCAGGAAGTCGCGCCAGCTCTGCGGCACGTCCAGCACGTCATAGAGTCCCAGCAGTGCCGGGGCATCGCCGGCGTCGATCCGCACCATGCCGGAGCCCGAAACGTCAGGCTCGGCAGCCGTGCCGCCCGCTGTCAGCGTTGCATCCAGGCCAATCCCACCCCAATCCTCCGCCGACAATCGCGAGAAGCTGACACCACCCTCGCGCCACTGGCCCTCCGCGACAAGACCCGTGCCATCCAGCCCGAAAACCCGGGCGCCCTTGCCGGTCAGCGAGAAACTGCCGAAGGGAAAGCTCAAACCAAAGGCACGCTCTGCCGCATTGGGCAGCAAAGCCCCCACCAGTGCACTGCCTCTTTCTCCTAGCTCGTCGAAATGGGCCACCAGATCCAGCCGTTTCTCCTCGCCGAAGCCCATCCGCAATTCGAGGGCATGCGTGCGCTCGTTCAGCGTCAGCACGCCGTCCACGAGCCCCAGAGCGTCGCTCCCCAGCATGACGTGCCCGGTCAGCGCACCGGGTTCGTTGAACAGCAGGTTGTTCTCGTCCGGCTTCCGCCACAGTGCCGCCAGCCCATCCAGGCGCGCACTCGCCAGCGAGACCTCGCCGCGAAACGCGGGACGGTCATTCTCGCTGCTCAGTTGCCCGCTCAACCGCACTTCGGTGTCGCCGGGCAGGTGCCCGGTAAACTGCTCGATCTGCCAGGTGGACCCATCGGTGCTGGCATCCATGCGCACATTGCGCAGGGCAAAGCCACGCAGCCCGACCTCAGCCAGGTCGATACCCACCCGCCCCGCCATGGGCGGCATGATCGGCGCCGGCAGCTCGGCCAGCAGCCGCACAGCCTCATAGGGCAGCGTGGTGGCGTCCTCCTTGGCGTCGCGCGGCGGCAGCGAGAACACTCCCCCCGAAATCACCGCATCGAAACTTCTGACATCGCCCAGCTGGATGCTTGCCGCACCGGTCAGCCGCGTGGCGGCCCGATTCTCGTCCGGGCGCAGCGTATAGCCGGAAAGCACCACGCGATCGGTCGAAGCCGTGACCTTGCTTTCGAGCACCAGGTCGCCGCGAATGTCGGTTGCCACATCGGTTGCCGGCGGCGTCTGCCGGTAGACCATGTCGCCCTCGAACTTGGGCGCCATGCCGGGCGCCAGCAGGCCCTCCAGCGAAAACGAGAACCCGCCGGACTGGGGCTGCAGGAACAGCGATACGCGCGACTTGTCCGCCGCATCCAGCGCGCTGGAATTGAACCGGATCGAATAGGGCTCGCTGTGGTGGCTGGCGCTGCCCTGGAAGGAGAACGGGCCGCTGAAATCGGCAAGCCGCAGTTCGCCGCTGACATCGTCGGCCACGAAGGTTTCGCCCGAGCGGCGATCCATCAGCCGGACGGTCGCGCCGACAATGGTCGTGTCGCCCAGCCCTACCCCGCCGGCACCGGCCGCCAGGGTGACGCCGCTGCCCAGAAAGCCGCTCTCATCGATGCTGAAATCGACCACCGGCTGGCGCAGCACGAGGCGCGTGACATTGTAGTTGTCGCGCAGAAAATCCATCAGCGAGAATTCGGCCTCGACACTGTCCACGGTCGCGGCCGGCTCTTCCGCCGACCCCACCAGCACATCGGAGAAGCGCAGTCGGGGTTGCGGCAGCAGCGTGAAGTCGATGTCGCCGCGCACCGTCACCGGCGTTCCCAGCACATCGGTCGCCAGTTCCTCCATCCGGCCGCGATAGTCGCTCCAGCGGACGAAGTTCGGCGCAATGAACGCACCGGCGAGCACGATGATCGCCAGCATGCCGACGATGATATAGATGCGGTTCAGCACTGCGAGTGGCCACCCGGTTTTCGCGGCTGAGTGTAGGCATGCGCGCGGCCCGCGCAACCCCGCCATTGCCTTGAATCGCCGTATAGATTCGACCGCCGACCGGCGCGGCCCCATCACGTGTCGGTCATCACCCTCAAAAACAAACAGCCGGACCCTGGGGCCCGGCTGCGAATGGCAGGTTCAGGAGGTGCTAAAGCGCGCCAACGGACCAGAAAAGCGTCTCGCCCGAGGAATCGTCCACGCCGTCATTGTCGGTGATGACAAAGCCGATGCCCGCGGCGTCGATCGCCAGGCTCTCGACCTTGTCGACCGCATATCCATTGCCGGCCTGGAGATCGGGAACCAGGTCCCGCACCAGTTCCTTGCTGACATCAGGCAATTCGCCCCCCAGTTCGGCCGGCACGAGGTCGCTGACCGGCACGCGATAGATTGCCTTGAGCGCGGCCTTGCCGGCGATCTGGTTGTCGCGCTCGATCAGATAGACATGGTCGCCATGGGCGGTGATTTCGCTGAGGCCCACCCAGCCGCCTTCCGGCGCCGCCTCGAGCTGGTAGCGTACCGCGCCCCATTCCCCTGAAGCCGGCTTGTAGGAAACCAGCTTCACGAAGCCCTTTTCGTCGTCCTTCCACTCGCGCTGGATGGCGATCCACAACGTCATCTCGTCGCCGGCGCCGATGGCCGTGATGCCTTCGGTGCCAGAGCGCGTCTCGGCGGCCAGCAGGGCTGCCGGGAACGCGACCTCTTCCTCGATCTCGCCATCCGCATTGACGTGGAACAGCGCATGCGGCGTCAGCTCGGAAGTGTCGCCTTCCGAACCGAGCCAGAAGCCGCCCGCGCCATCGAGCGTGATGCCCTCGAGGTCGAGCTTCTGCGCCGCCACGCCACCGCGGGTGATGATGGTCTTCTTGACGATGCGAGCTGGCATGGCCGTGGCGTCGATCTCGTAGATCGCCGGAGCACCCGACAAGGCGCTGTCGCTGACGGCGTAGAGAATGCCCGGCTTTTCGGCATCGGCGACGGCGCCCGAAATGGCGGCCCAGCCGATCGGATGCCCGTCCGCGCCCATCTCCGAAACCAGCTGCGGATAGGCCGCTGCGCCTTCGCCCAGTTCATAGAGCATGACATGCGAGCCGACGCCGCCGTCCTCACGCAGGTCGACCTCGTTGGCTGTCGCCAGCAGGTTGCGTTCCGGAATGGCAATCAGGCCCTCCGGCGAAATGCCCGAGGGAACCGACTGCACGTATTCGGGCTCGGCCCCGGTATCCTTGTAGATGGCGATCAGCGACGAACGCTCTTCAGCAACGAAGATATACCGGCTGTCGCCAAACGCGGCGACTTCGAGCCCTTCCGGCTCGACGCCCTTCTTGTTGCGGAAATCGGGATAGTGCCCGAACAGTGCCGCCTGCACGTCGAGCGCATTGCCCGAATCGAACAGCACCGTGCCGTCACGCCCGAAAATGGTGAAGCCGCGCGACCCGCCATCGAGATCACCCTCGTTGGCGACGACGAGGCGGTCATTGTCCAGCCACTTCACCGCATCGGGCTCGCGCGGCACGTCCGTAAGCGCGCCCGAGAAGTCGATGATGCCGTCCTTCTTGGTGTCGACACCCTCGACCCCGGTGGTGCCCGCCGAGAAGCCGCCCGTCACCGTGCCGGCCTTGGCATCGACGATGGCGACCCAGTTGTTTTCCTGCAGCGTCACCGCGACTTCGTCCGCATCGTTGAACGATACGAATTCGACCTCGGCATCGTCAGGAGCAACCTCCGAAAGCCCGGTCAGTTCGACCCGCTTGATGCCGGCCTCGGTCACCGCGCCATCGGTCAGCGTCACCAGCGTCAGCCAGCCGGACGGCGCCTGCGGGATGGCGCCGTCATTGACGTCCTCGTCGCGCTCGTTCTCGATCGCGATGGCGAGGATGGTGTTGTCCTTGTTGTGGGCGATCGAATCCGGCTGGCCGCCGAGTTCGAATTCGCCATCGACGGCCTTGGTCGCGATATCGACAACCACCAGCTTGCCGGATGGCGCGACAAAGCTCTCGGAGGTATTGACGGCCACAAAGGCCTTGCCCCCGATGACAGTCACCGAAGTGGGCTCGCCGCCCATATCCATGAAGCCGCCCTGCTTGGGTGCCTTGGCGTCGGTGATATCGACAAAGCCGATGCCGCCGGCCGGGCTGTCCGAATAGATCAGCGTCATGCCGTCATCGGTCGCGGTAATGATCTCGGACGAGGAGGCTTCCGCCTCGGGATTGTTCAATTCGACCGGGAAGCTGGCAATACGATTGAAGTGTTCGGCCGCGGCGACGGATGCGGTACCCGCCAGCAGCGTCGCGGTCAGCGCGAGCAAGGATTTCGATGAAAGCATGAGGGAGCCCCTGTTGTAGCCCGCTCCGCTTAGGGCGGCCACAATACAGTCCGATGACGCCGATATGACACCCCCGTGACAGCCCGCCGTTCTATACACCGGCCCTGCCAATCCCTATATTGCCGACGAGAACAAAATAAGATTCGTCAATCCCCGCGCAGCGTCTGCCGCTCCCGGCACGCAGCGATGGAAAGGCCCATGAATGCCTGGCAAAGCCACCAATATCGACCGCCCCTCCGCCGGAGCGATCACCAGCCAGTTTGGCCGCAGCCAGCAGGCGCCTGACTATCTCAAGGGCCTCAACGAGGAACAGCGCGAAGCCGTGCTCACCACGGAGGGCCCGCTGCTGGTCCTGGCCGGTGCCGGCACTGGCAAGACGCGGGTGCTGACGACGCGTATTGCTCACATCATCAATTCGAAACTGGCCTGGCCGTCCGAGATTCTTGCGGTGACCTTCACCAACAAGGCCGCTCGCGAAATGAAGGAGCGTATCGAACGATCCGTTCCGCGCCTCGAAGCCATGCCATGGATGGGCACCTTCCACTCCATCGGCGCGCGCATCCTGCGCCGCCATGCCGAACTGGTGGACCTGAAATCCGATTTCACCATTCTCGATACCGACGATCAAATCCGCCTGATCAAGCAATTGCTTGATGCCGAAAACATCGACGAGAAGCGCTGGCCGGCCCGTCAATTCGCCGGGATGATGGACACCTGGAAAAACCGGGGCCTCTTGCCCAAGGATGTTTCCCCGGCCGATAGCGGTTCCTACGCCAACGGTCGCGGCGCCAAGCTCTACGCCGATTACCAGGCCCGCCTGAAGGTGCTCAACGCCGCCGATTTCGGCGACCTCCTGCTCGAGAACATCCGCCTGTTCCGCGAATATCCGGAAGTGCTGACCGAGTACCACCGGAAGTTCAAATACATGCTGGTCGACGAATACCAGGACAGCAACGTCGCCCAGTATCTGTGGCTCCGCCTGCTCGCACAGGGCAAGCCGGCGAGCGAAGCCAATATCTGCGTCGTCGGCGACGACGACCAATCCATCTATGGCTGGCGCGGCGCCGAGGTCGACAACATCCTGCGCTTCGAGAAGGACTTTCCCGGCGCCAAGGTCATCAAGCTTGAGCGCAACTATCGCTCCACGGGCAACATCCTCAAGGCGGCCTCCGCCGTCATCGCCTTCAATGAGGATCGCCTGGGCAAGACGCTGCACAACGATTCAGTCGCACCCGGCGAACTGCTTTCGGTCACCTCGCTGTGGGACAGCGAGGAGGAAGCCCGCACCGTCGGCGACGAGATCGAGCAGTATCAGCGCCAGGGCGAAGCCCTCAATTCGATGGCCATCCTTGTCCGCGCCTCGCATCAGATGCGCTCCTTCGAAGAACGCTTCATCACGCTGGGCCTGAACTACCGCGTCATCGGCGGCCCGCGCTTTTACGAACGCAAGGAAATCCGCGACGCCATCGCCTATCTGCGCGTCGTCTCCAACCCGTCCGACGGCCTGAGCTTCGAGCGCATTGTCAACACGCCCAAGCGCGGCCTGGGCGACAGCACCATCCAGATCCTTCACAACACGTCCCGATCGGCCAGCGTCTCGCTGCTCGCGGCCACCCGCATGCTGCTCGAAACCGAAGACCTCAAACCCAAGCAACGCACCACCTTGCGCGAACTGGTTGGTCAGTTCGATCATTGGTCATCGCTCCTGCAGTCGATGCCGCATTATCAGTTGGCCGAACAGATCCTCGACGAGAGCGGCTACACCGCCATGTGGCAGGCCGACAAATCGCCCGACTCCCCCGGACGCCTCGAAAACCTCAAGGAACTCGTCCGCTCCATGGAAGAGTTCGAGACCCTGGGCGGCTTCCTCGAACACATTTCCCTCGTCATGGACCGCGACACGGCCGAAGCCGAAGACGCCGTCTCCATCATGACGCTGCATTCGGCCAAGGGCCTCGAATTCGACACCGTCTTCCTGCCCGGCTGGGAAGAAGGCCTGTTCCCCAGCCAGCGCACCATGGACGAGTCTGGCCGCGCCGGCCTCGAGGAAGAGCGCCGCCTCGCCTATGTCGGCATCACCCGTGCCCGCAAGCGCGCCCGCCTCTCGGTGGCGCAGAACCGCCGCATCAACGGCCTCTGGCAATCGGCCATCCCGTCCCGCTTCCTCGACGAACTGCCCGCCGATGCCGTCGAGGTCAAGGATACCGGCTCGTCCTATGGCGGCTACGGCTATGGCGGCGGCGCCACGTCCCGCTTCAACATGGCCGACCCGTTCGAAAGCGTCTACGAAACCCCCGGCTGGCAACGCGCCCGCGCCCAGCAATCGAGCCGCAAAAGCGCGGGCCCCCTGACCATCGACGGCGACCTCGTCGCCCGCTCCGTCGACCTTGGCAACGACCGCTCCGCCTTCGGCCTGGGCGAGCGCGTCTTCCACCTAAAATTCGGCTACGGCGCCATTGCCGATATCGAAGGCAATAAACTGACCATCGATTTCGAAAAAGCCGGCCGCAAGAAGGTGCTGGAGAGCTTCATCAAGAAGGGCTGATGTCCTCCGCCATGTCCTCCCGCTCCGCGAACACCTCTTTGGCCGCCAGCAGGCCGTTCAGCGCTGCCGGAAAGCCGGCATAGACTGCCATCTGCATGATCGTCTCGACGATCTCGTCCCCGCTCAACCCCACATTCAGCCCGGCATGGATGTGGACCTTCAGTTGGGGACGAGCGTTCCCCATCGCCGTGAGGGCGGCAATGGTGGCGACCTCGCGCGACCGCAGGTCAAGTCCGGGCCGTGAATAGATGTCGCCGAACGGAAATTCGATCACATAGCGCGCAAAGTCGGGCGCGATATCGGCCAGCGAGTCGATCACTTTCTGTCCGGCCTCGCCGTCGATTTGCGCCAGAGCCTTGGCGCCGCGATCGTAGCGGCTTTCGGTGTGCTGGGTCATTGCTGTGCCTTTATGGTCGGATGTTCGCCATAGCCGGCGATTTTGGCATCAAGCACGTCAAGGCATTCCATGAGTTCGGCGACACGGGCCCGCACCGCCTTGCGATGCATCATCAGCAGAGCCTGTCGCTCTGCTTCGCTGTCCACTCCACGCTCACGCAGCTCCGCGTAGCGCAGCATTTCGCTGATCGGCATGCCGGTGGTTTTCAACCGACCAAGGAACTCGATCCACGCCAATGTCTGGGGCGCATATGATCGGTGCCCGGAGCCATTGCGCGACGCGACGGGCATCAGCCCGATGCGTTCGTAGTAGCGGATAGTATGGACCGACAGACCGGAAACAGCAGCGAGTTCGCCGATTCTCATGAGTTACCCTTGTTCTCGACCTGCACTCGCTACAACTTTGAGTGCGCTCTAAGTCAAGAGCGCAAATGCCCAGGCGTTCAACTAACGAAACGCCTCCCGATCTCCGCCACATATGCTCGCGTCAACCGCTGTATCGTTCCCTCTCCCCTGAGGGGAGAGGGAAGCAAGTCACGGAAACCGCTTCCCGATCTGCTCGACATACGCCCGCGCCAGCCGCCCGAACGTCTCCGCATCCAGCGCAATCGTCTCCCCCACCGCGATCCCCGCCACGGCCTTTTCCGCCTTGTACTTGATCGTCTTGTTCTCCCGCAGCACGCCATCATGCTCCATGATGGCATCGGTGAGCATCCGCACCTCGTTGAGCGGATTGCCGTCCTTGCCCTCGGCGCCGCGCATGCGGTGCATGAAGTGGTGGTCGAGGGCCAGCAGCATGGAATTGAAATAGCCCGGCGCGAAGGCGGCAAGGGCAGCCTCGGCCTTGGCATTGCCCCTCACGGCGGCAGCGAGCGCGGCATAGCTGGCGAGCTGTTCGTCGATCCTTGAGGCGGTGAGCTGAACATAGACTTCGGGGTAACTGGTCACTGCGAGCATGGCGAGCATCCTGATCTGCGGCCGGACCATCCGGCGCTCTTCCATGTCGCCGAGATTGCGCAGGCTTCGACAATTTGGCCAAAGATTTTTCGCCGCCCTTTCGCGCGACCCCTGCCCGGCCTATCTCTTGGCCAGTGCAGAGGAGACGCCGGCATGATCATTTCCACCACGCCCACCCTTGAGGGTCGCCCGGTTCGCGAATATCTCGGCATCGTCACCGGCGAGGTGATCGTCGGCGCCAACATCTTCAAGGACCTGTTCGCCGGCATCCGCGACATCGTCGGTGGCCGTGCCGGCGCCTATGAAGGCGCCCTGCGCGATGCCCGCCGCCAGGCTCACGAAGAACTGCGCTACGAAGCCGAGCGCATGGGCGCCGACGCGGTCGTCGGCGTCGACCTCGATTATGAAGTCGTCGGCCAGGGCGGATCCATGCTGATGGTCTCAATCTCCGGTACAGCGGTGAAGCTCTAGAGTCTTGGGCGGATACCCCACCTAACTGGCGCGATCGTGTCCCAACCACGGTGCGGATTCCTCCCCCTTCAGGGGGAGGTTAGGTGGGGGCGCGGATAAGTCCGATTGACCTGCGCCCGCACTTGTCGCAACTAGGCGCGGAACAAGGATTTCTGCCATGGCCGTCGATCAGCTCTCTGCCCCGCTCACCAAGGAACAGGCCTATGCGCTGGTCGATGCCGTGATGGAACGGGATGATCTGGCACTGACCGCCTCGGCCCATGAAAACGAGGAAACCGGCGAGTGGTTCTTCGAGGCCACCTGCGACAGCCCGCCCGATGTTGATTCGTTTGTTGAACTGGCGCGGCAAACCCTTGGCGGCACAGTGGAATTCTCTGTCGCCCCGATCGATCCTGAGATCAATTGGGTCGCCAGGTCGCTGGAAGGCCTCGCCCCCGTCATCGCCGGCGGCTTCTATGTCTATGGCAGCCACGAAACCGGGCCCGTCCCCGGCGGCCTGACCCCGATGAAGATCGATGCCGCCCAGGCCTTTGGCACCGGACACCACGAAACAACCACCGGGTGCCTCGAAGCCATCGACAAGGTGCTCAAGCGCAAGAAGCCGCGCTACATGATCGATGTCGGCACCGGTACCGGCGTCCTCGCCATCGCCCTTGCCAAGCGCACCCGTACCACCGTCATCGCCAGCGACATCGACCCCATCTCGGTAGCGACCACGATCGAGAACGCCGCCCAGAACGGCGTCGGCAAGCACATCATCGCGCTTGAGGCAACGGGGGTGAACCACCCCACCATCATGCAGAACTCACCCTACGACCTTGTTGTCGCCAACATACTGGCCGGCCCGCTGATGGCGCTGGCGCCCTCCATCGGCCGCATTGCCGGCAAGGGCGCGACCGTGATCCTGTCGGGAATTCTGCAGCATCAGGCGCGTGGCGTCATCAACGCCTATGCCCGCCAGGGCATGGTGCTCAGCCAGAAATTGCAGCGCAAGGACTGGACCACGCTGATTCTCGAGATGCCCTGAGGCTATCCGCAAGAAATCTCCCAGCATGCTTGCGGCATATGCAAAGCAAAATCCCCGAAGCATGCTCCGGGGATCGACAGATCGTCAGCAGTAAACTGCAGCGCCTTACGGACGCTTGGTGAATGCGCCGATCAGCTGGTGCTGCATGCGATAGCTGACCTGGCGGCTCGATTCACGACCACGGGCGTCGATGACGGATCCCAGGGCCTTGCGGAAATCGTTCTTGCTCTCAGTCATTTAACTCTCCATGCACGTGTGACGAAGGTCTGTTGCCATCGTCACGATCTATTTAGGCTTCGGCGCAGGGTTTGGTTAGGCCTTTGCGGTCACACCAGCCCTGCAACAGCCGCAAGCCCCGTTACCGCTTCGTTAATTTGCCGTTCAGCTTGCCGTAGTCGCGCTCATAGCGCTCGACATAGGCCCGTGCCTGGCGTTCACGGCCGGCGACCAGCGCGTCAAAGGCCCGCGCGAGGAAATTCTTGTCCTGTCCCATCTTCGCTCTCCTTGCTTGTGTCACTAAGGTAAGCCCTGCCCGGCGATTTGCTATGGGCCGATCCGACACCCCAGCCATGACCGGGACGCAAGCCGGCACCGAGGACCGCAAGCCATGACCGCCCAGAACTTCCCCCCAGCCGTGTTCCAGAGCTTTGAGGAAAAGTCTGACAAGAAGACGGTGGCGCCCCGCCTTGCCGCCTTGCGTGGCGCCATGGCCAAGGCCGGGGTTGATGGCTTTCTCGTGCCACGTGCCGACGCCCATCGCGGCGAGTCGGTGCCGGCAAGTGACGCTCGGCTGGCCTATATCACCGGCTTCACTGGCTCGGCCGGGCTGGCCGTGGTCGGCCCCAGGAAAGCCGCCCTGTTCGTCGACAGCCGCTACACGCTGCAGGCGCCCGCCCAGACCGACACGCGAAAAGTCGCCGTGGTGCAGACCGACCGCGGCGGCATGAACGAAGCGGTCACGTCCGTCATCCCCAAAGGCGGCAAGCTCGCCTATGACCCCTGGCTGCACACGCCCGGCGAAGTGCGCGAGATGACGACGCTACTGGCCGATCACGCGACGCTGGTTCCTGGACCCAACCTCGTCGACGCCATCTGGTCCGACCGCCCTGCTCCGCCGGTTTCCACCATCGAATTCCTCGGCCATAACCGCGCCGGGCGGACAGCGGCCGACAAGATCGGCGAAATCCAGAAGTCCATCGCCGCCGACCATGCCGACGCCACCGTGCTGACCCTGCCCGAGTCGATCTGCTGGCTGCTCAATATGCGCGGGCGCGACGTGCCCAATACGCCGTTCGTCCTCGGCTTCGCCATCGTGCCCAGAAAGGGCCTGCCGACGCTTTATCTCGATCCCGCCAAGATCACCGACGAGCTGAAAGCGGCGCTGGCTGGCGTGGCGAAGGTCGCAACGCGCAAGGCCTTCGCGATAGCGCTCTCGCGCCTGGGCAAGTCCGGCAGGACGGTACTGGTCGATCCGGCGAGCGCGCCTGAAGCCGTGGTTGCTGCGCTCAAGGAAGGCGGCGCCAGCCTGGTGGAAAGGCGCGATCCGGTGCTGCTGCCCAAATCGCGCAAGAATGCAGCCGAGCTCTCGGGCATGCGTGAGGCGCATGTGCTCGACGGTGTGGCCATGGCCAAGTTTCTCGCCTGGTTCGACGATACTGCACCCAAAGGCGGCCTGACCGAGATCGGCATCGTCACCGCGCTTGAAGCCTTCCGCCGCGAGGAGGAGACCTGCGTCGATGCCAGCTTCGACACCATTTCCGGCGCCGGACCCAATGGCGCCATCGTCCACTACCGGGTAACCGACAAGACCGATCGAACCCTCAATCCCGGCGAGATCATGCTCGTCGATAGCGGTGCGCAATACCTCTCCGGCACGACCGACATCACGCGGACACTGTCCACTACCAAGCCCAACGACGAGGAGCGCGATCGCTATACGCGGGTGCTCAAGGGCATGATCGCCATCTCGATGGCGCGCTTTCCCAAGGGCACGACCGGTGCACAGATCGACATCCTGGCGCGGCAGTTCCTCTGGCAGGCTGGGGTCACTTACAATCACGGCACCGGCCACGGCGTCGGCGCCTATCTCGGCGTCCACGAAGGCCCGGTGGGAATCTCGTCGCGCTATTCGACGCCATTCGAGGTGGGCAATATCATCTCCAACGAGCCGGGCTACTACAAGACCGGCGCCTATGGCATCCGCATCGAGAACCTGATCACCGTGGTCGAGAGCGCCGAATTCCCGGGCTATATGGAGTTCGAGACCCTGACGCTGGCGCCCATCGACAAACGGCTGATCCGCAAGTCGCTGCTGACGGAGGCCGAACGAGCCTGGCTGGACGCCTATCACCACCGCGTGTGGAAGGAGATCGGCCCGCTGGTCAAGGGCAAGGTCAAGGACTGGCTCAAGGACGCCACGGCGGAGCTGTGAGCTGCTTCACCTCTCCCTTTGGGGGGAGAGGTGAGCGACCCTGCGCCCGCTAAAACCCCAGCGGATCGTAGGTCAGCGCCCAGCTCAGCAGCCAATGGTCCTCATTGCCCATGGAGGCGACGTCATCGACGCGCCAGCCGCCATCTTCGCGGATCATGGAAATACTGAGCAGCCGCGGCTGGTCGAAATTGTGGTAGCTCACATTGACCACCGCCCGGTCGTCGATGACGGAGGCCTCGCCGATGGCGACATCGAACAGCAGCGCGTTGACGTCAGGCAGGAACGGATTGAACACCGCGTTAAGGGTGAACTCCGATCCGCTCATCGCCGCATCACTGGCGAACACGTCATTCTCTATGGCCTGGTCGAGAACGGCCTTGAGACGCGCTGAATAATAAACGGACGGATCGGCGACCGTCCGCCCGAGATTGTAATCGTCATATATGGCAGCGACCAGTTCCTTGGGGCTGCTGAATATCTCGGCCGCATCCACCGCCGGCGTCACCATCAGCGCCGCCGCCACCACCGCAATCATTCGCATCGTCTGCCCTCACATACTGCCGATTGGCTAACGGGAGGGCACGGCGCCACTGTGATCGCCTGATGGCGGATTTGGGGCGGAACGTGAAAGTTTGGAAAGGAAGGGAACCCTCGATGGGTCCCCTACTGATACAGCGCGGCCGCTTCGGCGAAAATTTCGCTCAGGCGATAGGGATTGTCCGGATTGGTGGAGACCACGTCATCGACTTTCCAGCCGCCATCCTCCAGCACCAGTTCATATGTCAGGGACCGCGGTTCGCCGAAATTGCTGAAGGTGACATCGACCGAGGCATAGTCGCCGGCAATGCCAGCCGCCCCGATCTCGAGATCGGTGATGTCGTAGTCCTGACCATCGATATAGGGATCGAAGCTGATGGCACCCATTTCGCCTTCGGGCGTGATCTGGGCATCGTTGTCGTAGAGCGCCTGCAGCGCCGCCGAGCGGAACTGGCTCTCGTCTTCCGGAAAACTGCCATCGAAATAGGGCTGGTAGAAGGCCTCGATCAGCGCCTCGGGCGTATCATAGGACTGGGCGGCAGCAAGGCTCGTCAGTGCCAGGACAAGGCCGGCAGCGAGGGTAACAAGACGCATTGAAGTCTCCGGAATAGGTCAGAACGGGTTGGCGAAGAAGCTCGATATCCGCTCGGGCGAGGAACCGTCATAGCCGGGCAGGATGATGTCGTCGACTTTCCAGCCCCTGGCGCCCTCATCGACGAGCTCGAAGGTGATCTGCTGGTGCTGATAGCCCGTGATGTCGACGACTATCACGGCCCGGTCGCCCTTGATCTTGGGCTGGCCGACCGCGAAATCCATGCCGCCCGAATCCTGGCCATTGATGAAGGGCGAGAAATCCAGCACGCCGATCTCGTTGCCCTCAGCCTTCAGTGCCGCATCCGCTGCGGCGAAGCTGGCGTATAGCTCGCTCGAAAACGTGTCCACCTCGTCGAAAGCCGCGTCCGAGTCGAAGGTCTCCCAGTTCTCGGATGCCTCGATCTGCTCATAGACTGCCACGAGCAAGGCGCGCGGATCGTCGAAGCTGGGAATCGGCGCGGCAAGAGCCGGCGCCGCCAACAGTGCAAGCCCAAAGGCCGGGAGGTATCTGCGCATCAATTGAACCAGAAGGCGTAGTTGAGCCAGTCGGTGCCAAACACCCGGTTGGCTTCGGCAAAGCTCTGCGCATCGGCGATCGGGCCAGCCTTGATAAAGGGCAGCGCCCCCTGGCCGGCAATGAGCATGACGATGTCGGTCTCGGTGGCCGTTTCGAAGTAGGCCTTGAGGTCGAAGCCCTGCTTGAAGCGCCAATGCGGCACCAGCAGTTCCCCGGCAAGGATCTGGTCGACCGTGTCGAGGGTGGCCATCCAGGCTTCCGGCGCCTCCGAGGTCACTGGCATTTCCGGCGCCAGCGACGTCTGGTGCGGGCCGGGCACCAGTTCGCGGTTGTCGTCGGTCTCGGCAAGGATCAGTTCCCAGTTCCTGCGGGAGAACGCCACGATGGACTGGAGGCGCGCGAGGACGCCGGCAAGCCGTTCGCTATCGGTCACCGGAAAATCAGCCGTGTGAATGGCCGCGATAATGTCGGCGATGAATGCATCGCTGTCCGGATCCATGAACAGCGTGCTGCCAGTCGAATAATCCTGCATCGGCAGGCCCGCCGCCGGGAAGACCCGGTGCAGATAGGCATTGAAGAACTCGGAAAAGTCATGCGCGAGCAGCAGGTCGACCGGCGCGGCGGCAACCTGGCTATAGCCGGCGAACCAGATCGCGTCGGCATTGTCGAAGCCGATGCTCGTGTCCACGACGGGCTCGGCGCCCTTGGTCTTGCTCTTGCCGCCAGGTGGCGGACCATCGGGCGACGGGACATCGGCGAACTCGCCCCCGACCATGGCGCCAAGCGTCTCGCCCTCGCGGGCCGTGCCATCGCCATCGAGGTCGACCCGCACCCGAAGCGGGTCGATGGTCACCACAAAGCTGCCCGCATCGGCCAGCTTGAAATAGTCGCGGGCGCTGTCCATCGCGGTCACATAGTCACTGAGAATGCTGCGGAGCTGTTCGTAGCTCAGCGGCTCCGGATTTGGATTGGCGGGTGCCGCAGTGGCGCCACCATCGAGGCCCAGCAGCATGGCGGCCGCCGGGGTGCCCGGCGTGGTCGCGCCGTGTCGGTAGAGCGCCTGTGACAGGCCCTCGACGCCCCCGATAAGATCGGTCAGCCCGGCGGCAAAGCAGGCATCGGCATTGAGTTGGGCGCAGCGCTCGATGCTGGCGTCACGGGCCTCGGCCAACGTGCCATCATAAAGCCGCTGGGCGAGTTGCTCGCCCACATCGCTTGCCATTGCGGCACCCGGCAGCATCAGGGTGGCCATGGCCACCGCCGTCAATACCCTCATCGCGCTCTCCCTCGTGACGCTTCGCGATCGTCTGCTTACACTTACCTGCTTATTTGCCGACCCGCTCGAACCATTCGTCTTCGGTGATGACCTCGACGCCAAGCGCTTCGGCGGACTTGAGCTTGGACCCCGCCCCGGGTCCGGCAATCAGAATATCGGTTTTCGCCGATACCGAGCCTGCCACCTTCGCCCCCAGCCGTTCGGCCATAGCCTTGGCTTCCGATCGTGACATTTTTTCGAGCGAGCCGGTGAACACCACCGTCTTGCCGGCAACCACACTGTCGGCCGAGACATTGACGATATAGGGCTTGGGATGAACCTGGGACAACAGGGCGTTCAGCACCACGTCATTGCGCTCATTGCCGAAGAAATCGACCAGGGCCTCGATCACCGTGCCGCCAATGCCATCGACCGACGGGAAGACGCTATGCGGGTCCGCTGCGGCCGCAGTCTCCTTGCCGACGCGGATCAGCTCTTCCATCGTCGAGAAGGTTCGGGCCAGCACCGCAGCCGTGGTTTCCCCGATATGGCGGATGCCCAGGGCGAAGATGAAACGATCCAGCTCCGGCTCGCGGCGCGCATCGATGGCGGCAAAGAGCTTGTCGAGGCCCTCGTAGTTGCGGTCCTCGACGGCGCGTACATTCTTGCGCGTCTTGCCCGAAGCGGCCTCGCGCATCCTGGCCTGCTCCTCGCGGCGCTCGGCCAAAGCCTGCTGCACCGCCGGGCGGCGATCCCTGAGGGTGAAAAGATCGGCAGCGGTCTTGACCAGCCCCTTGCTGAAGAACAGCTCGATATTCTCCGCGCCGAGCCCCTCAATATCCATCGCCCCGCGCGACACGAAATGGCGCAGGCCTTCCACCGCCTGGGCGGGGCAGATCAGTTCGCCCGTGCAGCGGCGGCGGGAATCCTCCTTGCCGGTCTTTTCATTGATCTCGCGCGTCGCCGGCGAGCCGCAGACCGGGCAGGTATGGGGGAACTCATAGGGCACCGCATTATCAGGGCGCTTTTCCAGCACCACGCGGACGATCTGGGGGATGACATCCCCGGCCCGCTGGATAACCACCGTATCGCCGATGCGGATGTCCACGCCCTCGCGGATCGGCAGTCCGTTGCTGTCGAAGCCCTTGATGTAGTCTTCGTTGTGGAGGGTGACATTCTCCACCACCACGCCGCCCACGGTCACCGGCTCCAGCCGGGCCACCGGGGCCAGCGTGCCGGTGCGTCCGACCTGGATATCGATGCGCTTGACCGTGGTCGTCGCCTGCTCGGCCGGGAACTTGTGGGCAATGGCCCAGCGCGGCTCGCCGGTCACGAAACCCCAGCGCCGCTGCAATTCGAGCTGGTCGACCTTGTAGACCACGCCGTCAATGTCATAGCCCAGCGATGAGCGCTGCTCCTCGATGAGCTTGTATTGCGCGATCAGCTCGTCGACCGACTTCGCCCGCACCATCAGCGGGGAAACCTGGAAGCCCCATTCCTTGAACTTCTGCACCGCCTCATACTGCGTCGGCGCCGGATCCTCGGACGTGGCGCCCCAGGCATAGGCGAAGAATTTGAGGTTGCGGCTGGCAGTGACCGAAGCATCCTTCTGGCGCAGCGAACCCGCCGCAGTATTGCGCGGATTGACATAGTCCTGCCCGCCGGATGCCGCCGAACGTGCCTTCAGGGCCTGGAATTCGGCATAGGTCATGTAGACCTCGCCGCGGATTTCGATGCTGTCTGGCCAGCCCGAGCCCGCGAGCTTTTCCGGGATGTCCTTGATGGTCCTGAGATTGGCCGTGATGTCCTCTCCAACAGCACCATCGCCACGGGTGGCGCCGCGCACGAAGACGCCATTCTCATAGAGCAGCGAGGCCGAAAGGCCATCGATCTTCGGCTCGGCGGTAAAGGCGATGTCGAGGTCCTTGTCGCGCTCGAAGAAGCGCTTGCCGCGGGTGATGAAGTCGACCACATCCTCGTCCGTATAGGCTTTGGCCAGGCTCAGCATCGGCACGGCATGGCGGACCTTGGCGAAGCCCTCGGCGGGCGGCGCGCCAACATTGAGCGAGGGGCTGTCCTCGCGCACCAGATTGGGGAAGGCCTCCTCGATAGCGTCGTTGCGGCGGCGCATCTCGTCATAGGCCGCATCGGTGATCTCGGGCGCGTCCTTCTGGTGATAGGCGATATCGGCGGCGGCAATGGCCTTGGCGAGGCGCGCCAGTTCGATATCGGCTTCCTGCTCGGTAAGGTCGTCGACGGGCTTTTTGGACAGGTCGGTCATTGGATCACTCGGCATATACTCGTGTCGAAGTGTAGTCCGGAGTCACTCGCGGGAAGGCGGGAATCTCCGTTTGCTGCAGCATCCGATAACAGAGATTCCCGCCTTCGCGGGAATGACACTGTGAACCAGATGCGGGCAGGTCACCCGACCTCGCTCAGCAGCTTGCTCGCGGCCGCCCGGGCTTCGTCGGTCACCGTGGCGCCCGCCAGCATGCGGGCCACTTCCTCCTGCCGCGCCTCCACCCCGAGCGGTTTGACATGCGTGCGCATGAAGGCGCCTTCCTTGACCGCCTGCTTCTCGATCAGCAGATGCCGCTGCGCCCGCGCGGCAACCTGCGGCGCATGCGTCACTGCCAGCACCTGCACCTTGCCGGCCAGTCGCGCCAGGCGCCGGCCGATGGCATCGGCGACGGCACCGCCAACCCCGGTGTCGATTTCGTCAAAGATCAGCACGGGTGCCGAACCACGATCGGCCAGCACCACCTTGAGCGCCAAGAGGAAGCGGCTGAGTTCACCACCCGAGGCGACCTTGAGCAGCGGGCCGGCCGCCGTCCCCGGATTGGTCTGCACGTGAAAGGCGATCTGGTCGAACCCCGAAGCCGCCACGCGGGACGCGTCGACCTGATGATCCACGATGAACTTGGCCGAGCCGAGCTTGAGATCGGGCAGTTCCGCGCCCACCGCCTTGCCGAGCGCGGCGGCAGCCTTGGCCCGGCCACTGCTCAGCGCCTCGGCGGCCTTGCGGTAGCTTTCCATCGCCTTTGCCTCGGCGATCCTGAGGGCACCCAGGCGCGCCTCGCCGCTTTGCAGAGTATCGAGGTCGGCGCTGTATTTGGCCAGCACTTCGGCCAGCTCGTCGCAGGTGGTCTGGTGCTTGCGGGCCGCGGCGCGCAGGGCAAACAGCCGCTCCTCCACGCTTTCCAGTTCGGCCGGGTCATAGGCCATCTCGCGCTTGAGCTCTTCAAGCGCATCGCCGGTGCGATCGAGCGCCACGAGCGACGCGTCGAGCGTATCCACCAGCGGCTGGAACAGCGTCTGGCCCCCGTCGATCTTGCGCATCAGACGTCGCATCAGGCTCGCCAGCGCCGGTGCAGGGGCCGATGGGCCATTGAGCATCTCATCGATCTCGATGACGTCGGAGGCCGAGCGCTCGACCTGCTGGAGGTGCTGGCGGCGTTCGGCCAGTTCCTCCTCCTCGCCGGCCACCGGCTTGAGCTTGGAAAGTTCGTCCACCGTGTGGCGGGCATAGTCTTCGGCGGCCAGTGCCTGTTCCACGAGCGTCTTCTGCGCCGCCACGGCGTCCTGGGCGTCGCTCAGCGCCTGCCAGGCTTCGTGAACCTTGATCGCCGCAGCATCGAGTTCGCCAAAGGCATCGAGTGCGGCGCGGTGGGTGGCGACATCGACCAGGGCGCGATCGTCATGCTGGCCGTGGATTTCCACGATCTGGCTGCCGACCCGCTGCAGCAGCGCGGCAGAAACCGGCTGATCGTTGATGAAGGCGCGGGTGCGCCCATCGGCGAACTGCACGCGGCGCAGGATGACATCTTCATCGTCGGGAATGGCATTGTCGCGCAGGACAGTACGCGCCGGATGGTCAGCTGCCAGCTGCAGCACGGCCACTACCTGCCCGCTATCCTGGCCACTGCGCACCAGCGATGCATCGCCCCGCCCACCCAGGGCCAAGGTCAATGCATCGAGCAGAATGGACTTGCCCGCCCCGGTTTCGCCGGTCAGCACCGTCATGCCGCCGTCGAGCGCCAGGTCGAGCTGGTCGATGAGAACGATGTTGCGAACCGAAAGCGCGTTCAGCATGCGCGGACTATTCCCAGACTTCGTGCCGACAAGCGGCGCATACCCAGCATTGTCTTACCATCACCGGCCCATTCCCGCGAAAGCGCGATTCCCCTTACGCACAGGAAGAGCGGCTCCTAGCCTCGCCCGCCGGGCCCCACTTTGACCTGTCGGCGGGAAGACATGGCAAGCGACCACGCACTCCTCCCGATTCGACAGTTTACCGTGCACCACAACAAAACGAACCGGGGCGCATATTAGCGCCCCGGAACAAACTAGCAACAGATTACTTCGGAACCGCTAGTTCCCCGGAACTTTCAGTTCCTGAGGCCAGCCATCCAGCTGCCGTCATTGACGACGGGCGCAAGACCCTGCTTGGCGAGGAGGTCGAAGGCCTGCTTGTACCAGGTGCTCGACGGGTAATTGTGACCCAGCACGGCCGCAGCGGTCGAAGCCTCGTTGGTGAGGCCCAACAGCAGGTAGGCCTCGGTCAGGCGGAACAGGGCTTCTTCCACATGGGTGGACGTCTGCCAGGTTTCGACCACGACGCGGAAGCGGTTGATGGCGGCGGTATGCTGGCCATTGCCGAGATAATATCGGCCCACCGACATTTCCTTGCCGGCAAGCTGGTCATAGGCCACCAGCAGTTTGTCCTTGGCGTCCTCGGCATATTCCGATTGCGGGAAGTTCGAGATGACGAGGTTGTAGGTCTCGATCGCGTCGGCCGACAGCTGCTGGTCGCGGGTAATGTCCTTGATCTGGGCGAAGTAGGAATTCGCCTTGAGATACAGCACATAGGCAGCGTCAGGCTTGTTGGCGTAAAGCGCCATATAGCGGTCCGCAGCCAGGATGGCTTCATCCAGCTTGCCGCCGCGATAGTTCGCATAGACCTGCATCAGCTTGGATTTTTCCAGCAGCGGATCGCGCGGATGCTGCCGGTCGAGTTGTTCCAGCGACTTTACCGCCGTGGCGTAATACTGGCGATCCATGTCGTCCAGTGCCTTCTGATACAGCGTGGCGGCCGGAATGATCGGCTCTTCCTTGAGCTTCTGGGGCCCGAACATGCTGCAACCGGCAAGCACGGCAACAACCAGGGCAAGCGTGAAAAACCGGGCGGCCCGGCTGGTGAGACCACCAATAGCGTCAACTGTCACGAAGTGCCCCGTCCTTATAACGAAAACCGCTCTGGCTGCGGCGTAGTCAGAAAATGGATCAAAACTGTGGCGCCGCGCGCCCTTTGGTATCAGCGCACGGACCGCAGATAGTGGTTGACCGCTAAACCCGTCGGCTGATCGTCGAACGCCTCGAATTCGAGCGGCAAGTCTTCGGCGCCAACTATCTCATAGTTGGCTTCGCTGGAAAAGAGACCGGTCAGCACATGCGCGTTGAGCGCATGCCCGCCTTTGTAGGACCGGAACCGGCCCCAGATGGGCAGTCCGCCCAGCGACAGGTCGCCGATGGCATCGAGTAGCTTGTGGCGGACGAACTCGTCCTCGTAGCGCAGCCCGCCCGGATTGAGGATGCGATCCTCGTGCACAGTAATGGAATTGTCGAGGCTGGAACCGAGCGCATAGCCGGCCTGGCGCAGGATCTTGGCGTCGCGCACGAAGCCGAATGTGCGCGCCCGCGATACATCCTCATAGTAGCGGCGCGGCGTCCAGTCGAAGATCATGCGCTGGCGGCCGATGACCTTGCTGTCAAAATCGATCTCGAGGTCGAGCGCCCGGCCATTATATGGCTCCAGGGCAGCAAAGGCGTCATTATTGCGGACAGTGACGGCGCGCATGACCTTGAGGAACTTGCGCTGCGCTGGCTGGATTTCGAGACCGACCGCGAGAATCGCTTCGGCAAAGGGCCGGGCGCTGCCGTCCAGGATCGGACATTCGCCACCATCAAGGGTGATGACCGCATTGTCCACGCCCATGCCTGACAGGGCGGACATCACATGCTCGACGGTGGCGACGCTGATGCTGTCGCCGAGATCGAGCGTGGTGCACAGGGTCGTGCGGGTGACGCGGGAAAAATGCACGGAAACGGGCGCGGTGGTGACACCATCGCCTTTCTGGCGGCAGATGGTGATGCCTGAATCGACTGCACCCGGAGCGATGGTCAGGGTGACTGGCTGGGCGCTGTGAACGCCGTAGCCGGCGAAGCTGATCGCGGCAGCGAGGGTACGCTGGCGCGTGGACAGTTTTTGCATACTCGAAATAACTCCGACCCCAGGCCCCGGACGTCCGAGACTGTGTTAGCCAAAAAAAACTCGGCGCGAAAGCCGCGCCGAGCAATCTTCTCGTGAATCTACCCGCAGTTTGTTAACCGTGCTTGCGCAGGAAAGCCGGGATTTCGAGGCTATCTTTCTGCGGTGCCGGGGCCGGCTGGCGACCATGTGGATCCAGGTTGCCGCGGGCACCCTCGACGGGCGGCGCGACGCGCGAAGTCCTTGCACCACCGGCTTCAATGGCGCTGCGCGCTGCCGCATCGTCGGCTGCGGAATAGGCGGTTTCATCCCGCGAAACAGGCTGCGGCTGCCCCAGATTGAGGCCGACATTGGAGGCCAGTTTCTTGAACAGCGCACGCGCGTTGCGCGGCTCTGCCTCATGACGTTCCTGCGTCTCCTGTGACCGCCTCGCAACAATCGGCAGCTCCTCGGTGCGCGGCATGCGGCGTTGGCCTTCCGGGCGAACGGCATGGGACGGCACATAGGCGCTCGGAACCGGCTGTTCGTCGGCCATGGAGGGCTCATCGGCTTCATGCATGCTTTCGGCGGCCGGGATATAGGGCTCGACGAACACCCCGTCGTCTTCGACATCGTGGCGCGCCGGGGTCGGCGCGGCCATGCTGAAGGCCTCGGCGACAGCTGCCTCAAACTGATGCTCGATGGCCTGCTGCGGCGGAGCGACGGGCGTCGTGGCAGCGGCGCGTTCGATCTGGGCGCGGGTCGGTTCAACCGGCACATGGCGGCGCACTTCCAGCGGCGTGCGCGAGGCATGCGGCTTGGCCGGCTCCAGCGCCTGCACCATGGTTGCGTCGGTGCCGGTTGCCACGACGGCAACGCGGATCGTGCCGGTCAGGCTCGGATCAAAGGTCGCGCCAAGAATGATGTTGCAGTCCACGTCGACTTCCTCACGGACGCGGCTGGCCGCTTCGTCGACTTCGTACAGCGTCAGGTCCGGACCACCGGTGATGGAGATCAGCAGACCCCTTGCGCCATGCATCGAGACGTCGTCGAGCAGCGGATTGGCAATGGCGGCTTCGGCGGCGTGACGGGCGCGATCTTCGCCCGAGGCTTCGCCGGTACCCATCATCGCCTTGCCCATGCCACGCATCACGGCGCGCACGTCGGCGAAGTCGAGGTTGATCAGGCCTTCCTTGACCATCAGGTCGGTGATGCAGGCAACGCCCGAGAACAGCACCTGGTCGGCCATGGCGAAGGCATCGGCGAAGGTGGTCTTCTCGTTGGCGACGCGGAACAGGTTCTGGTTGGGAATGACGATCAGCGTATCGACATGGCGATGCAGTTCGTCGATGCCGTCCTCGGCCAGGCGAGCCCGGCGATTGCCTTCGAAATTGAACGGCTTGGTGACGACGCCGACAGTCAGGATACCCTGCTCCCGGGCCGCGCGCGCCACGACGGGCGCCGCACCGGTACCGGTGCCACCACCCATGCCGGCGGTGATGAACACCATGTGCGAACCGCTGAGGTGATCATTGATCTCGTCCCAGCTTTCCTCGGCCGCCGCACGGCCGACTTCCGGATGCGAGCCGGCACCGAGACCCTCGGTAACGCCCACGCCGAGTTGGATGATCCGCTGCGCCTTGCTGAGCGCCAGGGCCTGCGCGTCGGTATTGGCAACGACGAAGTCCACCCCGTCGAGCCCGGACTCGATCATGTTGTTGACGGCGTTGCCGCCGGCGCCGCCCACACCGAACACGGTGATGCGCGGCTTGAGTTCGGTCAGATCTGGAACTCTAAGGTTGATAGTCATGGCGGCCTTCCAATCCTTGCGATTGTCCCTTGCTGAAGCTCTTTCCGGCGCTACCCCGCACAGGCGCCGGCCGAGCCATCCGTCTTTCTAAAAATTGTCCATGAACCACTCGCCGACCTTGGCGAAGTAGCCTGTCCCCGTACGCAAGAACCGTTGCTCGGTGCGGGCACCGAGTTTTTCGTCGCCGCGCGCCCAGTGCAGGAGAAGACCGATCGCGGCGGAGAAATCCGGCGCGGCGGCCGCTGGCGGCAAACCATTCATGGCGCGAGGGCGGCCAAGCCGCGCCGGGCGTCCAAACATGTTCGAGGCAAGCTCCGGCAGGCCGGTGAGCTGGCTGCCGCCGCCGGTCAACACCAGGTGCTGGGCGACTTCGGCGGCAAAACCGCTGGCCGCCAGACGGCGGCGCATGAGATCGAGGATCTCCTCGATGCGCGGCCGGATGATGCAGGCGAGCTGTGCCTTGGTGATCTGATTGAGGCTTCCTTGCGCCATGCCGGCGACGCAAGGGTAGGTGATGATC